>JAPHRO010000019.1 GCA_026195895.1 Gammaproteobacteria bacterium
AAATATCGCGCAGTCTTCGCAAGACGCTTAAAAAGAATCCTTTTGATGTGCGTATGGATACGGCCTTTATTCAGGTGATGAAAGCCTGTGCCGAAACAAGGGCTGATCAGGAAGGCACATGGATTACGGATGCCATGCTGCAGGCCTATAGTAAAATGCACGCACTCGGCTATGCACACAGCGTTGAATGCTGGCAGGATGGCGAGCTGGTCGGCGGACTATATGGCATTGCAATTGGCAGTGTATTTTGTGGTGAATCGATGTTTAGTCGAAAAAGCGATGCTTCAAAAGTAGCGCTGGTATATTTATGTGAATATCTGATCGAACACGGATATAAACTCATCGATTCGCAGGTTTATACACCACATCTGGAAAGCATGGGCGCAGTCATGATACCCAGGATAGACTATGCCAGTTTACTTGAAAAATATTACCGTAAAGACAGGCCGGGTAAATGGCAACTCTCAACCACCGAAATGTAAGCCGCAGATTTATAAAAAAACTTACGGCCTACATTAGCGATATAGTTAGCCGAGATGCTCCATTCTTATTTTAGTTATCTCGCCTTCAATAGAATCGAGATTTTGAATTTCACTAATAGCGCCATTCATATTCTTTTCAATAACCCGTGAAGTTAACAGGATCAATGGCACGCGGGTTTGATCTTTCTGTGGCTCTTTCTGGATAACGGCTTCAATACTAATATCATGATCGGCAAAAATACGGGTTACATCGGCTAATACGCCGGGACGATCTTCAGCCAGCAGACGTAGGTAATAAGCGGTTTCAAATGCGTCATGCGCTAACACAGGCAAATTAGAAATCGCATCAGGCTGATAACCCAGCATGGCAACGCGATTTTCCTGATCGCTACCCATGGCTCGCGCCACATCAATTAAATCTGCCACGACGGCTGAGGCTGTAGGCTCGGCACCGGCACCGGCACCATAATAAAGCGTAGGTCCTACTGCATCCGCCTTAACAAGCACGGCATTCATGACACCATCGACATTAGCGATTAAACGACGCTCAGGGATCAAGGTTGGATGTACGCGCATCTCGATACCTTTATCTGTTTTACGCGCAATCCCCAGATGTTTAATGCGGTAACCCAGTTCTTCAGCATATACGACATCTTCTGGCGTAATTTTGCTGATGCCTTCGGTAAACGTTTTATCAAACTGTAATTCAATACCGAAAGATAAAGAGGCCAGAATAGTCAGTTTGTGGGCAGCATCGATGCCTTCCACATCAAAGGTAGGATCGGCTTCTGCATACCCAAGCGCCTGCGCTTCCTTTAAAACATCATTAAAATCACGGCCTTTATCGCGCATTTCAGTCAGAATAAAGTTACCCGTGCCATTAATAATACCGGCAACCCATTCTATTTGATTAGCGGCGAGACCTTCACGTATTGCTTTAATGATGGGAATACCACCGGCTACCGCAGCTTCATAAGCAACGATGACGCCTTTTTCCTGGGCTGCCTTAAAAATTTCACTACCGTGGATAGCAATCAATGCCTTATTCGCCGTAACGACATGCTTGCCATTTTCGATGGCTTTTAAAACCAGTTCACGGGCAGGTGAATAACCGCCAATTAATTCGACGACAATATCCACATCTGGATCATTAACAACATCCTCAGCATTATCTGTAAGTTTTACTTTTGAAGCATCCAGAATTGTCTGGCTATCGATCTCACGTGCTGCTGCATGCACAATTTCCAGACAGCGACCAACCCTGCGTGATATCTCTTCACCGTTTCTGAGTAAAACGCTGGCCGTACCACCGCCAACAGTACCTAATCCCATTAAACCAATCTTGACCGGTTGCATTTGTTTCTAATCTCCAGATTCTAATTTCTGCACTACCCATTAATATGGGGATGTATGTAATTATTCAGTTTTCCTAAGCAGTTGCCTGATGCTTCGAATCGCCTGTCGAGTTCGATGTTCGTTTTCGATTAAACTGAATCGAACATGATCATCACCGTATTCTCCAAAACCGATACCCGGTGATACTGCTACTTTCGCTTCTTTAAGCAATAATTTTGAAAACTCCAGCGAGCCCAGCTCTCGATATTGCTCGGGAATTTTTGCCCAGACAAACATGGTTGCTTTCGGTGGTTCCACTATCCAGCCTGCATCATTTAAACCGTTACACAGGACATCTCTTCGATTCTGGTACATTTGCCGGATTTCTTCGACGCAATCCTGAGGCCCTTCAAGTGCAGCTATAGCCGCTATCTGAATCGGCGTAAACATACCGTAGTCCAGATACGACTTCATTCTTGCCAGCGCCGCGACCAGGGCAGAATTACCACACATAAAACCCACTCGCCAACCCGGCATATTATAGGTCTTCGACAAGGAATAAAACTCTACCGCAACATCTTTTGCCCCTTTCACCTGTAAAATGGATGGTGGTTTATAACCATCAAATACAATTCCGGCGTAGGCTATATCGTGGATAACCCAGATTTCGTGTTCCTTTGCTATCTGAATAACTTTTTCAAAAAAATCCAGTTCCACGCATTGCGCTGTCGGATTACCCGGAAAGTTAAGTACCAGCATTTTAGGCTTTGGCCAGGTATCTTTTATTGCCTTTTCAAGCTCTTCGAAGAAATCAACATCGGTCGTCATTGGTACATGGCGTATGTCAGCACCTGCAATGACGAAGCCATAGGGATGTATTGGATAAGCCGGATTAGGCACCAGCACAGCATCACCAGGACCAACCGTTGCAAGCGCCAGATGGGCAAGCCCTTCTTTTGAACCAATTGTCACAATGGATTCAGTTTCAGGATCCAGAGCGACATCATAAGTACGTTGGTACCAGTCACATATCGCTTTTCTTAACCGCGGTATCCCCTTCGACATGGAATATCGATGAGTATCGCCTCTTTGCGCGGCTTCCGTTAATTTATCGACGATATGTTTCGGCGTGGGCTGATCGGGGTTGCCCATACCAAAATCAATAATATCTTCACCCCGGGTACGCGCATCCGCCTTCAACTGGTTTACTATATTAAAAACATAAGGTGGCAATCGTTTAATTCTATGAAATTCGTCTTGCAATTCGAAGATTTCCAAATGTAAATAACAAAGCGGGAAAACTACTGGTGAAACGCAGAACTGTCAACGTTATTAGAAAAATAATCAGACAGGGTTATAATTTACAATTCTTTGAGTGAATAACCGATATCCCCATGAAATTTAGCGAAGAACAATCCGCTGGCAGCAATGTCATTCGAGCTTACCAGCATGATCAAATTAATATTAACGGCGCCCTTTTTAGTCAAAGCCTGGTACTGAATGATCGCCAGATAATCAAAGACTGGCCGCTGACCGATATCAATCAACTAACAGCGGAGCATCTGGCTCCGATACTGGCGATGAAACCGGAGGTTATTTTAATTGGTACGGGTCAAAAATTAACCTTCCCACCGGCTAGCAGCTATGCTTCAGTCATACACCAGGGCATTGGAATAGAATTCATGGATTCGGGTGCGGCCTGTAGGACATTTAATGTACTGGTATCTGAAAATCGCACAGTTGTGGCGGGAATCATTCTCTAAATAGCAGCCTAAACAACCGGTCACCATGCCAAGGCCCGGCCGTTTCATACCATTAACAGAGAATTAGCCGAGCATAAAAAAAGGCGAAAATATAAATTTTCGCCTTTAATAACAACTTAGAGAAATTATGAATTATTCGTTAAGCAGCAATTCCTCAGAGAAGCCATGGCTCTCCAGTATTTTACGTAAATGACGCAGGGCATCCATCTGTATCTGACGTACTCTTTCACGCGTAACACCTAACTCCCGACCCACTTCTTCTAATGTCGTGCGCTCATAACCATGTAGACCAAAACGACGCACAACAACCTGACGTTGCTTTTCTTCCAGCTGATTCAGCCACATTTCCAGATTAGCCATTACATCTTCATTTTGCAGAATAGCCGATGGTTCTGGATTGCTTTGATCAGGAATGATTTCCAGTAGCGGACGATCATTATCTTTGCCGACAGGAACATCAACAGAAGAAACGCGATCCCTCAAACCCAGCATTTTTTCAACATTCTGCACCGGCTTTTCAACCATTTGTGCAATGTCTTCGGGTGAAGGCTCATGTTCCATCGTCTGTTCAAGCTTGCGTGCAGCTCGCAGATAAACATTGAGTTCTTTAATAACATGAATCGGCAAGCGAATAGTACGCGTCTGATTCATCAGCGCACGCTCTACCGTCTGGCGGATCCACCAGGTTGCGTAGGTTGAAAAACGAAAGCCTTTTTCTGGATCGAATTTTTCGACTGCACGAATCAATCCCAAATTACCTTCTTCAATCAGATCAAGCAGTGCTAGCCCGCGATTCATATAGCGACGCGCAATCTTCACCACCAGGCGAAGGTTACATTCAATCATTTTCTTGCGTGCTGATTCGACACCTTTGCGAGACAGGCGCGAATAATAGACTTCTTCTTCTGCGGTTAGCAGCGGTGAATATTCGATTTCTCGTAGATACAGGCGTGTGGCATCAAGTTCTTTTCGACTGACACTGCCCGCTGCGTATTTCTTGGTTTTTTCTGCTTTTAGCCCTGCATCCTTACTATCTGATGTCTGATCTTCCGCTGAATCAACGACATTCAATTCTTCATCTTCAACGATATTATCCAGAAACATCTCTTCTTCATTCGTTTCTTTCGTATCGGCGTCGATGGTGCCTGTATTGGTTTCTTTCTTTTGGCAAACTGCATTCATGATGATCCTCCCCACGTGATCTCATGTTGTTATAATAGGGTTTAGGTTTTTTTTATTAGTGCCTCGCTATATAAGGAAAAGATAATAAATCCAGTGCAATCACAGACTTATGGTTCATATTTAATCTAAATAAATAACAATTACAAGAAAAATATCAAAAAAATAGCAAATAAATTTAAATTTTTCTGTTTTACGTGCTTTTTGGTACTGAATTAATAATTATTTGGAGGGATACAGCAAAATATTTTTTAAGCGCTTCATAAATTATCAAAAGTTATACGCATGATGTCTCGACAAAAGTAAACCCCATTTTTAAATTAAATGTCGACGAGCGATAATATAAGGCGACCACTTAATATTCGACAGGCTGCTGGCACGGCATTAGCCAGGTCTTTTGGGCAGGTATTTCAGCGGATTAACAGGTTTACCATTCTTTCTAATTTCAAAGTGTAGCCGCGCCCTGCCACTATCCGTTGTACCCATTTGGGCAATAGCCTGTCCTGCCCTGACCTCATCACCTTCTTTTACCAGTAATTTTCGATTATACGCATAGGCACTGAGATAGGCCCCGCTATGCTTGATAATAACCAGATTGCCATAACTTATTAACCCGTTACCGCTGTATACCACTTTACCCCTGGCAGCCGCCATTACAGCCTGACCGCGATTTCCTGCAATCCGAATACCTTTTCTACTCGGATCTTTGGTGCTAAAGGTTTTTACCAGTTTCCCTGTGGCTGGCCATTGCCAGGTTTTAACTTTTTGTGGTAATGGCTTAACCCGCGGCTTGCTGACGGGTGCAGGAATATTCACCGAAACTACCGGCCTGGGCTCTACAATCGTACTTCTGCTACCTAATGAAGCCAGCGGGGGCTTCAGAACCAGGGTTTGACCGGGGTAAAGACGGTACGGGGATTTTAATGCGTTCCATCTGGCCAATTGCTGTGGTGTCAGCCCTTGCTGTTGAGCGATTGAATACAACGTATCCCCTTTGCTTACGACTGCTGTTTCAGGCCTTTCCAGTTCTGTCGAAGCAATGGGTTCGGGCTCAGAAATGCTGACAGTCTCCACCTCTGGAGACGGCTGATAAGCTTCGATTTCAGGCTTATCACCATGGTCTATGGTTCCCTCGGCACTGTCTGCCGCCATGCGAAGCCGCTGGCCCGGGTATATGGCATAAGGAGTGGAAATATTATTCCAGCTAGCAATATCTCGAAAATCCTTTTCATAGCGCCAGGCAATTGAATATAGCGTATCACCGCGTTTTACTGTGTAATCCTGCGGATCCCAGTTATTACGTATTTCTCCACATGCCGTAAGTAGCAACAGGAGAAAAATAGTCGAAAAATATTTGATAGATTTATAAATACTTATGAATTGCATAGGCAACTAGTGCTATTACTATAATCGACCAGCCCAACCATTCGATATACTTTCGCACAACGGGTTCCATTTTTGGTCCTGCCCAGGCCATTAATAAGGCAATCAGGTAAAAATGTGCCGCACGACCGATTAATGAAGCCAGGATAAATGGCAAAAAGCTCATCGACAGCATACCCGCGGTGATAGTAAACAGTTTAAAAGGCGCTGGAGTGAACGCACCAATAAGAACTGCCCATACGCCATAGACTGCGAATTCAGTCTGGGCGGCTATAAGCTGATCCCACCAGCCCATTTTTACTATCCAGGGCTCGATAGCAGCGATTGCACCATAGCCTAATAAATAACCAATAACTGCGCCCAGTACTGACATTAAGGTGGTAATAGTGGCCAGTCGTATTGCTTTATCCGGGGTCGAAATGACCATCGGGATCATTAACATAGCAGTCGGCAGTGGAAAAACAAATGACTCGAAGATGCTCACCCCAACCAGATAACGTTCCCGGTGGGGATGCCCAGCCCAGACCATACAACGTTTGTACAAACCCGCAAAAATCATTTTCGAACCGCTCCATTCAATAAGGGCACAAACCGCACACCATCTAGCACTTCTTCATAAAATCCATCGGCCTCACGGGTAATTTGTAATAATTTTTGCACACCCGTCTGGCTTCCCACGGGAATAACCATAACGCCACCGACAGCCAGTTGTTCCAGTAAAGCATCCGGCACCTCTTCCGGTGCAGCGGTAACCATTATCGCTGGGAAAGGCCCGTACTGTGGCCAGCCCCAGGATCCATCTGAGTGCTTTAAAGCAATATTGTTAATGCCCAGGGCGTGATATCGCTCACGGGCCTGGGTCTGTAGCGCCACGATGCGCTCCACCGAATACACCTGAGGCACTAACTGAGAGAGTATGGCAGCCTGATAGCCCGATCCGGTACCAATTTCCAGTACTTTCTCTGGAACACCCCGGCCAAGTAGAACTTCGGTCATACGCGCGACGATAAATGGCTGGGATATGGTTTGACCATGTCCAATCGGCAACGATGAGTCTTCATACGAACGAGAACTCATCGCCTCGTCCACAAACAGATGTCGAGGCATAACGCGCATTACATTTAGTATATGCTCATTCTGGATGCCTTTATCACGCAGGCGAGCAATCAGACGATCACGTGTTCGCTGGGACGTCATGCCTATACCCTGGACACGGGGATCAGATAAATTCACTTAAATTTCTTTCAACCAATGGTTTAAATTCTGCAGGCTATCATACCGGGTTAGATCGATCTGCAAAGGGGTAACTGAAATAAAACCCTGACGCGTGGCATAAAAATCCGTACCCTCGCCAGCATCCTGTTCGCCGCCGGGAGGCCCTACCCAGTACACGGATTTACCACGTGGGTCTTTCTGCTCAATGACACCTTTTGATTTATGACGTGCGCCGAGCCGGGTTGACTGGAATCCTTTTATTTCATTCCAGGGCAAGTCAGGAACATTAACATTCAGAATAGTCGTTGTAGCCAGCTCTAATTTGGAAATCTGTGCCAGCAATATATCGATGGCTTTGCAGGCCGAGTCATAATGCACGGGTTCATAAGAACACATAGAAACCGCGATGGTGGGAAAACCTAAAAACCGTCCTTCGGTTGCTGCAGCCACCGTGCCCGAGTACAGCACATCATCGCCCATATTAGGGCCATCATTGGGGCCTGAAATGACAATATCGGGCTCTTCCTCGAGCAATCCAGTAATCGCCAGATGGACACAATCCGTGGGTGTGCCATCGACTTTGATAAATCCATTGTCGGCCTTGCTGGCACGAATTGGACGCCCCAGGGTCAATGAGTTACTGGCAGCACTTCGATTTCGATCAGGCACCACAACCGTGAGCCTTCCCTGTTTTTCCAGGCTGTCCGCCAGTATTTTGAGGCCAGGTGCCAGATAGCCATCATCGTTGCTGAGTAATATATTCACTTTTATTATGAGTCAGAAATACAATTGGCTGATATTATATGGGAACTTCAGACTGGGCGTCACTTAATCTATAACTACTATTCAATCAAAATGGCAGATTCTGACGAGCAAAAAAATAAGCATAATGATTATGACCTGTTCAGACAGGCCATGTCGGATGTTACGCCAATCCAGCAGAACAAGGTGTCTTTTAAAAAGAAACCCGGCCCGATAAAAAAACGCCCAGCGGAAAAACGACAATCCATTACAGACACCCTAAGCGATGACTTTATTCCTGAATGCAATGAATACCTTGAATTCATGCGGCCAGGCATTCAGAAAACCATGCTGAAACAATTGCGCAACGGCAAATTACCGATTGAAGATCACCTGGATTTACACGGCTATACACGCGATATGGCCAGAAAAACCTTATTAGAGTTTATTCATCATTCACAACATCAGGGATACAGGGTAGTTTGCCTGGTGCATGGTAAAGGATATAACTCTGATGACGGCCGGCCGGTGCTCAAGGCCATGGTCAATAAATGGTTACAAAACATTGACCAGGTGCTTGCTTTTACCAGTGCACAGCCTGGAGATGGGGGAACCGGTGCGGTATATGTACTCATAAAACGCGCCGTAAATGAAGCTTAAATCCCGGGTACTGGCATCACATACCACAGGTTTTTGTTTTTTTCGGTTATTACCGATTTCAAATGATCGACTTTTTTCTTGTTAACCGTTTTATCAAGCTTTAGATATAACCCTGATAACACATCCAGTATTTCTAGCACGGTAGATTTATCTTTAATTTTAAAACTGGCCAGTAAAGCATTTTCATAGTCATCGGCTGCACCATGCCAGTCCTGTTTTTTCAATTTAATTGCACCCAGCGCCTGCAGTGCAGAAGATACTCCTTTTGGATTTGCCTGCTGTCGATACAGTTCCAGCGCCTGCATTAACCATCGCTCACTGTCAGCATATTCATTGTTCAGGCTCGCTAGCTCTGCCTGAAATCGCAACCAGCGAGCGCGATAGCCAGGATCGTTCTTATCAATAGCCTGATAAAACCTGTCCATCCATTTTTTTTGCTCATCACCCAGACCAAAAGCCACACGTACACGATTCAATATAACGGCAATATAAATAGCTGCGTCACGATTTTTGACAGCATTCATGTCCGACAGATAAGGCTCAAGATATGCAAGTGCTGACGCATAATTTTTCAATTGAATGGCCATCGATGAGCTCATAATATCGGCGAGTATCGTCAACTCACTGAGCTTATTGTCATCAATTATTTGTCGGGCCAGCTTCAGGTTTTTATCTGCTTCATCATACTCACCCAATGCAATAGCTAGTTTTGCCAGATTTAATCGGCAACGAGCAATACCCGCCACATAATTGAAACCCTGATATTCATATAATGCCTTGGTGAATTGCGCCCTGGCTGACAGATATTCGTAATGCTGATAATACTCAACACCACTGGCCATATAGGATTCGGCACGTTCTAACAAATAGGGATTTTCTTTTTTATCAGGCGCCGATACACAGGCAGTTAATATCAGCATTAAATATACAAACAACAGGTATTTTAACTTAATCATTAGCAGGCATAGGATCGGTTATGAGTTGTTTATTATCTGAGCCAGACATGGCCGATGAAATTGGCCAGACGCGTTGTGTGGCCTTGATAGTTTCGTCAGTGTCATCTATCACAGCATTTATACTTTCTAACATTAGCGGTATTTTTTGCACGTCGGTGTTTAAACTTTCAACCATTTGATTTATCTGCACCGTCGTTGCATGTAAATTTTCAATACCCTGCTTGAAATCCTGACTTGATTTATCATCATAAATCAGGGTACCAACAGGGCCCGCGCCGGTTTTTATATGTTCTGACATATCTTTTATATTCGTTGCAAGTTGTTGAAAAGCACTGATAGTATCCGCAATTTTTTTGGGTTCTACGGCTGCTACGACATTTGAAATATCTTCTATGACAGAATTGACGGTTTGAATCGTCTCAGTTGCTTCAGCTATCACATCCTCCACCGACCTGGATTCCTGAACAGCCAGAGTAACACCTTCGTCTATCATTGCCAGATCTGGCGAACCTGCCGTTATCGATATTATTGATTTACCAATAATGGTTGCATTTAAACTACTGACTTTAATACGCGAATCGGTACGTAATAATTTATGATATCGCTTAACGATATTCATCGTCAGCAAAATATCGTTTTTATCTGTAATATCGATAGCTGATACATGTCCAACTTCAAAGCCTGATATCTGGACGATAGTCTCTTTACTAAGCCCCTCGGCTGAACTGAGCTTGCCATAAATAACGAAATATTCTTCAAATATATTCTGACTTTTTATTTGTGCAAATAACATTGCCAGCAATAAGCCTACTGTTACCAGAATAAAAGCGCCGACTAATTGCTCCTGAAACCCATAACTGGTTCGATGAATATAGTGGGTAGCTTTTGTTTGTTCGTTATTTGGCATAAAAAAACATCAACTTAATTCATATAATAGTTCTTCAGAAAATCTGATACGTCAGGGTCTGGAGATTGTTGCAGTTCATTTTCGTTATTAAATACCAGCATATTCGATGGCGAAACAAAAACAATTGTATCCGAATAGCGGCAGGCAAATTCAATATTTCGAGTATTTAATACCACAGCCAGATTATTTTTCTGCATTTGATTTTCTAAAAACGTTCTGACCATCTGCTTTGCCTGGACACCTATGCGTGAAAATAAATTATCGATAAAAATCACTTTCGGTTCCAGCATCATCGCTCTGACCAACAGGGCCTGGTAGCGTTTTTCCGCATCCACATAAGCGGGTAGCTGCTGTAAACTTTGGAAATCCGTATAGCCGATCTGGGATAACAGGCCCAGCGCCCTTTCTTCCAGTTGCGATGTACTTCCCTGCTTATGATATAAAGCGGGTGTAACAATATTGTCCATTATGTTCAGTACCGACAATAATGCCGTACTGGTGCCTACATAGGCTATTTTTTTTCTACTATCCAGCCAGCCCTGACGTCCGATTGAATTGATATTCTTACCCATCAATTCCAGTTCTCCACCCTCGAAGTCTTCCAGACCTGCGAGTATTTTCAACCAGATAGATTTGTCAGCGGATTCCGGCCCGATGATACTGGTCATCGTGCCAGGCATAATGGCAATATCAAACTGACTATATATATTCTCATTGCACTGGCGAATACCTTTGGCTTGTATCAGGATATTTTCCACGATTTTTGAATCACTCCTTTAGATCAGCAACAGGGCAAAAATACCATCAATCAAAAACAGCATAACCAGCGTATTTACAATTGCTTTTTGTGTTTGTTGTGGCACTTCAGTCGGCGATTTATCGACTTTAAGCCCGTGATAACAGGCGGTAGCACCAATAATTAAGCCGAATAAAATATTCTTGGCAATAAATATTGGCAACACAATGGGATCTAAACCCTGTGCCAGTTGAGTCAGGTAATTAAAGTGTGTTTTTGAAAGCAGCAGGCCACTAAGCAATATTCCGGACACCATCGAGATCAAGGTAAAAAACACGGCAACCGCCAGTTGCGAGATGGTTGCACCCAATATACGTGGTGCAATCATATATTCATTAATATCTATACCCATGTATTCCAGTGCTTCAATCTCTTTATGTAACTTCATATTTCCTATATCAACTGCTATAGCTGAGCCAGTTCGGCTAATCAGAGTAAACGCTGACATCATGGGGCCGATTTCAAGTCCCACCAGATAAACGAGAATAGTCACTGTATCGCCGACGGAGTCAAATAAGGCAATTAATCGAAAAGTAAATACAAAACCAATTATTAATGCCAGTATGGTAATAACTGGCATGGCATCTATTCCGGTAAAGATAATCTGGCTGACAAGCGGTCGATAACTGTCGCGGTTGAGTAATCGAATCTTTTTGAACCAGTCGCGAAGCGCAAAGACAGTAAACGTAGTGAGATTGAGCAAATATGACAAGCGCTTTAAAATAAAATAACCAGGCCATCCTAGAATTGTATTAATAGTGTTTGTCATATTCCCTGCATTGATGGTCGCGGCTAACTGAACCCTGTTGAGTATAGTACGTCAGAGCTGTTTATATTGTCGGCTGACAATAACAACTAATAAATCATGCGAACCTGCTGTTCTCCTGCCAGATCAGTAAGTCGATTAATCAGCTCATCACTCGGCTGCACATGCCAGCTATCACCGAGTGACAGTTTGGCAGATGCGCCGTTCTTTTTATAATTAATCCAGACCGGACAGTCACCTTCTCTAAATGGGTTTAGAATTGTATTAAGCTCATGGACAAATCCATTTTCTGTTTGCTTTTCATCCAGCGAAATTTCCAGACGTCTGGCAAATCGCTGCCGTGCTTCAGTAATATCGTAAATGGTATCGGCAGTAATCCGGTAGCCACCAAAATAGTCATCATAGACCACCTTGCCTTCGACAATAATGAGCTTGTCCTTATTGAGCAAATAGCCATATTGCTCGAACTTTTCTTCAAATATTCGCACTTCAATACGCGCGGTTCGATCATCCAGCACGGCAGAGACGATCTTGCTACCGGTTTTAGTTTTACGCACCCGCATGCCAATCATCAGCCCCGCCAGCTTAAATTCTTTGGCATTTCGCTCGGCCATATAACCACCACCCGAACTGGAGCCGACGATATCCCCCAGGTCGCCCAGTCGGCATTCGGTAAATTTGCGTAATTCCTGCTCATAGCGGTTGATCGGATGCCCGGTCAGGTACAAACCCAGGGTTTCTTTTTCCAGCGTGAGACGCTGTTCTTCTTCCCACTCCGGTACCGTTATCGCATCGACTGGCGCGATACAGTCCTCATCCGTCGCCGAACCAAACATATCATCCTGTCCCATCTGGGCATTTTTCTGATATTGATCCGCCATCTGGATAGCATCCTGCAATCGTGCCATCAGGCTGGCCCGGTTCGGACCCAGCTTATCTAAAGCACCCGATCGAACTAAGGCCTCCATCACGCGCTTGTTAACCTTGCGGCTGTCAATGCGTCGACAGAAGTCGTAGAGGTCCTTAAATACCCCATTCAGTTGACGTTCTTCAATAATACCTAGCAAAGCGGCTTCACCAACCCCCTTAATCGCCCCCAGGCCATACAGCACCTGACCATCATCGGGCACGCTAAATTTAATAATTGAGCTGTTGATATCCGGCGTCAGCACATTGAGCTGCATGCGTTTACAGTCTTCAATCAGCGTAACGACCTTGTCGGTATTGTCCATATCCGCGGACAATACCGCCGCCATAAACTCGGCAGGGTAATGAGACTTTAACCAACAGGTCTGGTAGGACAGTAGCGCATAGGCCGCCGAGTGTGACTTGTTAAATCCATAGCCGGCAAATTTTTCCACCAGATCAAAAATCTTTGTCGCCAGATCGGCATCAATACCATTCTCACTGGCGCCTTTGGCAAATACCGCCCGCTGCTCGGCCATGACTTCCGGCTTTTTCTTACCCATGGCGCGTCGCAACATATCCGCACCACCCAGGGTATAGCCCGCCAGTACCTGGGCAATCTGCATAACCTGTTCCTGGTAAAGAATAATGCCGTAAGTGGGTTCGAGTATGGGTTTCAGGGAATCATGCTGATACTGCGCATCGGGATAGGACACTTCCTCACGCCCATGTTTACGATTGATGAAGTTATCTACCATGCCAGACTGCAATGGCCCCGGACGGAACAATGCCACCAGTGCGATGATGTCTTCGAAGCAGTCCGGCTGCAGGCGCTTGATCAAATCTTTCATGCCGCTGGATTCCAGCTGGAATACTGCGGTGGTTTCAGCCGCCAGCAGCAGTTCAAAGGCCTGCTTGTCATCCAGCGGCAGCAAATTAATATCCAGCTCGTGCTGATCGGGGTGGCGCGATTTTATATTCTCCACCGCCCAATCGATGATGGTGAGTGTGCGTAAGCCGAGGAAATCGAATTTAACCAGACCGATTGACTCGACATCATCCTTATCAAACTGGGTGACGATACTCTGGCCGCCCTGCTCACAGTAAAGCGGCGTAAAATCCGTTAATACCGACGGCGAGATTACCACCCCCCCGGCATGCTTACCCGCATTACGCGCACAGCCTTCTAAAGACAGGGCCATATCAATCAGCTCATGGACCTCCTCTTCATTCCTGTAGGCAGCAGCCAGATCTTCCGCTTCTTCCAGCGCCCGGGTCAGGGTCATGCCGATTTCAAACGGAATCATCTTGGCAATGCGGTCCACAAAGCCATAGGACAGGCCCATCACCCGCCCCACATCTCGGATGACCGCCTTTGCGGCCATGGTGCCGTAGGTAATAATTTGCGAAACACGATCACGCCCATAGTGCTGCGCCACATAATCAATCACCCGATCACGACCTTCCATACAGAAGTCGACGTCGAAGTCAGGCAGGGAGACACGTTCCGGATTCAGGAAACGTTCGAACAGCAGATCGAATTCCAGCGGATCCAGGTCGGTGATTAACATGGCGTAGGCCACCAGCGATCCAGCACCGGAGCCACGACCGGGCCCAACCGGAATATGGTTATCCTTGGACCACTGAATAAAATCCGCCACGATGAGGAAGTAGCCGGGAAAACCCATGTTGATAATGACGTCCAGCTCCACCTGGAGTCGGTCAAAATAAAGCTGACGTTTTTGTTCCCGCTCGGGATCATCAGGTGCAATGATCACCTGCAGACGTTTTTCCAGACCTTCTCGAGCGACGCGGATGAAATAACTATCAGTCGTCTCGCCTTCGGGTATCGGGAAATTGGGCAGAAAACTTTCGCCCAGCCGCACCGTTAAATTACAGCGGCGGGCTATTTCTACGGAATTCTCCAGTGCTTCAGGGATATCAGCAAACAACGCCAGCATTTCTTCTTCAGAACGAAGATATTGTTGCTCTGAGTAATGTTTGGGTCGTCTGGGATCATCCATGGCGCGGCCATCATGGATACAAACACGGACTTCATGACTGGCAAATTCACTGGCTTTGAGAAAATGCACATCATTGGTGGCGACCACGGGTGTCTGTGTGGCCAGTGCCAGACTTACTGCAGCATGCAAATACTCCTCTTCGCCCTCACGCCCAGTACGCTGCAATTCGAGATAATAGCGATCTGGAAAGATCGCTTGCCAGGCCTTCAATAAAGCTTCCGCCTGTATCTGATTACCCGACAACAAAGAGCGGCCAACGTCGCCTTCACGGCCTCCGGATAGCGCAATCAGACCACCGCTCAGTTCGCGCAACCAGTCGACTTCCATCATCGGAATACCACCGTGCTGTCCTTCAAGATATGCCTTGGACACTAGCTGAGTCAGATTCTGGTAGCCTTCATTATTCTGGCAAAGTAGCACCATGCGTGAAGGCTGCTCTGTTTCCACCGCCGGACGTATCCAGGCATCGACACCAATAATGGGTTTTATACCCGCCGCCATAGCCGCCCGGTAAAACTTCACCATGGCAAACAGGTTGCTTTGATCGGTTAGCGCCAGGGCCGGCATGTTCTGTTCAGTGGCCATCTGCATCAAAGGTTTGATGCGCACAACACCGTTTACCAGTGAATATTCTGTGTGAATGCGAAGGTGTACAAAGCGGGGATTCATGCAGTAATCTTTAACTTAATTAATATTTTAAATATGTTATATAACTTATTGTTTTAATAAGATTATTACTGTCATCGAATATGATAGTACTGAAGCCCGGTTATTATGAAACAGATTAGTGCCTTTGCCAAGGCAGATGATTCAAATTCCATATTTAACTTGGTCAGCAGTTCATTTTTGAGCAAATCTACCACTTCAGCCAACATATCGAGCAATAATCAGAGCCGTTTTACCACTTTTGCACATATAGTATGTAAAACATGCCAGTTTAGTGATCTAGCACCGGACAAAAGCCACATATTTAACTTTAAGAGAGAAATATATACTATTGTTTTATAATAATTTTTTAACCGGTGCGAACGATTTCCGATGTAACGGACAGGGGCCATGTTGTTGCAGCAGCTCCATGTGCAGTTTTGTTGGATAGCCCTTATGCCGATCAAATTCGTATTGCGGGTATTGCTCATGTAATTGGTACATTTGCTGATCCCGATCCACCTTGGCCAGAATCGAGGCAGCCGCGATGGCACTCACCCGCGCATCACCTTTCACTATGGCGGCAGTTTTACACGACAGCTCGGGGCATTTATTGCCATCTATCAATGCAATATCAGGCTCGATTTCCAGGCGTTCAACTGCCTGTTTCATCGCCATTAAACTGGCCTGCAGAATATTGATCTGATCAATTTCTGCCGCTGCAACCGACACAATCTTCCAGCACAGGGCATGGTTTTTGATTTGTTCTGCCAGTACATTGCGCTTTTTTTCACTGAGTTTTTTTGAATCGTTTAAACCGACTATGGGTTTCGCCGGATCAAGAATAACCGCGGCTGCAACGACAGCACCAACCAGCGGCCCTCTCCCCGCTTCATCTACGCCCGCAATAAATTTGTAAGGGCTTAAGTCAATCTCTATATCATTAGCAATATCGTCCACAGATCACTTCCGGTACAATTCAAAACTCGCTCATCATAATCTGTTACTTCTTATACGCAAGCCAAACATGAACAAAACCATAATGATTAGCGCTGGAGAAGCATCTGGCGATTTACATGCTGCCAATATGATCAGGGCACTGCAGCAACTCGATCCCGATTTAAAATTCACCGGTATGGGCGCCAGTAAAATGCACAAGGCCGGGGCTGAACTGCTGGTTGACTGTACTGATATTGCAGTGATGGGCATAGTCGAAGTGTTACTCAAATATCGCCAGATCATGAAAGCGCTGAATATTCTTCGCGACGCCATTAAACAAAATCCACCTGATCTGCTGGTACTGGTTGATTATCAGGAATTTAATTTTAAATTGGCGCAGACAGCTAAAGCCTGCGGCGTCAAAGTCCTGTTTTATATCAGCCCCCAGGTATGGGCCTGGCGTCCACACCGAGTAAAGAAAATGGGTGAACGTATCGATATGATGGCGGTACTCTTTCCTTTTGAAGAGAAATTTTATAAGAATGCCAATGTACCGGTCAGGTTTGTCGGTAATCCCCTGGTCGACCAGGCCCAGTCATCCCTGACCAGAGTCGAGGCGCTTGAGCATTTCCAGCTACAGCAGGACCGGAGAACCATCGGACTATTCCCTGGCAGTCGTAAAACCGAAATTCAACGCTTACTGCCCACACTGTTACAGGCAAGTCGTCTGTTATACAGGAAGCACAACGATTTACAGTTTATTTTACCCGTTGCAAGCACCTTGGGTATCGATGAAGTCGAGCCTTATTTAGCTGATTTTGATGACATCAGTATAAAACTGGTACAGGATAATCCATACGACGTAATGCAGGCCTGCGATGCTATTATGACTGCATCCGGCACAGCTACTCTGGAAATTGCCTTGCTGGGCATACCGAATGTTATTACCTATCGCATCTCACCCATCTCATACTTTATTTTAAAACGACTGGTTAGCATCAGGCATATCGGGCTGGTAAATATCGTGGCCGAAAAAGAAATTGTGAAGGAATTTATTCAGCACGAGGCAACGCCGCAAAATCTGTATACTGAAATTGACAGACTGTTAACCGATCAGAATTACCGAGAGAATATGATTAGAGAACTTAATCAGGTGAAAGCCCTGCTGGGAAAAGAAGGCGGCTCACAAAATATCGCGCGACTTGCTATGGAAATGCTGGCGGATTGACACTCGCTTAAATAAGTTTTTAGCGAACCACTCCACGCTCACTGGAAACAATAAAATCCACCATCAGCTTTACTTCAGGAAACTCATCGACCAGGGGTTGAACTTTTTGCAGCGACTCCTCGCGCGGGGCACGGGATCGGATCATAATTTTGTAAGCATTAGTAATGGCTCGAATGGCCTTGTCAGAAAAACCTCGGCGTTTTAACCCAACTTTATTAATGCCTTTGGCTTTGGCAAAACTGCCTGCGACGATCACGTAGGGCGCCACATCCATATTCACCGCCGAGCCCATGCTGGTAAAGCAGTGAGATCCAATTTTTGAAAATTGGTGCACCAGGGTAAAACCACCTAAAATCGCATGATCCCCCACTTCCACATGGCCGGCCAGTGAAGCTGAGTTGGCCAATATTACATGATTCCCGATCTGGCAATCATGCGCGACATGGACATAAGCCATGAACAAATTATCACTGCCAATTCGCGTTATTGAACCACCGTCTTCTGTACCACGATGAAAAGTCACAAATTCACGAATCGTATTATTGTCACCGATTTCTAACCAGGTGGTTTCCTTCGGGCTAAACTTAAGGTCCTGAGGATCTTCGCCAATTGATGCGAATTGAAATATTTTATTATTTTTGCCAATTTTGCCTGGCCCCTTGATCACGACGTGCGGGCCAATCCAGGTGCCCTCACCAATTTCGACATCTGCACCTACGATACTGTAGGGGCCTATTTCTACATCGCCTGCAATGTTTGCAGATGGGTCGATAATCGCAGTTTGGTGAATCATTTTATTCTTTCAAAACCCTGCTATGAAATACGAGAGGCGGCACACATTATTTCGGCACTTGCAGCCAGTTTGTCATCAACTCTGGCTTCACATTCAAACTTCCAGATATCTCGTCTGCGTTTTAATAATTTAACATGCAAGGTCAATACATCGCCAGGTATCACCTGCCTCTTGAACCGTGCTTTATCCGCTCCGGCAAATAAATACAGCATATCCTCGCTAGGCTGATCATCCATTGTTTTAAACCCAAGCAAGCCTGTCGCCTGAGCCATGGCTTCTATAATTAGCACACCAGGCATCACTGGAAAATCGGGGAAATGTCCCTGAAAAAACGGTTCATTTACGGTTACATTTTTTACCGCAGTTAGCCACTCACCTGACTTATAATCGACAACTTTATCGACTAATAGAAATGGATATCTGTGAGCCAGGTATTTTTTTATTTCGTTTACATTCATTGTGTTCAAGGAACTTTCCTCAGTTACTTTCCAGCTTTTTTTCTAATTGCTTAAGCCGACGCGCCATTTCATCTAATTGTCTAAATCTTGCCGTATTCTTACGCCAGGCCCGGGTATCGTCTATCGGTGTATTTGAAGAATACGAACCCGCTTTAGTTAATGACTTTGAAACCAGTGACATAGCAGTAATCATTACGTTATCGGTAATTTCTATATGATCACGTATCCCCGTCATACCGCCGATCAGACAGTTTTTGCCAATGCTAGTACTGCCCGCCACACCAACACCATTTGACATGACTGTATTGGCCCCAACCTTCACATTATGTGCAATCTGGATGTGGTTATCTAATTTTACGCCGTCATCAATGACCGTATGATTTAAAGCACCGCGATCGACTGTAGAACAGGCGCCGATTTCTACATTATTGCCAATCCGCACGCCGCCAACCTGCGGTATTTTAACCCATTCCCCCGCATCATGCTCAAAACCAAAACCATCGGCGCCGATAGTGGTACCGGAATGAACGATGCAGTTCTCGCCCAGATGGCAATCATGATAAATACTCACGTTCGCATTTATCACAGTATGCGCCCCAATACGTGAATCTCGGCCAATAACACAGCCTGGTCCGATATAAGCATTTTCATAAATTGCTGCGCCGGCTTCTATTACGGCATGTGGTCCAATAAAAGCGGTCTCTGCAACATGGGCTGATGCATCAATAACGGCACTTGTATGAATCTGGGGTGCTGGCTGATAAGCGGGATAAAGCAATGCAACAATTCGGGCATATACAGCTCTGGGATTTTTTACTACTAAAGAAGCTACCGGTGATGCATCGACCAGTTCTTCAGTAAGAATGACTGCCTCTGCTTTTGTCGACTGAAGATGCTTTGCATACTTCGAGCTTGATAGAAAGGTAATTTCTTCTGCACCCGCATCCTGAATTGAAGCAACACGTCTTATTGTGACATCACCATTACCAACGACTTTACCGCCGACTTCATCCGATAGCTGTGAAAGTGTATATTGCATTACTGCTTTTTATTTTCTTCTGCTTTTTGTTTATCGTATTCTTTTTTTAATATACTTAATACTTTATCTGTAACATCATGCTCAGGATTCGCATAAATAACCCCCTCATGCAGAATGAGATCATATTTTTCATCCTGTGCCAGTTTATTCACTGCAGTTAGTACTATTTTTCCAAATACGCTTGAAGCTCGCGTCTGGGCATTTTGAACGCCCTGATTAAAAGCCAGCTCTTTTTCCTTAAACGCTACAATTTTCTCGCGATATTCTTTATTAAGATTTTCCAGGCGACTAGGCGCCATCATAAGCTCATCTTTTTTAATCTTTTTTCCCATGGCTTTTATTTCATCTGACAGCCTGGTCAATTCTTCTTTGGGCTCACTGACAGCTGCCTGCAGCTGTTTATTAATATCTATTGCCTGGGGTGCATCAGATGATAATTTCCCCATGCTTACAAAACCTATTTTTAGTTCGGCCGCTGACAGGTTTATTGAAAATATGGATGCAATTACTAATAAAGAGAATTTTTTAATCATGTGTTTTATCCTAAAAAAATGATCCAATACTAAATTGAAAATGTTCTGACTGATCACCGTCTTTGTTCTCTACCGGTCTCGCCCAACTAAAACGCAATGGCCCTATTGGTGCCAACCAGACAAAGGAGACGCCAATAGAACTTCTCAACTCGTCTTTGTCAAAACCGCCGCGATTCGGCAACCCGGGCAGCCCTGGGTAATCATCTTTCAAAAAGACATTACCAATATCGTAGAATGCGCTAAATCGTACCGATCGAGGCGACTGTTCTAAAAATGGAACCGGGAAGATAACCTCGGCTCCCGCCACAGTTCTAATATCACCACCTACAGGGTCCCCGGTCGCTTGCGAGACAGGACCGAGAGAATTGGATTCAAAACCACGCACAGTTCTAAGGCCACCGGCAAAGAATCTTTCATAAAACGGAAAAGTTTCAGTATCTTTGTAGCCATCACCATAAGCCAGATCGGTTCTCAACAGCAAAGTATAATTCGTAGTTAATGGAAAATAAAATTTGGTTCGATAGTTTACTTTGTAGTACTGCAAATCGCTACCCGGGGTAGTCAGGTCAAGAACAACAGTTTGAGAACTGCCCTGATTTGCAAAAACTGTACGATTTCGAGTATCGTGCGAATAACTTGCGACCAGCGTAAAGGCATCTATAGCAGCTTCCAGGAAATCGCCATTAACATCCACTTCGCCTTCACCATAAGCCGCCAGAAAATCTTCAACTTCTTCTGTTACAGTATCCGTACCCCGAATAATATCTGTATGCTCAAATCCAACACCAAGACGAATACTGTCATACTCTGTTAGTGGGATACCATAGGTCACGCTGGCACCATATGTGTTTTCCAGATAATTAACAATATCCTCTTCTTCAGTATCACGCTCTCGATAGGAAAAATTAAACGTCCGACTGATACCATCCACCGTGTAATACGGGTCGGTAAAGGCAAGACTGTAAATTTTATTAGCACTGTCATTATTAAAATTCAGAGATAATTTTTGGCCAGTTCCCATGAGGTTATCCATTTCCAAACCAAGATTAAAGACAAAGCCCTGATTCTGAGAAAAACCTGCACCAATATTAAAACTACCCGACAGACGTTCTTTAATTGTTATTTTGATATCAACAAGATCATCAGTACCAGGCACTGGCAATTTATCTACTTCAACTTCTTCAACATAAGCCAGGCGCTGCAAACGCACTTTCGATCGTTCAAGTTTACTATTCGATAATTCGGCACCTTCCATGAGACGCATTTCACGTCTTAAAACTTCATCATGGGTTTTATAATTACCATCAAAGCTTATACGCCTTACATATACTTTTTTCCCAGGGTGAATGGAATAGGTCAAATTCACTGATTTAGTTTCATCGTCAATTTCCGGTAAAACCCGCACTTTTGCAAATGCATAACCTTCATTGCCAAGAAGCTTGGTTATTAGATCCTGACCTTCTACCATTTTGCGTCGGGAAAAAAGCTCATTCGATTTAACTAACATTAAAGCGCGAATCTTTTCCTCTTCCACAATTAATTCACCGGCGAGATTTATTTCATTGATCTTATAAACATCGCCTTCTGTTACATTGATATTGATATATATATCTTTCTTGTCCGGAGTAATACTGACCTGTGTCGAGTCAATTTTAAAGCGCACATAGCCTCTATCCTGATAATAAGAATTTATAGCCTCTAGATCCGCAGATAATTTTGGCTTGGCATACTCGTCTTCGCTTGAAAACCATTCCCAAAAACCCGGAACACCAAGCTGCAATTCGGATAAAAGCCGGTCATCATCATAGACTTTATTACCAGCTATATTGATCTGCTTAATTCTTGCGATAACGCCTTCAGAAATATCTATCTCTATTTTTACTCGATTCCTTTCTAGCTCAGTCACTTTTGTGTCAATGCGAACACCGTATTTGCCCTGACTGAAATACGCCTGCTGTTTAAGTCCCTGTTCAATTTTATCCAGCGCAGAAGGGTTAAACACCCTGCCTTTAACAATGCCTATATCCTTAAGAATTTCTTCAAGTTGTTCGTCATCTATATCATTATTACCGTCAAACTTAACCTCGGCTATCGCCGGGCGTTCAACCACCTGGACCACCAGCACATTATCATCACGCGCTAACTTTACATCTTTAAAAAAACCGGTTTTATAGAGTTCCTGAATAGCATATCCAGTTTGCTCGACATCAAAGGAGTCCCCTATATGTACTGGCAAATAATTTAATAAAGTACCATCTGCAATACGTTCCAGGCCTTCAATACGAATGTCAGACACTACAAAACTTTCCCTGGCCTGCACTGCTGAAGAAAACACATTTAGAACAACAAGGAAAACCAACCAGCGCGGATTTACTAACTGAATTATCATCTACCGTCTCAATTTATTAATCGCTGGATATCATTAAAGATAGCAAGCCCCATAAGCATCAATAACAATGCCAACCCTATTTGCTGCCCCAACTCCTCGAAACGTTCGGATACTGGAGAGCCTTTTATCATTTCAATTAAGTAATAAAACAGGTGACCGCCATCCAGCATAGGAACCGGCAGTAAATTCAAAACACCTAAACTGACGGATATAATCGCCAGGAAACTCAAATAGGTGGTTACGCCGATACTGGCGGTCATCCCTGCATAGGTCGCTATGGTGATTGGGCCACTGATATTTTCCAGTGCCGCTTCACCTAAAAGCATTTTACCCAATACTCGCAGCGTCAGCGCAGACATGGACCAGGTTTTCTCAACCGCTTTAAACAATGCCTCAACCGGACCGTATTCTATCCTGGTTTTAAATTTGCTCAGCAGTTCTTCAGGTGTATCAGGGTAAGCCCCCATAAATCCTGTTTTTTTACCATTTTTTTCTCTACTGCCAAGATGTACGGTAATAAGTTTTTCGGTGCCCGCACGGTTGATCAAAAATTCTCTGGTTTGATCAGGACTTTTCTGTACCAGCTGAACTAACTGATCCCAGTTTGGAATTCCCGTGTCGTCTACAGCTAGTATCAGATCGCCTTGCAGTAGACCTGCACTATGCGCAGCGCCATCGGATGTTGTACCGCCAATGACCGGCAATATATCCACTTGCACAGGATTGAACCCCATTTGATCAATGACATCATTCTTATCATCAAGGATATGTCGATCACCAATGGTTAACACGCGTGTCACAACATTCAGTTCACGGGTTTTTACCTGAATGTTCAGGTTTCCCCCATCAATACCCTGATCAATCAGCGCCAATCTGAATGCCTGCCAGGTTTGTACCCTGGTATTTCCTAAAGACAGTATTTCATCTTCTTCCTGAAACCCGGCAAGAGCCGCTGGTGTATCCACATCTGGCGCACCTATTAAAGGACGAGTACCGTCCACACCATTAATAAATACGATCCAGTATAATGCTATTGCAAGAATGAAATTAAATATTGGCCCCGCAGCCACAATAGCTATGCGATTGATAACGGGCTGAGCGTTAAAAGCTCGATGTTTTATTTTATCATCGACAGGCGCTTCCCGCTCATCGAGCATTTTGACATAGCCACCCAAGGGAATAGCCGCGATGACGAACTCGATATCATCTTCACCTTTTCGTCTGGTCCATTTAACTAACGGCTTGCCAAAACCCACTGAAAAACGAATCACTTTTACATTTAATAAACGCGCCACCCAGTAATGACCAAACTCGTGAAAGGTGACCAGCACACCAATGGCAATGGCAAAAAATATTATGTTATGGAGCAAACCGCCAGAACTCATGCGCTGACTCCTGTTTTCAATATATGCTCTTCAGCATATTGGCGTGAAATTTTATCAGCCTGTAAGATGACATCCAGACTTGTCGCTTTTTCAACAGATACTGTTTCAAGTGTTTTCTCGATCACTGATGCTATTCCGGTAAATGCCAGTCGTTTGTTTAAAAAAGCATCGACGGCTATTTCATTGGCGGCATTTAATATGGTGGTTGCAGTACCACCAATCTGTAAAGATTCATAGGCCATTTTTAAACATGGAAACCGATTAAAATCCGGTTGTTCAAATTCTAGCTTTGCGACATCGAAAATATTCAGAGGTTCAACACCGGAACTTATTCGTTTTGGCCAGGCCAGGGCATGGGCTATCGGTGTTCGCATATCTGGATTACCCATTTGAGCCAAAACCGACCCGTCATTATAACTGACCATTGAGTGAATAATACTCTGTGGATGTATAACTACCTGAATCTTATTGTGATCGGTATTAAACAACCAGCAAGCCTCAATAACTTCAAGCCCCTTATTCATCATGGTGGCTGAATCGACAGATATTTTGCGCCCCATGACCCAATTTGGATGCGCGACGGCCTGCTCCGGTGTTACTGAAGAAAGCTCACTAACAGGTTTATTTCTGAATGGCCCGCCGCTGGCTGTCAATAAAATTCTATCAACGCCGGTCTCATCAAACCCTTTGGTAAAATCGTTAGGCATACACTGAAAAATAGCATTGTGTTCACTGTCTATGGGCAGTAGTTCAGCGCCATGCTTTTTGATTTCATCCATAAAAATAGCACCCGACATAACCAGTGCTTCTTTATTGGCCAGCAATACACGCTTACCTGCTCGTGCTGCGGCAAGTGTCGGCAGTAATCCGGCTGCACCGACTATTGCTGCCATTACATAATCAACCTGGTCCAGTGAAGCCACGGATTCAAGGCCTTTCAATCCCGATAACACCTGAGTTGCAGAGCCCACCGATTTAAGTTTCTTTTCCAGTTGCTCAGCAGATGACGAGTCGGCCATGGCTGCATATTCGGGCTGATAGTCAATGCATTGCTGAAATAGCCGTTCAACACCCGTGTTGGCCGTTAAAGCGACCAGTTGATAATCTGCCGGATGACGCGCAACAACATCTAGCGTATTGACGCCGATCGTGCCGGTGGATCCAAGTATGGTGATGGCTTTAGCGTTAGACATTATAAAATCACTAAATTCAGCATCAGCACGAAAAAAGGCGCTGATGAAGTAACGCTATCGATTCGATCCAGTACACCGCCATGACCTGGCAAAATATGACTACTATCTTTTATACCGCGTTCACGCTTATACAAACTGATAAACAGGTCACCTACCACAGACAGTAAGCTTGCAAAAAATGCCGCAATCAATAGCAGCAACATCTGAATAAAATCAAGATTAAAATAAGCTGCAGCCAGCAGGGTATAGAGAGACGTTAATAACACTCCACCATATAGCCCTTCTCGCGTTTTCCCTGGACTGATATCAGGCGCCAGCTTATTTTTGCCAAAACGCCTGCCCGAAAAATAAGCACCTATATCCGCTATCCAGACAATACTCATGACATAAAACAACCAGAAAGGTCCCTGCTCCACACTATGGATATTGACCAGGGCAATAATGGGGGGAACCAGCGTTATCAATCCTATAAATAATTTTTTATACGATATATTCTGAGATACTGGCTGCGGTGATATCACCGTCATTTTATAAGTTATATAAAACCACCAAACTATCGCGCCAGTCATTAACCAGACAAAAAAGTCGCCATGCGCCATAAACTGATTAACTATAAAAACAACAGCACCGATAACCATTCCATATACTATTCGGAATAAATTGTTTTCTATGCCTGCAAGCCGTGCCCATTCCCAACCTGCAATAACACTCACTAATAAAAACGCATAGAACAAAACGTCAGATGATTGAAAAAATATCAACCAACCGACTAATAATGCGAGTGGTATTGCAGTTAATACACGTTGCCAGAGCATTTAATAAACCTATACCAGATTGGTAAGTTGTTCACCGGTTTTACCAAAACGTCGTTGTCGACCGCTAAACCAGTGAATCGCCTTTTCAAGTTCTTTTTGATCAAAATCTGGCCATAATACATCGGAAAAATATAACTCAGTATATGCCAACTGCCAGATAAGGAAATTGCTAATGCGCTTTTCTCCGCCAGTGCGAATAAATAAATCAGGTTCAGGTAAATCAGCCAGGCAAACATACTGGCTGAGCAGTTCTGCATTTATATCAGAAACATCCAGTTTTTTATCAACGATTTTTTCAGCAATTATTTTGCACGCCTGGGCAATATCCCAACGTCCACCATAACTCACCGCTATATTCAGCACCATGCCAGTATTTTCATGTGTTAATTCACTGGCCTGTCGAATTTTTTCCTGTAACTTTTCTGAAAAAGCGGAGCACTCGCCAATAAAACATATTTTGATATTTTGTTTATGCAGTTCTTTAACTTCAGCCTGTAAGGCAGATACAAACAATTCCATCAAACTATTAACTTCCTGTTCAGGGCGTTTCCAGTTTTCACTACTGAATGCAAACAGGGTTAATACTTTAATATTATTTACCAGACAATTTTCAACTGTTTTTCGGGTGGCTTTAACACCCGCATGATGCCCTGCCGATCGAGGCATATAGCGCTTCTTCGCCCATCGACCATTTCCATCCATCACAATCACAACATGCCTTGGCAGAACAAGGTCTGTATTTTTATTTTTATCAATAGACGTGATAGACATAATCCTGGCCGTTAGATTTCCATCATTTCCTTTTCTTTGGCAGCTAGTGCCTCATCGACTTTAGCAATATATTTATCAGTGAGTTTTTGAATATCATCTTCAGCATTACGAGCAGCATCTTCTGAAATTTCTTTCTCTTTGAGTAAATCTTTAAAGTCACTGTTGGCATCGCGACGAATATTGCGAATCGCAACACGTGCGCCTTCCGCTTCCTGTTTTACTATTTTTACCAGGTCACGACGACGCTCTTCTGTTAGCGGCGGCATCGGCACACGAATCACGGTGCCGGCGGAAGCCGGATTTAGTCCTAAATCCGCTGTCATAATAGCTTTTTCAATAACCTGCACCATGGGTTTTTCCCAGGGTGTAACGGCCAGTGTGCGTGAATCTTCCACGACAACATTTGCCACCTGTTTAATGGGTGTGGGCGTACCGTAATAGTCAACCATTACGTGATCCAGCAAACTTGGATGAGCCCTGCCTGTACGAATCTTTGCCAGATCTGTATGCAGCGATTCAACGCTTTTCTGCATGCGTCGCCCAGCATCCTGTTTTATTTCTTCGATCATGTTTTGTCTCCGGGAATAACTGATGTACCGATCGATTTATCATGAACCACTCGGGTTAAATCACCTTCATTGTTCAAATTAAATATTCTTAATGGCATATTCTGTTCTTTACACAATACAATTGCAGTGGCATCCATAACGCCAAGATTTTTCTGTAAAACATCATCATAAGTTAACTGCTCAAAACGTTTGGCATCGGGATTTTTCATTGGATCCGAATCATAAACACCATCGACTTTGGTTGCCTTGATCAAGGCATCGGCGTTAATTTCGATGGCACGCAGGCTACCTGCACTATCCGTGGTAAAAAATGGATTGCCGGTACCGGCACCAAATATAACAATACGGCCTTTTTCCAGATGACGTATCGCTCGGCGGCGCACATAATCTTCACAGACCTGATGAATGCTTAAGGCCGACATAACACGGCAAACTCCGCCCTCATGTTCAATCGCATCCTGCAGTGCCAGGCAGTTCATGACGGTGGCCAGCATGCCCATATGATCGCCGGTAACTCGATCCATACCTCCATCAGCCAGGCCTTTACCCCGGAAAATATTACCTGCACCGATGACTATGCCAACTTCGACACCATTGTCTGCGATGGCTTTTACTTCTTTGGCGATTCGATGGAGGATTTGAGTATCAATGCCATAAGATTGATCACCCATCAGCGCTTCACCACTGAGTTTAAGCAAAACACGTTTATATAATGGGTTTTGTTGTGTCATATTCGTGGCCGCTTTCTATGCTTTTCAATTCTTGTTCGACCTGATTCAGGATTTTACCCACGATAATCAGGAATTAATAACAGTCAGACTCCGGTGAATCAGGCTGCAATGCGTATAACTATTTATTATTACACAAAAAACCGGGATACGATTCCCGGTTTTTTGTGATCCTTAACTCAGTATTAGTTGCCTTAGCCGTTAATCTGAGCCATGACTTCGTCAGCGAAGTTCTCCTGTTTCTTCTCGATGCCTTCACCGACTTCATAACGGAAGAAGCTGTTTACATTCGCGTTGGCAGATTTAAGAAGTTGACCGACTGTTTGATCAGGGTCTTTAACAAAAGGCTGGCCAATCAGGGTGATTTCAGCCAGGTATTTACGCACCCGACCTTCAATCATTTTCTCGATGATG
Source organism: Gammaproteobacteria bacterium (assembly GCA_026195895.1). Taxonomy (GTDB): domain Bacteria; phylum Pseudomonadota; class Gammaproteobacteria; order SZUA-229; family SZUA-229; genus JAPHRO01. The sequence goes on from JAPHRO010000019.1 coordinate 29,013, forward strand.
CTATCAGGCTTGCCCGATTCTTTAGCTTGAGCAATCAAAATTTCTTTTTCTTTCTCCAGCATTTCAGTGGGCACCTGATCCTCGTTTACACAGGCCGGGTTGCTCGCAGCAATATGCATCGCCACATCCTTAATAAGGTCGGCATTGTCCACGTCCATTTCAACCAGAACGCCAATACGAACACCATGCAGATAAGAGCCAAAGGCACCGTCTGTAGACACGCGCTGGAAACGACGTACCTGGATATTCTCACCAATTTTGGCAATCATTTCCTGACGAGTTTCTTCGATTGATTTGCCACCGTCTTCTAATGGCATCGCCGTCAGCGCTGCTACGTCGGCGGGAGAATCGGCAAGCACGCGATTTGCAACAGCAGTCGTGAACGCTTTAAAGTCATCACCACCGGAAACGAAATCGGTTTCACAGTTAACTTCAACAATTGCCGCTTCTTTTTTGTCGTCGCTAAGCGCGATAACAACCAGACCTTCGGCAGCAGTACGACCCGACTTTTTGTCTGCTTTTGCCAGGCCCGACTTACGCATGTCTTCGATGGCTTTTTCCATATCACCATCAGCCGCCTGCAGGGCCTTCTTACATTCCATCATACCTGAGCCAGTACGCTCACGCAGTTCTTTAACCATAGCAGCAGTAATCTGCATTGCTTTTCACCTCATAAAAAAGTATTAAAAACGCTACTCGTTAACTATGTAGCTATTATTTATCGCCTTCTGCTTCAGCAGGTGCGGCTTCGTCCTCAGCTTTTGGAGCTGCTTTTTTCTTTGGTGCAGCTTTTTTCACAGTCGCCTTTTTCTTGGGCACTGCTTTTTTCTTTGGCGCGGGCTTTGCTTCAGCGCTGTCCACTTCTACATATTCACTGTCCCCACCGGCGGTCAGGGAAGCGGCCTTGCCTTCGATGATCGCATCGGCGATGCCTTCAACATATAACTTGATGGCACGAATAGCATCGTCATTACCAGGGATAACATAATCAACTGAATCAGGCTGATTGTTAGTATCAACAACGCCGATAACTGGAATATTCAGGATACTGGCTTCATGAACAGCAATTTTTTCGTGGCCTACATCGACAACGAATACTGCGTCTGGAACACCGCCCATGTCTTTAATACCGCCAAGGGTTTTTTCCAGTTTTTCCATTTCGCGAGTCAGGTTCAATGCTTCTTTTTTGATCAGACGCTCAAAAGAACCATCGGTAGACATCTGCTCCAGCTCTTTCAGACGGCGAATAGACTGGCGTACTGTATTGAAGTTGGTCAGCATACCGCCTAACCAGCGATGGTTTACATAAGGCATGCCACATCGTTCGGCTTCTTCACGCATAATTTTAGAAGCCGCACGTTTAGTACCGACGAATAAAACTTTACCGTTGCTCGCTGCGATCTTACTGATGGCATTCAAAGCATCGTGGAACATTGGAAGGGTTTTTTCCAGATTAATGATATGGATTTTGTTACGTTCACCAAAGATATACTCTGCCATCTTTGGGTTCCAGAAACGGGTTTGGTGACCGAAATGAATTCCAGCCTCCAGCATTTGACGCATGGTCGCTTTTGCCATTGGATATCTCCTGACGGGTTAAGCCTCCACCTACCCCATGTAGCAACCCATTTCAGGGCTCATTTAGAGCCATTCGGGCACCCAGTTACACGTGTCGGTAAGTGTGAGTATTTAAAAATAAAATTAAGTTTGCGCTAAGCGCGGCGGCTTTATACCATACCCGGGTTTATGACACAACAAAAATACATCTTAGAGATGAAATGGCTTTAACGCTAAGTCACCGAAATATAAAGTAAAATAGCCCACTTAACAGGTGCGGGCGCAGGAAATTAATGAGCATAAAAATCAAAACCGCTGAAGAAATCGAAAAAATGCGTATTGCAGGTCGCCTGGCGGCTGAAGTGCTGCACATGATTCGCCCTCATGTGAAAGCCGGCATTAGCACCGACGAACTGGATCGCATCTGCCACGATTATATCGTCAATGAACAACAGGCTATTCCTGCACCACTCAACTACCATGGCTTCCCCAAATCGATTTGCACCTCGATCAATCACCAGGTATGCCATGGCATTCCCAGCGAAAAGAAACTCAAAAAAGGCGATATCATTAATATTGACATCACGGTCATCAAAGATGGCTATCATGGTGATACCAGCAAGATGTTCTATGTCGGCGAACCGAGCATCAAGGCCAGACGAGTATCTGAAATCGCCCATCAGTGTATGGTAAAAGGCATTGAACAGGTAAAACCGGGCGCACACCTGGGTGATATTGGCGCCGTGATTCAGCAACATGCCGAAGCTAATGGTTGCTCCGTGGTGCGTGAATACTGCGGCCATGGCATTGGTGTGGAATTTCACGAAGAGCCACAGGTACTGCATTATGGCAAAGCCGGTACCGGGGTTAAACTGGAACCCGGCATGGTGTTCACTATTGAGCCGATGATTAATATTGGTAAACGCCAGGTCAAATTGCTGAATGACCAGTGGACCGTGGTCACCAAAGACCACAGTCTATCCGCCCAGTGGGAGCATACGCTGGTGGTCACCGATAGTGGCTATGAGGTGCTTACTATCTGTCCAGGCGACGATATTTAACCAGGGATACCCGAGTTCAACTTTGAATACTATTTCTGCTTTCGATGCTGCCAGTTTTCAACAGGCGCTGCAAAATACCCCCGCCAATAGCCTGCAGCTATTTAAACAGGCGGTAGCCGCCGGCAATGAAACACTTAAAACCGCTTTTGAGCAGGGTGCCGATACCATTGAACTGGTGCATGCCCGAGCGGATTTTATTGATCAAATTTTACAGCAGGCCTTCATTCACTGCTTTCATAACAGTGAACAGAATATCGCTTTAATCGCGGTTGGCGGCTACGGACGGGGCGAACTGCACCCGGTGTCTGATATCGACCTGATGCTGCTACTGGATCAAGCAGAATCAGCCGAAACTAAAAGCGCACTCGAACAGTTCCTCATGCTGCTATGGGATATCAAACTGGAGATCGGCCACAGCGTTCGTACCCTCACTGAATGCATAGACGAAGCTAAAGCCGACATCACGGTTGCTACAAATATCATGGAAGCCCGGTTGCTATACGGTGACCAGCAGCTATTCGAGGCGATGAAACAGGCAACTGGCCCCGACAAAATCTGGGATAGCCAGGCCTTCTTCCAGGCGAAACTGGACGAACAGGTAAAACGGCATCGGAAATTCCATGACACTGCCTACAATCTGGAACCGAATATTAAGGAAAATTCCGGCGGTTTACGTGACATCCAGATGATCGGCTGGGTAGCCAAACGCCACTTTGGCGCCCAGACGCTGGAAGAACTGATCGATCATGGGTTTTTAACCCGATCTGAATTCAACACCCTGCAGGAAGGACAAACCCTGCTCTGGCGTATTCGCATGTGCCTGCATTACCTGACGGGACGGCGTGAAGACAGGTTGTTATTTGACCTGCAACGCCAATTAGCACAGCAGTTTGGCTATGAAGATGGTGAAAATAACCTGGCCATCGAACAGTTCATGCAAACCTATTACCGCACCGTGATGCAATTAGAGCGTTTAAATGAGCTGCTACTCCAGTTATTCAGGGAAGCCATTCTGTATGCGGATAAATCCGGCGAACCGGAAATTCTTAACCAGCGCTTCCAGCTGGTTAATGGCTATATTGAAGCCCGCTATCCAGAAATGTTCCAGGAACATCCCTCAGCATTGCTGGAAATCTTTTTACTCATGGAGACGCGCGCCGATATTTGCGGTGTGCGGGCGGAGACCATCCGTCTCATTCGGGAACACCTGTATCTGATCGATGACAAATTTCGCCAATCCGATACATCCAAACAGTTATTTATGGATATCATCCGCCAACCCAGGGGCGTCACCCACGAAATGCGCCGGATGAATCGCTACGGCATCCTCGCGGCCTATATCCCGGCATTTGAGAAAATCACCGGTCGCATGCAATATGACCTGTTCCACGCCTATACCGTCGATCAACATACCTTATTCGTGGTACGTAACATGCGCCGCCTGTCGGTACCCCAGTTCGCCCATGAATTTCCGCTGGCCAGCGGCATCTTCCATCACTTACCCAAGCCCGAACTGCTCTACCTGGCCGGTCTGTTTCACGATATCGCGAAAGGTCGCGGCGGCAACCATGCCGAACTGGGCGCCATTGATGGCAAGGAGTTCTGCCTGTCCCATGGCAAATCAGAGGAAGACAGCGAACTGGTTGCCTGGTTGATTAAAAATCACCTGCTAATGTCGATGGTGGCGCAGCGCAAAGACTTGAGTGATCCGGAAGTCATATCAGTATTTGCCGAACAGGCTGGTAATCAAATACGCCTTGATTACCTCTATTTGCTGACACTGTGTGATATTCGCGCAACGAATCCTACCCAGTGGAACTCCTGGAAAGATAATCTGCTGGCCGAGCTCTATCACAAAGCTTCCACCAACCTGCATATGGGCGATGAAAATCCAATAAATCGCGAAATGGCCATGCAGGCAGCACAGACATCTGCCTTACGTTTATTATCCCAGCGGGGCTACAGTCCGGAAGTGATCAATGATCTGTGGCAGCATTTCACCAGCGATTACTTCCTGCACCATGCACCCTATGAAATACGCTGGCATACGCAAACCATACTTGGCGCCAGAACGTCGGACTATCCTCTGGTCAATGCTCGGATCAGTGACGACACAGGCAGAATTGAAATTTTCATATTTGCCAGGGAAGCACCCGACCTGTTTGCTCGCGTCGCCTCCACCATCGACCAGCTAGGTCTGACAACAGTCGATGCACAATTGATGGCCACCGATAATGGACTGAAACTGGAAACCTTCAAGGTACTGGAAGAAGATGGCAGTATTTCCAACGCGGAATATCGCATACAGGAAATAATTGACCGCCTGAAAAAAGAACTTGGTAGTGAAAAAGCCACCACCGGCAACGCCTGGCGCCCAAAACCACGCACGCTGAAGCACTTCAGCGTTAAAACCCGAATACGGTTTGAACAGCTACCGGGTAAAGACTTAACCGCGTTGAATATCATTACTACTGACCGTCCGGGCCTGTTAGCCAGCCTCGCGCAGGCCTTTGTCGAATGCAATATTCGCATTCACAACGCCAAAATCTCCACCGCAGGGGAAAAAGTCAACGACACCTTCCACATTACCGATAGCCAGAACCAGCCTCTGCTGAATGACGATGTGAATCAACAGCTAAAAAAGACCATACTCAAACACCTTGGCGAATAAGCGATGTGCAATGTAGAGAAAACCATAATTCTCTGCATTGCAAAAATACTGTACTACAATAAAACAATGGCTTAGCGTAGATTGTTAATCTAGAACTATAGCCGCTGTTGATAAATTAACTCTGTGGGCAGTTGGGTGAAAAGAATTAAAAACAAACATTTATTGGGCATCGTACTGGGTCTATTTATTGCTGCAACGGGCCTGCACAACGCTCTGGCTACTCAGAAATCACCGCTGGACGCGCTGGTCATCATGGATAGCTCGGGCAGCATGAAAAAAACCGATCCCAGGGAATTACGCAAACCGGCGGCCAAACTATTCATTACCCTGCTGGGTAATGAAGATAAGCTCAGCGTCGTTAGTTTTAGTTCCCAGGCCTGGCCGATCACCTTCCTCACCCAGCTCAACACTGAAACAAACAAAGACAAGGCCATCAAGGCTACCGACCGGGTGTCATCTAAAGGCATCTATACCAACATTCACGCCGCCATTGTTAAAGGCATAGACATGCTGAAAGCAAGCAAGGCACTGGATCGAGATCCGATTATTGTGCTGATGTCGGATGGCAAAATGGATGTGGGCGATGCAAACAAATCCACTGAACTACGCCAGCAAATATTCGATGAACTGATTCCCCAACTAAAACAGCACCATATTAAAATCTACAGCATTGCGTTTACCGAAAACTCGGATCAGACACTGCTGCAGGAGATTGCAGATGCCACTGAAGGTCGCTATGCACTGGCTGCCAGTGATGATGTGCTGCATAAAGTCTTCGCAAAAATATTCGAACAAAGCAAAGAACCTAATTTGCTCCCCTTATCCGAAAATCAATTTGTTGTTGACCCCAGTATTCGGGAAATAACCATTATTGCGAATAAAAAATCCGACCAGAGCAAAATTTATCTGGAATCTCCAGGGGGTCACCGCTACAACTCAAACTTCAAAAAACAGGGTCTGAAATGGTTTGAATCCCCTGGTTTCGACATGATCACCTTGAGCAAACCCGAAGCAGGCAACTGGAAAATTCTGTTCAGTGATGATGACAATAAGGCCTATATCGTGGCAGATATAAAACTGCGCACACAGTTTGAATACAACACTGAAAGTTATTATCCAGAATTGATGATTAAAACCTGGTTTGATAAAGACGATGCGACGGTGTCGAACAATGAACTGCTGAATAATATGGAACTGGTTCTTGAAATAGAGCACCCCGATGGCTCTATAGATAAACAGGACATTGATGCTGCCAATGCCGATGGCATATTTACAACGCGGTATAAACCGACTATGGATGGTATTTACGCAGCCAGTATCATCGCCACGTCCAAAACATTTCAGCGTCAGCAGATATTCTCTTTCCGAGCAGTTATTCCTAAACAGCCCCCGCCGGAACCAGAACCTGAAATAGAAACAACTGAAGAAATTAAGTCCGTAGACGAAACTAAAACGGAAGTTGTGCCGATAGCTGAACCCGCACCGGCTCAGCAAGAACCCGAAGACGATCTGACACAGGCATTAATTTATTTTTTGATTGGCAATTTAATTCTGTTATTTCTTGGTGTAAATGGTTTTCTGATATTCCGCATGATGAAAAATAAAAAGACCAGTCAATAAATATGTACATCCCAAGCATTTACATTTTATTTTTGGCCGAATTCCTGCTTCTCCTGCTTGGAGCCTGTATAGTTCTGGTCATTTATGTTTTCAAATCAAAGTCAGCCAGTTCGGAACCCGAAACCCCTCAGCTTGATGAAGCTGAAAAACAGATTAATCCTGGCACCAGCTACAGCGAATACATTGAACAGGAACAGCTAAGAAACGAAATAAAAACCAGCCAGCAGGCACGCATAGAATCTGAAGAGATTACCGAAAATGAACAACCGACTGAGGACAATATTGAAAACCTGTCCCAAGCACCCAATGAACAGCAAAGCGAATTACTCAATGCTCGTCACTTATTCCTGGACGTGGAAAGACAGGCGGCCGAACACAGTGAAAATGATATTACTTTCTGGGAAACACTTTATGGGGGTATGCAAAAGGTCCTGGAACAGCTTAAAACATCTGAAATTGTTTATACTGAAACAACAGAAGAACATGAGCCAGTTCATACACAGACCGAAACCAGAGAAAAAATATTCTACATTGAAGCCCAGGGCAAAAATATCGATGGTGAAGTAACCAAGTTAAAAGACATTGTATTTGAACAGGAAAACAGCCTGAATAGCCTGAGAAAGGCGCTCAAAAATGCTGAAGGCGTGTCACCTGACATAGCAGAACAACTCACCGAACTATTCTCACAAATTGATAATTTCGAACGCCAGCTAAACGATTCTAAAATGTGTATCGAAGTTCTTGAGATGGAGAACGATAAACTACAGAAAGAAGTTGGTAAACTTGAAAAACGGCATTCGGAGTTATTCGAACAGGATGGCGAGAAAGAGACAGAGACAGATTCTGAAGCTGAAGCATCATCAATGATAGATTTGGCCGAGATGAAGGAAGTGCTGGATAAACAGGAACAGCAAATCAATGAATTGCTAACTACGATTGATAATCTGTCTCTTGAAGCAGAACAGGCTGAAAAACTAAAGGCCACGATTCATGATTTCACACGCACCAGCCATGAAATGATGGGATGCATTTCCATCCTGGAAGAAGACAACGAGCGCCTGAAAGAACAACTCAGCCATGTCGGCGTTACTTCTCCAGAAGACGAATCAAATGGCGATACCGAACAGCTACAAAGCCAGATAAGCACACTGGAAGAAGACCTTATCAAAAAAGATGTAGCTTATGCGCAACTGCAGGATGAGTTCAATTCCATGGAAAAAGAATATCTCTCTATGTATGAGGCATTACATGGAGATTAATTATTAGAAAGCAAACAAATGAAATTATAAATATCACCATGACTCGCAAACAAAATGTATAATCTATTTAAATTTTGCTAATAAAATAACCGACATGTCTGAAACCATAGATCTTTCCTTAGAACTAATTTCCAAACCTTCTGTTACACCCGATGATCAGGGCTGCCAAAAAATAATGACTGATCGTCTGGCTGCTATCGGATTTACAATTGAAAACTTGCGTTTCGGCGAAGTTGATAATTTCTGGGCTCGTAAAGGTGACGCCTCCCCTGTGTTTGCAATGGCTGGCCACACAGATGTAGTGCCCACAGGGCCGGTAGAGAAATGGGATGTCGAGCCATTCAAACCAGCCATCATTGATGGGATATTATATGGCCGTGGCGCCGCAGATATGAAAGGCAGCCTGGCTGCGATGGTTACTGCCTGTGAACGCTTCGTAAAAGAGAACCCCGATCACAAGGGGTCCATAGCTTTCCTTATCACCAGCGACGAAGAAGGCCCGGCCGCAGACGGCACCGTCAAAGTAATTGAACATCTTGAAAATAGAAATGAAAAAATAGACTGGTGTCTAGTTGGCGAACCATCAAGCACAAACAAATTGGGCGATGTTGTAAAAAATGGCCGCCGAGGCTCTTTATCCGGCAGCTTAACTGTCCATGGCCGCCAGGGACATGTCGCCTATCCACATCTGGCAGAAAACCCCATTCATAAATGTGCCCCGGCACTGGCAGAACTTTCAGCCGAAGTATGGGATCAGGGTAATAAGTTTTTCCCGCCGACAACTTTCCAGATCTCAAACATACATGCTGGTACGGGTGCGAATAATGTCATTCCCGGCGAGCTTGAACTGTTATTCAACTTACGTTTTTCAACCGAAGTTACCGAATTAGAATTACGCAATAGATTTGAAGCTATTCTTGATAAATACAAGCTGAATTACACTCTCGACTGGCATCTGTCAGGTCATCCATTCCTTACCCCGCAAGGCAAACTGGTCGAATCAACCTGCAGGGCCATCAAGGACATTTGTGGTTACGATACCGAATTATCTACTGCGGGCGGCACTTCGGATGGCCGTTTTATTGCGCCTACTGGTGCAGAAGTCATCGAACTGGGCCCATTAAATGCCACTATTCATCAAATCAATGAACAGGTCCCTGCTGAAGACCTTGATACTCTTTCAGCAATTTATCAACGTATGATGGAATACCTACTAAAATAAAACATATACATCTGAAAAAGGCATAGAAAAATGAACCGGGAAAAAGTCGTCTTTAGTTTTTTTATGATACTGGCCCTGACCTTGAATTTTGGTTTCTTCGCTGGCTCAGTTGATAATCCAGAGCACCACAATGTCTACGAGCTTTATGCTGTTGTAATTGTCAATCTCATTGCAACCATATTAAAATTTGGCGATCGGTCACAAATGGGCGCAATGCTACTAGCGACTAGCCTGGTCGCTCTGGTTCAACTACTTTCTGCCTCTCTTGTCTGGGCCGTTGCGGTCCATGTAAACGAAACCGGCTTAACACCCAATACCATGGCGACGATAGTTTCCCTCAGTGGAGGTGCCATGGTCGCAAACATTATATCTGTGGTGCTGCTAATAATTGAAACAGCCATGATGCGTCACTAAAAGGCATCACCCATGTCAGTGGTGACTTCCATCATACTGCGCCAGATGCGCGCACCTTTTATTATCCTTATTATGGGGTACAGTATTGCTATCCTCGGTATGGTGCTCACACCAGGGATTGATGACCAAGGTAATGAATGGCATATGAGCATCTTCGATGCCATCTATTTTGTCAGCTATACCGCAACCACCATCGGCTTTGGAGAAATACCCTATCCACTTAGCAGTGCACAACGCATGTGGGCACTTGTCACCATCTATGTCACTGTTACTTCATGGTTTTATGCACTTGGAAAAACGCTATCCTTAATTCAGGATCCCACGTTTAGAGAAGCCTTAACAAAAAATACTTTTTCCCGAAATCTGAAGAAAATTAACGAGTCATTTATTCTGATTTGCGGATTTGGAGAAACCGGTACAGCACTGGCCCATGCCTTAACAGAAAGGAATATTCGTGCAGTCATCATTGAACGAGATAATGACAAACTACAAACCTTACCACTCGCCGATTTCCCCGTCTTTGTTCCAGGTATACAGGGTGATGCCCGAGATCCCGAGCAACTCATACGGGCCGGACTTCAACATAAAAAATGTGCTGCGATTATCGCTGTAACCGCTTCTGATGAAACCAATCTCAAAATTGCAATTTCAAGTAAATTACTAAACCCTAAAATTTGTGTTATTTGTCGCTCAGAATTAAGGGACTTTGAAGAAAACATGTTTTCTTTTGGTACCGACTTTGTCATTAACCCTTTTCAAACCTTTGCAAATATCTTTGCCATGGCCATGCATTCGCCTTCACTACACCTGCTTTATGACTGGTTAACCGGTGTTCCTAATACCAGTTTAACCAACCCTGTATATATACAGGAAGGACACTGGATTATTTGCGGCTTTGGTCGATTTGGGCAAAGCCTGTATAAACAATTAATCAGATATGAAACCCCTGTAACGATCATTGATCCATCTGAGGCGAAGCGAGAAAAGTTTTTAAATAAACCTGAAAATAAAAACAATGATTTTATTATTGGCTCAGGCTTTGACGCCCACACACTTAAACTAGCGGGTGTCGAAGAAGCAGCGGGTCTGATTTCCGGCAGCGATAATGACTCGAATAATTTATCGATTATTATGACGGCGCGTGAACTTAATCCTGAATTATTTACTGTGGCCCGGCAAAATAAAAAGGCCAACGAAAAATTATTTATTGCTACACATGCCAATATCCTGATGCAACCGAGTGAAATAATTGCCCGCAAAATACGCACCCTTCTAAACTCCCCATTAATGATTGCCTTTCTTAACAAAGCGCGTCATCAGGATCCTGAATGGGCTAATATCGCAATCAGTCGTTTGAGTGGCGTTTTAGGCGAAGAAAGACCGAACATATGGACCATAAGTGTTACCAAAAAAGAAGCAAAAGCACTTCATCTTACGCTTAATCTTGGCAGGGTTATTCGTGTTGGCAATTTGTTACAAGATCCAAGAGCGCGCGAAAACAGTTTAAAAAGCGTTGCTCTGCTGCTAAAGCGAAATAATAAGTTACTACTAATGCCAACCGATGACATCGCCATAAAAGCCGATGATCAAATCCTTTATTGTGGCACTCCCGTAGCCGAACGCAGTATGAAATGGACGCTGAATGATATTCATAGCCTGAATTACATAATGACTTATGAAGACACTCCTGATTCCTTTGTCTGGCGAAAACTACATAGCTATATAAAAAGAAACGATCGCCGACGCCGGCCTCGTGCGCAACGACATCTGGATCACTCCAAAAAACATTAACTCAGGACTACATAATAAGCATCACTCATTGTATGATACGCAAGCTAAATTAAATTTGCTCTGACAGCTGTTGATATAATATGCCTGTTTTAGCTAAAAACTGTCCTCGTAGCATAACGGATAATGCAACTCCCTCCTAAGGAGTAGATTGCAGGTTCGAATCCTGCCGAGGACGCCATTTCCTTAACCATGAGATAGTAAACAATGTCTGAAAAAGTCTGCCTTGATACCAACCACGGAAAAATTATCATAGAACTGGATACTGAAAAAGCACCCATTACTACTGAAAATTTTCTGAATTATGTCAAAGATGAATTCTATAACGCAACAATATTCCATCGTGTTATTCCAGGATTCATGATCCAGGGTGGTGGCTTTCTTGAAGGCATGATTCAAAAATCCACTAACGATCCAGTCAAAAATGAAGCTGACAATGGCCTGCCCAACAAACGCGGCACTATTGCAATGGCTCGCACGCCCGATCCAGATTCGGCCAGCTCACAGTTTTTCATTAATCTGAAAGACAATGATTTTTTGAACTATACCGCGCCTACTTCACAGGGCTGGGGCTATTGCGTGTTTGGTGAAGTAACTGAAGGTATGGATATTGTTGACAGCATTGCCCAGGTTGCAACGGGCAGCAGCATGGGACACGGTGATGTGCCAGTGGAAACTGTTGTCATCAACAGTGCTAGCATAGTTTAAAATTATGCATCGATATTATGTCGAAAATTCTTTTTATTTCTGATCTGCATCTGGCGCCTGAACGGCCTGACATCATCCAGCTTTTTATAAAATTCCTTGATGAGCAGGCCAGTGCCGCCAGCGCACTATATATTCTTGGCGATCTCGTTGAATACTGGCTGGGCGATGATGATCAGGCCGCAGGTCTCGACGATGCATTTGGAAAGTTAAAAGAAACATCCGATAAAGGCATTAACATTTATCTCATGCATGGCAACCGTGATTTTCTGATGGGAGAACGGCTGGCAAACAAATGTGGTTGCACTCTCATCCATGAGCCTTACATCGCTGATCTCAATAAAACTCCTGCATTGTTATTGCATGGTGACACTTTATGTACCGATGATACTGGCTATCAGCAATTGCGACAGATGCTAAGAAACCCTGCCTGGCAAAAAGATTTTCTGGCCAAGCCGCTTACAGAACGGGAACAAATGGCTCAGGCACTACGTGAACAGAGCAAGCAGGAAACGCAATCTAAATCTGCTGAAATTATGGATGTGAATGCCGATGCAGTAGCCGCAGCTTTTAAAGACCATGGGATTTCACTGATCATTCATGGCCATACTCATCGTCCAGATATTCACTATTATAAAATTGATAATCGACAACTGACGCGTATTGTACTGGGCGACTGGTATAAATCAGGCAACGTGCTGGAATTCGAAGACATCAACAATTACAGACTCAGAGAATTTAATTAATATATTTTTTGTCTCTTACTCAGGCACAAAAGCCGCATATTTCCGGTAGGACTCGGGCAATTTAAATAAACTATTAGCCACAGATATTTTTTGATAATTTTTTAAAATTTTTGCATAACCTCGCGCATGCCATTCCTGCACGGGCAAACCTAAATCATAATACTCACCATTATTGTAAATCTGAGCCAGTAAAAAACAGGGTGTCTGCATCTCTTTTGGGGTGTTTTTCATCATTCTGCTTTGCTGACCGGAAAGAATATTTTGATAAGATTTAAAAACGGCCATTTCATCTGTATATATATTGGGTATCAACTGTACATCCATACATATTTCATCATCTGCTTTTAAGTGCATTGTTTTCAGATGTTTACCCGCAATGGTCGGCGCATCTTTCAATTCGTTTATCTCAATTTTCCTGTTGAAATTAAACATCGGCATTTTCCATAGGAATTTATTGATAAATAAAATTGTCCGATCTTCCCGGTTTACGCTATAAATGATCTCTGCGGATTTATCATAAAGAATAAAATCATCGTCCGCATCACCATAGTCAATCCGCAGAAAATCAGGCGTCACCAGGTAGCGCATCTCAGTCTGACCTGCATCTTTTTCAATCTCATCGTAAAAAAATGCCATGGCTGAAATAAACTGCTTATCATCCTGTGCAAATACCGGTGTGCTATGCAGAGCTATCAATAATATAGCCATTATTTTTTTCATAAGTTTATAACCACTACGTTAACCAGTAATTCATAATTCGAGAGCCTTCAGGTCAGCGATTTCCTGCTCGGTAAAACCGGCCTGTTTGCGAGCAACTTCATCATAAGGACCGCGCAATGATCCTTTCATATAATCGTTGATTAGTTGTTTGAAAGTCTCTCTGGATTCAAGTTGCCGCTGGGCGCACAAATATTTAAACCAGTGATTGCCAATAGCCACATGCCCTATTTCATCACGCTGAATGATTTTTAAATGCTCGACAAACTCCATGTCGTGCACCTGCTGTAACTTAGCCATAATTCCCGGGGTGACATCCAGTCCCCTGGCTTCCAGCACCCGTGGCACCAGTGCCATCCGTATCATTACATCATGGGCCGTTTTCTGGGCCATTTCCCAGAGACCATTGTGCGCATCGTAGTCGCCATAAGCATGACCACGATCTTTTAGATATTGTTCTAACAGGCTGAAATGATAAGCTTCTTCGTCGGCAACCCTGATCCAGTCGCTATAGAATTTTCGCGGCATATCCCGAAAACGATACACTGCATCAAGCGCCAGGTTGATGGCATTAAACTCAATGTGAGCCAGTGCATGCGCCAGTATTATTCTACCTGACTCAGAATTGACACTGCGTCTGGGTAAATTTTTAGGTGAAACCAGATGAGGTTTGTCAGGTCGCCCCGCTTCACCAATCGGCTCGACCGGTTCAGTACTATCCAGACTTAGCTCACCAGCACGCCAGGCCCGGGCCAGGGCACGGGTCAGTGTATATTTGTCGTTGCAGTCAGAGGACTGTAAACACCGATTAGCCTGCTGAAAAAGTGATAATGACATTAGAGTGGCACAAGATTAAAACGCCATTATCGCCTAATGCCTAAATCACTACCAGATGCAGGGGTATTAATTATTTCGGCTTCCAGACACCGAAGGCGTCCTGTGCAGGTGGTGCCACCTGGGGTTTTTGTGATTCCATATACTCAAAAACATGCTTCATAAATCCTGACAGATCCCCAAGCGCATTCTGTTTGTCCATTTGAGGATTAGCATAATTTGATAGCAACATGCCCGCTGCTGCGACCAGATACTGCATGGCCAGTACATCATCTTTTGATCTTGGGTCCTGCTTCATCATGGCTTCGCGTAAATCGTCCATCAGCTGGGGTGAAAGCTGGATACCATCATCACTCATTTTTAAAATCCCGGTTCATTATTAATAAAGAAGGCAGTATTCTACATGAACTTAAGCAAATAATTCATCAGCCTTTATCTGGGATTTAATAATGTACAAAATCAGCACATTTATACCCCTGTCCCATCTTGAAGCCGTGAAAACAGCCATGTTTGAAGCCGGTGCTGGCCGTATAGGCGATTATGACTGCTGTTGCTGGCAAACCCCGGGAACCGGCCAGTTCAGACCGCTGGACAGAGCTCAACCCTTCATCGGCCAGCCAGGCAAGATTGAATCAGTCGAAGAATATAAAGTTGAAATGGTCTGCGCTGACGACCATATTGAGCAGACTATAACGGCCTTGAAACAGGCCCACCCCTACGAAGAACCCGCATACGATGTGTGGAAGCTGGAAGATCTATAAACTATACAATTAGATTGTGCTAATATTTGGCCAATTTATTTTTTGAATCGGGAGAATCAACATGTACGGTTTTAATGTCACTCTAAAAACATCGATGGCAGATGCTGAAGCAAAAGTTCGGGAAGCACTCATGGCCGAGGGATTTGGTGTATTAACTGAAATCGATGTACAGAAAGTTATGAAAGCAAAACTGGACGTCGACCGTAGCGGCTATAAAATACTGGGCGCCTGTAATCCTAATCTTGCCCACCAGGCCATCGAAGCCGAACCCGACATCGGCTTGTTATTACCCTGCAATGTTTTATTGCGGGAAGAAAGCAATGGCGATATCACTGTTGGCTTCATGGATCCCGTCGCTGTACTGGGCATGATCGACAACCCGGCTATTGCCGAGGTGGCCCCGATCGTGCGAGGAAAACTTCAGCAGGTAGCAAATTCTTTGTAATTCACAACAAACTTTACTGTTAAAAAACCTGGATGCATTAATTGTTTCCAGGTTTTTTTTAATACCAGCGATTTTTCAGGGCCAGCAAAACCCGCGTCAGTCCGGTTTTATTTTCCATTCATTATTTTCAAAAACGACTTCGTGTTTAGCCCAACGCGCAAATGCAGCTCGAGTAGTCGATTCGGTTTTTTTACGGTCTGGTCCGGTGATAACTTTATAAATAATCATATCCTTGTTGTCTTCCGATGCATCAATAATTCTGCGTATTACACCGGTATCATCGTTTTTTCCATGCAAATAATAATGGCCCAGTTTTATATCTTCTGAGCTCAGGGATGTGGCTCGGCCGTGTT
Source organism: Gammaproteobacteria bacterium (assembly GCA_026195895.1). GTDB lineage: Bacteria > Pseudomonadota > Gammaproteobacteria > SZUA-229 > SZUA-229 > JAPHRO01. The sequence continues at coordinate 45,166 of JAPHRO010000019.1, forward strand.
CAGTAGCCGTCTCATAAATTTTTTCAAGTTCCTCCTCGGAAATATCCGCGAATGAACGCATGGATTTCAATGCATACTCCAGGTCTTTTCGAGGTATTCGGCCCAACTGTCCATGCTTTTCTTTTTCAGTCTGTTTGGGTCGGTAAACTTCAGCCAGAGCAGTAGGATAGCGTCGCCAGTCGAAAGGATAATTAACTAAAATGGCAGCGCACAGTATGACCAGCGCATTGAACAATACCGGTGTTATCACGAACATGAAACCTAGCGCATGAACTTCGGGTCCACTGACGACTGCCGCCAGCGCCGATGCGCCCCCCGGGGGATGAATACATCGCAGGTAATACATCGCGCCGATACTGACACCAACGGCAACAGCACCTGCGACAAACATATCCGGTATAAGCAAACGGCAGCTTACGCCGATACAGGCGGAGATCACATGACCACCTACCAGTGGCCAGGGCTGTGATAATGGTCCGTGAGGCACTGCAAATAACAAAACCGCCGAGGCCCCCATGGAAGCGACAATTAAGGCGGCACCCTGGGCGCCGACAAAATGATGCGTAATTTGCAATATTAAAAAAATACCGATAAATCCACCGATGGCGGAAATAAATTTTTCTTTGTGGGGTGTGGTATCGAGCTGAATACCCAGGAGTTCAATAAATCGTTTCATAAAATCGGGTTAATTAATTTTTTTATAGTGAAAATAAATAAATTTTTGTTCTTTATTATCAGGAGTGATGTGAATTTCATGATGTACATCCTGCAGCTCATAATCCGGTCCCAATTCATTCGACATTCTGGATTCGTCATATTGAACAATATCCAGGCCACTGCATTTTTCAGGTCCACCAATAGCAAAGGTCGCTATGATTAAGTGCCCATTTGTACGCAGGCCATGATTCAAACTGGTCAGATATTTAGCACGATCGGCTGCTTCGGTTAAAAAATGAAATACCGCCCGATCGTGCCAGAGTTCGAATTTACGTGGGGATTCAAAGCCAGTTACATCACTAACAAACCATTCAACCTGTTCCTGTTGATGCCCCAGTCTGGATTGGGCATGTTCAATCGCCGACGCCGAAATATCCAGCACAGCGAGATTGTCGTAACCGGCTTCTAGCAAGTGGTCGACCAGGCGCGAGGCACCGCCCCCCACGTCAATAATGGCGGAATTTTTGTTGACGCCGGAGGCATTAATTAGCTGTAAAGACATTGATGGCTCATTCTGAAACCAGCTAACTTCCAGCGGTAACTTATCGGTATAAACTTTATTCCAGTGTTTTTCTCGACTCATTTCATATAACCTTGATAGGATTTGAGCGCCACTATATCAGGACTGACACTGCTGCAACAATCCCTTTAATAGAGAAATGCAGGAACCACAATGATATGAAATATTGCGCCTGGCCTGATTACCCCGGGCCGGCTTTAAGTTCAACAATAAGCCCGGCGCTTACGCATAATTATGAATAACTGGTGCGTAAAATATTGGACATTTATCAAAATATGCCTGTTTAGTATTCAAAAGCCACATGCTTTAATATGTTTACCCTGTTCCCATCACCAAATAATCCTTATGAGCGATTTCAGAATAACAGGGCCCCAGGAGGTAAATGAATTGCTCCAGAATGGGTAAACAATAACTTAGCGAACACTTCTGAGCTTCAGACATAATAAAATTAACGCCTCATAAATACAGTCAATCAAGCTCACTAATTTCTGTCAGCCTGATAAATTAATTCGATTAGGCTCTTTGCCAGGCGCCCCCTATATTGATAAAACATCGTAAATAACAATGGAGCACACAGCATCAATCTCATTATTTAAATTATTTTCATTGAGGAGCACCTTATGCCAAAAACCTGGGTTGTTGTAGCCGAAAGCAGTCGCGCTAAAATTTTTGAACTGGATAAAAAAAATTCACCCCTGAAAGAACTCCAAGGACTTGCTCATACGTGTTCACGAATTCACGAAAAAAAACTAACCTCGACCCTCTCGGGATGGGTTCCCGAAAAACACAAATTAACATCACGAACATCCATTAAACAACATGAAAGCCAGGTGTTTGCCAGAACTATCGGTAAACATCTTGACAACGCCTATAACCGGGGCAAATTCAGCAAGCTGATTATTATGTCATCACCCGGTTTTTTAGGTCAGCTACGTAAACAAATCGGCACTCAAATTCACAAACAGATCATTACGGCCATAGACAAAAACCTGGTTCGCCATAACACTACCGATATACAGGCTCACCTGCCCTATTCTTTCTAGACATTTAACACTGACACAAAAAAACCCGAATTAATTCGGGTTTTTTTGTGGGCATTTTTACGGCATCAGGCCAACTGATCATCGGCCACATGATATTTTGGATCTTCCATCATATTTACTTCTACCAGATCACCGGCTTTTTCCAGTAACAAAACACATTCTGGACTCAGATGTCTAAAATGCAATGTCTTGCCTGCCTTGATATATTTTTCCGCGAGGGAATCTATTGCTTCGATGGCGGAATGATCTGCAACACGAGAATTCTGAAATTCAATAATTACTTCCTGTGGATCATTTTCCGGATCAAATAAATCCATGAAATGTTTTACCGATCCGAAAAATAACGGGCCATTCAGTTCATAGATGCGAATACCGTATTTATTATCATAAGTTTTTACATTGATATGCTTGGCATGCTCCCAGGCAAACACCAGGGCTGACACAATAACGCCGACCACAACCGCCATAGCAAGATCAGTGGCGACCGTCACAGCAGATACCAGAATTAATACAAATGCATCATGACGAGGAATCTTGCCCATGATACGGAAACTGGACCATTCAAAGGTTCCCATTACTACGATGAACATAACGCCCACCAGGGCTGCCATCGGTATTTGTTCAATAAGGTTGGAAGCAAACAAAATAAAGCCCAGCAGAAATAATGCCGCCGATATGCCCGATAAACGCTGATGACCGCCAGAATTCACATTGATCATACTCTGGCCTATCATGGCGCAACCGCCCATACCACCGAAGAAGCCCGTTACGGTATTGGCAATACCCTGGCCAACACATTCGCGGTTTCCACGGCCACGGGTGTTGGTTACTTCATCGATCAGACTCAAGGTCAGTAGTGATTCGATAAGGCCGACCGCCGCCAGAATGAATGAATAAGGCAAAATAATCATCAGGGTTTCCAGCGTAAAAGGTACCTCTGGAATACTGAAGCTGGGTAATCCCCCCTCGATGGATGCCAGATCACCAACCGTATTTGTATCAATATTGAGCCCAATCACCAGCAATGAAACCACCAGAATAGCGGCCAATGATGATGGAATCGCCGTGGTAAGTTTTGGTAGATACCGAATAATTGCCATGGTCAAAATAATCAGCCCGGCAAAGATAAACAGCGGTGAGCCGGTCATCCACTCTTTAGTTCCATCGGGGGCGGCAAACTGGAAATGCTGGATCTGTGCCAGGAAAATAACAATTGCCAGACCATTCACAAATCCCAGCATAACTGGATAGGGCACGATTCGAATAAATTTACCCAGCTTTAACACACCTGCGCTTATCTGGATCAATCCGGTTAGCACCACCGCTGCAAACAGGTATTCAACGCCATGATCGGCCACCAGCGACACCATAACCACCGCCATGGCGCCGGTTGCACCTGAAATCATGCCGGGGCGGCCACCAAAAATGGCAGCCAGCAACCCCACCATGAACGCGGCATAGAGCCCCACCAGCGGATCAACGCCAGCTACAAAAGCAAATGCCACAGCCTCGGGCACCAGCGCTAGAGCGACTGTTAATCCGGATAAAATTTCGTTTTGAACACAAACACGGTTTTTACAACCTAGCTGAAACATAGATTTCCTTGGTGAATCTGGGGGAATAAACGGCTGCGGAGTTTAGCAGAATCCGTCCATTTTTGACACCACGGCTTAGGCTAGCGCCCAGACCTTAATGTGTTTAACGCACATATATCCCTTGATTTATATACTATTATTATATTGAGCCTGGCTGACATAGATATACAGAGACAAAAATATGAATTTGTCCAAAACCAACCTGATAGCAGATGAAACATCTAAAAGCACATAAATTTCCGAAACCCCTGCACCGGCAGCAATCGATTGAACCAAACCGTATCAGGATCAAGAGATGGTCTTTAATAATGATGGGTATATGGACAATATCAATTGTTAGCTCATTTTTACTGAATAACCACCAGATTCGCACGCTCATCATGGATCAGGCGCGCTCTGAACTCAGGGCCAGCTTTTTCAAAGACCTCACCTTTCGCCAGTGGGGTACAAAACATGGCGGCGTATACGTGCCGGTAACCGAAGACACACAGCCGGATCCTTACATAGACTATCTGCCTGAGCGGGATATAACCACACCGTCCGGGCGAGTGCTGACATTGATTAACCCTGCACTTATGGTGCGAAAATTCAACGAAATGGCAAAACAAACCAACGCAACACAAGGCCATATCAGCAGCCTGCGCCCGCTTAATCCGATAAACCGCCCCGACCCCTGGGAAGCGAAAGCATTAACATTATTTGAATCAGGCACCAATGAAATCACTGAAGTTTCAACAATTGAGGGCAATCCCTATTTGAGACTGATCAGGGCACTCACCATGTCCGAGAAGTGCCTTTTGTGTCACCAGCAACAGGGCTATAAAGAAGGAGATGTTGCGGGTGGTGTTAGTGTGTCTGTACCTTTATTAGAACTCGAACAAACGGCGGACAAAAAAATAGCTTTTATTGGTCTCGGCCATGGTGCTTTATGGATGCTTGGCATAGCCGGCATCATTCTCGGCAGCCGCAAATTAATACAGGGTTTTGATGATAGCAATCGAGCCTATATAGCACTGGGTGAAAATGAGGCACGCACCCGATCCATTTTGAGTACGTCATTAGATGCAATCATCACCATAGATTCGTCAAACATCATCACTGACTGGAACAGGCAAGCTGAAAATATTTTTGGCTGGCCCCGCAGCGACGCAATTGGCAAAGACCTCGCCGACCTCATCATTCCACCGCAATATCGTGAACAGCATCGCAAAGGCATCGCAACATTTCTTGAAACGGGTGAAGGTCGAGTAATAAATCAGAGAATGGAAGTCTCTGCCCTGAAAAGCGATGGCACTGAATTCCCAATAGAACTAACCATCGCCCCGATCATTATAGAAGGACAGCCTGCTTTCAGTTCATTCATTCGGGATATTAGTGAGCAAAAAAAAGCGGCTGTACAAATCAACAACGACTATCATTCTCAACGGGTTATTGCTTCGGTACTGGAAATCTCAACACGTTCAATACCCTTCAAAGAAAAACTGGAACAATCACTGGATGCGATTTTGTCCACGCCCTGGCTAAGCCTACAGGGCACAGGCATGGTTTTTGTTGTCGATAAAGAAGCTGAAAATTTAATTTTAACCGCCGAACGAGGCGTTTCTGAAACCATTCAGCTCAGGTGTAGCCAGGTCAAATTTGGTGAATGTCTGTGCGGTCAAACAGCACAAACACAACAGGAGATCTACACGTACTGTCTCGATGAAAAACACACGGTAAAATATGAGGGCATGCAGGAACATGGCCACTACTGTATCCCAATAAATTCTGCAGACCGGCTTATGGGTGTGCTCAATTTATATCTGGATCATGGCCATAAAAAAAATGATGAGGAATTAAAATTTCTTAAAGCGATAGCCAACACCCTGGGCAATATAATCCAGCAACAGCAAAATGAAGAAAAACTACAGCACTATGCCTATTATGATGAATTAACTGAACTGCCCAATCGCACCCTGTTTGTTAATCGCTTAAATCAGTGCATTAAACAAACCAGACGTGATCCATCTTATATCTATGCCGTATTGTTTCTCGATCTTGATCGATTTAAAAACATTAATGACAGTCTGGGCCACACGGTAGGTGATCAGGTGCTGGACAATGTTGCCGAACGGCTAAATAAATGTGTCCGTCAAACAGATACTGTCGCCAGATTAGGCGGTGACGAATTCGCAATACTATTAGATAATATTGAGAATATTTCTGTTTCATATCGTACCGCCAGTCGAATTCATCAGGAACTGGTTAACCCATTGAAGCTAGCTCGCCACGAAGTCTACACTTCCACCAGCATCGGTATAGTTCCCGGTCTGGTTACTTATGAAACTCCCAGCGATTTACTACGTGATGCGGATATCGCCATGTATCGCGCAAAGAAAAAAGGCAATGGTCATACTGAAATTTTTGATGAAAAAATGCATGCCCAGGCCGTTAAAACATTAGGTATTGAAACCGAATTACGTCGGGCGCTGGAACGACAGGAATTCAATATTTATTTACAGCCGATTATATCCCTGCAAAACAATCGACTGATTGGTTTTGAATCATTATTACGCTGGAACAACCCAGAACGCGGACTGGTCTCCCCGGTAGATTTCATTCCCATTGCGGAAGAAACCGGTCTGATTAATGAAATAGGATTATGGGTGCTACAGGAATCATGCAGACAAGTCCAGCTCTGGAATAACAATTACCCGGAACACAAGTCACTTTATGTTAGTGTTAATTTATCCCCTGTCCAGTTCCTTAAAAAAGATCTTATTTCTCAAATCGATAATCATTTGAATTCAATTTCATTTGATACAGCTAATTTACGTCTGGAGATTACCGAAAGTATATTAATGGAGAATCCTGAAACAGCAGCGCAAATACTTCAGGACCTAAAGAACCGGAATATTCGTTTATACCTGGATGATTTTGGGACAGGCTATTCTTCGCTAAGTTACCTGCATAACTTTCCTTTCGACACATTAAAAATAGACCGAAGTTTTATATCTAAACTCGCTACGGGCAATGAACATATTGGTATGGTTAAGACCATTATCGCGGTAGCGAAAAACTTCGGTATGGATGTAATTGCTGAAGGTGTAGAAACGACAGAAGAATTAGCAATACTAAAAAACCTGGGCTGCCATAATATACAGGGCTACTATTTTTCGCCGCCGGTCACAATAAGCGATGCAGAAAAAATGTTAGTCAACCCGGTTTTGTATAACAGTTAGTTTTTAAAAAATTCCGGACAAAAAAAAGCCGCCACCTTGAATAGGCAGCGGCTTTTTATCTAGCAATACCGGATTTATTTACCCAGTTTTTTCTTGATAGCATCAATTACTGCATCAGATGAAGTTGCAGTCACCGTCAGTAACATGCCTTCTTTTTCATAGAAACCAGCCAGTGGCGCTGTTTTCTCATTGTATACATCCAGACGATTACTGATAGCTTCTTCAGTTTCATCATCACGTTGTACAACCGGGCCACCACACTTGTCACATTTGCCTTCTTCTTTTGGTGGGTTAGATTTGACGTTGTAAATCTCGCCACAATCAGTACAGGTACGACGTGTTGTCAGGCGATCCAGGATCACATCACGTGGCACATCGATGTTCACAACACAATCCAGCTCTTCACCCATCTCAGCCAGCAGTACTTTAAGTGCTTCGGCCTGAGGAATAGTACGAGGAAAACCGTCTAACAGGTAACCTGCTTTGCAATCGTCTTCTTTCAGGCGTTCACCCATGATGCCCATGATCAGATCATCAGAAACCAGGTCACCGGCTTTCATCGCAGCTTCGGCTTTTTTGCCCAGCTCGGTGCCCGCGGCTACCGCAGCGCGCAGAATGTCGCCCGTTGAAATTTGAACAGAGCCGTCCATTTTAGTCAGTAATTTTGCAACAGTGCCTTTACCTGCACCAGGCGCACCTAAAAGAATCAGTTTCATGGGATATCCTCAGAAATATATAAAATCCGGTTCATGGCCTGTTAGCAGACACATGGGCTTAAAAATTCAGGGGCGTATTTTGCGGTTTTCGGGAGTTTAAAGCAAATAAAATTAGACGGATCACCAGCGATGGCTCGTTCCCGACAGCATAGCACCGCAAAAAACCGGCTTTTTGCTTATAAAACCGGCCGATCTTGCGCTAACCCCCTTTCAGTGGCCGATTGGCCTTGTAATAGTTGATCAGTCCGTTGGTCGAGCTATCATGGCTACGCACCGGCTGCAGGTCGTTTAATTCATGTAAAATACTGGTCGCCAGATGCTTACCCAGTTCAACGCCCCACTGATCGAATGAATTTAGATTCCAGATAACCCCCTGCACGAAAATCTTGTGTTCATAGAGTGCGATGAGAGATCCAAGCGTTTTCGGATCCAGCGTCTTAAACAGGAAAGTATTGGTCGGGCGGTTTCCTGGAAATATTTTATAGGGTAGTAATTTTTCTATCTCCTGCTCATTCAGGCCGGTGGCCTTGAGCTCCGCATAGACTTCATCCCGTGTTTTACCTTTCATCATAGCTTCAGTCTGGGCGAACACATTCGACATCAGCGCCCGATGATGCTCTGCAATACATCGGAAATTGGAAATTGGCGCCAGCATATCTGCGGGCACCAGCTTGGTACCCTGGTGCAATAGCTGATAAAAAGCATGCTGGCTGGCAATGCCAATCTCACCAAACAGGATCGGGCCGGTCGAATAATCCACCGCCTGGCCGTCACGATCGACAGCCTTGCCATTGCTCTCCATATCCGCCTGTTGCAGATAAGCAGGAAAACGGTGCAGATGTTGATCATAAGGCAAAATAGCAATCGCTTCCGAGCCAAAGAAATTGTTATACCAGATGCCCAGCAAAGCCATGATGACAGGAATATTCTGCTCGAATGGCGTATGACGGAAGTGCTGATCGGCTGCATAGGCACCCTGCAGCAAGGCATCGAAATTCTCTGAGCCGATGGCAATGACAATGCTCAGGCCAATGGCAGACCACATCGAATAACGGCCACCGACCCAGTCCCACATTTTAAAGACATTAGCTTCAGCGATACCAAATGCCATCGCCGCTTCAATATTGGCGGTTACGGCGACAAAATGCCGGTGCAACTCACTTTCATCCTCAATTTTCCTGAGCAACCATTTACGGGCGGTCATAGCATTGACCATGGTGTCCTGGGTAGTAAAGCTTTTTGAGGACACAATAAAGAGTGTGGTTTCCGGATTCAGTGTTTCCAGCGTATCGTTGATATGATTCTCATCGATGTTGGACACATAGTGAATATGTAAATCCCTGATCGCATAAGGCCGCAACGCCTCTGTGGCCATTAACGGCCCGAGATGGGAGCCGCCAATACCGATATTGACCACATCGGTGATCGGTTGGCCAGTCACCCCACGCCAGCAACGAGTACGCACGGATTCAGCCAGTTGTTTCACCCGTTTAAGCTCACCGCAGACTTCTGGCATCACATCTTCACCGCCGATGGTCATGGGCTCGCTGCCGCTCTGTGGGCAATTTCTTAAGGCCACATGAAGGACTGCCCTTTGCTCGGTATGGTTAATGATTTCGCCACCGAACATCCGCTTGATCCAGTTTTCCAGATCAGAGTCCCTGGCAAGCTGGAGCAACAAATCCATTGTTTCACTGGAGATTCGATTTTTTGAATAGTCGAACAGGATATCGTTCAGTTTCAGTGAAAATTGTTCAAAGCGCTGCGCATCCTGCTCGAACATATCACGCATATGTACATCTTTTATCATCTGGTAATGCTGCTGCAACTTCGACCAGATGTGTCGTTCTGATAATTTTGTCATACCAAGATCCAGTATAAATTTCTATTGAGTCAGCCTGACGGCTCACACAAAGCCTCTATTCAAATTGATTCTAACTGCACATCGAGTGTTAGCTGATGACAAGTGCCCTGTTTTTGATCATTATTAACATTCTTTGTCGCCTTATGGTTAAATATGAAGCATAAGGCACATTAGATAAAAGAGCTATTACGCCTGAAACGATGCTTATCCCTGGTTACGCAAATATCTGGCCCAAGCAGTACCTACATACTTGAAATATTTTTGTTACTGCTCATGCTTTATAATTTCGCAGTGAACCAGACTAAAGAATTCCAGTAACACTATTTAAAAAAATGGCATATTGATGAAAATTAACACCATAAAAACCCAGGCATATAACGATCAGGAACCCGGCACTTCCGGACTGCGTAAAAAAGTACCCGTATTTCAACAATCCCATTACCTGGAAAATTTTGTCCAGTCTGTTTTTGCAATAGCGGATGATATCACCGGCCAGACCATGATTCTGGGTGGCGACGGTCGTTATTATAACAAGCAGGCTATTCAGATTATTCTTAAAATGGCGGCAGCCAATGGCGTCGCCAAAATGATTGTCGGCCAGCATGGCTTACTCTCGACACCTGCCGCCTCCGCGTTGATTCGAAAACATCAGGCCGTCGGTGGTCTTATTCTTTCCGCCAGCCACAACCCTGGTGGACCCAATGCTGATTTTGGTATCAAGTTCAATATCAGCAATGGTGGCCCTGCCCCAACCAGTTTTACTGAACCGGTATTCAAGTTTTCACAAACCATTAGCGAATATAAAATTGTTGACACCGATGATATTGATCTGAGTTCAACAGGACAGCATACAATGGGTGATATGGTAATCGATATTATTGACCCGGTAGACACCTATGCCGAACTCATGGCACAACTTTTTGATTTCAATCGTATTCGCAGCATGTTCGAATCCGGCTTCAGTATGCGCTTCGATGCCATGCATGCCATCACCGGACCCTATGCAATCGAAATTCTTGAAAACCAGCTAGGCGCTGAATCCGGTACGGTCATGAATGGCAAACCACTGGAAGATTTTGGTGGTGGTCATCCAGACCCTAATCTGGTTCACGCCCATGACCTGGTAACAGCGCTCAGCGGCAACAGTCAACACGATTTTGGTGCAGCCTCCGATGGCGACGGCGATCGTAATATGATTCTGGGTAAAAACTTTTTTGTCACACCCAGTGACAGCCTGGCCGTGATGGCGGCCAATGCCCACTTATTACCGGGTTACAAAAATGGACTTAGCGGCGTTGCTCGCTCCATGCCAACCAGTGCCGCCGTCGACCGGGTCGCTGATCAACTCGGCATTAAATGTTACGAAACACCCACCGGCTGGAAATTTTTTGGCAATCTGCTGGATGCCAGTAAAATTACCCTCTGTGGTGAAGAAAGTTTTGGCACCGGATCTGACCATGTACGCGAAAAAGACGGCCTGTGGGCCGTATTATTCTGGTTAAATTTAATTGCCGTGAAACAACAATCCGTCGAACAAATTGTTAAAGATCACTGGGCTCGCTTCGGCCGCAATTATTACTGTCGTCACGACTATGAAGCCATTAATAGTCAGATTGCCGACGAACTGATGTCCAGGTTGCGCGATTCACTTGTAAGCCTTAAAGGTCAGACATTTGGTGACTATAGCATCGAAAACTGTGATGATTTCTGCTACACAGACCCTGTAGATAATAGTATTAGCGAAAACCAGGGAATACGCCTACTATTTACAGATGGATCCCGGATTATCTACCGCTTGTCTGGAACCGGCACCGAAGGTGCGACGCTACGAGTCTATATAGAAAAATACGAAGCTGATGTTGCCCGGCAAAATGAAGACACGCAACAGGCATTAAATGCACTGATAACGATTGCCGATACCGTTGCCAGCATCAAAAAACTAACCGGTAGAGAAACACCGGATGTTATTACTTAAGGCACCTCTGATTAATTATATCGACCATATTTGCCTGTTAGCAGAGGCATACAAATATTTTCGTTTAAAAAATTATAATCACAACAATAAAAACACTTTTCTGGATACTGAATGATGAACGAAACAATCTACGAATTAGAAGTCCGACCCTTTATACCTGACGAATTGTTTGGTCTGATTGAGTTATCAAATAACCTGCTATACAGTTGGGATAGAAACGCCCGTGGTTTATTTTATCGACTTGACCCAAAACTTTGGGAACAATGCGACCACAATCCAAAAGTATTTCTTCGCCGTGTTTCACAGCGTGTCCTGGAAGAAGCCATTCAGGACAACGTGTTTATGGAAGAATACTCACGCGTTATCTCTACTTTTGAATCTTATCTGGCAAAAAACACCCACCATGATATTGATGAATACCTTGATGTCGACAATGACCTGATCGCCTACTTTTGTGCTGAATTTGGTTTACATGAAAGTTTTCCAATTTACTCCGGCGGCCTGGGTATTTTAGCCGGCGATCATTGCAAGGCAGTCAGCGATCTGGGCGTCCCTTTTGTGGCCATTGGCCTGCTGTATCGCCAGGGTTATTTCAGCCAGGAAATCGATGCCTGTGGCAATCAGGTCGCAATTTATAACACCACTCGCTTTAGTGAATTACCCATTGAACGCGCAGTAAATAGCAAAGGCGAAAAAATTACAATAACAGTCGATATGGCTGGACATGAAGTTAAATTAAAAGCCTGGAAAGCCATGACTGGCCACACCACAATGTATTTTCTGGACAGCAATGTGGCAGAAAATAGTGAACAGGATCGACAGATTACTTTCCGCCTCTACGGCGGCGATAAAACCACGCGTATACAGCAGGAAATCGTGCTAGGTATCGGTGGTGTCAGATTAATTCGTGAACTCGGATTAACTCCAACCGCATGGCATATTAATGAAGGGCATGCTGCATTTCAAATTATTGAACGATGCCGAGAAATACTTGGCGATGATATGGATTTTGCATCCGCGCTGGAACAGGTTGCTGCAGGCACCGTATTTACCACGCATACTCCAGTACCTGCGGGACATGATATTTTCGATAAAAATTTAATGATCGAATATTTTTCTAACTGCTGTAAACGTCTAAATATTGATTTTGATGATTTCATGTCTTTTGGTCATTCACCAATCGCTGAAAACAGTTTTAACATGACAGCTTTTGCGCTACGTGGATCACGTTTTCACAACGGCGTTAGTCAAATCCACGGTAATGTTGCATCAAACATGGAATCCTATGTCTGGCCACAAATACCTGTGAATGAAAACCCCATACGCTATGTCACCAATGGCGTACACGCGCCTACTTTTCTGGCCAGAGAATGGTTAAATCTATTCGACATGCGCTTTCGTGAGTGGCGCAATAAATTACTGGATGACGACTACTGGGCATGTATAGATGAAATCCCCGATCATCGTTTCTGGAGTTTGCGTCAGGAATTAAAAAGTCAAATGCTAAACGAAACGCTTAAACGCACTAACAAACGTTACAAGCGCAATCATAGCAACGACGCCTTAATTAGCCACGTTACGCAAAGCATTGTCGAATCTGAGAGCGATGTACTTGTGTTAGGTTTCGCGCGTCGTTTTGCTACCTATAAAAGAGCAACCCTGTTATTTTCAGATCCCGAACGACTGGCGCGTTTATTAAACGATCCAGAAAGACCGGTGGTTCTCATGTTTGCCGGTAAAGCGCATCCAAAAGATGATCCTGGCCAGACTTTGATACGCACCATTCATGAGTTTGCCCATCGCCCAGAATTCTTAGGCAAAATAATATTGCTCGAAGGCTACAACATGGCCATGGCTAGAAACCTGGTAACCGGGGTAGATGTCTGGATTAACACACCCGAATATCCAATGGAAGCCAGCGGAACATCAGGACAAAAAGCAGCCATCAATGGTGTTTTAAATTTAAGTGTGCTGGATGGCTGGTGGGGCGAAGGCTTCAATGGCAAAAATGGCTGGGGAATTTCACCTCATGGCCCAGAAACGACAGCTGACGTTCGTGATCGCGAAGAAGCAAACGAATTGCTGGAAATTCTGGAATATGAAATTATCCCCACGTTTTATAACCGCGGCAAACAGGGATATTCAAAAGACTGGGTAAAACTATCCAAAGAATCCATGAAATCATGCATTCCACAGTTCAATGCCTCACGCATGGTAATGGACTATGTAAAGAACTTTTATACACCGGCGACGATCCAGTATCGACGAATGAAAGAAAATAATTCAGCTCCGGCAAAAGAACTGGCGAAATGGAAAGCTAAAATACATGCTCAATGGCACAATATCAAAATTGAAAGGGTCGATGATGCAGCAACAGCTATTAATGATGGTGAAGCTTTATCAATAAATATCAAAGCCTATCTTAATGGCCTGTCACCAGAAGACGTTGCAGTGGAATGCATGGTTGATACCAGCCCAGATCAAATCGATGAAAATCTATTCGATAATCCTACCTGCTACCGGCTGAATTATGTACGTGAAGAAAATGGCTCACATATTTTCTCGCTCGATTTACAACCGGTTAACTCGGGTATAAATTATTATAAGATCCGTATTTTTCCCTACCACGAACTGCTAAGCCACCCATTGGAAACTGGCTACATGATATGGTTATAAATTCCTGATAGAAAAGCCAAAAAATCCGTGTAGAATCGCCATGCCTTGCATGGTGATTCTTTATTATCTGCTTTAATATTCTGGCTGCCTTTTAAATTCGACCATAAATTTCGTTCAACTTTCTTAAATCTGCGGGTAATCCCGCCCAGATTTGTTCCCAGTTGAAACGCCATTGCCAGTTGTTCTCTGTTGTACCCGGTATATTCATGCGGCTGTCAGAACCCAGACTTAAAATATCCTGCATCGGTAATATGGCTAAATTAGCCACAGACGCCAGAGCCATCCGATTCAAAATCCAGGGCATATCCAGCTTTTTAGATTCCTGCACACCCAGATATTCATGCAAATAACGTTTCACATGCGGCTCAATATTTAAATACCAGCCGAGACTCGTGTCATTATCATGGGTGCCCGTATAAACAACCGATAACTGTTCATGATTATGTGGTAGATATATATTATTGTTATCACCATCGAATGCGAACTGAAGTATTTTCATTCCTGGCAAATCAAATTCCTGCCGTAAGTTAATGACTTCTTCTGTAATCAAACCCAGATCTTCAGCAACCAGCGGCAAGGATTTAAATTTTCGGTATAAAGCCTTCAATAATTGACGTCCCGGACTTTTCACCCATTTACCATTTATAGCGGTTTCTTCATCGGCCGCTATTTGCCAAAACGCCTCAAACCCCCTGAAATGATCAATACGCATCAAGTCAAATAATTCCAGTTGGGTGACAAATCGCTGAATCCACCAATTGAATTTTTTTGACTGCATATATTGCCAGTCATATAATGGATTACCCCATCGCTGACCTTCATCAGAAAAAGCATCCGGTGGCACACCTGCAACATAATTTGCTTCACCATTTTCATCCAGCAGAAAATTTTCTCTACAGGCCCAGACATCTGCACTGTCATAAGCGACAAACATAGGTATGTCGCCAAATAAATAGACACCCTGCTCATGCGCATAATTCTTTAGCTCATGCCATTGTGTAAAAAACACAAATTGTTCAAATTGAATCTGAGCTATTTGATCGGCATATTGTTTACCGACCTTATTTAACGCCTTTGTTTCCCGGTTTGCCAGCGCATCCGGCCAGTCATTCCAGGACGCACCATGATGAGCCTCTTTGATGGCGACAAACAAAGCATAATCATTCAACCAATGTTTATGCTCTGTAATAAACTCATGTAATTTTTTATGCCAGTGGGCATCATTTTTTTCTACAAATGTCTGGTATGCTATATGTAAAGATTTTATTCGGTAACTGGAAAAATCCTGCGGCTCATGAACTTTAGCAAAATCCAGCCAGCCTTGTTCGACCAGCCAGTCCAGACTTATCAGCTTCGGATTTCCCGCATGAACTGAAAGACATTGATAAGGAGAAGCATCGGAATGGGTAGACCCCAGCGGCAGCATCTGCCAAACGGTGCAACCACTACTGACCAGAAAATCCACAAACCGATATGCGGAAGAACCAATATCACCATTGGCATAAGGACCCGGTAATGATGTGGGATGCAGTAGTAAACCTGCCCTTCTTTTATTCAGTATATGCGCATCCGTCACTGTTGCTTACCGGGCAACATCACACCGCCCATTGCCGGGGAACCACTGCCATGAGAAAAAGCATGAGATAAATACTCTGGTGATTCTTTACCCAGAATACTGTACAAATTACTTAGATGCATTCGATACTGCTCATCAAATGCCTCTACTGAATCAGTAGGATTATAGTCACCAAACCACCAGAACCAGTCAGAACCTTCACATATCGCTAATTGCAATTCTGCTCTTTCCCTGTCTTCATCAGTTAAACGCCCCGATTCCATCACCTGATCATAGACCTGCTTGGCGTCAGCCAGCATATCCCACGCTCGATTTTTATCTTCCTCGCCAATCCAGGTAGAAAAGGTACCGTATACCCAACTTCCCGCAACCATTTCAGTAAGCTTATTTGTTTGCGGATACTGATCCATATACTCACTGTATGTGGTTAGATTAATCACATCATGGGCAGCTAATTTTTCATACAATGCTGATAAAAAGTAATAACCATTCTCTGGATAATACTCCCAGGCATTTTCACCATCGAGAATAATAGATACGATAGTAGCCGGGTTATCTGCACAGGAGCTGGCAATATTTTCTATATGATGAATAAGATTTGCCACTGCATCGTCAGCATGCCAGTCAGAATATTTAAAACCGATTAGATCAGACAAACCATCGTCTCGAAAAAAACAAACCGCACTATTATCTGCATACTTATAGCCAGAATGAATACAGATGTCTGCATCCATAGTCGATGCTGCTAGAGAATTTTTTAATACTGTCTCACCACTTGCCAGCCAGCGAATATTAGACTCTGATAACAATTCTACCGTAGCACCACTCACACTTCCCTCGGATGGCCAGCAGCCATGCGGCGTAAAACCGAAGGATCGTTGAAATGTTTCCAGGCCTTTTTTCATATGCCATAAACTTCGCTGCTCACCACCGGGATAGTTTTTAGTTGCTGGCAAAAGCGCATCAGGCATTGCCTCTCTGGCACTTTCAATATCCAGTAAAAGCGGCACAATAGGATGCGCATAAGGCGTCATTGATAATTCAATGCGTTTTTCTTCAGCCAGTTTTTTATAGCGGCCAATAACGCCAGATACAAGTTTATAGATAATTTCTACCAGTGTCCGTCTGTCATGTATGGTAAACATATGGCCTTTATCCATTAAGGCTTTTATACGGCTGTCTTTTCTGCGTTCGGTTTCCGCCATCCATGCCAGGTGATACCACATCAGCAGGTCACTCAGAAATTGATCGTCATAATAGGCAATGGTTTGAGGATTTTCTATAATCGTTTTTGCCATATCGGCAAGTTTTCTATAATTGGCAAAACGATCAATAAGTCGCAGTTCATTAGCACGCAAACAATCTTTTATCAGTGAAATTCTTTTGTGCGTTTTTTTCGTAATGACGGGTTCGGCCAGCGCCCTAAGCAAAGGATCACGCAAAGCACGTCCGTGATTGAGATAGCCATTAAGTTGCTGGCTATAATCTTCAATCTGTTCCAGCAATACGGGAGCGAAATTCACTACTGCTTTTGCAGTGGGCACGGCTTCAAGATGCGCCGCCATATCGACATAATCTTTAATGGTGTGTAAATAAGTCCATGGAAGATTGTACTCACCATTGCGGAGATCACGATATTCTGGTTGATGCATGTGCCAATAGAGCACCAGGTTTATTTTCTTCTTTTTTTTAGGCTCTGGATTATCGGACATAGCGCAATTCCTGACCTAACATGTCTGGTGTTACCAGCACGACACCATTTGGAGTCACCGTAAATCGATTTTTGTCATCCTCCGTACTGACCCCAATTTTCATGCCTTCAGGAATGCGACAGCCTTTGTCGATAACTGCATTTCGTATTTCACAATGTTTGCCAATAGTCACATCGGGCAGGACTACCGTATCTTCAATATTGCTGTAATCGTCAACACAGACATTTGAAAACAGCAAGGAATGTCTGACTATGGAACCTGAGATAATACAGCCACCCGAGACCATGGAATCAACCGCCATGCCACGACGATCATTCTCATCAAAGATAAACTTGGCGGGCGGCAACTGTTCCTGATAGGTCCATATAGGCCAGTCACTATCATATAAATTAAGTTCCGGGGTAACGCCGATCAATTCAAGATTCGCCTTCCAGTAAGCATCGACGGTACCGACATCGCGCCAGTAGGATTGCTCGCCACTTTGCACGTCCCTGAATGGATAAGCAAAAACCCGGTATTTATCTATGGCCCCAGGAATAATATCTTTACCGAAATCACGCGACGATCCTGGCGTATCACAATCACGGATTAACTGCTCAAACAGAAAATCGGTATTGAATATATAAATCCCCATGGAGCATAGGGCTGACTTATCATTGCCTGGCATGGTCTCTGGATGTTCGGGCTTTTCAAGAAAGCTATGAATACGGGTATCTTCATCTACCCCCATAACACCAAAGGCCCTGGCCTCTTCGATAGGCACTTCGATACAACCCACGGTAATATCAGCCTGATTTTCCACATGCTGCGCAATCATCGGGCCATAATCCATTTTATATATATGATCGCCCGCTAAAATGAGGACATATTTAGGTCCGTGTGAACGAATAATATCCATGTTCTGATAGATCGAATCCGCCGTACCCGCATACCAGGATGTTTCATCAACCCGTTGCTGCGCAGGTAACAGTTCAACAAATTCGCCAAACTCGCCTCGCAAATGCCCCCACCCCCGCTGAATATGCATTAATAGAGAATGCGCTTTATATTGTGTGATAACACCTATCTGCCGGATACCGGAATTAACACAATTTGATAAGGGGAAATCAATAATTCTAAATTTACCCCCAAATGGTACAGCAGGCTTTGCTCGCCATTGAGTAAGCTGCTGAAGTCGCGAGCCTCGCCCACCCGCCATAATCAGCGCCAGTGTATCTCGAGTAAGTCGACTGACAAATCTCAGGGAGCATTGTGATCTCATAGTATTCTTTCCTTCCACGTCTAAACCGGTATCAACCGGACGTTATTAATTCTGTCATTTATTTTGTCAAAGACCCGGCAATTCTCACGCCATAATCCCTGTTTAATCCTTATGTTGCCAGCGTTATAAATACAAGTCCATTAAGGTTTTTTTGCTCTCTTATATATCATCTTCGCTACTCAGTGCACTTAAAATGAGCACTGAACAAAATTAGAAAATTATTTTGTATAACAATCACCTATATTATTATCATATCTCAACACATTTATGTAATGATTGCGCAATATCATTAAACATTCGTGACATAATAAAAGCGTGTAGCTATTTACTGTATCAATAAAATAATTTAACTCTGAAAAACATACAATGATCATAAAGACAGCCAAACCAACACTCAGCTCCGGCCAACAAAAAATACTGACTGCCTGCCACCATGATCCTTTCGCAGTATTAGGCTTACATCAGGAAAAAACCACGGCAAGGGTTTGTGCCTTTGCACCGCACACCCAGCACCTTTCCATCCTGCCGGGGGATATTAAACTGAATCGCATCCCGGAAAGTGATTTTTTTGAATGGTCAGGAAAAGCAGGAGAAATTCCTGACCGGTATCAACTTAAAAGCGTTAACAGTTCGGGCCATGAATCAATCTACTATGATCCCTATTGTTTCCCTCCCCAGCTTTCGGAATTCGACCTGCATTTATTTGCGGAAGGCAAACACTGGCATATATACCGGATTTTAGGTGCGCATTTACATTCCGTGGATGGCGTAGAGGGCGTGCTGTTTGCCACCTGGGCGCCCAGTGCTGAAAGGGTCAGTGTCATCGGTGATTTCAACGACTGGGATGGCCGCCGGCATGCGATGCGCAATCGCGGCAGCACCGGTGTGTGGGAGCTATTTATACCTGGCCTCGACGCGGGCACCCTGTATAAATTTGAAATACGCAACCAGGATAGCGGACAGATTCTGACAAAAACCGATCCCTATGGCCAGCAATTTGAAATGCGCCCCAAAACCGCATCGATTGTTACCGCTGAAAAAGAGTACCAGTGGCAGGATGATGCCTGGATGCAACAGCGCTTAAAACTCGACTGGTTACATGAACCCGTTTCCATTTATGAAGTCCATTTAGGCTCCTGGCAACGCGACGATAACGGCAACTTTCTCAATTACCGAGAAATCGCGCATCGACTGGTTGAATATATCCAGGATACTGGATTTACCCATATCGAATTATTGCCCATTACCGAACATCCGCTGGATGCCTCCTGGGGGTATCAGACTACCGGTTATTTTGCTCCAACCAGTCGATTTGGTGACGTGGAGGATTTCCACTATTTCGTTGACTACCTGCACCAGCACAATATTGGCATTTTACTGGATTGGGTACCCGCGCATTTCCCCAAAGATGCCCACGGTCTGGCTAATTTCGACGGCAGCGCACTGTACGAGCATGCAGACCCGCGCAAAGGCGAGCATCGAGACTGGGGTACGCTCATCTATAACTATGGCCGCAATGAAGTTAAAAACTTTTTGTTATCCAGTGCCCTGTTCTGGCTGGAAGAATTTCATCTCGATGGTCTACGCGTCGATGCAGTCGCATCCATGCTGTATCTGGATTATTCCCGGGAAGCCCATGACTGGGTACCCAACATCCACGGCGGCAATGAAAATATAGAAGCCATTCAATTTTTTCGCGAACTGAATTCTGTCACTCATGCAGAACATCCCGGTACTGTGGTCATCGCAGAAGAATCCACCGCATGGCCCCAGGTGACTCGTCCTACTGACATCGGCGGTCTTGGCTTTTCCATGAAATGGAATATGGGCTGGATGCATGACACCCTGAGTTATATGCAAAAGGATTCCATACACCGTCATTATCATCACAGCCAGCTCACCTTTGGTCTGCTGTATTTGTTCAGTGAAAATTTCGTACTGCCTTTCTCCCACGATGAGGTCGTGCATGGCAAATCCTCCATGCTCCATAAAATGCCCGGGGATGACTGGCAACGCTTTGCAAATTTACGCCTGCTGTATACCTACATGTTTACCTACCCTGGTAAAAAACTACTGTTTATGGGCTGCGAATTTGGACAGGGCGACGAATGGAACCACGATAAAGCTCTGGACTGGTATGTATTACAGTACCCCGGCCATCAGGGCATCAAGACGCTTATCGGGGATTTAAACAGTCTTTACAGGCAGCACTCAGCGCTTAATCACTATGACTTTGAACCCCAGGGTTTTGAGTGGATCGACTGCAACGATACCGACCAGTCTATATTGTCCTATCTGCGACGAAGCGATGATGAAAATCTGGTTATAGTATTGAATTTCACCCCTGTACCGAGGGAAAATTATCGCATTGGCGTGCCCGAACCAGGTGTGTACGAAGAAATACTCAATTCCGATTCTGAGTATTATGCAGGTAGCAATGTTAGCAATGGGGTGAATATTCATTCAGAAAATGTAGAATGGATGAACCGCCCCTGCTCTGTCTCTCTGACACTTCCCCCGTTAGCTGGCATAGTGCTTAGAAAAATATAGCGTAAGAAAAATGAGTAAAATTCTATATATTAGTAGTGAAGCTTTTCCCTTCATCAAAACCGGTGGTTTAGGCGATGTTGCAGGTAGCCTGCCACGCGCCTTACAGAAAAATAAACAGGACGTACGATTACTGTTACCGGCTTATCAGGAAGTGCTGGATAAAGTCAAAAAGCAAAACTGTGTTGCGGAAACTTTTCACTACGGGCAGCATATTCGTATTCTGGAAACCTTCCTGCCCGGCACACGGGTTAAAACATGGCTGGTAGATAGCCCCGCTGTATTTGATCGACCCGGCAACCCCTACCTGGATCCGGAAGGCGAACCCTGGCATGACAACGCGTTTCGCTTTGCCCTGTTCGCACAATGCGCCGTTGATATAGCACTTAACCGCTGCGGCCTGTCATGGCAGCCGGATGTTGCCCATTGTAATGACTGGCAAAGCGCCCTGGTACCTGCATTACTGGACACTTTTCCGCAACGACCAGCAACTGTGTTTACTATTCACAATCTTGCTTACCAGGGCATGTTTAACAGCCAGACATTTTTTGATCTGGGATTACCCGCCGAACTATGGGGTATGCACGGCGTGGAATTCCATCAGCATTTCTCGTTTATAAAAGGCGGCCTTGTATTTGCCGACCGCATTAATACGGTGAGTCCGAACTATGCCAAAGAAATTCAGCAGCCTGAATTTGGCTACGGACTGGATGGATTACTGCGCCACCGGAAAGATCGATTATCCGGCATTATTAACGGTATAGATACCGATGTGTGGAATCCCGGCACTGATAAACTGCTGGCAAAAAATTATAATCGTCGAACGCTGGCAGACAAATCAAAAAACAAAACATATTTACAAAAGCAGCTAAAGCTCCCTGCTAAAGCAAAAACACCGTTGATCGGTCTGGTTAGCCGACTGGTAGAACAAAAAGGTTTTGATAGCATATTAGCTGCAATGGAAACTTTATTATCCCTGCCATTGCAGATCGCCATACTAGGCAGCGGTGAAAAGGTCTATGAAACGGCTTTGCTTGACTGGGCCAAAAAATATCCACAAAAATTATCTGTCACCATCGGCTATGACGAGACTCTGTCCCACCAGATCGAAGCAGGATCTGACATTTACTTAATGCCCTCAACTTTCGAACCCTGCGGTCTCAACCAGTTATACAGCCTGCGCTATGGCACCCTGCCGGTAGCACGGAATGTGGGTGGCCTGGCAGACACCGTTATCGACACCAATGAAAAATCTATGGCGAATAAAACAGCCAACGGTTTTATTATTGATAATGATACACCCGCAGCACTAATAGCCGCGGTGCGTCGTTCCCTGAAATTTTATAAAAACATTTCCGTCTGGAAACAGTTGCAGCACAACGCAATGTCTCCCGACCGTTCCTGGCAGGCTAGCGCTCGCCAGTATATCGACCTCTATGAACAGGCCATCGCGGACAATCCGCATCCAATATAAATTAAGGCACCTCTGATCAATTATGATCTATCTCTGGCTTACAGGTATGTTCGCAACCAAGACGCAGCTTTAAACGCATACTGAAGCCTGGTAAAAAGCTGCAACACAGAGTGCGGGCACACCTGCAAGCCCCAGAGGGCGAGTCCTTAAGCTACCGCCTGCTTTTTCGACTGGGTTAAACAATCGTCACGCCAGATGCATTCAGTTTGATCACATTCGCCCAGCAACGGCGTCGCAAAACAGTCGAAATTGCCTTCAGACGTCTGGATTTCCTTGATCAGATTTTGTTTGGTTATCCTTGAAGTTTTAATACCATGATTCTTTGCAATAAGTCTGATTTCCTGCATTTTCATGTGCGTTACCTTTTCCAATGTTTAAGTCTATCTTATCAACCACTTGTGACGGCTTTAGGTCAGTCCTGGCCAGCTTGTCAGTTGTTATTATTATTGAGTGTATTTTTAATATATCGTACAACTCTTGTCTAGCTGAATATGACAAAGACCAATACTCTTTATACTGGCGTCCCTGGTTATACTGGCGTCCCCGGTGAATGGTATAGCCAGAACCCTCGAATTTTCGGTTTAACTCTGCTGAAATACGCTCTTCCAGTTGACGAATTTCTTCCAGCAGTTCCTGCAAATGGGACGTATCCTTATCCTTCTTTGACACCAGACATTGGTGACTGGAAAAACAGTTTATTTCTTACAGCTCGCCAGTTACTTTAGCTGTAGCAGTTCTGCTATGTTCGCTCCAGTCCAGTGCGGCTAACTGTTGTAAAAAATGATAACGATGATTAACTTCCTGCTGTGCCAGTTGCAGGTAATGTTCAGCATCATCGGGATGCTTTTGCCACAACATGCTAAACCGGGTTTCAGTTTCTATATAATCCCGATAGGGAATTTCGGGTTCTGCTGAATCAAGATGCAAAGGATTTTCGCCCGCAGTTATCCGTTTTGGGTCGAACCTGAACAAGGGCCAGTGACCGCTTTTAACGGCTAACTGTTGCTGCTGATGATTGTGAGTTAAATCGATGCCATGCGCGATACAGGGTGAATAGGCAATTATGATTGACGGGCCATGATGCGCTTCAGCCTCTATGAAAGCACGCAGAGTCTGCACATCCCTGGCCCCGTATGCCACCTGAGCTACATATACATTTTCATAATTCATGGCCAGCAATGCCAGTTCTTTCTTGGCCTTATCTTTACCGCCCGCTGAAAATTTTGCCACCGCACCTCGCGGCGTCGCTTTGGAGGTTTGCCCGCCGGTATTGGAATAAACTTCCGTGTCCAGCACTAAAATATTTACATCGCGACCCGAAGCCAGCACATGATCCAGCCCACCATAACCTATATCATAGGCCCAGCCATCGCCACCGATAATCCAGACGCTTTTGCGACACAAATTATCCGCTAACTGGCTTAAGCGTATAGCCAGAGGAGAATCTATCATTTTCAGGGCTGTTTTAAGTTTTTCGACCCGCTGTCGCTGTTCATAAATACCCGCTTCATCTGACTGATCTGCATTTAATATTGCCGCTACCAGCACCGCATCCAGTTTATCTGCCAGTTGATGCAGTAGTTCTGTGGCTTGCTGCGCGTGTTCATCGATCGCAATGCGCATACCGGCACCGAATTCGGCATTATCCTCGAACAGCGAGTTGTTCCATGCCGGGCCGCGCCCATCTGCATTCGATGTCCAGGGTGTAGTTGGCAGATTGCCACCATAAATGGACGAACAGCCTGTGGCATTAGCCACCACCATTCGATCACCAAATAACTGGCTGGCTAATTTGATGTAGGGCGTTTCACCACAACCCAGACAGGCGCTGGAAAACTCAAACAAAGGCTGCAACACCATCGCTCCTTTTATGGTGCTGGTCTTAAGTTCGCGGCGGTCATATTCTGGTAACGATAAAAAATACTCCCAGTTCTGTTTCTCCTGTGAGCGTAATGGTGCCTGTGGATGCATATTAAGCGCCTTACGTTCTGGATTACTTTTGTCGCGTATCGGGCAAATATCGACACACAGACCACAGCCGGTACAATCCTCGGGCGCCACCTGATAAGTGATATGCATGCCTGCGGGAAATCCTTTACCAATGGTCGCCGCGTGTCTGAATGTATCAGGTGCATCTACCAGCAAAGTATCAGCAAATATTTTGCTGCGAATTGCAGCATGCGGGCAGACTAGCGGACATTTACCACATTGGGTGCACAACTCAGGTTCCAGCAGAGGTATTTCCAGCGCAAGATTACGTTTTTCGTAAGCAGCTGTTCCAACTGGAAAGGTGCCATCTGCAGGCAATAAACTGACCGGGATATCGTTGCCTCGACCCGCAATAATTTCACCGGTTACCTGTTTGACATAATCCGGCGCGCTATCAACTACAGGTGTCGGAATTTCAAATGCACTGCTGACCTGATCTGACATTTTGATCTGCTGCAAACTGGCCAGGGTTTCATCGATCGCCGCATAATTCATATCGAGCAGATGCTGTCCTTTCCTGCCATAAGTGTCTCTAACCGCATTTTTTATTTCAGTAATCGCCTGCTGTTTGGGCAAAATGTCAGAGATTGCAAAAAAGCAGGTTTGCATAATGGTATTGATTCTTTTTCCCAGACCTGTTTTCTCGGCAACGGCATAGGCATCAATGGCATAAAAACGGATATTTTTATCAATCATTTGCTGTTGCATATGGGCGGGCAAACTATCCCATATCGCCGCTTCAGGTAAGGCCGTATTCAGCAAAAATACCGCGTTCCTTTCAGCCTTAACCAGCATATCATAGCGCTCAAGAAAAACCGGCTGATGACAGCCAATGAAATTGGCATTGCCATCTTCTATTAAATAGGTTGATGCAATGTGATTGGGACCAAAACGCAAATGGGAAATGGTTACTGCGCCAGCTTTTTTCGAATCATAGACAAAGTAGCCCTGCACGCGTAAATCTGTATGTTCCCCGATAATTTTTATACTGTTTTTATTTGCACTCACGGTGCCATCACTACCAAGACCATAAAATAACGCCTGATAGCTTTCATTATGAACATTGGTGCGGAATGCATGATCCCAGCGTAAACTGGTACTGGTTACATCATCATGAATACCAATCGAAAAATGATTTTTGGGATGTTGCTGGTTCAGCTCATCAAACACTGCCTTTACCATGCCAGGGGTAAATTCTTTTGATGACAAGCCATAGCGGCCACCAATGACCCGTGGTAAATGATCAAACCGCGGATGCGCGCTCGAAACATGTTGCGCCAGTGCAGTTAAAACATCTTTATACAAAGGTTCGCCATCCGCCCCAGGTTCTTTGGTACGGTCAAGCACCGCTATTTTTTTACAATTCTCAGGCAGTGCCTCAATCAGGGCAGCGGCAGCAAAGGGTCTATATAAACGGACTTTGATTAAACCCGTGGATTCACCTTTGGCATTCAAATAAGCGACCGTTTCTTCTACAGTTTCTGCACCTGAACCCATAATAACGATGACACGTTCAGCATTTTTATCACCAAAATATTCAAACAGCCGATAGTGTCGCCCGGTCATATCTGCCAGGCGATCCATCGCACCCTGAATAATTTCTGGCATCTTGTCATAATATGCATTGACCGTCTCACGGGCCTGAAAATATACATCCGGATTTTGCGAACTACCGCGCAACACCGGATGTTCTGGTGAAAGTGCACTCATTCTATGACGAGTAAGCCATTCATCTTTGATCATATGACGTAAAGTTGAATCATCTAGCGGTGTAATTTTTCGTATTTCGTGAGAGGTACGAAAACCATCAAAAAAATGCACCATCGGCACCCGACCTTCTAAACTGGCCGCCTGCGCTATGAGTGCAAAATCCATCACTTCCTGAGGCGAGTTGGCGCACAAAAATCCAAATCCAGTCATCCGCGCTGTCATAACATCGCTATGATCACCAAAAATCGACAGCGCCTGACAGGCTAATGAACGAGAAGCCACATGAAATACGGTCGGTGTTAGTTCCCCTGCAATTTTGTACATATTGGGGATCATCAACAGCAAACCTTGCGATGCGGTAAATGTTGTTGTCAATGCACCCGCCTGCAAAGCCCCATGAATAGCACCCGCAGCACCGGCTTCACTTTGCATTTCAACAACCCTGGGTAACGCTCCCCATAAATTTTTTTGATTATCAGCAGACCATTCATCTGCCCACTCCCCCATAGGTGAAGCAGGAGTTATCGGATATATAGCGATAACTTCGTTTAGTTTATGGGCAATCGTAGCAGCCGCCTGATTGCCATCAATAGTCATAAATTTAGTATTTGCCATAAACTATACCCGCAGAATCCATTTAATAACTGTAACTCAAGATTAGCCCCGGCTTGAAACAAGTCTATTGATACAGATAAATAAATCTGTAAACTAAATAAATATAATTTGATTTATTGACTATACTTTTCAACTATTTAATACCACAGAAAAACCCACGTAAAGGAACCAACCATGGCGAATGTCAAAAAGAAAACTAAAGCTAAAAAAGCAACCAAAACCCCTGCAAAAAAAAGAGCGGTCAGTAAGAAAAAAGTTGCCCGCAAAAAATCGACTGCTGCGACCAATCGCAAACAGGCTGCAGCAAAACGAAATGCCTTAGCCAAGAAATTAAGAGACGATCTTAAGGCTACCAAAGATGCGTTGAAATTTGCTAAAAATGCAGCGAGGGATGAAATCAAGCTTGCTAAAGATGCTGCCAAAGCAGAAATTGAAGTATTAAAAGATCAGTTATCAGCGGCATTAAAGCGTGAACAGGCACTGCTGGCACTGGGTGAGAAAAAAGCCAAAATGATGCTGGCAGCCGGCGAACGATGGGAACGTCAACAGGTTGCTAAAATTAAAAAGCTGGCGACTAAAAAACGTCGTAAAACCAGGAAATAAACTCCAGCCCATACTGAATAAGACGGCCCTTTTAAGGGCCGTTTTCTTTTAGTAGTAGACAAACTCATTCCAGTTAACGTATAAGAAGATATATTGAGACTATATATCGCAGGCATCAACATTAGCTTTCTGTAATATTAATTATTTAATTAGTGATAGGAGCATGAACATGATTGATATAGAAAAGCTGTTGGGTAAAGAATCCGCATCATTACTTGACCATCGCTGCAGCGGGATCCCCACCGCGGATTTACATGCTCCAGGACCGGATTACATCGATCGCGTCATCAGCAAAAAAAACCGAAAACCCAGTGTCCTGCGCAATCTGGGTGCATTGTTTAATCATGGTCGGCTGGCAGGTACCGGCTATTTATCCCTGCTTCCTGTTGATCAGGGTGTAGAACATTCAGCCGGCGCATCGTTTGCACCCAATCCCGCATTTTTTGATCCTGCTAATATAATTGAGCTGGCTATAGAAGGTGGCTGTAATGCGGTTGCATCAACCCTTGGCGTATTCAATGCCGTCGCCCGCGACTACGCACATAAAATTCCCTTTATTGTGAAAATCAATCACAATGAATTACTCAGCTACCCAAATATTTACGATCAAACCTTATTTGCCAGCGTCAACCAGGCTTTTGATATGGGAGCTACCGCGGTTGGCGCTACCGTGTATTATGGTTCACCCGAGTCAAGACGCCAGATTCAGGAAATTTCAGAAGCATTTGAACATGCGCATGAACTGGGTATGGTGACAGTTTTATGGGCGTATCTGCGTAATAATGCATTTAAAAAAGATGGCACTGACTACCATGTAGCGGCTGATTTAACTGGCCAGGCTAATCATCTGGCAGCAACTATCGATGCGGATATTATTAAACAGAAACAGGCCCAGAATAATGGCGGCTATAATGCCATCAAATTTGGCAAAACCCACCCGGCTGTTTACAGCCAGCTTTCGTCCGATCACCCCATTGATCTGGTCCGTTATCAGGTCGCCAATTGCTACATGGGTAGAGTCGGCATGATTAATTCCGGTGGTGCTTCGGGAGAAGATGATCTAGGTCAGGCGGTAAGAACTGCAGTGATTAACAAACGCGCCGGGGGCATGGGTCTGATTTCAGGTCGCAAAGCGTTTCAAAAACCGATGACGGAAGGTATCGAGCTGCTGAATGCGATACAGGATGTTTATCTTTCAAATAAGATAACAATAGCCTGAACCAATTATCTAAATCATCAATTCAATGCCGTTATTAGTGCCTGTAGTTCAGTGCAGTCCATCCCTGGGTTATGGTTAAGATCGATCGAGATTTTTCAGGTTCAGGCCTGCAAGACTCTTACTGTTCAAACCCAACCAGGAAAACCAGCTAAACTGTACAAAGAACCCACATAGAATAGTAATGTATTTAGCCAGATAAAAATTATGCTAAATATGCTTTAAAGAATAAATAATGGATGTGATTCAGAGCAAACTAACTACTTCGAAGTAAGCTTTCTTTTCCCGCCTTACCCAGTTTTCTAAGAGCATATTCCCTTTTTGAAGCCTCTGATCTGGATTCAACAGACTCATGATAAACAAGCTCAACCGGTCTTCTATTCCGCGTGTATTTGGCCCCGAGTGTATTGCTATTATTATGCTCATTTACTCGCCGTGTAACATCCCTGGCTATTCCTGTGTATAAACTATCATCACTGCATCGCACCATGTAAACAAACCATTCACTCATTGGTGTTTATACTCTGGAGAGAAACTCTTTGGTATCAGGATTTATTTTTATAGTTTCACCCGGCGTCAGGTATTCAGGCACCTGCACCACCAATCCTGTATTCATAGTTGCGGGCTTGGTACGTGCTGAAGATGATGCTGCTTTCATGGCTGGTGCGCATTCCATAATTTCTAATGCTACGGTGGGCGGTAATTCTATGCCCAATATCGCGTCTTCAGAAATCAAAGTGTTGATACCTTCCATACCCTCGATAATGAACGGCAGCTCATCTTCGAGCACATCGTCAGAGAGTATATATTGTTCATAGGTTTCGCTATCCATAAACGTCCAGCCATCGGCTTCACGATATAACGGCTGCACTGCTTTTCTCGATATTTCAACGGGAATGATATTGTCATCACCTTTAAAGCTTTGCTCAAATTTTTGTCGCGTGACGACATCCTGACCTCGTACTTTATACAGGG
This sequence comes from Gammaproteobacteria bacterium, assembly GCA_026195895.1. Classification (GTDB taxonomy): domain Bacteria; phylum Pseudomonadota; class Gammaproteobacteria; order SZUA-229; family SZUA-229; genus JAPHRO01. The sequence continues at coordinate 75,171 of JAPHRO010000019.1, forward strand.
TATTGCCGCTTCTCGAGGAAGCGGTTTGTACATGAATCTGTTTGACAACAATATTTCTACCATCGGCCTGGAAAACCAGGCCGCGTTTTAGCTCATTTGCTTTCATATCAATATTTTTATCACCGGTCTAAACTGACCGGTATTCTAGCGTTATTTCTGCAACATTGCCGCATGTGCTGCCGCTAACCGCGCAGAAGGAATACGCGGTCCTGAGCAGGAGACATAAGTCAGTCCAATGCGATGGAAAAATTGTATCGACTGCGGATGACCACCATGCTCACCGCAAACCCCCATACGCATATCGGGTCGTGTTTGTCTGCCCCAGTCGATTGCCAGTTCCATTAACTTGCCGACACCTTTTTCGTCGAGCACTTCAAAGGGATTGTCCTGCAGAATTTTCTTTTCGTGATACATGGGCAGAAATTTATTCTCCGCATCTTCACGGGAAAAGGAGAAGGTAGCCTGTGACAGATCATTGGTACCGAAGGAGAAAAATTCTGCCTCCTTGGCGAGAAAATCTGCTCGCATACAGGCACGCACCACTTCCATCATGGAACCGAATTTGAATTCCACCTTAACGCCATATTTTTTCTCGACTTCCGGATGAATTACATCAAAATAGGATTTAACTCGGATCAGCTCTTCGGAAGTACACACCTGAGGCACCATGATTTCGGGGCAGACGTGATCACCTTCTTTAATGCATTCAGCCGCTGCTTCCAGCACTGCACGGATTTGCATGGAATATATTTCGGGGAAAGTAATGCCCAGGCGCACACCGCGATGTCCCAGCATAGGGTTGGTTTCATACAGGCTGCGCACCATTTTCAGTATGGTTTGTTTTTTCTGAATAACTTCCTCTACCATATGGGAGTCGGCGAGATAACGTACCCGCTTCTGTTCGCCACCATCATGATAAAGTTGTTCCACCGCATCGGTCAGTACATTCATCCCCGCGACAGTGTCCTTGAGCTGGTGTAGCTGATCCAGTTCCTCCATCAGCTGTTGCTCCGACGGCAGGAATTCGTGGATCGGGGGATCCAGTAAACGAATAGTCACCGGCTTCGGACACATAATTTTAAGTATGGCTTTAAAATCTTCGCGCTGTATGGGGAGCAATTTCGCCAGTGCTGCACGGCGCTTTTCTTCGGTATCAGCGACGATCATATCAATCACAATGGGTAGCCGGTCTTTTGCATTAAACATGCGTTCGGTACGACATAGCCCTATACCCATGGCACCAAATTTCAGCGCCTGCTTGGCTGCCAGCGGAGTATCCGCATTGGCCATAACAGCCAGCCGCGAACGTTCGTCAGCCCACTGAAGCAACACATCCAGTTCCGATGTAAATTCGGCTTCAATCATCGAAATTTCACCCAGATACACATCCCCGGTGGTGCCGTCGATAGTAATCAGGTCGCCTTCTGCTATGACATGTTCACCGACAACCGCCATTCTGGTCTGTACATCAACGTGAATGCCTTCGGCGCCGGCAACACAGGGTTTGCCCATACCACGCGCCACCACGGCCGCATGGGAAGTCTTGCCACCTCGGGCCGTTAAAATACCCTGAGAAGCGAAAAATCCGTGAATATCTTCCGGCTTGGTTTCTTCGCGTAACAGAATGACTCGATCACCATTTCGGCCCAGTTTTTCCGCCCGGTCCGCGTCGAATACCGCATGACCGACTGCCGCACCAGGGGATGCCGGCAGGCCCCTGGCGATGGGAACTGATTTGGTATTGGGGTCGAGTCGTGGAAATAATAATTGCTCGAGTAAATCCGGCTGGATGCGTAGTAAAGCCTGATTTTTATCGATCAGCGCCTCACGCACCATATCCACCGACGTACGCACCATGGCAATGGCATTCATTTTTCCATTACGGGTTTGCAGGCAATAGAGCCGACCTTTTTCAATGGTAAATTCAAAATCCTGCACTTCATGGTAATGTTCTTCAAGCTTGTCTCGTAACTGTTTTAACTGCTTGTACATTTTCGGCATTTCATCGAGCATGGCATCAATGGGTTTAGGTGTGCGTATACCCGCGACCACATCTTCGCCCTGTGCGTTCACCAGATACTCGCCAAACAATTCATTGGCGCCAGTGTCGGGATAACGGGTAAAACCCACACCGGTAGCACTGTCATCACCTAAATTGCCATAAACCATGGTAACCACGTTCACCGCCGTACCGTTGGCCTTATCGGGGGTAATATTAAATTCTCGGCGATAGTCCACTGCACGCTTACCATCCCAGGAATTAAATACTGCCTTGATTGCTATCTCGAGTTGCACATAGGGATCTTCTGGGAAAGGCAATCCGGTGACCTTTTTAACCACTTCCAGAAAACGTTCTGTTACCCGTTTAAGATCGATTGCCGACAGTGCCAGATCTTCTTTAACGCCGACATTCTTTTTGATTTTGTCGAATTCCTTATCAAATTCTTCGTCAGGTATGCCCAGTGCCACCTTGCCAAATAACTGAATGAATCGACGATAAGCGTCATAGCCAAATCGTTCATTGCTGGTCTGCTGAATCAGGCCTTCCAGCGTTTCACTGTTCAGGCCCAGATTTAGAATGGTATCCATCATTCCCGGCATGGACATGGCAGATCCAGAGCGCACCGATACCAGCAAGGGGTTGTCCTTGCCGCCGAACGTCTTGCCGGTTTTCTTTTCCAGCGCCATCATATGCTGGTGGACTTCCTCCATCACACCTGCGGGCAGATTTTCCTTATCTTCCAGATGGGCCAGGCAGGTTTCTGTGGTAATTACAAATCCCGGGGGTACATTGAGCCCTATCTGGGTCATTTCACAAAGATTGGCCCCTTTGCCACCCAGCAGCATTTTGTTTTTTCCATCACCTTCTTCGAACGCATATACATTCTTGGTTGTACCTGCCATTAAATTTCCCCTGGTTTGGTTTTTTTGTCAGTCATTTTGGCAAACTGCCACCTGCTTAAATAAATTAAGCACATTATAGCGCTGTAAAAGTTTTAAGTTTACATAAAAACTATGGCATGAATATGTAGCTGATAAGCCGGCCTCCATCAAGAAAACTCCGTTAATCCCCCGTTTCTACTAAAGATTTTTCAGTGCAAATCAACTAATATAGCGCCCCTGATTTTTAGCCAAGGAGCCGCAGTGCAGACATTCATCCCAGGTCAACGCTGGATTAGTGACGCAGAACTACATATGGGACTGGGCACGGTTTTATCGGTCGATCACCGCACTGTCACCATCCATTTTCATGCGACCGGGGAAATGCGTACCTATGCCAAACAAACAGCGCCCTTAACCCGGGTGGCTTTCGTTGCCGGCGATAAAGTGAAAAGCCATGAAGGCTGGCATTTAACCGTGGCGGCAGTAGATGAAGAAGCCGGCTTACTCACCTATATTGGCGGCGATGAAAATGGCGAACCGGCACAGCTCGAAGAAGGCCAACTGGATAACTTTATTCAGCTAAATCGTCCAACTGAACGTTTATTCAGCGGCCAGGTTGATAAGGACAAATGGTTTGATTTGCGCTACCAGACATTACAACGGATCAATCTCCTGGCCCATTCTGATCTTTATGGCTTAACCGGTGCCCGTACCAGCCTGATTCCCCATCAGTTATATATTGCCCACGAAGTTGCAAATCGCTACGCCCCCAGAGTATTACTGGCCGATGAAGTCGGCCTGGGCAAAACCATCGAAGCCGGACTTATTCTGCATCACCAGCTACTCACCGAACGTGCCAGACGCATATTGATCGTGGTACCCGAAACACTGGTGCACCAGTGGCTGGTAGAAATGCTGCGGCGCTTTAATTTACATTTCAGTATTTTTGATGAAGACCGCTGTCTGGCGATTGATGAAAGCAGCGCACAGAACAATCCGTTTCATAGCGAACAGTTAATACTATGCAGTCTCGAATTTCTGGTTCAACATCCGGAACGATTTGAACAGGCATCCCAGGGTGAATGGGACTTGCTGGTGGTCGATGAAGCGCATCACTTACAATGGTCACAGGAGCATGTAAGCACCGAATATAAAATCGTTGAACAACTGGCCTCTTCTACCAAAGGCGTATTGTTGCTAACAGCAACACCTGAACAACTGGGCAGGGAAAGTCATTTTGCCCGCCTGCGTTTACTGGATGCTGCACGCTTTCCCGATTTCAATCAGTTTATCGCAGAAGAAAATGCCTACGCGCCCATCGCTGCCGCGGTTGAACGCCTGTTATCGGATCAGCCTCTGGACGAACAAACCTTAATTATTTTAAAAAGCACCTTAAAAGAAGGTGATAATCAGCAGTTACTCGACGATATCGAAAATCATCAGGCACGCGAAGAGCTGGTAGAACATTTACTCGACCGTCATGGCACCGGTCGAGTGTTATTTCGAAATACCCGGGCAGCGGTAAAAGGCTTTCCGCAAAGACAACTCAACGCATACCCCCTGCCGTTACCGGAAAGCTACGCCGTCTGCATCAATGACTATCAATCCACCGGAATTTCTGATGCTCAGCTATTGCTGAGTCCAGAGCTATTATATAAATCCATTCATACCGATCAGCAGTTATCCTGGATCAAGCTTGATCCAAGGGTGAACTGGTTAAGTGAAAAACTGATTCAGCTACACCCTGAAAAAGTGCTGGTTATTGCTGCCAGTGCTGACACTGCCATAGAACTGGCTCATGAATTTAAAACCCGCCAGGGGATCCATGCCGCAGTTTTCCATGAAGGCCTGAGCATTGTAGAGCGAGATCGGTCAGCGGCATTTTTCGCCGATCAGGAAACCGGCTGTCAGGTGCTGATTTGTTCGGAAATTGGTTCTGAAGGACGCAATTTTCAATTCGCGCATCACATGGTGTTGTTTGATTTACCACTGAATCCGGATCTGCTTGAGCAACGCATTGGACGTCTTGATCGCATTGGCCAGAAACATACCATTCAATTGCACGTGCCTTATCTTGAAAACAGTGCCCAGGAAATAATTTATCGCTGGTACAAAGATGGCCTGTCCGCTTTTGAACATACCTGCCCTGCAGGACATAACGTATTTGTGCAGGTGCAGGATGAATTAATCGACGCCCTGCACCAGATCGATGAAGGCATCGAAGATATCGATAATCTGGTCGAAATATCCAGCAAAATACATGGCGACTTGAATCAGGCTATGCAACAGGGTCGCGATCGATTGCTGGAATACAACTCCTGTCGGCCACGCATTGCTAACGCCCTGAAAGAACAGGCGCTACGGGAAGATGAATACTCTGATATTTATCACTATATGGATGCCATCTTTGACTGTTTTAATATCGACTTTGAAGAACACTCTCAGCATTGTTATATCATTCATCCCAGTGACCACATGATCAACAGCTTCCCTGGTTTACCCGAAGATGGCGCAACCATTACCTTCAATCGAAACACCGCGCTGAAATACGAAGACGTGCAATATTTGAGCTGGGAACATCCAATGGTCAGCAGCGCCATGGAAATGGTGCACAGTTCAGAATTAGGCAATACAGCAGTGACCGCGGTGGAATATAACAAACTCAGCCCCGGCACCATGTTACTGGAGTGTTTGTTTATTCTGGAATCGGCCTCCTCAGACCACCACCAGTCCAGCCGCTATTTACCGCCGACCATTATTCGTGTATTGCTTGATGAAACGGGCAAAGACCATAGTAACGACCTGGATCGAGATTTTATTTTCCAGTCACAGACAATTGTTGATATCGAAACAGCCAAAAAAATAGTACGGGCCAAGGAAACTGAACTGCGACAACTGGTGAAAACCTGTGAAGACCATGCTTACAGGAAAGCACCGGATATACTGCGTCAGGCACATTTACAGACGCATCAAACACTGGAAAAAGAAATTAATCGCTTACGTGCGCTACAAAAAGTAAATCCCAATGTTCGTAAAGAAGAAATTAATTTCTTCGAACATCAATTAAAAATACTAACGCAATTACTCGACTCAGCAAACCTGCGTCTGGATGCCGTTCGAGTTATCATTTCAACCTGATTATAGAGACCCCTGTTATGTTTAAAACTAATGAATATTTTGATGGCAAAGTAAAATCCATTGCGTTTCAGACAGAAACCTTAGCTGCAACTGTCGGTGTTATGGCGCCGGGCGAGTATGTTTTTAACACTGGTGACAAAGAAAAAATGACCGTTGTCAGTGGCGCGCTGACGGTAAAGCTGCCAGGTGAAAATGCAGAAAAAACATTCGCGGCGGGTGAATCATTTGATGTGGCAGCCAATGCGTCGTTTGATGTCAAAGTAGCTACTGAAACCGCTTATCTGTGTTTATATGGATAAGCCTCAACTTCTTGTTACCGTGTATTCTGGCGCCCGGATAATTTGCTAACAGGCAATAATCTGGCTGCCACACTGACGGCAGAAGTATCGCGCTTTGCCTGCCTGAATTTTATTGTGACGAACTGTGGTCAGTTGATGCTGCTGACAACCACATTGGTAGTTAAACCGTTTCTGTCGACGCACCGGTATGCCATGTAGATCATAGTTGCCGGTCACCTCCGGTTTTACCCCAAGCGACAGCATTAATTGTTGCCACTCCTTGCCATGGGGCTTGATGTTTTTCAGACCGAATAACACATCAGACACATAATGCGCTACTTCATGGGGCACCGTGGTTGACAGATTATCGTCAAAATAGCGGGCAAATAAATAGGGATTATAGCGAATAAACCGCTTTCGTCCACGCACCATATACATGCCCGATGCTCGGCCCTTTAAATCAAATTTAACCGGAATCGACGGCACATTGATTCGATGAATATTAGCCAGTCGTTCAATACACTGATCTGTGATCTGACAAACCTGTGCTTGCTGCTCTGCGGTAATGGGTTCGATGAGTGTCATGCAATAATATTGACGTCAATTTTAGACTTGCATGTAAAGATAAAATCTGAGAACGTTGGTTGAATATATGCGCACATTCTTGGTTATCAATTCGGGGTATAAAAATGACAAAACTGCTACCAGTTGTATCGGGTCTTATTTTAAGTTTATTAACCGTATCAGCATTTTCTAATCCATACAATCCATATCAGCGCCCATATTACCGGGGTGCCGCACCCACCCAGCAACCAGGGCAACAAGTACAGGATCCCGCTGCCCTGGTACACCAGGCAGAGACCAGTTTAAAACAATTCCTCGCGAGCCAGCAGGCGCGCAACCAGAAAGTCATGCTGACTTTTTTGCATAAGGAAATTATTCCCCATATTGCCTTTCGCCAGATGATGCAAAAAGTCGCTGGCCCTTACCTGCGCTATATGAGCACCGACAACCTGAATCAATTTGAAAGCCAGCTTAAAGAATCATTTACCTCCAGCCTGCTGAGAAACCTGGGCAGCTTTAATCGGAACACGCGGGTACACATTGAACCGGCCCGCTACCGATTCAACCGTGAGGCTATTGTCAGCACTAAAGTGTATTTGCCCAATACCTACCCGGCCCAGCTGGATTTCCGCTTCGCCCTGTTTAATGATCAATGGAAAATTGTCGATGTGCAGATCAATGGTGCCAGCGCCGTTGTATTTTATCGCAACCATTTTAGATCGCAGTTGAGAGACTACCGGGGTTAGCAGGAACGGTCTGATCGAATGAATATAAAAACTTTACTCTGGCTGATTGCGGCTGCATTTTACCTGTCCCCGGCATTGGCGGAATCCGGCATCACGCTGGAGCAGCCACCCAAATCACTGGCCAACTGGTACAAACCCGTCAATAAACGTCAGGTGTGGCTGCACACCATGTTCAGACTTCGCCGTTCCATGCTGGCCATTGAGGATTATGCTAACAGCGGCAATGCAGCAGGCATGACGAAATGGACGCAGAAACTGGAATCAGACTATCTGAAAATTGCAGAAATGGTGCCTGAATGGCAACAAAGAACCAAACCAGAACTATTCACTGAACTTAGTCTGGCGATTCAATCAGACGATACTGTCACTACCAAACGCGTCTTAAAACAAATAGCGAAATCCTGTGACAATTGCCATGCGACCTATCGTCCCGTGGTTGCGGCCTTATATCGATCACCGGACTATGATGAAATACTGGTCAGGAAAAATGCGACTGAAACCCAGGGTTTCGAGGATGCCATGCACCAACTGCCCAATTCGATTAACCGTATTTTGATTGCGCTGGAAGACAAACGCAGTGCTGATGCGATCCAGGCGGCGCATCGGCTGACCACACAGTTGAATCATCTGGGCCAAAGCTGCACCGAGTGTCACAAAGATAATGCTCCGATTATACGCATCATGGGTAAACCCACTCAACGCCGCCTCGACAACCTGGTGCAGTATCTAACCCAGGGCCAGGTAAAAGAAAGCCAGAAATTGCTCGGTGAAATTGGCGTCACGGTGTGCGCGCGGTGTCATAGTATCCACCGAACACTGGCTGACCTAAAAGGCGTGCTGCAGCCGTAGCTGTTTTTGACCCAGGACAAGCCAGTGCTGGAAATTATCTAGCGGCTTAGCCCTGTCCAATTGCCCGTGTTAATATTTTATTAATTCGATTCATCAAGAGCTGAAATGACAAATATCATGAGCATCTATCGCAGCTTCAGCCTGGTTTTTTTATTCCTGTTAGCAACAAACTGTCGTGCTGATATTCTGGTACTGGTGCACGGCTGGGCCGCCAACGCCAACACCTGGATCCAGAGTGGTGCACTGCCCGTTCTCGAAGCCAATGGCTGGCCCGATGCCGGCGTCATCACAGTCACGCCAGAAGGCGGCATAGTGCATCTACCCGGTCGCCAGTTGAATGCCGGTAACCGTGCCTATCGAGTGCATTTACCCGCCGAAGCCCCGCTGCAAATTCAGGCCGCGCACTTATTTACCCAACTACAGTTCATCCAGCGGCAACATCCTGATGAGCCAGTCATCATCGCAGCTCATTCTGCCGGTGGCGTAGTTGCACGGCTGGTGCTGGTTAATCCTTCAAGCCCAAAAATTAACGCATTAATCACCATAGCATCGCCCAATCTTGGCACTGCCAGAGCTTTACAAGGACTGGATGTGGTGCATAGTCAGCCCTTTTTCTGCCCAGGACCGGGCATAGATTTTCTTAAAAATGTTATCGGTGGCAACGACTACCAGTACCTCGAGCACTCGCAAGGAGCGCTGGTGGACTTAACGCCGGCTTTGCCCGGTAATCCAGCGACACATTTGCCGCCAGGAAACCTGATCGGCTGGCTGAATCAGCAACCGCACCCGGCCATTAAATACCATGCAATTGTGCGCAGCGCTCCGGGCATTGCCGGTGATGAAATCGTACCCGCTTTTTCGCAGGACCTGAATCAGGTAACTGAAATTAAAGGTCGCGCAAAAATACATATTACACCTGCTGGACATGCGCTTAATGCCGCCGATGGCAAATTGCTCGCCGATATTATTAGCACTCTCTGATAGACAAATACAGCCGTGAATTCAGCTATCGCCTACCTTGCCACGCAATGCCTTGGTACGACCACGCTGAGATTTCTCATCCATGCGCCTGGTACGCGCTGATTTTGAAGGTTTGGTCGGTTTGCGGATTTTTCTTACCTGCGCAACACTTTTGATTAGCTGACTCAGCCGATTGAGGGCATCTTCACGATTTTTCGACTGCGTCCTGAATTGCTGGGCCTTAATAATAATGTAACCTTCGCTACTTATTCTTTTATCACTCAGGTTTAACAGCCTGCTTTTGTAAAACTCAGGCAGGGAAGAATTCCTGATATTGAAACGTAAATGCACTGCCGTGGACACTTTATTTACATTTTGTCCGCCCGCACCCTGTGCACGAATGTATCGAATTTCGATCTCATTTTCAGGAATATTAATCTGGCTTGATATTTGCAGCATGGCTATTTTGATTGAAATCAAAAAAATAAATCATTTGGGTTCATATTTATATCGAAATTAGTTGTCACTTTTTAAGAAAAATATGGTATATAATATCCCGCATTCGTTGGATTAGGTCAGACATACTAACTGATCACCACGAATAAATTGAAAAAGTTATTTGTTGCACGTTCTATTTTGTACGCATAGAGCACCATTTCGGTTACTCCTGTTACATGATCTGCAATTGAATACGCATTTAATATTACCAGAGGTAAATAAAACATGGCTACAGGCACCGTAAAATGGTTTAACGAATCTAAAGGCTTTGGCTTCATCGCACCTTCAGATGGTTCTCCAGATGTATTTGTACATTTCTCAGTTATTGAAGGCTCAGGCTTCAAAACACTGAATGAAGGTCAGGAAGTAAGCTACGATACTGAACAAGGCCCTAAAGGCCTGCAGGCTACTAAGGTAGTACCTCAGTAAGCAAGTAGTATAAAGCTTGAATGAAAAGCCCTGCTTTTGCAGGGCTTTTTTTTTATATGCTAAAGTCGACTTGCCACCCCCCCGGGGCGGTGATTTATACTGCTAGCCAGAATAATACAAACAGGATCTTAATGGAAAACCTATTTATTGCCCGGCAGCCAATATATGACCGAGATTTAGCAGTAATAGGTTACGAGCTGCTTTATCGAAGTAGCGACAGGAATATTGCTGAATTTGATGATGGTGATCAGGCATCCTGCGCAACCATTATTAATACATTCATGCATATCGGGCTGGAAAACCTGACCGGCAGTTCACTCGCTTTTATTAATCTACCCCAACAATTTATTGTTGATGAAAAACTCACACCCATGTTCAAGGAACAGAGTGTCCTTGAGGTTCTTGAAGATGTCGAACCGACGCCTGATGTAATCGAAGGTTTAGCGCGACTGAAACATCAGGGTTATCCTATCGCCCTGGACGATTTTGTTTATAAACCGGAACTGATCCCGCTGATCGAATTAGCTAACTTTATCAAAATTGATGTCAACGATAAAACTGAAGCTGATATTCAACAGCTGCTCAAACACCTTAAACACTATGATGTAAAAATCATTGCCGAAAAGGTTGAAACGCAGGAACTTTATTCAATTTGTCAAAAATACGATTTCGATTATTTTCAGGGCTTCTTTTTCTGCCATCCCCAGATGGTCACGCAACGCCATACGCCGGCAAACAAGCTGGTGGTAATGAACCTGTTGAATAAACTACAGGATGCCGAATTAGATTATGATGAATTCGAGAAAGTCCTGGCCCAGGATGTTACGCTGTCTTATAAATTACTCCGCTATATCAACAGCGCCACTTTCTCTTTACGGCGTGAAGTGGATTCAATCAAAGATGCGGTTGTATTACTGGGACTGAATAACGTTCGCAACTGGATCTCGCTAATCCTGATGTCAAAAGTCATCGACAGCAAACCCAATGAACTGATTGTCACCGCGATGATCCGTGGAAAAATGTGTGAATTGCTGGCAGAAAAATATAATCCCCAGATAAAACCACAAATGTTTATTATCGGCTTATTTTCTGTGCTGGACGCGTTGATGGATACTGATATGATTGATTTACTCGATACAGTAACGCTCAGCAGCCCCATAAAAATGGCATTACTGGACAAGGCGGGTGAACATGGTGAAATTTATAAGCGGGTACTGGAATACGAACGCTCGAACTGGGATGAACTCCATAATATCGATATCAATGCCGATGAATTTATTCAGTCCTATCTGGAAGCTGTGCACTGGGCAGACGAAACCATGCAGGCACTGCGATGATAAATAAAAAGATTACTAAAGATTTTCTACGGCATAGCACACGCTGAGGCAATGACTGCCTGCCGGGGCAATTTCCACAACATCATCTGCCGCATTACTCGATTCCACACAGACCATATCCAAATAACCATTCTCACCCAGATCGCCCATTTTACTGGCTGTTTCCAGCCAGGGATTCCAGACAACTGTTGATGCACTGCCGGTTTTGCTAATTCGGATACGGCGCTGCATCGATGCATCATCGATCAGGCAATCATCCACCGATTGTAGATAAATACGATCAACTTCCTGATCAATCCTGACGGCGCCATTTTGCGTTTTACGCTTGAAGTTATCCACCTTGTCCAGATAGTCGCATGACTCCAGCCCCTGAATACTTATCTCACGCACATCGCCAACAGCAAAATAAGTATGCAGGGCCTGCCCGATGACAAATGATTCATCACCGGTATTTTCTGTAGTCAAATCAATTTTCAGTTCTGTACCAATACGCATGCACATTTCCAGATTGCATGGGTGCGGCCATAGTTCTCGGGTAGCCGCATTGCTTTCGATAGCAAACCTGATAAGCGTAGCACCGTCTTTCAGGCTGACGGTTTCCACTACATTCCAGGGCACCGTTCGCGCATATCCGTGTGCAGGAAATGAAGGGCTGGATTCGTGCGGCCCAAACCAGGGCCAGCAAACGGGAATACCACCGCGAACTGATTTTCCCTGGGCAAAGCTGGCCTGTTTTGATAACCAGATAACATCTTTGTGATTGCCAGGCACCCAACTGATCAGATGTGCACCTTGCAGCATAATTTCTGCGGTCGCCTGCTTATTTGATATTTCAACTGCAACCTGTCCGTTAGCTTTCGTCTTAAAAAGAAGCTGGCCAGGAATGGCAAACTTCGCGTTTAATGCATCAATTGCTGATTCAGTCAAAGATATATCCTCTAATTACAGATAGCGCCCACCACTGGCGACAATAATAACCAGCATTCCTAATAGAATATTTACACCCACCAGCATGCGTATCTGGGCTAATGCCTTAGCACCTGCTGGCCAGTCTTCTGCAATAACCGCTGCTTTGAGTTTTTTATATGGCACAAAGAAAACATGCATAAATATCAGCATCATTACGATGCCGGCACCGTTCATAATGTGCACATATAAAGGCGTTGCCGCCATACTCTGCCAGATCGAAAAGATCATCATATAGCCGGTGAATAACAATATAATGATAGCTAGCCAGACAACAGGGAAAAAGCGTCCGAAAACACCCACCCACAGATTAAGTCGTAAAGGTGGCTCTAACTGATCGGCTGCAATCGGTCTTAAGCAGGCATGAGCGAAAAACATACCGCCCACCCATATTACGACTGAAATAACATGCAGCAGGATATATAAGCTATTCATCGAATTACCCTAAGATTTTATTTGTTCTGCGGTGATAGTATCACCTGAGCTATAATCAAACCACAGATTCAGGCGAAGATCACATAACTATGGCCCGCAAGCATAAGTCCCGTTTAGTCAACGCTATTTCCTTTTTATTTTCCTGGGTTTTCAGCGCCGCAAGTTTTGCCAGCACAGGTATTCAGGTGGGTGATCCGGCGCCTGAATTTAGCCTGATTGATCAGAACAATAAACAACGCGCACTGCTTGACTATCGAGGTAGCTGGCTAATCATTTATTTTTATCCAAAAGACGATACTCCCGGCTGCACTAAAGAAGCCTGTTCATTTCGCGACGATATTCATCAGATCAACCAATTAAATGCCAAACTAATTGGCATTAGCATGGATAGCCAGAGCAGTCATAAGAATTTTGCTGAAAAATTCCATTTACCCTTCCCCCTGCTAGCCGATATTGACGGCCAGGTTTCTCAACAATACGGAGCGTTGATGTCTCTGGTGTTATTTAAATTCTCCAGACGCCATAGCTTTATCGTCAATCCACAAGGCGAGATAGCTAAAATATACAGGGAAGTGGATCCTGATAATCACAGCACCGAAGTTATCAGTGATTTAACAACCTTAATTAACGCATATCATCCCAGGAGCGACTAATGAACAACGACGAACTACTGGAACAACTCAACAACACACCCGAAACAACTGATTTTGACACTATCATTCAATATATTTCTGACAATTATGTTTATACCCCAGCGCGTTTTTACAATGGTTTAAATGAAGATAAAATCACTAATGAAGCAGGTAGCAATGAAGGATCATGCAAAATATTTTCGTTAGCAAAACTGTTAAATCTTAACGAATCCCAGACGCTGAACTGCTTTGGTAAATATTATCGAGAGGATGTCCTGAAGAATTTACAGGGCTCAGATCACGCCAATATCAGAGCATTTATGAAATATGGCTGGGATGGTATCGAATTTGACGGCCAGGCGCTAACACCAAAATAATGACTTTAAAATAACCGGTAAGCATCCATGTTCACATTCAGTATTCGTTTACCTAGCATAGTGATTTCGCCATGATATCGGAATTCACCATCACTGGTAAATTCAAACTGATATTCACGATATAAACTCATTTGCCCCATGGTATTACGTTTTAATCGAACCTTGCTAACCGCGACCGTATCGTCGAGAAACTCGACACTGGCTTCTTTACAGGCGTCTTTCCCTGTCTGGCGAGCGATTTCTTTGGCTTTCATGCCATCAAGCCAGTACCAGATCACAGCCGCGATAAACAAAATAATAAAAAAATCCGTTGAATACACTTTCTATATCCTGCTAGTGCGCCACATATGAAAATTCATCATAAATCAGATTACCTCTATACCCCACTTTTTTGTGAAGAAAATATCTGGCAGCTTGCCAACACAATGGTCAATCAGGGTACTGATCCCCGTGCCTTAAACGTTTTATTTTTATCCAGTCCAGCAAAGAAAATTGCCATTTTTAATCAGCTAGCTGCCGAGCACGCTGAAGCTGTGATATGGGACTACCATATGATTTTACAGGCAGTCATTAATCATCAACTATACATATTTGATTTTGATAGTCGGCTAAATTTCCCGGAACTTGAAACTGACTATTTTTTAAAAAGCTTCCCCGCTGAGCGATTTATTCCCAGAGATATGCAGGCTGTTATTCGAATCATACCCGCCGCAAGCTATCTCAGGTGTTTTTACTCCGACAGAAGCCACATGCACGGCATAATTGAGCACACTGCTTATCCTCCCTACCCTGTCATTTCACCCAAAGACGGAAATACCGCAATAAAATTAGCTGATTACTGGGATATGGAAAAGCCATTAAATGACGGTAGCTGTATAATTTTTCCTGAAAACTAAACAACCTATTCTTCAATGCATATATTTTTTTGCGCTATGGCTACAAATGTTTTAATCAGCAGAATAAGAATAAACAGGCACAGAAGAACAAACAAAAGATAACTTATCCATAAATAGCCCGTAATTGCTGTTGCTTCATACATGAGCATGGATGCAATAGTTATCGCAGCCATCGGAAACGAGTACGCCCACCATGAAATAAAAAATTTCAGACGCATAAATTTACTCGCCTGCGAAAACAACAACAGGAAAAAGAAAATGGCGCTAAAGTAAAGTATCCTGGCAAAACTATCTATTTCACCGGTCAATTTATACCAGGAAATAAAGCCGACAGCAGGTGGTGCAATTAATATAAAAAAAGTAGGCACAAGTTTTTCAGGCAGCGGCTTATGAAATATAACCCTATAAAATATTATTGATAACAAGACCGGCCAGAATAATATACCAATACTGAAAAATAGCCATGAAACCTCTTCATAGCCCAGTGGAACACCGGCAATTGGCACCAGGATATTACCCACTATGGGAATAAACCATGAGGGATTCATATGATGAATTTCAAAATGGGTATGGTTTATCCAGGAATTCATCACATATAAAGTAAACACCAGATGAGCACTCGCACCGACGAACCAGACTATTCGAGCGATTCCCGGATAAACATCTAACACAGCAATAGCGATCAATAACAAACTGATTGAAAAAGCCGGGAAAAAACTTAGCTTAACAGGATGATGCAGCTCTTTAACCACAGCCTCGCGATAGTTGATTATTTTCAGGCCATATATCATCGCCACAAGGAGACATAAAGCTATTGTTAAATGGGTTATTAACTGGCCTGCTCCCGGTGTGAAATTAAAAACTGACTCGGCTTTTTTCAGTGCGATACTGAATCCCGCCATACCCATGACGATCGCAAAAAATGATATGGGAAAATTGATAATACGCGACGAAGACTGATTCATAACAAACCTTATAAATAGTTAGTTTTAGTATCACTAGCCTGAAAAAATTCGTGATAATTTTAATGACTGAATATTAACATATTGAATAAACACAAACCGTTCAGTGACAAAATCACTCATGATCAATAAATAATATTGTTGTTATTTTTCTAAAAAATACCCTGTATAAGATCTGACAATATCGCCTGCTGACTTAATCGAATCTATTCCCTGGACACTTTTCCCCGCCTGCCAGTAATCACGATTGCCCGATTTATCATGCACCGCCAGCTTTAACTGGCGTAGTGACTTGAGTAGATAGATCATTCGCATCAGATATTTCAGTTTTGAATGTTGCAGCATTTTGCGTGCTATAAAGCCGGCATTTAAACCCAGGCGTTGTATATACGGTGTATAAATCACTGATACAGGTGTACCCGAGACACACTCCGTTAACACAATGTCGTCTTCAGTCGCGTTTACTATTGCTGTTTTATACGGCTCAGGAGAATTACATTCCGAAGTGGCTATGAACCGGGTGCCCATCTGGACGCCGGCAAACCCTGTATCCAGCGCGGCTTTAAAGTCTTCTGGATTACCGACGCCACCGGCACATATCAGCGGCACCTCCAAATCATGCAGCTCATCAAAAAGCTGCTGCATGGATTTTGTTCCGGCATGCCCGCCGGCTCGATTATTTACCGCGATCAGGCCATCCACACCACCATCGAGGGCTTTCAACGCCCATTTACGCTCGGTTGCATCATGATAAACAATCCCGCCAACCGCATGTACTTTTGCCACAACCCAGTCTGGTTTACCCATCGAGGTAATAAAAAACCGGATGCCCTGTTCAATCGCAACATCCACCCAGCGCTGCATTTTTTCATGATAGCGTTTTGAGCTTTTTTCAATCAGGGCATTCATGCCTATGGGCTTTGTGGTGAGTGATCGAATATAAGCCAGTCCCTGCTTAAAATCATAGCCATGAACGTAAGTCAGGGAGATGGGCTGTACGATGCCTATACCACCCGCCTCTGATACGGCCGCAACCAGTTCAGGATTACTACAGGGATACATAGGCCCACAGATGATGGGTGTCTGCAGTCCGAGCTGCTCAGTGAACCGGGTTTTAATCATGCCGTTACTCATGAACTGGATTCAATGGGTCCAAGACGCCAGTTGACCACCGTCCGAGCAACCACATCGCCTTCCTGGTCGCGAATGTCGGTAAACACTTCAAAATCTGTATTTTCACTGACCTGGGATAAATCTGATCGGCTTTCGGCAACCAGTCGTCCCCGTGCTTTTTTAAAATACTCAGTGGTGATTTTAGTGGGGATGCCTCGAGTGTGAGCAGACAAGCCCCCAAGCAAAGCAAGACCACTGGTAAACTCGCCAAGATTTGCCAGTGCCAGTGCATGAATAGAATTAAGATGATTCCGTACTCGACGACGATCAGCGAGTTCGATTAGTGCGTAACCGGGACTCAGCTCTTTTACGGAAGCACGAATTGAACCGGTGTAGGGATTATACCAGCGCAGAAACTGGTTAAATATCCAGATACCACCTGGCAATGGCCTTAGTCTATCCCAGGCCAGCCGAATCAACTCAGTCGCAGTCTTATCAAACAACGCCACAATGCCATCTCCAGCCGCCCAGTGTTTAGCTAAGTATAGACTTTAATTGATAAATTCGACCAAGACTAAACAGATCGACTTGTATATTATAGGCGCATGGTTGATCAACAAGCACACGCACTACTGCCTGACCCAGCGGTTTTGTTAAAACTCGCACAATATCGCATGCCTTTTGGTAAGTATGAAAGTCGTTTATTGATTGATTTGCCAGAACCCTATGTTGTCTGGTTTGCCAATAAAGGCTTTCCAGATGGAGAACTGGGGCAAATGCTTGGCATCGTGCATGAAATCAAAATCAACGGCCTGGAATTCCTGTTTGAGCCATTGCGCAAAAAATGACAGCTCATTCATCCTCTTTCTATCTACCACCGGCTGATACTGGTCTTGAAATTCTGTACCAGGATAACTTCATGCTGGCACTCAATAAACCTGGTGGCCTGCTGTCTGTACCGGGACGCGGTATCGAAAAACAGGACAGCCTGTCCTACCGGGCACAACAGGAATTCCCGGGCGCTCTGATAGTACATCGCCTCGATATGCCCACCTCAGGCATCATGTTAATGGCGCTGAATAAAGATATCCAGCGCAGCCTGGGCGACCTGTTTCAGGCGCGGCAACTGAATAAAAATTATATCGCCATTGTTGCCGGCAGGCCTGACCCTGTTGAGGGTGAAATCGACCTGCCGCTGATAACAGACTGGCCAAATAGACCCAGACAAAAGGTTGATTTTGATCAGGGCAAAGCATCCCAAACACACTACCGGGTAGTAGCGTTCAATACACAGGATAATACCAGTCGAGTAGAACTGTCGCCCATCACTGGCCGCAGCCATCAATTGCGCGTTCACATGCAGTCGCTTGGGCACCCCATACTGGGCGATGAACTGTACGCGCCAGAACCCATTAGAAAACAATCTGACCGCCTGTTACTGCATGCAGAATCTATTGAATTTACGCATCCTGTTACCGGCAGCCAGACCCATATAAGCAGTACACCGAGTTTCTAATGCAGCATTTATTAATGCATATCATAAACCTGACTGAATCCTGATAAACAAGTGAACAGATACGATTTATAATATTGCTGCGAATATTGAAACCCAGATGCCCCGCCAATCCTAAAGATAGAAGAGAATAAGCTATGACCCTAAAATCAGAATTAGTCGATGAATTAAATGTTCTGGCGCAATATAAATTATCGACAACCATGGAAGGCATTAAAGTGCACACCAATGCGAAACCAGAAATCATATCGGCAACCCAGCGTCTGTTTGATAAGGGGTTAATAACTCAGGTCGATGGTGGATATCTTACCGAAATGGGCCATGAAGCCGCCGAACATTTGCAAAAGGTTATCGCCTTTCTTACGCCCCACTAAATAATTTTAATATCAATGACCAAAGCCAGCGGGGAAATAACCCTTTATTATTTACATGACCCGATGTGTAGCTGGTGCTGGGGATTTCGGCCGACCTGGCAAAAGCTAATACGGCAACTGCCCAGCACGGTAAAGCCTGTGTATGTACTTGGTGGTCTCGCTCCAGACACAGACAATCCCATGCCTGAGCAGATGCAGCTCAATATCCAGGACACCTGGAAACAGATCCAGCATGATATACCTGGCACCAGATTTAATTTCGATTTCTGGTCACAATGCACTCCCAGACGCTCGACTTATCCGGCCTGTCGCGCAATACTCGCCGCCAGAAAACAAAACCCGTCTGCTGATCTGAAAATGTTGCTGGCCATTCAGCAATGCTACTATCTGGAAGCTCGCAATCCTTCAGATGCTGATGTCCTGATAGATCTGGCCAGCAACATCAAACTCGATGTAAATCAGTTTAAACAGGACCTTGTATCCGATGAAATAAACCAGCAACTGTTGAAGGAACTTGAGCTTTGCCAGCGGCTTGAAGTGAATAGTTTCCCAGGTCTGGTTTTACAGATATTTAATAAAAATCATCATATCCACATTGACTATGTGAACTGCAATTCAATGTTAAAGCAGATTAGTGCATTGACATGAATGATAAGGCACGCGATATCTGGAACCCGTATTTTTTTAACAGTTCACCAATATTTGATCCTATAAAAAAAGTCTCAAAAATACACGCATCGTCCACTGACTGGCCTACACTGGAATCGTTACAAACACAGTTTGCCGTCAGTGATATCAATATCAAACCCGTACCTCAAGGCGGCAAGCCCGAAACGTTTGAAGAACACTATGAACCAAGAATTTATCTAAAAGGCGAATTACAAACACGGACTGAAAATTGGCACGACTTCTTTAATGCCATGGTCTGGCTAACTTTTCCTGAAACAAAAAATATATTAAACAAACTGCATTTTAAAGCAGCCACAAATCGTAATGCAGGAACCAATCGCAGCCCCCTTGAAAATGCCATCACTTTATTTGATGAATGCGGCATTATTATTATCAGCGACGACGCATATTTGCTAAAACTGATCCGGCAACATGAATGGTCAGGCTTATTTTTACAGCATAGAGATAAATTCTTTAATCATGTCCAGTGCATTGTCTTTGGACATGCCATTTATGAAAAAAATCTGGCACCCTATATCGGTATGACCTGCCAGGCAATACTGATTCATTCTGATGCATTATTAGAAACTGCCATATTGAAGCAATACTCGACTATAGATAACTGCCTCGCAGACTTATGGAACAAGGGCGCTATTCTCACCAGCCGTGATTTACAGCCATTTCCAGTATTGGGCGTACCTGGCTGGCACAATAAAAATAGTTCTGCTGATTTTTATGGGAACAGGGATTATTTTCGACCTCTAAAAAGAAGATAAAGGCTTTGCTATTAATAATCAGTAACTTAAACTATTGTCTTAATGTTATGAGTGAAGACATTCTGACTGACTTGATAAATGTCGGATTGATATACGTGAACTGGCTCACATAATTCCCCCATTTGGGGTATTATTATTGTTTCATCTGGATCTAGGGCTTAATCAAGCACCTTCCTATATAAATGTTAAAAGCATCCAGCAGAGATGCATCTGCTAACATTGTAGGCCCTTCAATATATGGCCCCTGGTTTGTAGCCTTGGCATAAGAGATTTGCTTGCAATGTATAGTGCCTATTTGGAATTATGCTACACAGCAGGACTGATATATGAGTGCAGATATTTATAACTTTAAAAACAGTAAGCATCCGGGATTTATTACCACTGATACCGATCCTGAATATGCTTCACAAATCATCAATGATTTCATTCGCAACAGCAGCGAATCAAGCAATAGTGCTATGCGAGCCACTGGCAGCAAACATCTGTTCAATCGACAGGATGTTCTAAAAGCGCTCTCCAGCCTGCAGCTAACCTACAAAGCCGAATTTATTCCTGGCCAAAAAGTTAATATCAATACTGATAATTTTAAATCTGCATTAATAAACAGTATGGCAAAACTGAATAACGTCGCCGTACCAAAAACCATGAATCAGATTGATTCGAGAACTGTAGATTTCGTCGAAATGATATTTGGCGCATTTCTTCGCGACAAAAATATTTCCAATGCTATTAAAACGCTGCTGCTAAAGTTGCAAATACCTGTCATTAAAACCTCTTTACTGGATACCAACTTTTTCTACAATGATAAACATCCAGCCAGGAACGTTCTTGATACGATCGCTCATATTGGTATCGGTATAGACACAAAAGAAAACACTGTATATCAAACTATGGAGCTTATTATTGATCAATTGCTACGCGGCTTCGATCAAAACATAATCAGTTTCCATACAGCACTGTCATCATTAAATCGACTGACAGTCATTGAAAAAGAGAAGCTCGATCAAAACGAGAAAATTACCCGCAAGAACATCATCAAAGAACATGCAAGACAAATAGTACTGACACAATTGCAGTACCATACAATGAAAAAACCCATTCCCAAACCAGTTCAGCCATTAATCCTTAAGTACTGGTCAACCTTGATGTTTCATACATATATTCGCAATGGCAAAGACAGCAAGGAATGGAATGAAGCCGTTGGTATTCTAAAACTATTAACGAATACTTTGCATTCGATTAAAGAAAAGAATGAATGGTGGTCCTTAAAAACCACCTATAAAGAAATCGTTTACACAGTTTCTGAAAAGCTTAATAGCACCAAACAGTGTAAAGAAAAAATGTTTATGGCGGTTCGCAATCTAGAACGCATATATGAAACCATTTTAGAAAAATCAGGCTTTACAGAAGATGACGATGAAAGCTTCGAGGTTATAGAAACTGAAGCTGGTTTAACTTTTATAGATAATGAACCCTGCCCTATTGCAACCAAGGCTGCGGCGGCTAAAGAAAAAATAAATCGTCTCCCGCCTGAAGTAAAACCAAATGCATGGTTTGAAATATACACTGGCGAAGATAGCACCGTAAGACGCCTTAAACTGTCGGTTATCATTCAGGAAAATGCCAAGCTTATATTTGTCGACAGACTTGGAGTAAAGGTTATCGAGAAAGATGCCGATACTTTCGCTGCCGAACTCGCCGCAAATCAATCATTCTTTCTCGCTGACCATTCAATCTTTAACCATGCATTGAGTCAGGTTATCACATCAATTGCTGCCAGCAGATAAGCTGCTGTAGCTTGTAATATTGATAGTTTATTAAGCCAGGTCCATAATCGACCTGGCTAATGACGAACTTTCTCTGCTAAAATACCCACCCGACTTAAAACACGCTTCATAACAGATGAAATACTTTTTTCGCTATTTTTTCAGAACATTACGCATCATTCTTGGCCCAATACTATTATTATGGGACTGGATTACCTCTCCAGCTGGCATTAAACGTTCCCCCGAGGAACAGCAGGACATTGATAATAAAACAGGCAAGCTCGTGCTTTACCAATTCAGAACCTGTCCTTTTTGTATTAAAGCCAGACGTGCAATTAAGCGCCTATCCTTGAAAATAGAGTTACGTGATGCCCTCAGAAACAAGACGCATAGGAGCGAATTGTCCGAAGGCGGTGGACAGATTAAAGTGCCTTGCTTAAGGATTGAAAATGACTCGGGAGACTATAGCTGGCTCTATGAGTCAGATGACATCATAGAATATCTGCAGAAAAACTTTTCCAGCTAATTACTCAGCCGGCCAGAACGGCGTTGCTATACCGTCACCCAGATCAGCATGAATAAGACGTTTTCGAACGTCCAGTAACTTTTCAATCAATGCCGGCTCATCTTTTTCATAGGCTTCAGCGTCCGGCGTACGTTTAACAACAACGCCAAGCAGCTCAGTAATCGCATTACCAATAGAGTTTTGACTAATAGTAACTATCAGATCCCCATCATCATTACGATAGATTAATTGTTTGAACGCAGGCTGCCAACGTATGGCGTTGGCATATTTAGCATCAGTTATACATTGATCACGCACCATTTTAGCGGCACTGAGAAAATCATTATTGAATAACAATTTGCTTTCGATAAGATCAGGAAAATAAGAGTCTTTTGGTATCGGTGCATTGCGGGTTGATACCTGGGAAAAAAATGATCGATAAAAATCCAGAAAGCCTTTTAATATCTGGTCATACTCTTTCCAGAATTGAATATCTTTCAGCGCATCCACACCGCCCTGTATTTTCCAGCTTGGTAAACCTTGCGGATAACCCGTCAATTCAATCTTCGACGATCCACGAGAAGTTGGCTTTAATATTTTAAAATCCAGTGAATCAAAAAAATGGCTATAGACATCACGCATATAAGCCTGAAACAAACTGTGCTGCCCACCATCAGTTAAATTTGGATTTTTCGGATCTGCAAATTCCGCCTTACGCAACTGCTCTTTATTGAAGACAATAAAGTGATTATGCAACATGCGGATACTGGGTACACCGGGCGAAGTTAATGGCCAGGTTGCATCAAGACTGGCCTCACCAGCCAGAATTAATGCCTCATCAGGATCCGGATATTTTTCCACCATATATTCGATAATAATCTGGTTCATCCTGTTCCAGACATGTTTGGTAACTTCGGGAACCTGAGTACGCCGCACCGGTCTTCCCAGTGGATCAAGAATACATTCAGACGTATTAAATATTATTGAGGTATCAAATTCATTACTATGACCCAGGGCTTTGCGATATAACAATAAATGCTCCGGGTTTCGCAACAGTCCATTATTATTCGACAGGTCATTGAGATTTTCTGTACTGTTAAAAAACTCATTCGGCGCCATGCCTTCTGGTACATCCAGTGGAATGGGACGAAATGGCGTAACGATCTCTCTTGGGCCTGACTGCATAAATATCACCTCGGAACAAAAACCATACCTGTATAATTGTTAATCTAATACGGGCTAATAATTCGCATCAAATAATATAGCATGACCAGTAAAATGGATTGACCAAGATCTATTAATGAGGCTATAAAGTCTTATGCATCTAAATTATGATATGCCCTTATACCGTCCTCCAAGCGAAGCCAACAATCTAATTATCCAGGCCACGCTGGGCTGTAGCTTCAATCAGTGTAGCTTCTGCTCCATGTATACAGAAAAGCAATATAAACCCCGATCACTCAACGATATTGCGCAAGATATTCAAATCGCATCTCAACAACAGCCAGATACACAACGAATTTTTCTAGCTGACGGGGATGCCCTCGCCTTGCCTGCCGAACATTTACTCAATATTTTACAGCGCCTGCAATCGGCATTTCCGCGACTGACTCGAGTCTCATGTTATGCAACACCATCCAATATCCTGCATAAAACTGAAGCTGAACTGGATCAACTGAAAAAAAACCAGCTCAGCCTGCTTTATCTTGGCATCGAATCAGGATCAGACCTGATACTTAAAAAAATCACCAAAGGAGCAAGCCAACGAGGTATAGCTGACGCACTTCATAAAGCACACAATAGTGGTATCAAGGTATCTGGAACAGTCATACTCGGTCTGGGAGGCACTCAGTATTGGCAGGAGCATATAGATGGCACGGTTGCGCTGATGAGTAAAGCACCGGTTAGCTATTTATCCACACTACAGTTATTTTTACATGAAAGTGCAATTAAAAATTTTAAAACCAAATTTAACGAGCCCTTTGAAAGCCCTGATGACATAGCCATTCTTAAGGAGCAACATCGGCTAATCGCTAATATCAATCCACCCATACCCGTCATATTTCGCTCAAATCATGCCTCCAATGCACTGGCGCTCGCAGGGGTACTGCCTAAAGATCGAAAAAAATTACTTACACAGTTGGCTGCCGCTATTGCTGGTGACAAGCCACTAAGACCTGAATATTTACGCGGTTTGTAAATCACCCTGTCTTATATTTTATTTTGATCAACTTCATTCCGTATTATCTATGACTTATTATCTAAGACTTAAAATATATTCGCTGATGCTTATATTTACTGATGAGGAAAAGTGCAGGTGGATACAAACAACAGTCTGTAAGACGGCAAACTGAAACGCACACTTTTCGAATTAACATGCTCACGGGATTCATCGTTGCTTGTATCGCGATTTTTATGATTGTCACTGGGCATTACGACAGCATCCAAGCTCGAGAAGCTGCTGAAACACATATAGGATAGATAGCTGCTGGTGGCTTGATATACCTTGCTGCATTCTGGTATATGTGCCTGTTTAGACAGCAGCTTTTTTTGAAAAAATAATCGTCAGCTCTGTAACAAAAAAACCTCGCAAAATAGCCGAGATTTTTTGCTTGTATAGTAGCTGTTAAAAGTTAATACACTGATTCAAGCTCATGTTCCCAGTCTCGGAGTCCACCATCAAGTGATACCACATCAAACTGATTCTGGGTCAGTACCAGGCTCGCAACGGCGCTCCGACTACCACTATGACAATAAGTGATATATTTTTTACGTTTATCCAGTTCATCCATCCGATTACGTAATTCAAACAGGGGAATTAAAATTGCACCCGGAATATGACTGTCATCATATTCTTCTGCGTAGCGAACATCGATAGGTATGTAATCGGTATCCACCATGGATTTAGCCACCTGCTGATTAACGGTTTTAATTAAAGGGTTACTAATAAGTTCTTCAAAATCTTTCTTATCCAGTACAGACAGAATACTATCTTCTTTCATCACCACTGTTTCAGAACGCGTGTTACCCGAAATTAACGCTTCACAACCGAACGCGTCCCCTTTCTGCAGCTCTGCGATCTTCTGCGGTTCATCGTCATACAGACCAGTGGAATAGACCTCCGCAGAGCCCGAAGTAATAATGTAATAGGAGCTTCCTTCATCACCTTGTTGAATAGCAGATTCACCCTTCTTCACCTGCTCGGTATGCATTCTGGCAAATGCCATTTCTACCAGTTCCAGTGGCATACGCCTGAATACCAGTGAGTTTCTGACCTGATCTAACTGGCTGGCCAATTCTTCATTGGTATCTTCCATCATGTGGACGATTTCATCCCATGAAATAAGATCATCCAGCATTTCTCGATCGGCATGACAAATAATACAGTTGCTGCGTGCAACAACTGTACTAGTGGCAGGTTTTGATGGGAGTATTACAGGGGCTTTGCGGGTTTCTTCTGGTCCATCTATGCTACGCACTTCTCCACTCGTGATAACATTTAACTGCCCCTCAATGACAAACAGATAATCTTTACCTTTACCCCCTGTTATCTGAAATATTTCCCCTTCGCGCATTTCAACAAAACGAACAATATTGACAACCTCTGACATACGCTCCTTCGATAAAAGGGTGAATGGCATATAATTTGTGGTCAGGTTATCAAGAACCTTTTCCATTTTTGTGCTGATCATCGATGGATTCCCATAATAGATATAATCTTTGACTGGTTTTGAATAATACCAGGATAGCTATCTTATATTTAGTTCAGGCCATAGTGAGATTCAAGCGGAGAAATCGATAAAGACAAATAAAGTTACTAAAGTTTCCTAATTTTATAAATAGACTCTATGAGAGAATCGAGTCCTTTTTCCCTGAAGCGTTCCTGTTCCGACAGAATATCCTGTTGCTGTATTTTTTCTATTTCAAAGTGTGACTCATAGAGTGCCGCTACTTCCTGTTCGGATACGGAAAATGGCGGCCCCTGCATAAGCTGTTGATTATATTCCAGTGCAACCAATAAAATATGTGTATTCACTGGTAGAACCTCTGCAAGTTTTTCAACATAGCGTTTGCGTAGATCCAGCGGCAAAGCCACCAACGAAGCACGGTCATAAACCGCATTTACGTCTGCCATTAAATCCTTCGATAAATCAAAAAAATCACCCTGCAATATATCAATATTGCCGGCATTAAATACTTTAAAATTTTTGTACTCAGCCTGCTGAAAATCTAATTTCTGTTCTGAAAAAAAGCTTTCAACTGCTAGCGAACTGCATTCAACACCTAGCACATCATGCCCCTGTCTTGCCAGCCAAACCAGGTCTAAGGACTTCCCACATAATGGCACGAAAACCAGGCTGCCTTTATCAATACCCAGATCTAACCAGTGATGAACAAGATAAGGATTTACCTGGTTCAAATGAAAGCCAATCTGGTTTTCCGACCAGCGCTGTTTCCAGAAGTCTAATTTCATATTTGCTAATGTAAATTGTTTATTCGTAATCTATTAGTGTAAAAAAAAACACCCCGGGAATCCGGGGCATTTCTTTATAATACCTGGGTAAAAGAGATTATTTTTTACCAAGAAGGATATTCTCTCTGTTCTTATCAATCGTTTTCTCACTAATCCCCTTAACATTTGCCAGATCATCC
Organism: Gammaproteobacteria bacterium; assembly: GCA_026195895.1. Taxonomy (GTDB): domain Bacteria; phylum Pseudomonadota; class Gammaproteobacteria; order SZUA-229; family SZUA-229; genus JAPHRO01. Next base: position 102,490 of record JAPHRO010000019.1, read on the forward strand.
ATACTGGCAAATGCCCCGTGTGCATTGCGATATTCGACGATAGCTTGCGCTTTTTTATCGCCAATACCTGATAGTTCCGCCGCCAGTGACTTTGCATCGGCACTATTTATATCTACCGGCCCTGCATAGAGTGAAGTTGATACCGCTAATAAGCATCCACTAATTATTGCTTTTATAATTTTCATAACCTTTCATCCTTTTTCCATGGTTAATTAAGAAATCAAAGAATATTTAGATAAAGGCCAAATTTCAATTAGGAAATTTCTGAATTTATTGTACGTAAAACGCTAATGGGATCATTTGCCTGTGTGATGGGTCGACCAATCACAAGATAACTGGCGCCTGCCCTGATTGCATCTGCCGGCGTCATAATACGACGCTGATCATCCTGTTTACTGCCTGTCGGACGTATGCCAGGGGTAACCAGTAAAAATTCATCACCTGATTGCTGACGCATTGCTGACGCTTCTTGCGCAGAACATACGACACCATCCAGCCCAGATGATCTGGCCATGTTGGCAAGATGTAGTGCCAGCTCACCAGTGGACTGCTGGATACCGATTTCATTTAAATCAGTATCAGACATACTGGTTAATACTGTAACGGCAATTAAATAGGGTTTATTTTCACTGTTAGCAATAGCGTTAGCGGCAGCGTCCATCATGCGCCGCCCCCCCAAAGCATGCACATTGAGCATCCATACACCCAGGTTTGCTGCTGCCTCACAGGCTTTTGCTACCGTGTTTGGAATATCATGAAATTTAAGATCAAGAAATACCTGAAAACCTTTGGTATGTATTTTTTCTATAAAATCAGGCCCGAGAAGGGTAAACATTTCCTTGCCCACTTTTAATCGGCACAGAGCAGGATCGAGTTGGTCAATAAGATTCAAGGCTGACTGTTCTGCTGGATAATCCAGTGCAACTAAAACTTTGGGATCATTTTGTAGAGAAGCATTCATCTATATTTTTCTCACTGTAGTTTTTCAGAAGGCATGATCGTTCAGAAACAAGCTGAATAGATACACCTCAAATATGATGCCTTGGTTTCATACCTGACCATGTCTGACAGCTAGGACATAACCAGTAAAGCGTGTTTGCCGAATAGCCACAATGTTTACATATATAATCCGGCTTTTGTAGAAGCATCTGATTAACTACATCTGGTAAGTAACTTTCCGGACAATCATCGCTCGGTGCTTTCAGATCCAGCACTTTTTTCATACCATCAAGCGACGGCTGCTGCAGCATATTTTCGGACAAATAAGCCAAAGCGGCATCTTTTTCATAAACTTCATTAATCAAATCCGTAAGTGCGGGCAATAGCGAAATCAACGGATGATTTCGCTGAACATTTTTCAAATAAGTTATTAATGATTTTAGATTTGACTGATTGCCATAGCATACTTTTAGTTTATCAATGACCAGTGGAAATAAATCGGCATCCTGATATTCCACCTGCTGATAAAAACGTATAGCTTTTTTATAGCGCCCACGCTCAAGCGCTATGTTGCCTAAAATAATGGATGCGCGAACACAGTTTTCATCAGCAGATAAAGCCTGTGTGGCCAATGCTTCCGCTTCCTTACTATCACCATGCGCATGGGCCTGCTCACTAAGTTCACAATAAAACTGTGCAATAACCGGTCGGAAATCCTGTTTTCCATCTTTTTTAAACCGTCTTGCTACATTGATGGCATTTTGCCATTCCTGTTCCTGTTGATAGATTGCCATCAGGTGTTCTAATGCTTCCTGCGAATAAACCTCATCTTTCAGCACTTCATTGAACAGCCCCTCTGCCCTGTCCAGCCAGCCGGCCAGTAAATAATCGCGCCCAAGCTCAAGTAACACCCGGGATTTATATTCAACCGGCAAGGATGGCCTGGCCAACAAATTCTGATGCAGTTTAATGGACTTGTCTATTTCGCCTTTACGACGAAAGATTGCACCCAGAGCCAGACTGGTATCAATGGTTTCCCAGTCGATTTCGACCAGCTTTAAAAATACGTCGAGTGCTTTATCCTGCTCATCATTGAGCAGGTAATTAAGCCCCTGAAAGTAATCATTGGAAAAACGAAGCTGGCGACGGGCCTTTTTATTTTTTCGTTTTGACATGAACCAGCCAACCAGATACGCGACTGGTAACAACAGTAGAGCCCATTCCAACGGTAAATTTGTCATAGTGTAGCGATTGCCGGTAAAACTCTGTGTTATTTATCTGGCCGTAATACGTCAGATAAACTATTCAAAGTCTCTCGTTGTTTTTTCAATTGTCTGATTTTATTTCTTTGTGACAACAGCACAAATATATTGACAATAAAACCAAGTGTGACACCTGCTAGCAGGGTTATTAATATTACTGCTGCCAGGGGTATCTGATATTGGACTGTAAAAAAATCGATTTCGATTAACTGCGCATTTCGATAAGCAAAGGCAGCAATTACAATAATAACTGGAATGGACACCAACAGCGATATAAAGCGAATCATTTGCATAACCTCTGCAATTCTACGGATATCACTTTAGTCTGTGCTAACAGATTTAAAAATAAGAGAATGTGTTTATTCTGAACTATGTAGCGAGTTATTAACACGTTCCCGCAATTCCTTACCAGGTTTAAAATGCGGCACATATTTTCCGGGCAATGAGACAGAATCGCCGGTTTTGGGGTTACGCCCTGCTCTTGGTGGACGAAAATGAAGACTGAAACTACCAAATCCTCGGATCTCTATACGATCACCGGTCGCTAGCGCTTCAGACATTTGTTCTAACAGGCTCTTTACGGCCAGTTCGACATCCTTATAAGCAAGATGATTCTGCTTGCGAGCCATTAGCTCAACCAGCTCTGACTTCATCATTGATCTCATTTCTTGATCATCTGACATCTTGTTTTACCCTCACTAAATAGACCCTACAATAGAAACTATATAGATATAGGCAGGTCATCCCTGACCTGGTCTATATTATTATTTATTACTAGTCTTTATTAGCATCCATTTGCTCTTTTAGCAAATCGCCCAGGCTAGTAGACGCACTTTCTGATGAAGAAGCATATTCTTTAATAGCTGCCTGCTCATCATCGGCATCTTTCGCTTTAATCGACAGGTTGATAGTGCGAGATTTACGGTCAACACCAATAAACTTGGCTTCTACGTTATCACCAACATTCAGAATTGTACGCGCGTCTTCTACACGATCACGAGACAGTTCAGATGCTTTCAAAGTACCTTCGATACCTTCACCCAGATCAATTATAGCTGCTTTTGCGTCAACTTCTTTGATAGTACCTTTAACCAGACTACCTTTGTCGTTAGCCGCTACAAAGTTTGAGAATGGATCCTGTTCCATCTGCTTAACACCCAGAGAAATACGCTCACGCTCTGGATCGATAGACAATACAACCGCTTCCAGCTCATCACCTTTCTTGTAGTTATGGGCAACGTCTTCATCACCTTCATCCCAGGAGATATCAGACAGGTGAACCAGACCATCAATACCACCGTCCAGACCGACAAAGATACCGAAGTCAGTGATCGATTTGATCTTACCGCTAACTTTGTCACCTTTGTTATGGGTCGCGCTGAACTCATCCCATGGATTAGTTGAACACTGTTTCATACCCAGGGAAATACGACGACGTTCTTCATCGATATCCAGAATCATCACATCAACTTCATCACCCAGCGCTACAACTTTAGCCGGGTTAACGTTCTTGTTAGTCCAGTCCATTTCAGATACATGAACCAGGCCTTCAACACCGTCTTCGATTTCAACGAAACAGCCGTAATCAGTGATATTGCTAACTTTACCAGACAGGCGTGAACCTTCTGGGTAACGGCGTGCTATGGCTGCCCATGGATCTTCACCCAGTTGTTTCAGACCAAGTGATACGCGGTTACGTTCTTTATCAAATTTAAGTACGACAACATCGATCTCAGAACCCACTTCAACGATTTCAGAAGGATGTTTAACACGTTTCCAGGCCATATCAGTGATGTGCAACAGACCATCGATACCACCCAGGTCAAGGAATGCACCGTAGTCAGTAAGATTTTTAACGATACCCTTAACGGTTTTGCCTTCTTCCAGGCCTTCCAGTAACTGCTCACGCTCAGCGCTGTATTCAGATTCAACAACAGCACGACGCGAAACAACAACGTTGTTACGTTTCTGATCCAGCTTGATAACTTTAAACTCAAGCTCTTTACCTTCCAGGTAAGCTGTGTCACGTACAGGACGGACATCTACCAGAGAACCTGGCAGGAATGCGCGGATGTCACCTAATTCAACAGTGAATCCACCTTTAACTTTTCCAGTAATAATACCAGTGATAATTTCTTCAGCATCGTGCGCCGCTTCCAGTACTTTCCAGGCTTTCGCACGTTTTGCTTTATCACGTGACAGACGGGTTTCACCCCAACCATCTTCAATTGCTTCTAATACGATTTCAACTTCGTCACCGATGTTAACTTCAAGTTCACCAGAATCATTCAGGAACTGTGATTCCGGGATAACACCTTCAGACTTAAGACCTGCTGCTACGGTGACGTAACCATCACTAATATCAACGATTGTGCCATTCATAATGGCACCGACATTCATTTCGGTAGCTTGTATGCTTTGTTCAAATAGGTCTGCAAAACTTTCGGACATGAGAAAATATTTCCAATATAACTTTCGTCTGTCTAAGCTTTTTGATTTCTACATTAAGTAATATTTAAAGATGGGCTGTAGAAAAAGCTTAACAGGGTTGAGTGTTAATCTTTAAATCTGGGGACATCCCCAGACACCTTAAGAACATTATCCAAAGGTTTGTTTCGCCAGCTCCAGCACCTTTGATGTGACCTGTTCGATACTCATTTCTGTGGTATCAAGCATAATGGCATCATCAGCCGGTTTTAGTGGTGAAACAGCACGGTTGGCATCCTGTTCATCCCGGACCTTCAAATCGGTCACGAGGGCGGCGAGATTAGCATGAATTCCCTTTTCTTTCAACTGGTTATAACGTCTTTGCGCTCTTTCTTCGCAGGAAGCGGTCATAAATATCTTTAATTGGGCATCGGGGAATACGGTTGTGCCCATATCGCGACCATCGGCGACCAGTCCAGGCAGGCTGGCAAACGCCCGCTGGCGCTTCAGCAATGCCGCCCGCACGCCCGTCATAGCGGCGATTTTGGACGCTTTCATGCCGATTTCTTCGGCCCTGATTTGTTCCCCAACATCCTTCCCCCTGAGAACCACCCGCAAACGCTGATCCTGGGGCATAAAAGCCACATCCAGCTCCCTGGCAATATTTTCGAGAATTGATTCGTCTTCGATGGAGGCATTGTCCCAGCTTGCAGCCAGTGCGGTCAGCCGGTAGAGCGAGCCGCTATCCAGAATGTGCCAGCTGAGTTGATCGGCCACTAACTGACTGATGGTGCCTTTGCCCGCCCCACTCGGTCCGTCGATAGTAATTACAGGAATCATGTTTGTCATAGTAAGCATTACACCTGCTGAGATGATATATTGATACCGGCACGACGGGCCAGACCGACAAAATCAGGGAATGAGGTATTCACATTTTCGCAATCTTCGATACAAATTGGCCCAGCGGCACGTAATGCGGCCATGGTAAATGCCATTGCGATGCGGTGATCATCTCGACTATGCACTTTACCACCCTGGATCTCCCCGCCGTTGATGACCATGCCATCTTCGGTAGGCTGGGCATCCACACCTAAAATCTGCAGGCCGTCAGCCATCACCTGGATTCGATCCGATTCCTTTACTCTTAATTCTCTGGCGCCGGTGACCACAGTTTTACCCTCGGCGCAGGCGGCGGCAACAAACAGTACCGGAAACTCATCAATTGCCAGCGGCACCAGTTTCTCCGGCACCTGGATACCTTTTAGCTGAGCACTGCGAATGCGAATATCGGCTACCGGCTCGCCGCCCACTTCACGCTGATTGAGTAACTCAATGTTGGCACCCATTAATTTAAGAATATCGATCACACCGGTGCGGGTTGGATTAATCCCGACATGCAGTAGCGTAATATCCGAATTTCTGGCAATACTGGCACCCACCATAAAAAATGCTGCGGATGAAATATCGGCTGGTACATCAATATCGCAGGCGGTTAATTGGCCACCACCTTCAATACACATGGTCGAGCCAGTTCGGCTTACTGGATAACCAAAAGCCGTCAGCATTCGTTCAGTATGATCACGGGTGGGTGCGGGTTCAGTCACACAGGTCGTACCCTCTGCGTACATACCGGCCAGTAATAAACAGGATTTAACCTGAGCACTGGCCACAGGCATATCATAATGAATACCTTTTAAAGGCTGTCCACCTTTTATTTTCAACGGCGGCTTGCCGCCTGCTGCCGTCTCTACCCTGGCACCCATTAGCGCCAATGGTTCAGTGACACGTTTCATGGGACGTTTACTCAAAGAACGGTCCCCTGATAACTCCAGATCAAATGCCTGGCCTGACAGTAGTCCCGCCATCAGCCGCATCGAGGTGCCTGAATTGCCTAAATCCAGTGCCTGCTCAGGTTCTTTTAAACCGCGTATTCCCATGCCATTGATAGTGACCTTGCCATCATCGGTAGGCCCATCTATGTCAACACCCATGGCACGAAATGCGCGCAGGGTATTGAGACTATCTTCACCCTGTAAAAAACCACTAACATGCGTCACACCATCAGCCAATGAACCAAACATAATTGATCTATGGGATATAGATTTATCACCGGGAACGCGAAATTCACCGGTTAAACTGCCACCCGGATTAACAACAAAATCGATCTGACTCATTAAACTACCTAACCTGCTTTTTTATACAGGGCTTCAAATTGCTGCGCATTGAAGCCATTTAAACGTTTTTTTCCAACCAGAATAACCGGCACACCGCGTGCTTTTAATTTTTTATAATCACGCTTACCTTTTTTTGAAGTATCAATATCATATTCTTTATAAGCTATTTTATTTTTTCGAAAATATTTTTTTGCTTTTGTACAAACACCACACCAGGCCGCACTATACATGACAACTTTCTTATTCTTTTCATTTATTGATGAGCCCTGATTCATCGCTTCATCATCAAGATCCACGGTTTCGCCTGAAAGACGTGCCTGGGTATAGGTTGTTATTTCAGGCAATTCGATAGTTTCTGCTTTATTCGTCATCGGTGGTTGATCACTGAAGTGCATACGTCCTTTTGCATCAACCCATTTGTAAATTTCGGCATTGACGGACTGGATCATCAGCAGCAGAGCCACAAACATCATCCAGTTTGAAAAAAATTTAAGCATCGTAAATCACCTCGTAATATCCCTTACTGCAAACACTCCTGCTTTACATACAGAACCCGTCACGCGCTTTTTTGGCTCGCGAAAATATTTCCAATAGCGCATCAGCATCATTATTTTCGATAGCCGCTTTTAAAGTAGTCAGCTGATTTTCAAAACGATTCATCATTGCCAGCACCGCTTCACCATTCGACAAACAAATATCTCGCCACATCACCGGATCACTTGAAGCAATCCGGGTAAAATCCCGAAAACCACCCGCCGCAAATCGAAAAATCTCATCAACATCATCAACCTGATTTAAACAATCCACCAGAGAAAATGCCAGAATATGGGGCAAATGACTTGTTCCCGCCAGCACGAGATCATGGTGACGCGCACCCATTTCATCAACATCCGCACCCGCTGCTTTCCACATGGCTCGAACCTTGTTTATATCGTCGCGAGAATTTTCTTCCAGTGGCGTAATAATGACCCGCCGCGCCTGATATAGTGAGTCAAACGCGGCTATAGCACCGGACTTTTCCGTACCGGCAATAGGATGTCCAGGTATAAACTGATTTACTTTTACACCCAGTTCTCGGGTCGCATCTTCGACCACACAGTGCTTGGCACTACCCGCATCTGTCACGATGGTATGCTTGTGCAAAAAAGGTTCTATTTTATTAAATACACCCGCCATGGCACCCAGAGGCACGGCGATAAAAACCATATCGGCGTGTGAAACTGCTTTACCCAGGTCCGTTTCACACTGATCAATAATACCCAGGCTTTTAGCTTTTTCCAGGTGTTCGATGTTTCTACCAGCACCGACAACTTTATTGACATAACCCGCTTTTTTTAAAGCTAACGCTAAAGAGCCGCCAATTAAACCAACACCGATCACACATAGCCGGTTAATCATGACAAAACCTTTTTCAGTGCAACAAGCAACCTGCTGTTTTGATCTGCAGTACCAATGGTAATTCGTAAATGATCTGGCATTTTATAATTCGCTACTGGCCGAACAATAACGCCTTCCTGCAACAAGGCCTGATAGATTGGCGCGGCATCGGTATGCATATCAGCGGTAATAAAATTACCAATACTCGGAATACAGGAAATGCCAAGCTCACTCAAACCATGACGCAACTGCTCCAAACCCGCATTGTTTAATTCAATACTTTTATTCAGATGCTCCACATCATCAATTGCAGCCAGTGCCGCACTCTGCGCGACTAAATTAGTATTAAAAGGCTGGCGAACTCGATTTAATAAATCCGCTATATCAGGATGCGAAATCGCGTAGCCGATGCGCAAGCCCGCCAATCCATAAATTTTTGAAAAAGTTCGAGTAATAATCAGATGTGGATATTTTTTCACCAGGGCATCCGAGTCCGGTTTATGCTGTTCAGGCATATATTCGAAATACGCTTCATCCAGCACTATCACCACATCGTCTGAAACATCGGCGATAAAGGATTCCAGTTGATGGCTATCCAGCCAGGTACCCGTTGGATTGTTTGGATTGGCTATAAACACAACACGCGTCGAATTATTTATTTTAGCCGCCAGCGCAACCAGGTCATGACCATAGGGCATGTCCGGGTGATCGGCAGGGAAAGCCGGAGCCACCTGATGTTCAGCACCAATAGCTTGCGTAACAATGGGATAAACGGCAAAGGCATATTCTGAATAAGCTGCGGCATAACAGGGCGCCAGAAACGCACGGGCGATTAGCTCAAGAATATCGTTTGAGCCATTACCCAGAGTGATAAAATCTGGTGATACATTATGTTTATCAGCCAGTGCAAGCCGCAGCTTATGTCCACCGCCATCGGGATAAAAATTAATTTGATTCAGCGTTGCCTGGGCCGCAGCCAAAGCTTTTTTGCCTGGGCCCAACGGGTTTTCATTTGAGGCAAGTTTTATAGAACCAGAAAGACCCAGTTCGCGCTCTAATTCTTCAATGGGTTTGCCGGGCAAATAAGGCTGCAAACTTTGCACACCGGGAACCGCAAGTTTTAGAAATTTATTCATCTGAGCTTACAAAACCGCTTTTGGATAGGAACCCAAAATTCTTATCATGGCCGTTTCATGTTCGATCTCAGCTAAAGCCTCAGCAACAACAGCCTCGTCTTTATGGCCTTCGATATCGATAAAGAACACATATTCCCAAACTCCTCGGCGTGACGGACGCGATTCTATTTTACTCATACTAATACCACGCGAGGCAAGAGGCCTGAGCAATTCGTGCAGGGCACCTGGTTTATTATTAGTAGTTATCAGTAACGAGGTACGATCATTACCGCTAGGAGGCACTGCATTTTTACCGATCACAATAAAACGTGTTGTATTGTCTGGCTCATCTTCAATTTCAGATTTTAGAATGGGCACTTCGTATAGCTCAGCCGCCAGACTGCCGGCAATCGCTGCGGTGGCCGATTCTTTTTTACTGAATCGAACAGCCTCAGCATTGCTACGCACAGCATATTGCTCCGCCTGCGGTAGATTTTTATCCAGCCAGCGACGACATTGTGCCAATGACTGCTGGTGGGAAAACACTTTTTTAATATCAGTCAGTGACTTTTCATTTGAAATCAAATTATGCTGGATACGCAAATCCACTTCGCCACAAATCAGCAAAGTCGAATTAATTAACAAATCAAGCGTATGGGCAATAACCCCTTCTGTTGAGTTTTCAATGGGCACCACACCGAAATGCGCCTGACCCGATTCAACTACGCGAAATATATCTTCGATATTTGCGACCGGCTCTGCTTCAATAAAGTTACCAAAATGCTTGATTGAAGCGACATGATTATAGGTGCCGGCCGGACCAAGAAAGGCAACTTTAAGGGGTCTTTCCAGCGCCAGACAGGCTGACATAATTTCGCGAAACAAATAGGCCATTTCCCTGTTACCCAGCGGACCTTCATTGCGCGCTTCAATAGCACGTAATACCTGAACTTCACGTTCTGGTCGGTAAAAGTGATCCGTCTCACCCGACCTGATTTTTATGTCTGCAACATCCTGGGCACAGGCCGCGCGCTGATTAATCAAGGTCTGGATCTGCTTATCCAGTTCATCAATTTTATCGCGTATGGCCTGTAATTTGGTTTCTTCACTCATAACAGATATTAGATAACTCGTATGCTTAGTACGCCGTCGATATCAGCAATATTCTTGACCGCTTCAGCAGAAGGCTCTGACTCCACATCAATCAAAGTGTATGCCAGATCGCCACGTGATTCATTCACCATGTGCATAATATTAACCCCTGATTGACCCAGCACATGAGAAACCTGCGCCAGCATATCCGGCATATTCTTATTAGCAATAGCCAGACGATGACTGCCCTGGCGCGCCAGTTTAATATTGGGGAAATTCACAGAATTTTTAATGTTGCCATTCTTTAAAAATTCATACAGTTGATCAGCGATCATAATGGCGCAATTTTCTTCCGCTTCACCGGTGGATGCACCCAGGTGTGGCAAGTTAATAACCCTGTCATTACCTTTTAGTTCGTTGGATGGAAAATCCGTTACATAGGCATGAATTTTCCCTGAGTTGATAGCGGCCAGTACCGCAGTATCATCAATAATGCCATTACGGGCAAAATTCAAAATCACTGAACCATCTTTCATGGTCGCCAATCGCTCGGCATTTAACAGATTTTTGGTTGATTCAACCAGTGGCACATGGAAAGTCACAAAATCGGCCTGCTTGAACAATTCATCGGCCGAATCCATTTCTTCTACATTGGCCGATAATTTCCAGGCACTCTTGACAGTAATCGTTGGATCAAACCCGATCACGCGCATGCCCAAAGCGTCTGCTGCATTGGCGATTTCGACACCAATCGCGCCCAGACCAATGACACCAAGGGTTTTACCGGGTAATTCAAAACCCACATATTTCTTTTTGCCTGCTTCAACGGCTTTGGAAAGTTCCCCATCTGAACCTGTTAGCTGATCCGTATATTGCCAGGCCTGCGTCAGGTTACGACAGGCCATGAGCATGCCTGCAATCACCAGTTCTTTTACCGCATTGGCATTGGCACCCGGCGCATTGAATACGACAATGCCTCGCTCAGACATGGCGTTAACCGGGATATTATTCACACCCGCACCGGCACGGCCAATGGCTTTGACAGATTCAGCCACCGGTTCTTCATGCATGTTGAATGAACGCAACATGACAGCGTCTGGATTCTCGGCACCTGGATCAATCGTGTATTCTTCGCTCGGTAAACGGCTTAGGCCTTTTACCGAAATTGCGTTGTACGTTTTTATTGTGAACATTATTTAAACCTTTTTGAACCACAGAGGTACACGGAGATTTTGCTTAAGTGCAGCTAAAGCGATATCTATAACTTAAGTGTTTTCTCTGGTTCTTCGTGTCTTCTGTGGTGAACTACTTTTAAAAATTAACCGTTACGTTTTTCGAAATCAGCCATGAATTGAATCAACGCATCGACGCCCTCTTCTGGCATAGCGTTGTAAATACTGGCTCGCATACCGCCCACTGAGCGATGGCCTTTCAAGGTCATCAGATTAACTTTTGCCGCTTCTTCCAGGAAGCTTGCATCCAGTTCGGCATTGGCCAGTATAAACGGCACATTCATCCATGAGCGGCAGTTAACATCCACAGGATTGGAGTAGAAAGCTGAATCATCAATAGCCTGGTAAAGTTTGGCTGCTTTGCGCTCATTGATTTCAGCCATGGCTTTAATGCCGCCTTTATCCTTGATCCACTGGAACACCAGGCCCGCTATATACCAGCTATAAGTCGGCGGTGTGTTGTACATGGAATCATTGTCGGCATGGGTTTTATAATCCATCATCACCGGCATGTTATCCATGGCTTTACCGATCAGGTCTTCACGCACGATAACAATGGTCAAACCGGCTGGACCAATATTTTTCTGCGCACCGGCATAAATTACGCCGTATTTCGACACATCAATTTCACGGGATAAAATCGTCGAAGACATGTCCGCTACCAGCGGAACATCTGTCTCGGGTATGAAAGGGAATTCGACACCGACTATCGTTTCATTCGGCGTGTAATGCAGATAAGCCGCATCGGAACTGGTGCTCCATTTAGACTGATCTTCCACCGTAGTGAATCTGGAATCCGAAGTATCACTGACCACATTCACTTCACAAAAACGCCTGGCTTCAGCGACAGCTTTTTTTGACCATTGGCCGGTTAAAACATAATCCGCTTTGTTTTTACCTGCCAGCAGATTGACTGGAATCATAGAAAACTGCGAACTGGCGCCGCCCTGCAAGAACAGCACTTTGTAATTATCGGGGATGGCCATGATCTCACGCAGATCGGCTTCCGCTTTCGCCGCAATCGACATGAAATCTTTACCCCGGTGCGACATTTCCATCACCGACATGCCTGCACCATTCCATTGCAGCATTTCTTCCTGTGCCTGTTTTAATACCGCTTCCGGCAAGGCCGCAGGACCTGCACTGAAATTATATACTCGCGTCATTTAACATCCCCAACATAAGTTACTTTAACAATAGATCATAAATCATTGTTATAATTGATAATTATCTTCATCTTCTTCAAGATTTTCGATGCGTTCGATTTCAACCAGTTTTTCGTCACTGCCCAGACGAATCAGGCGTACCCCCTGGGTATTTCGTGCCATGATCCTGACATCATTCACGCCGGCGCGTATCAGGGTGCCGGCATTGGATATCAGCATAATTTCATCCTGATCTTTCACCTGCACGGCGCCCACGACCGCACCATTACGTTCGGAGGTCTGAATGGAAATAACACCCTGTCCACCACGTCCCTTGCAGGGATAATCAGACGAAGCCGTGCGTTTACCATAGCCATTTTCGGTGGCGGTCAGAATAGAGGCTTCATCATCCACAATAATCAGACTCATGACTTGATGATTATCAACCAGGCGTATTCCTCTCACACCGGCAGCGGTTCGACCCATTGCTCGCACAGCTTTTTCGGAGAAGCGTATGGCCTTGCCGGAAGTGGAAAACAGCATGATGTCTTTGCTGCCATCGGTCAGCGCCACATCCACCAGCGTATCTTCGCCACGCAGGTCAACGGCAATAATGCCGGCCGAGCGTGGCCGGGAGAAATTCGTCAGCACTGTTTTCTTAACCGTGCCGGAACTGGTCGCCATAAAGATGAAGTGATCATCATCATATTCACGAATCGGCAATACTGCGTTAATGCGCTCATCCGCTTCCAGCGGCAGTAAATTAACCAGCGGCTTACCGCGAGAACCGCGGGATGCCATGGGCAACTGGTACACCTTGAGCCAGTAGGCCTTGCCCCGACTGGAGAAACACAACAGGGTATCGTGGGTATTGGCAATAAACAGCTTGTCGATGAAGTCTTCATCTTTCATCCGCGTGGCAGATTTTCCTCGACCGCCACGCTTCTGCGCCGCGTAATCAGTCAGCGGCTGCGATTTGGCATAGCCCTCATGGGAGAAGGTCACCAGTACGTCTTCTTCGGTAATCAGATCCTCCATGCTGAGATCAAGCTGGCTTTCAAGTATCTCTGAACGACGCTCATCACCAAAGTTTTCACGAATTTCTTCCAGTTCTTCACGGATCACCTGAAGCAGGCGCTCAGGGTTTGACAGTATCTCGATCAGAGCTTTAACAATATCCAATATCTCTTTGAATTCATTAAGTATTTTATCTTGTTCAAGACCGGTTAATCGATGCAGGCGCAGTTCCAGGATCGCCTGGGCCTGGGCCTCTGACATATGATAACCATCATCATGCAAACCATACTGGGCTTCCAGCGTTTCCGGCCGAGACGCCTCGGCGCCGGCGCGCTGCAACATGTCAGTTACCATCCCGGGCGTCCAGACGCGATTGACCAGCTCTACTTTTGCTTCTGCCGGATTGGCCGATTTTTTAATCAGTGCGATGACTTCATCAATATTCGCCAGAGCAATCGCCAGCCCTTCTAATACATGGGCTCGGTTGCGTGCTTTACGTAATTCAAAAATCGTTCGGCGGGTCACCACCTCACGACGATGACGCACAAAGGCATCCAGAATCTGTTTCAGGTTTAGTAGTTTCGGCTGGCCATCAACCAGCGCCACCATGTTGATTCCGAACACGCATTGCATGGGCGTTTGCATGTACAGATTATTCAGTATCACCTCACCCACTTCCCCACGGCGCACTTCAATAACAATGCGTATTTCACTGGTGGACTCATCGCGAATTTCGGTGATACCTTCGATTTTCTTGTCTTTCACCAGCTCAGCTATACGTTCGATCAAACGTGCTTTATTCACCTGATAAGGCAGCTCGTGAACAAGAATGGTCTGCTTGCCATTCTCTGCCGTTTCAATACTGGCCCGAGCACGCATAAACATACGCCCACGACCGGTGCGATAAGCTTCCCGAATACCCTTGGTGCCGTTAATCAACGCGGCAGTAGGTAGATCCGGTGCCGGCAGATGATCCATGAGTGAATCAATTGAAATATCCGGGTCGTCCAGCATGGCCAGACAGGCATTGATAACTTCGGTCAGATTATGGGGCGGAATATTGGTCGCCATACCAACAGCGATACCCGCCGAACCATTGACCAGCAGACTGGGAATACGGGTCGGCATGACCGTAGGCTCATGCTCAGAACCGTCGTAGTTGGCGTTAAAGTCGACCGTTTCCTTGTCCAGATCGGCCAGTATCTGATGCGAAATTTTCGCCATGCGCACTTCGGTATAACGCATGGCTGCGGGGGAATCACCGTCCACCGAACCAAAGTTACCCTGACCGTCTACCAGCATGTAGCGCATGGAGAACGGCTGCGCCATACGAACAATGGTGTCATAAACCGCAGTATCACCATGCGGGTGATATTTACCAATCACGTCACCGACGACACGGGCTGATTTTTTATAGGGCTTGTTCCAGTCATTACCCAGCTCGCTCATGGCGTACAGGACACGTCGATGGACCGGTTTCAGGCCATCACGGACATCGGGTAAGGCTCTACCTACGATTACACTCATCGCGTAATCCAGATAGGACTGGCGCATTTCATCTTCTAAATTGACAGGGAAAACTTCTTTGGCGAATTCGGCCATATGGGGTGCTTTTTCCGTATTTTATGTAGTCTGAATTGCCCCCTGTGAAGGAGGCGATGTAAAGCCCGAAATTTTACCATAAATCAATAAGTAACGGTACTTATGAACAGACCCTTAATAAATAAAAGCAAACTGGCAAAAGATGTCAGGAACTGGCCCTGTATTTAGCCTGAATTCCGGACTTACTGGCACTGACAGCATTTAATAAGTGCCTTAAAGACGGCAGCTATTTTCCGGCGTCTGGAGAAAAAGATGAATATCAAATCTAATAGCCCAGGCTCATAACACCCATCCAGCTTATTCAAAACTGTCGAGTCAACACTAGCCTGAAAATAATTTAAATAAGCTAAAAAATATGGCACTGCTATACACCATTAAATGGCGCATAACAGCGCAGAGGTTATGGAGCAGATGCCTGCTGGGCGGCCTGCAGGTACTCGTTGTACGCTGGGATAGCGATAGCCGCCAGAATGCCAATAATAGCGATGACAGGAATAATCAATGCCGCGATGACCACCCCCGTCGAATTAGGTGGCGCAGGATTGCCGTAGTCATTCGCTCCCTGGCTTCCCGGCACAAACCAGAGAATCAAACTGATAAGCGGAATAATCATAATCAGCGCAAGCCAGCCGCTGTAATTAAAATCATGTACTCGCTGTATGGTCAGCATAATAATTACCGCAATAAATCCCAGATACACGACAACCATACCGGCTGAGATCAACATGTTGCCTGCACCGGCAGCAGCAAATCCGCCTAGCATCGCGACCAGTATGTTTAGCAAAAAACCAAAGCCTATTGAATAAGCAATAAATCTCAATCGGCCCAGCCGACCTTTAGCTGAGAACAGCTTGATTTCTGAATACTCGTCAGCTTCGACCGTATCGACATTTCGTTCTGGCGTTTGATATGGATTGATATCATTCATGCTTTATTTCCCTGCTGAAAATTAACAATGGGCACAGGTGCTATAGCCGCAAAGCTATGCCCCTGCTTCAAACAGTAACCGAGCCACTTATTTAAAAACCGATTAAGCTGCCATTTTTCTTTGAGCGCATCCGCAGGCAAATCATCGAGCACCAGCCGACCATGATGCAGATGACCTGCCATGACTTCGGCCAGTTGTGCATCGTGATAAATGCGGATTTTTAGATTGGGTTCCATTTTCAGGCCATGCTCCGTTGGAAAACAATAACTCAGATACAGGGTGGTGGTAAATTTACTCCGCTCAATGATATTGAGATATAAATCCAGATGCTCGGGCACTCTGGAAATAATTGCACTGTCTATCTTATTCACATCGGGCAAAAGTTTGCGTAGCCTGATGTAATTGTTTTCATACAAATCCATCAAGCTCACAAAACCACGCGGGGTTACATCTTCACAGCCATAGGCGGCATTATTTTGTCTCATGTCTTTATTCTAGCATGACCAAATAGCTTTGCTGATTCCACCTTAAGCCTCACCCTTAAACGCCTGTATTGATTTTTATCTATGGCGTCATTAAATATAAGTACAACAAACTTTTGTCTGCAAGACATCTGAAAAACCAGAATCGTGAACATAGATGACACGAAACTATTTTTATCTAACTGCAGTTGCTCCACGCCGGATAAAGTTTGCATTTCCCAGTTATTTTCATTTTTCCAGATCAGATGCTTTTCTGTGTTGTGAGCGCGATGCGTTTTAACCGCAAAAAACAACAGGAGAATAATCATCAATATCTTAGCTACAAACATTAGCTGCAGGGACGACACCGCTATAACAGCTAAACTACTGGTTGTGACCAGTAGATATTGAAGTTTTTTTGAATAACCGATATTAAGGTCTAATGGTGTCGCGTATATATGTAACAAGAGAAGATATTCCTTTATCTGCGGATGGCATATGCCCCAGAAGCAAATCGAACAACAACTGATCCGGGTAGTCCAGCATTTGATCCAGCAAATCCTTTTGCTCGTGAGTTAAGGTTGAATACGCCTTATCTAAAAATTCGTTAAAAATAATATCGAGTTCCAGCATGCCA
Organism: Gammaproteobacteria bacterium; assembly: GCA_026195895.1. Lineage (GTDB taxonomy): Bacteria > Pseudomonadota > Gammaproteobacteria > SZUA-229 > SZUA-229 > JAPHRO01. The sequence continues at coordinate 119,898 of JAPHRO010000019.1, forward strand.
CGACGACAACGCCAGCGCAATTCGGAATCATCGGCGGTCGCGGGCATCACAGGGATTTTTTAACCATCATTTTTTTGATATCGCCAATAGCTTTGGTTGGATTAAGTCCTTTCGGGCAAACCTGAACACAATTCATAATGGTATGACAGCGGAATAATTTAAATGGGTCGTCCAGCGCCTCCAGACGTTCTGCTGTCGCCTGATCACGACTATCACCGATAAATCGTGCTGCCTGCAATAAAGCCGCGGGGCCTAAAAATTTATCCGGATTCCACCAGAATGATGGGCAGGCCGTTGAACAGCAGCCACAGAGAATACATTCATACAGACCATCCAGTTGATCCCTTTCTTCCGGCGTTTGTTTCAATTCAACTTCGGGCAACGGATCTTTTACGGTGAGATATGGCTTAACATCACGATACTGTTTATAAAAAGGCTCCATGTCGACAATAAGATCGCGAATTACCGGAAGCCTTGGCATCGGTCGAATTTCTACCGGCTCTTTTAAATCAGACAACGACGTAATACAGGCCAGGCCGTTGGTACCATTGATGTTCATGCCATCTGAGCCACAAACACCTTCACGGCAGGAACGCCGAAAGCCCAGGCTCGGATCCTGCTCTTTAATCAATAGCAAAGCATCAAGCAACATCATGCCCTGACTGATTTCATGCAACTCATAATCCTGCATGTAGGGCTTTTTATCTGCTTCCGGATTGTAGCGATAAATACGAAACCGCATATTAACCTCGTGTTTTAATAAACCCTGGCTTTGGGTGGGAAAGAAGGCACCGACATGGGTTTGGTTCTAACCGGTTTGTAATCCAGCTTGCGATCTTCGAGTGAATATAAAGAATGCCGCATCCAGTGTTTATCATCGCGGTCAGGATAATCAATGCGTGAATGCGCGCCACGGCTTTCAGTTCTGGCTGCTGCCGAATAAACGGTCGCCAGAGCGACATCCATTAAATTTTCCAGCTCCAGCGCTTCGACACGTGCGGTATTAAACATGCTTGTATTATCGTTGATGCGTGCATGTTTCAAGCGCTCGGCAATGGCGGAAACCTGTTTAACGCCGTTATCCAGCACATCCTGGCTACGGAACACGCCACAGTTTTCTTCCATGGCTTTTTTAAGATCGGTGCGGATTTGTTCTACAGATTCTCCGTCACCGGTTGCATCCCAGCGATGTAATCGTTCATAGGCCTGGGCAATACTGTCTTCATCCATCGGGCGGTGATAACGCGTTTCTTTAAGCGTCTCGATAATATGGTTGGCTGCAGAACGTCCAAACACCAGAATATCGAGTAACGAATTCCCCCCGAGACGATTAGCACCATGTACCGAAACACAGGCACATTCACCGGCGGCATATAAACCATGCACCGGTTCTTCGGGCGTGTCTTTCACGGGAATCACCACCTGACCATAGCGGTCAGTCGGTATGCCGCCCATGGTGTAATGGGCCGTAGGATAAACAGGGATCGGCTGTTCGGCAGGGTCAATTCCCAAAAAAGTAATACAGGTCTGACGGATACCGGGTAAACGTTTTTGCAACACCGCTTCGCCCAGATGATCCAGCTTTAACATGACGTGATCTCTGTTCGGACCACAACCTCTTCCCTCTTTCACTTCCGTGTAAATAGAACGGCTAACCACATCCCGGGACGCAAGATCTTTGGCTTTTGGCGCATAACGCTCCATCAAACGCTCGCCTTCGCAATTCACCAGATAACCACCCTCTCCCCGGGCACCTTCGGTAATCAACATGCCGCGACCCGCAATGCCGGTGGGATGAAACTGGAAGAACTCCATATCCTGCAATGGCACACCCGCCCGCAGCGCCATACCCATACCATCGCCAGTGTTGATCAATGCGTTGGTGGTGGTTCTGAACAACTGCCCGGCACCGCCAGTTGCCAGTAAAGTAGTTTTGGCTTCGATGATTAATTCTTCGCCGGTATGGATATCGAAGACGAAAGCCCCCAGCACATTACCCTGTTCATCTTTTAACAAATCAACCGCAAAGTATTCATCAAAAAAATGGGTTTTTGCCCGAATGTTCTGCTGATAAAGACTGTGCAAAATAGCGTGCCCCGTGCGATCGGCTGCGGCACAGGTTCTGGCTGCCTGATCGCCACCAAAATTCTGGCTCTGCCCACCAAATGGACGTTGGTAAATTTTTCCGTTATCCAGACGTGAAAAAGGCACACCCGAGTGCTCCAGCTCATAAACGACTTTAGGCGCTGCACGGCACATATATTCGATCGCATCCTGGTCACCCAGATAATCACTGCCCTTTACCGTATCGAACATGTGCCAGTGCCAGTTATCCGGCAATACATTGGCCAGTGCCGCATTCATCCCACCCTGGGCCGCCACCGTATGGGAACGCGTTGGAAAGACTTTTGACACCACGGCGACACTGGCATCAGCCTCGGCTAACTGCAGGGCAGCGCGTAAACCACCCCCACCCGCACCGATAATCAAGGTATCAAAACGTCTTCTTTGAATATCATTTATGCTCATTTAATCACTACCAGAACCAGTCCCCTGAATCCCCAGAAACCACTACCCACCAGAACGGTCGCCACCAGTGTTAACACCAGCATGCGCGACACCACATTCGGCACATAGTCGAGTACCACATCACGGATACCTACCCAGGCATGCCACAGCACCGCAATAATAAACATGCCGATGCCAATATTATTACCCGGCCAGGCGACCCACTCGCTCCAGCTTTCTGCACTAAACGGCCTAACAGCAGAAAGCGCGACTGTAAAATAAAGCATAAACACGGCAATATACACGGCAGTTATGCGCTGGATTATCCAGGGGCGTAATCCCTGTAAACCGGGAGCACTCATAAATAGATCCCCGCAGCAATGATAATCATTGCAATAATTTCTGCTGCGAACACCAGCCATGCAGTTTTACATGACTGTTCTTTATCCAGACCAATATCAAAATCAATGAGTAAAAAACGTATGCCGGCAAACAAATGGTGTAGTAAAGACCAGATAAGAACGATTAAAACTAATTGGGAAAAGGGTTGCGCTAGAATCTCACTCGCTCGACTGAAACCCTGTTCACCCTGTAGCGATAAATCCAGTAAATATGCTGTAGCCGGGATGGCCAGAAACATCAGTACGCCGGAAACTCGATGAAAGATGGAAACCACGCCCGGAACTGGTAAACGTATTTTAAGCAAATTCAGATAAAAAGGTCGGGTATCGTGAACCGCCATTGAGCATTTCCCTGGGGTAAATTAGCTGTCAGATTTATAGTTTTTCTCGTTGCCCTTATTGTAGAACAATATCAAACTTCTGCAGTCAGAATTAAGCCCTCTATTTTGTATGCTGACAACAGGTGGTGGGTTGGCTAATATCAACATTACAAGATATATATCACAGGTGAGATTTATGAAACCCGAATGGCTGGATTTTTTAACCAATGCAGGCGCAGAAATAACTGATTACACCGTTAACAGTTTTGGCAATCCCGAACGTGAGCGGCAGGTAACAAAAACCGGTCTGATTATTTGCGACCTGAGCCATCTGGGACTGATATCGGTTTATGGTGATGATGCAGCCACTTTCCTGCAGGGTCAGCTGACCAATGATATCCGTGATGTCAGCCTGCAACACAGTCAACTCAGTGCCTATTGCACACCTAAGGGCCGGATGTTATCGAATTTCCGAATTTTCAAACGAGAAGACACCTATTACCTGCGCCTGCCAAGAGAACAGCTTGAAACAAGCTTAAAACGTATTCATATGTTTGTACTGATGTCCAAAGCAACGCTCGAAGACAGCAGCGATGCACTGGTACATATTGGCGTATCCGGCCAAAATGCGGAAGAACATCTGGCAGGCATGATTCCTGATCTGCCAAAAAACATTGATGATGTCACCCAATGTAAAGGCTACACGGTCATACGGCTGGCAGGCCCGCATGCTCGATTTGAAATTTATGGTGAACTCGAACCCATGCAGGCTCTCTGGAATCATCTCGACGTGCATGCGGCACCGGTCGGCGCAGGTCCCTGGGAAATGCTCGACATACTGGCAGGAACACCCACTATTTATCCCGCCACGGCTGAAGCCTTTGTTCCTCAGATGGCAAACATGCAATTAGTCAACGGCGTTAACTTCCAGAAAGGCTGCTATACCGGACAGGAAGTCGTTGCCCGTATGCAATACCTGGGCAAATTAAAACGCCGCATGTTCCTGGTGCATATAGATACCAATGAAACGATCAATCCGGGCGATGGGCTATTTTCCGCTGATTCAACTTCTGGCCAGGGCACGGGCACCATTGTATCGGCTCAGCCAAATCCCGACGGTGGCGCCATAGCCCTCGCCGTTATTAATATCAGCGATGCTGAAGCGGGTCAGATAAAACTGGTCGACGCAAATGGCCCGATCGTCCAGATAAAAGAATTACCCTATGCTTTTGAAAGTTCGGCGGACTAAGTCCTGAATTATTGACTACACTCATGGCAAACAATGAAAAATTTTCCATGAGTGATAAAGCGCAACAATTCTATAATCAACTGCGTAAAGCGGTTGAAACTGACCAGCTAACTTTACCGACACTTCCCGAAGTGGCCATAAAAATTCGGGAAGCCGTCGATAGCCAGGACAATTCAGCCGAACAAATGGCCGAGATTCTTAGCCAGGATCCCTCTATTTCTACCCGTCTGTTACAACTAGCTAACAGCCCGCTATATCGGGCCCGAGCTGAAATCGACAGCATTCAGATGGCTATCACCCGTCTGGGAACCCGTGTCGTCAGGGATCTTGTACTGACACTGGCGCTACGCCAGATTTACCAGACCAGCTCAGACAGCCTGACCAGACAGTTTAAAGAACTGTGGCTAACCAGCGTCGAAGTCGCCGCCATCTGTCGCCTGCTAGCCAGCCAGCAGCAAGGACTGGAAGCAGAACAGGCATTACTGGCGGGATTAATTCATAACATCGGCGCCCTGCCGATAATACAACTGGCCGATAAAGATCCCGACCTGGTCAATAACGCAAACGAACTGCAATCAATCATCTGCGAAATACAGAACGAGGTCGGAAACCTGATCCTGAGTTTCTGGAACCTGCCAGCCCATCTTATCAATGTGGTTTCTATGTGGAATAATTTTTCACGCTGCCATGAAGGCGATGCCGACTATGTGGATATTGTGCAAGCGGCAATTGCACAAAGTGGGCATACCAGTTATGCCAACATCCCGGGGGACTGGAGTCAAATTCCAGCCTTCGACAAACTGAGCCTGGATACTAATATTAATTTTATTGAAAGTGATGAAAATAAAATCAGGATTGATAAAACTCGTCAGTCTTTGATTAGCATATAACGCCAGCGAAAATATATGCAGGAAAAAATCGAAAAATTTTTTCAACAGGTAAAACAGGCGGTCGCTACCGAACGCCTACTATTGCCTTCTTTACCGGATACAGCACTGCGCATAAAAGAAGAATGTGAAAAAGAAGCAACGTCTTCGCAGAATATTGCTGACGTTTTATCACAGGACCCTGCATTATCGGTTCGCTTGTTACAGGTGGCGAATAGTTCCTTATATCGTACCCGCACACCGACAGAAAACATCCAGATGGCCATTACCCGACTGGGACTTAGACTGGTAAAAGACATTATTATCAGTTTAGCAATGAAACAACTGTATCAGGCCAGCACAGATGTTTTGCAGGAACGTTTCCGCGAACTGTGGTTATCCAGTGTTAAAACAGCGGCCATGAGTCGTATGCTGGCTACCCGCTGTGATCATCTTGATGCTGAACAGGCCATGCTGGCAGGTCTAACCCATAACATCGGCGCCCTGCCTATATTACTCATGGCTGAAGATGACGACGATTTATTTGAAAGCCCGGATGCCCTGTTCCATGTAATAAAAAAACTGCAGGGTGAAGTAGGCGCTTACATTTTCAAAGCCTGGCGCTTTCCAGAATACATGATCGACGTAGCCAACGAGTGTTATCACTTCCGACGTCATCATGCAGGCCCAGCCGATTACGTTGATATCGTACAGGTCGCACTCATTGAAGGCAGTATTTACTCTGGGCTGGAATGCCCTGAAGACTGGTCAACGGTAGCTGCTTTTGAACAACTGGGTATAGACACCGATGCTAATATGCTGGAAATTGAGGAAAATAAACTGATCTTTGAAGAAACACAGTCACTGTTTAAATAAGCAGCTATACTCTAAAAAAACGATGCACAGGCGATGATTCATACATCGCTTTGCTAATAAAAAATACTATCGGAAATACACATGAGCATAAAAGGCGAACAATTTTACAGCGAACTTAAACAGGCTGTTGAATCTGATCAACTGGTATTACCCACGCTTCCTGAAGTCGCATTAAAAATCAGAGAAGCTGTTGAAAGCGAAAACTCCTCGGCACAGCAAATTGCCGAAACGCTGACCCAGGATGCATCACTGTCAGCCCGACTAATACAGGTTTCCAATAGTCCACTATATCGTTCCAGAACACCCATTGACGATTTGCAAATGGCGGTCACGCGATTGGGCATTCGTATGGTACGCGATCTGGTTATAAGTCTGGCCATGAAACAGATATACCAGGCCACATCCGATGTACTCGATGAGCATTTCCGCAACTGCTGGAATACCGCCGTGGAAGTTGCTGCCATATGTCGCATGCTCGCAACCACGGTACCCGGCATCAATCCTGAACAGGCGCTGCTGGCTGGATTAATTCACAACATTGGCTCTCTGCCTATTCTGGTGATGGCAGAAGACGATGATGATTTATTTCAAAACTCAGAGGCGCTGGGCGAAATTATCTGGGAACTACAAAGCGAAGTGGGCCAACTGATATTAAAAACCTGGAACTTTGCCGATTCGATGACCGAAGTTGTTAAAAACTGTTATGACTTCAGCTATGACCATGAAGGTGGTGCCACGCTGAACGATATTGTTCAGGTTGCGCTGTTACAGGGTGGACATATACCCGAAGCCCATGCACCTGCTGACTGGGGTACCGTACCGGCCTTTGCAAAACTGGGAATGGACTTCGATGTCAATGTGGTTGAAATAGAAGAAAACAAGGAAATCATTGAAAACACCAAGCAATCTTTAATGATCTAATCATTGAAAAAGAAAACGCAGACTTTTAGCTTTGCGTTTTCTTTTTTTAATCTTAAACAACTTCTACTCGCATATGCGGGAACAAAATCACATCACGAATAGATGGTGAATCCGTAAACAGCATCACCAGACGATCTATACCTATACCCTCGCCCGCAGTTGGCGGCAAGCCATGTTCCAGGGCTCGAATATAGTCGGCATCATAATGCATTGCCTCATCATCACCCGCATCTTTTTCTGCCACCTGTTGTTTAAAGCGTTCAGCCTGATCTTCCGCATCATTCAATTCTGAAAAACCATTCGCGATTTCACGACCACCCACAAAAAGCTCAAACCGATCGGTAACAAAATCGTTATCATCATTACGCCGCGCCAGCGGTGAAACTTCCCTTGGGTATTCAGTAATAAAAGTTGGGTTCATTAAACGATGCTCAACCGTTTTTTCAAAAATTTCTATCTGGACTTTACCCAGACCGTATGAATCTTTTAACGGTATATCCAGACTCTCGGCAATTTTTCTGGCACCATCGAGATTACTTAAATCTTCTGCTTTAATATCGGGATTAAAATGCAGGATAGAATCAAACACGGACATGCGCGCAAACTTGCTGCCAAAATCATAGGTGTCGCCCTGATACTCTATCTGACTTTTACCGATGACATCTTTAGCCAGACCATGCAGTAGTTCTTCTGTAATATCCATCAGATCATTATAGTCGGCATAAGACTGATAAAATTCGAGCATTGTGAATTCCGGATTATGGCGTGTTGATACACCTTCGTTACGGAAATTACGATTAATTTCAAACACTTTTTCAAAACCGCCAACAACCAGACGTTTTAAATATAACTCCGGTGCAATACGCATAAACATTGGCATATCCAGTGCATTATGGTGTGTTGCAAATGGACGTGCCGTGGCACCACCGGGGATAGCCTGCAACATCGGTGTTTCCACGTCCATGAATCCACGATCTTCAAAGAAACGGCGGATGTAAGAAATGATTTTCGAACGCATTTGAAATGTTTCTCTGACTTCCTGATTCATCACCAGATCAACGTAGCGCTGACGATAGCGCGTTTCCTGATCGGACAGGCCATGAAACTTTTCTGGCAGAGGGCGCAGGGATTTTGTTAACAAAAACACCTGATCAACTTTAATCGAAAGCTCACCCGTTTTGGTTTTAAACATAACGCCTTCGGCACCAATAATGTCACCCACGTCCCATTTTTTAAAACCTTCATTATAAACATTTTCGGGCAGGGAATCTCTTTGCAAAAACAACTGAATGCGACCCGTCATATCCTGTAACTGAGTAAAACTCGCCTTGCCCATAACACGTTTGGCCATCATGCGGCCGGCGACCTGTACACGAACTGCCAGCTCGTCCAGTTCCTCGGCAGATTTATCAGCGTATTCTGCATGCAATTCAGCCGCCAGAGAGTCACGACGAAAATCGTTGGGAAAGGCATTACCCAGTTCGCGTAGCGCCGTTAGTTTTTCACGACGCTGCGCAATGAGTTTGTTTTCATCTTGCAGAACTTCAGTATGGGTTTCTTTATCAGTCATAGTATTAACTTGGTAAATTTAAAATAATTGCAGCTATAAGCCGCTCTTCAAACTGGCTTCGATAAACATGTCCAGGCCACCATCCAGCACCGCCTGAGTATTGCCAGTTTCCACATTGGTACGCAAATCTTTAATCCGCGATGCATCCAGCACATAAGAACGTATCTGACTACCCCAGCCAATGTCAGACTTACTGTCTTCCAGGGTTTGTTGGTCGCCCTGACGTTTTTGCATTTCCAGCTCGTACAGTTTTGCTTTCAACTGTTTCATGGCGCTGGCTTTATTCTTGTGCTGTGAACGATCATTCTGGCATTGCACCACCACGCCGGTGGGATTATGGGTAATACGCACCGCCGATTCTGTTTTATTGACATGCTGGCCGCCGGCACCCGATGCACGATAGACATCTATGCGTAGGTCTGCCGGATTAATATCAATATCGATGTCATCATCGACTTCTGGAGAAACAAACACAGCAGCAAAAGAGGTGTGACGTCGATTACCCGAATCGAAGGGTGATTTTCGAACCAGCCGATGCACACCCGATTCGGTTCGTAGCCAGCCATAGGCGTATTCGCCTTCAAAATGAATGGTCGCACTTTTGATGCCGGCGACGTCACCCGCTGAGGCTTCGATTAATTCTGTTTTGAAACCATGAGCCTCACCCCAACGCAGATACATACGTAAAATCATTTCGGCCCAGTCCTGCGCTTCGGTGCCACCCGACCCCGACTGAATATCCAGAAATGCATTATTGGCATCCATTTCACCGGAGAACATGCGGCGGAATTCCAGATCAGCCACCGTTTTTTCCAGGCTGTCGAGATCAGCAATAACAGCCTCGACGCTGTCTTCATCGTTTTCTTCCACGGCCATTGCCAGTAATTCACTGGCATCGGACAGACCGTTTTCCAGATTAACAATGGTTAAAACGATGGCTTCCAGGCGCGCACGATCCTGCCCCAGTTTCTGAGCGCGCTCAGGATCATTCCACACATCCGGTTGTTCTAGCTCTCGATTGACTTCATCGAGTTCTTCTTTGCGAAGATCGAAGTCAAAGATACCCCCTAAGCGCCTGGCCGCGCTGCTGGAGATCGGTAATTTTATTCTGGATAGGATTGATTTCTTGCATAGCGACGTGTGTTGTTAAATCGGTCGATATATTACCTTAATGGGCGAGTTAAGTCATACACCTAAACGTCTCTGTTAGAGTGTTTATTTGCGGTCTGCCGACTTTTGGGCCACATCATTGCGCAAGTACACGGGTATTGCCTGGGCGGCATCGACCGCTTCGCCATTTTTAAATCCTGCCACCGCCAGCCGGGCAATGGTTTTTGATTGCGGATAATAATCTGGATAAATCCTGGTCACCGACGCTAAACGCTGTTGCAGGATTTTTCCATGAGCCTGCCAGCCGCTGCCCGCCCCACACCAGTCAAAACTGGCTGGCATGGCTACGTCTGCCGGGCTTAATACCGCTTCATCACCAACCAGTTGCATAAGGCCCTCGGCATTCAACTGATACTGCCCCCAATACACACCGCCCATGCGTGCATCGATGGCGCTCAATACATGCTGTGCCTGATGATCTTCGTACACAGCCTGGGCAATCGACGCCAGTGTAGAAACCGGAACGACAGGTATATCTGCACCAAACGCCATGCCCTGGACTACGCCGGTGGCAATACGTACACCAGTGAAAGAGCCAGGGCCTCTACCAAATGCTAGCGCATCCAGTTGTTGTACGGTGATTCCAGCTTTATTCAGCAAACCTTCTGCCTGCCGCAGAATCAGGCGTGTATGTTCACGCGGCGCCAACTGGAAATCCTGATATATTTCACCATCAATATATAAAGCTGCCGAGCAAGCTTCGGTGGCGGTATCCAGTGCTAATAGTTTCAATTTAGTCATGGTTATTTATTTGAAATCAAAAAATTCTGTGGCATTTTTCAAATCATGGGTGACCGGCATTTCAGGCAGGCTATTTAAAAATAATTTGCCGTAGCGTTTATTTATCAGGCGGGGATCGCCCAGCATTAACACACCATAATCGGCGATGTCTCTGATCAGACGCCCGGCCCCCTGCTTCAGGGAAATTACCGCCTGAGGCAGTTGATAATCCATAAAAGGATTACCATCACTGCTTCGAATCGCATCCAGTCTGGCCTGCATTACCGGATCGCCCGGTGAGGCAAAGGGCAGCTTGTCGATTATGACGCAGCTTAACGCCTCGCCTCGAACATCGACACCTTCCCAGAAACTTCCCGTCCCCAGCAGTATCGCATTACCCAGTTGTTTGAATTTATCCAGTAGCTGATGCTTAGGCAAGGTTCCCTGCACCAGAATGGGATAATCCAGTTTTCGGTCTAAATAACGACGTGCTTCATTAAGCGCCCGGTAGCTGGTAAACAATAAAAATGCGCGCCCACCACTGGCCTCCAGCAAAGGTATCGCCTGGGCTAACAGTTTTTCCGTGTAATCAGGGCTGGAAGGTTCAGGCAAATTATCTGGGATATATAAAAGACTTTGCTGCTGATAATCAAACGGACTCTGCCAGTTTCCCTGCTGATAATCCTGTAACCCAAGACTGTTGGCAAAATGACTGAAATCTTTACCCACCTCGAGTGTCGCCGAGGTGAATACCCAGCTACCTGTTAATGATTCGCGGTGATTACAAAACAGTCTGGCAACGTCTAGTGGCGTCAAATGCAATATAAAACCTTTGCTAAAAGTTTCATACCAGAATATGTAAGCCTGTTCATCGTCTTCATCTCTGGTGCCATACGTCGCCAGCATCTGCTTTAAACTGCTACAGCGTACATAGCATTGCTCTAGCCCTTTACTGCGTTCGGCGGCGATTTCGAGAATCGCAGCTAATTCGTCCAGGCATTCCTCCAGGCGATGCCGCGCTTTCACCAGGCTGGGTTTATGGGTGATTTTTGCCCAGGCATCTCGCTGGTTATCCTGACCGAGGGCGAGTCGAAAATCCTGGGCGGCCTTTTTCAGTTCGTCCGCCGCATCACGAATCTCCACCATATCGGGCGCTTCCTGAACCTGCTCGGCGATGGCATCACTGATTAAATTATTAATCTGGCGACTACTGATACCCTTGCCAAAAAACCGTGCCGCGACTTCGGGAAGCTGATGGGCTTCATCAATAATAAACGCTTCCGCGCTGGGTAACAGCTCGCCAAAGCCTTCCTCTTTTATCGCCATATCGGCGAGCAGCAAATGATGATTCACTACCACCACATCGGCTTCCTGCGCCAATTTACGCGCTTTGGCAACAAAGCAGTCGGACCAGTCCGGACATTCGGCGCCAAGACAGTTATCCACCGTTGACGTCACCAGCGGCCAGACTCGGGCATCTTCGGTGATTTCTGACATCTCGGCAATATCGCCACTCTGGGTCGATTTACCCCAGGCTTTTATATGCTGAATCTGAATGGCTGTTTCGGGTGTCAAGTAGCTCTGTTGACTGGATATTTTGAGTCGATGAGGGCATAGATAATTTGCCCGGCCTTTGAGTAAGGCAGTCGGTACGATAATGTCGAGGGTATTCATTACTGTGGGCAAATCGCGGTGATACAGTTGATCCTGCAAGTGGCGCGTGCCGGTTGAAATAATTATTTTTTTACCCGATAACAGAGCAGGAACCAGATAGGCAAACGTCTTGCCAATGCCGGTACCGGCTTCTGCTATCAGCACCTGTTTTTTTTCAAGCACTGCTTCAATGGCCTGGCTTAATCCCTGTTGCCCTGCTCGCGGCAGATAACCATCGATTGCTTTACTAAACGGCCCCGCTTCACCCAGTAACTCCGCAGATTGCATCAACGCCTGCCCTGTTCATATTGGCGACTTTGCTCCGCTGCGTGGCTGGCCTTGTCAGTTTGATCAAGCTGCTCATAAGCGCGTGACATTAAAGTCCAGTTATAGGACTTTAATGCATTATCACTGCTCGCCAGTGCGTTAGATTTCCGCGCCATCTGTATGGCCTGCTCCGGCTGCAGCTTACCCAGATAAACCACCGCCATACGCGTCCAGGCTTCCGCCTGCTTGGGATTAATACGCAACGCACGTTCAAGAACAACCACCGCTTCCGGCCACTGCTGGTAATCTATTTTTTCATCGGCCTGCTGAATAAGTGCCGCCATTGCTGGCGTTAGCTTTAGCGTCGTTCTATCCATACCAGTCGAAGATGGCTGCGCATGATCCTGCAATGGATCCCAGACCTCGGGTTGCGTGCTACATGACTGTAAAAAAAATGCTGACAGAAACAGGGCTAAATATCTGCTTAATCGAATAAGTCTTTCAGTGCATCCAGTATATTTCGAGATTTGCATTCAGCCCTCGGTAGTGAAACGGTGTTCGGTAAAAACGCTAATTCTACCGTACCTGCACAGCCTTTTTCAGAAATTCCACCGGTTTCTGAATCAATCCAGTGTTTGCGTACACCTTCTGGTGGAGTCAATTGTATATTTTCCAGTGGCAGCCGATTCATCAGATCGGTCCAGACTTTCAACGCACCGGTTGATCCGGTGAGTCCGGTATTCTGGTTGTCATCCCGGCCAACCCAGACGACCGTGACACGATCTTCCGAAAAACCGGCAAACCAGCTATCGCGTAAATCATCGGTGGTTCCCGTTTTTCCTGCGACGGCTGTATTCAGGTTATTTTTCAAAGCACTGGCCGTGCCAGCTTGAGTGACCTGGTGCAGCACGCTATTGAGTAGATATACGGCATCAGGATTGATAGATTGTTCGAGCTGCAGTGGATAGCGATTAAGCGGCCGCCCTTCCGGGCCCAGTACCGCACGAATAGCGCGCAAGGGCGAATGAAATCCTTTCGCCGCCAGAGTCTGATACATCTCGGCGACATCGAGCGGCGACAGATTAAATGCACCCAGGGTCATAGATGGATAGGGTGGCACATCTTTGACAACACCCAGATTTTTTAAAGTACGTACGATATCGGCAAGGCCAACATCCAGACCGAGTCTAACGGTAGGAATATTTCTTGATTGCAGCAGTGCCTGATACAGCAAAATATCGCCGGTAAATTTTTTATCGTAATTCTGCGGCGACCAGACCTTGCCGTCACTGGCCTTAAGATGTAATGGACTATCATCCAGTTTTGAAGCCAGATGATATTTGCCCGGCTGCTGCAGGGCGGCCAGATAAATAGCCGGTTTTATCAACGAACCAACCTGTCGGACTGCATCCAGCGAGCGATTAAAACCCGGGAAGCGTGGGTTTCGATCACCTATTAACGCCTGCACTTCGCCGTTTTCGGCGGATGCGACTATTACCGCAGTTTGTAACGCATCCGCACTGGCAGAATAACGTTCTAATTGTGGTATTACCTTGATAACTGATTTTTCAGCCGCCCGTTGCGCGACTGGATCCAGTGTGGTGAATATCCTTAAACCGGACGACTGTAAATCTTCGTCATCATAATCTTTACGTAACTGGCGTTTTACCAGGTCAATGAATGCGGGATATCGATTGCCACTGCTATAGGATTTAGGCGCTATGCCCAGCGGTTTTTGCTGATACCGGGCAAGCTGCGCCGCATTGATCACATTTTGCTCTAACATACTTGCTAAAACCTGATTACGTCGTTGCAATGCACGTTCAGGATTCCGTCGTGGATCGTACCAGGAGGCGCCTTTTACCAGGCCGACCAACAGGGCGATCTGATCCTTACTGAGTTTTTGTAGCGGCTTATCGAAATAATAATGACTTGCCAGGGCAAAACCATGAATCGCATTGGCACCATCCTGGCCAAGATACACTTCGTTAAGATAAGTTTCTAAAATAAGCGCCTTGTCGTAATGCATTTCCAGCAACAGGGCCATTATCGCTTCATTGAGTTTTCTCGATAACTTTCGTTCCGATGACAAAAATAAATTTTTAACGAGTTGCTGGGTCAGCGTACTACCGCCCTGCACCGTGCCACCGGCACTGATATTGGCCAGCAGTGCCCGCCCAATCGACCTTGGATCAATACCCCAGTGCTGGTAAAACCGTCGATCTTCGACCGCCAGTAAAGCAAGCACCAGGTATTCCGGTACTTCTTCCAGTTTCAGCAATTGCCGGTCCTGTGCTTTGGCCGGGTAAATACCGGCGATGCGTGCAGGTTCAAGCCTGACTAAAGGCATTTCCTTTCGGGTATAAAGCTCATAAATGCCATATATTTTTTCACCCGCCAGATCGATTCTAAGCGCCTGACTTTTCTGCTCACCATCCCAAAACTGGAAGGGGCGGGTAATCAATTCAAAATGCTGATTTTTCCATTGCCGGTATTCACCCGGCCTGGTCGGTATCTGCTCCACCTGTCGATAACCAGTCAACTTTAATTCATGCTCCAGTTGACTGGCTGAAAGCGGTTTATCAACAAATAATTCGAGTGGCCGGGCATATACATGGGACGGTAATGACCAGATTTTACCTTCAAAAGCAGCCGTTATCTTAAAATCGAGATAAATCACGTATAGTGATGCAATAAGCATTAACAGGGCAAAACTGGATAAAAAATATTTGTTAGAGAAAATTCGCCCCACTGATATTTCAGGAAGTGATTTTCTGCGCGCAGGTCGCCGACGAGAATTGCGTGACGAGCTCTTTTTTCTGGCTCGTTTTTTTGTTGATGTTTTACTGGTCATATCAGGGGCATACTATACACAAATACAGGGGCTTTTTCTGCTGACTATCATGATCCAGAATAAAAGTGTTAAATTAAAATCCAACGGCTAACAAACGCATTGTTTTGGACAAAAAAAAAGCAGCAACATTAAGTCACTGCTCTCTAAAATTTAAATCTAAATTAAAATTGGAAATTATTGTTATTTGCAGGTAGACAGGAATCTGGCCTTTTTACCTTTGCAGGGATCTGCATCAAAGCTTGCGCTTTCTTTCTTTTCATCCTGTTTAGTAACCTGCACAATTTTAGCTTTTTCAGCTCTTTCTCTTTCAAGTTTTTCCTGCTCAGCCGCTGCCGCTTTTGATTCTGCACTTTCCTGTTCGCGACGACGTTTCTCCGCCTCTCTTCGGCTCGCTGCTTTACGCTCAGCCTCACGTTTAGCGGCCAGTTCTCGTTGCCTGGCTTCTTTTTCTTTTTGCGCTTTTGCCGCAGCCAGCTCTTTTTCTTTTCGCTCAGCCTCCTGTTTTTTTCGTGCTTCTTCTTCTGCAACAGCACGTCGTTTGGCCGAGCGGTCGCTGATACGCGCCTGTTCCTCTTCTACTGCAATGGCCTCATGTTCTGCTTCAGGTATGCCATTAAATGCCGCCTTATTTAACCAGCTGGCTGCATTATTCAAATTTTTGGGTACACCGATACCTGACGCATACATCTTGCCAAGAAAATATTGTGCATCAGCATTTCCCGAGGCCGCTTCTTTACGTAAAACAGCCACCTGATCTTTCCGAGGGGCATTCATGCCATGAGCTTTAATATCGAGATATAGAATTTTATAAGATGCTTTTAGATGCTCCTTGGCCGCGGCTTTTTCAAACCATTGCCTGGCTTTCTCAAGATCTTTGGGTACCCCTTTACCCAGCTCATACATTTCACCTACTTTATACTGGGCCTCAGGATTTCCCTGTTCTGCCAGTTTAAACTGAAAACGAAATACCCCGGCAGATACGTCCGAGAAGACAATAGGGATTCCGGCATGGGTGGGTACAGACAGGCCCAATGCTACACTGAAAATTAGAAATGAAATGATACGCATTACTACACCTATGTGGTGTTATCGTTAATAATAGTTTTTATTCATTTGCTACAACAAACTGTCGTAATATTCCAGTCAGGGAATATTACGACATATAGGTCATCATGACCGAAAAAACCAGTCCAGAAGACCGTTTAAATAGATGATTAGAAAATCACATCGATGGACATACTGATTATAGATCCGGAATCTTCACCGGTTGGCAATGCACCACTGAAGAAACCTGTATTGCCTGCAGGTACTGCGTCTACGTTCACTGTCTGGTATTCCATCTTCAGAGCCGCACTATCATTAAGCTCGTATCGCAAACCAAGGGTAACAGAATCCTGATTCACTCCAGGGTCGCCACCAGTCACAGGCTCCGCTTCTGAATCAGCAAAAGTGATGTGGGGTAAATATTTACCCATGCGATACCCCAGTGTTACATAAAATGCGTCCTGATCGGGGAATAATGTATCCATACGGGCCGGATCTGTGGCTGCATCTGGTTCAATATCACGGGTCACATATTCTGAATAAAGTACGAAATTATTAATATCCAGCGAGAAACCTGCACTGACCAGGGTTGCTGTTCCCATGGAGCTTAAGGGCATGGTCGATAAATAAGGAGCAGGAGCACCAGCAGGATCGGCAACCAGCATCGTACCATTAACATTAACATCGGTATCCAGGTAACTGATCTGGAACGTAAAGGCTGGATTACTGATCTGTATCGCCGCACCATAAAAATTCTCGGCATTAAATGTCAGCCCGGGCTGACCTGGAACTACATCAGTATTACTACCCAGATAAGGCTGGAACGTCAGGTTATAGCCTCTTACGTTCGTCTGAAATAACATTTCCATGCCGTTTATGGTATTGACTGGATTGTTTCGATAGACTTCCTGCGGTGGACGAATCCAGGGATAGGCATAACCCACTTCAAAATAGTCAGAGATCAGGAATACGGGTTCTTTGACTTTACCGCCCCGCAAACTGACTGATTCACTCAGTGCGTAATCAAGGTAAGCCCACTCAACATCAAGGTCATAGTTGTCGTCGGCGCCGGCCGCCAGTATCTGCGAAACCACCTGCATATTTTCGCTAACATCAGCCGTTACCTGCAAACCAAATTTTGAATCATTATCAAAACTGACGTCATCGGTGATGCCATCAAGATAGGTTACGTTGTCCTGATCGTGTATTGAAAACCCAGCTGTTAAAAATCCATCAAACTCAATGGCATGAGCTGAGTTCCCTGCTAGCATGCCTCCTATCACAGCTGAATATAAAAATGCCTTTTTCATCGCATAGCCTCTTGGTTATTCTTTAGATCTAATACTCATTTGTTATTTAAAAATTGCAGATATACTAATGAAATTATTAGAATTATCAGGAATATAGTTAATGAAATGCAATAGGTCAAATAAGCTTTTAATTATTTGATAATTCTTTTAAATCAAGAAAAAGCATCGGCTATTGCATAAATTGCTCAAATATATAACTGTATCTATTTGTTTTTATTAAATAAATAATAAAAACAGGGCCGCTAGCAGCCATTATTTAGCGCGTTTTTTCTTTGTCGTATGGGATTTTTTTAATGATTTATTTTGACGCTTATCACCCTGTTTACGGCTTCGGTAACTTTCTGACTCCGCATTTTTCCGCCCTGAAAACGGATTGTCACCCGTTTTAAATTCCAGTCGCATCGGTGTGCCTTTCAACTTTAACGCATCAATGAAGAAATTCATTAGATACCGCTTATAAGACGCGGGAATCAAATCAGTCTGATTACCATGGATCACAATAACCGGGGGATTCTGACCGCCCTGATGTGCATATCGAAGCTTAATTCTTCGCCCTCTAACCAGCGGCAACTGGTGGCTGCTGGTTGCTTTATCAAGAATTCGTGTCAATTCAGGGGTCGATAATTTTTTAGTCGCCGAGTTATAAGCCTTGTCGATGGCTTTGTACAATAAGCCCACGTTCGAGCCATGCAAAGCTGAAATAAAAAATATTTCAGCATACTGAATAAAATCCAGCCGCTGTTCCAGACTTTCCCTGATCTGACGCTTTTCATAATCATCCAGACCATCCCATTTATTAATAGCAATCACCAGTGCCTTACCGGCATCAACGATGTAGCTGAGCAAATGCAGATCCTGGTCTGAAATACTCTCTCGTGCATCAATCATCAACACCGCTACATTAGACTGGTCGATTGCCTGCAAAGTCTTGATGACACTAAACTTCTCGACCGTTTCTTTTACTTTTTTCCGACGCCTGACACCTGCGGTATCGATTAGCGTGTAGCGCTTGCCATTATGCTCAAATGGAACAAAAATACTGTCTCGCGTGGTGCCTGGCATATCCATCACCACGACACGCTCTTCCCCGGTAATTCGATTTATCAGAGTTGATTTCCCCACATTAGGCTTACCAACTACTGCGACTCGAATACCGCTGGCTTTATCTTCCACAAGGTCGTCCCAGTCCTGCCACTCACCTAGCAGCGCATCCACCAGGTTTTTAACACCACGACCATGCGACGCCGATATGGAACAAATATCACTGAATCCTAAAGTATAAAAATCGGCCTCAGCTTTGGTCAGATCCATACCATCGATCTTGTTAATAACCAGATGGACAGTTTTACCCATTTTACGAATTTGCCGCGCGATACCTTCATCGGCGGCAGTCAGTCCATCGCGGGCATCAACCAGAAACAGGACGATATTCGCCTCTTCAATGGCTAGCAGCGTTTGCTGAGCCATACGCTCATCAAGCTCTTCCGACTCACCACTCAAACCACCGGTATCAATCACGATGTAAGGTCTTGTCTGGTACAGGCCATGACCGTATTTACGATCCCGTGTCAGACCAGGAAAATTGGCCACCAGCGCATCACGCGTTCTGGTTAACACGTTAAACAGCGTGGATTTCCCAACATTAGGGCGACCAACCAGGGCAATTACGGGCAGCATAGTTTTATAAAACTCTAAGAGATACTAAAGTACGGATCATCAAAAAAGGCCAGTATCAACTGGCCTTCACATTTTGGTTATTTTACCGCAAAAAAGACGGAATGGATATTTAAGGAGAAGGCGTTGGCGCCATTTGCGACATAATCTGCTGCATTGGATCAACTGATTTATCGTTCAATGTCATCAACCCCTGATGCAGACTAATCTGGCTTTTATAAATTCCATCAGCAAATTTCAACCAGTTTTCATCCAGCATGCCCTGGAGGTTTTCAGTCACTTTTTGTTCCAGTTCAATACCTGCTTCCACCTGCTGACTTGATTTGCTACCTACTGCCTGTAGCTGTTCCTGGTGGCTTACAATTTGCCATTCTACCAGTTGACGCATTAAAGCCTCGTCGACACTGAAATCCACATCCAGCTTTATAGCATTAAGCATGAACAGCGGATCAGCCGGTGTGTTGGTATCCAGTCCATCTACGGATAAATCCAGATTGGCCTCAAGTGCACCCATTTCACTTTGAATGCTCAGCGGCTTGATTTTAATTTCTGCCTGCTTGAACATATCCGGCAGCAATCCCATTAACTGCCCCGCCATCATCGCATTGATCTGCTCAGGGGGTATACCCTGCTGTATTTTTGCTTCTATTTCTTTTTGTGCAGCCTGTACTTGCTTAATGCTATTCGCGTTTAACCCATTGACACTAAAATTAAACGCCACCGGCCCCAGTTGCTGATTTGAAGCATAAATTTCTCTTACATTTAGCTGCGCCTGTGAATCAACCAGCACCCCATGCTCTGAAGCCATTGAACGCAGATTTACATTATGCATTGCAAATTGTTCACCCGCTGATTTTATATCCAGACTGGTCAGCGAAATAACAGAGTCTCCCATCATCAGATCATTTTGACCCATATTGCCGTGAAAACTTATATTCACTCCCCGCACAGCAATGTCAGTATCAGCTTCTATCAGATTAAAACTCGGCATATTGATTTCACCAGTAACTGTTCCATTGACTGATGAGTACTTCTGATTAAACCCCATACCTGAAGATTGCACATTTAAAACACCTGCATCCTGAGGGATAGTTGCATTTACCGGCGGCATATAACCCTGCACATCCAGGTTGCCTGTAAAATCAATAATAGCCTGGTAAACCAGTGGTTGCTGGCCAGAAAACATTTGTTGCACCATGGTCGCCATTTCAGCAGATGACAGTATTTTGCCTTTCACTACTGCAGCGACAAGAGGAGATTTACCCTGATTTAACAATCCCAGATAGACAGGACCATGAATAATTTCTTCGCTTAACTGAATTGTTTCTGGTGCATTCGGTAACTGTAATTCAAGTATCACGCTGGATGAAAAATAACCTCGATCATATCGGGCTATTCGCATATCGACCTGCATCATCCTGGACAAATTATTCAACATAAGCGAATAATCGTTCTGGATTTTAAAACCTAGCGCAAACGGACTAGCAATCAAAACCGCCAATAAAACCACAAAAAACCACAGCAATATTTCAACCAGGCTGACTTTTTTAGTGCTCATTTCATTCCTTATTAATATGAGTTATAAGAATTTAAAAGAGTATAGGCGAAATCAAAAATACCGCAGGCTCTTTTTATTTAATGGGAAACACCCCGCAAAAACTGCCGCAAGGATATAATAATTCAGAGATAGCTTATTTAAATTCAACTTGAAAAGCAGCCAAACGACCTTCCCGATTAATTACATAGAGTCGATTTTCTCTGACTATAGGTGGTACCAGGATGCCGGTATCGTCAAATTGAATTCGCGCAATGAAACGACCATCATATTGTGACAACCAGTGCAAATAGCCTTCAAAATCTGCAACCACTATCGTTTCATCCATAATTACCGGTTTAGTAAGCTGGCGAGCTTTAAGCTTTTCCTGCTGCCATAAGGTAGCACCATTGGAGCTATCGAGCGCCCAGATCAGGTCCCGTCCATCAGAACTAAATAATGATGAGTTATTTACTGAAACCCCAGTGTACGTCGATAATTTTCGAGTCCATAATAATTCTCCACGGCGCACATCGACGGCAACCACTCTACCCTGGTAACTGCCAACGTAAAGCACACCATTTTCAAGTACCGCATCACCATCGATGTCTACCACACGCTCCAGTTCTGAACGCCCCTGAGGAACAGCGACTGTTATATCAAAAACAGATCGACCATCTTTTGTTGACAAGGCCACCAGCCGACCATTATCCAGGCCATTATAAATACGGCCTCGATCAACGACGGGGGAGCTATTACCACGCAAGCTTAATTTAGGTACGTCACGCTTGAAGTTCCAGTTATCTTTGCCTGTAGCAAGTTCAAGCGCTGTAATTTGACCATCCACGCTACGTACAATAACTTTTCCATCAGCAATAACGGGCGGCACTAAAATCTCGCTAGAGACGCTGACACGCCACTTTATTGCACCTTCCGCATCCAGCAATATAACTTCACCTTCGCTACTACTAACCAGAATATTTTGCTGATTCCCTCCTACACCGGCACTTAATCTGGTATTTAGCTCAACTTTCCAAAGCTCTTTACCATCTTCAAGATTTATTGCCGTAACATCACCATTCCTGTCGGCAACAATTAAGCTATCATCCAGCAGAAGAGGATATAGTTTTAGAAATTGTTGCTGAACGCCATCGCCGATAGATACCGACCATAGCTTTTCAACTTTTGCTGTTGCTGCAAAAACTGTCAGTTCAGCAGGCGGTTCGGAGTTGTCTTCCTCTGAGCCACAGGCGCTAATGAGCGTGATCATTAGTAAAATAAGTAATCGTTTTATCATGCAGATGGTTCAGCTCTTTTGGGTGACCCCAGATCATCACGTTTCATTTGCAGCCAATTAATTGCTTGACCGGTCGATTTCAAAATCGCCTTATCATAGGCAACACGTGCCTGATCAAGTTCCCCACGCGCCATATATACATCACCTTTCAGCTCCTCATACATTGCAGAGAAACTCTCCGGATGATCTTCACCAAGCAGTACCAGGGCCTGATCATATTTTTCCGCAGCAAATAAAACCCGCGCTAATCTCAGCGTTGCGATATGCTTCAATTCAACTTGTCTGGAATGATTAATAACCCATTCCAGTTGTTGCTGAGCCTGAACCAGTTCACCCTGGATTATCTGCTGTTTAGCTAACATCATTGCCGCCAAACTGGCATATGGTGTATCAGCATACTCTGCAAGCAGGGTATTCACTTTAGTTTGCTGCTGATCAAGCTGCTCATTGGCTGCGGCCAGCGCAATGACAGTGTCATATAAGTTACTGGCTTCTTCAGCTTGTCTGATTTGATAATCATTATAAAAACGCCAACCAAATAGAACGGAGGATCCAAGGACAAGACCAAGAATGATCATGCTGGCATTTTCTTTCCACCATTTTTTTAGTGCTTCTACCTGTTGTTCTTCAGTTTCAAAATCCATACGATTTTCAACCCCAGTTTATGTATTTAATAATTTTTGTAAAACTGAAATAATTTCAGCCTGCTTTACCGTTTGTTGGTCAAGCTTTTCACGTAAATGTTTCACTGCAATAATGCCCTGATCAATTTCACTTTCCCCTAAAATCAATCCAATCAATGCGCCACTTTTGTCTGCCTTTTTCATCTGAGACTTAAAACTACCGCCACCACAATTTACCTGGAGCTTTAATTCTGGCCATTGATCTCGCATTGATTCTGCCAGTTGCATACCCTGAATCTGCGCCTGTTCACCCTGCAACACCAGATACACATCAGGGTCGCCTGCTGCTTTAACGCCTTGATCTTCAAGCAATGACAGTAATCGCTCGATACCCATAGCAAAACCGGCAGCAGGTGTTTCACGGCCGCCTAACTGAGCCACCAGACCATCGTATCGACCACCGGCACATACGGTGCCCTGCGCTCCAAGCTGATCAGTTACCCATTCAAAAACAGTTTTGCAATAGTAATCCAGGCCTCTCACCAGCCGTGTATTGATGGTAAATTCAATACCGACATTTTTAAGCATTGCCTGTAACTGCTCAAAATGCAGTTTTGATTCATCATCCAGGTAATCCATTAATTTTGGCGCAGCCTCGATAATCGCCTGCAACTCCGGATTTTTACTATCCAGTATTCTTAATGGATTTGTTTCCAGGCGTCTTAGACTATCTTCATCAAGCTGATCTTTATATTCAGTTAGATAGTTAACCAGCACATCTCTGTAGCGACTTCGTGCTTCATTACTACCCAGCGTATTCAATTCAAGTCGTATATCCTGCAGACCCAGTCGTTTCCACATGCGCGCAGTCAACAAAATCAACTCCGCATCAATATCTGGCCCAGCAATGCCAAACGTTTCAACACCAATCTGGTGAAACTGACGATAACGTCCTTTCTGTGGCCGTTCATGTCTAAACATGGGCCCCATATACCAGAGTCTTTGCTGCTGGTTATGTAATAGACCATGCTGTATACCTGCACGGACACAACTCGCTGTGCCTTCTGGGCGTAAAGTTAAGCTGTCACCATTTCGATCATCAAAGGTATACATTTCTTTTTCGACGATATCAGTAACTTCCCCAATCGAACGACAAAAAAGATCGGTAGATTCTACAATCGGCATACGAATTTCGCGATAAGCATAAGATTGCACGGTGTCACGAATAGTGTTTTCAAAATATTGCCACAAGCCCGATTGCTCAGGAAGAATATCGTGCATACCACGAATGGATTGAATTTTTTCTGCCATATAAATTATTTTCTCACAAACCGTAGCGGGCTATTAATTTACTCCGCCTCATATTCAGCTTCATCTGTGTCTGAAACTTCCGGTTGTTGTTTTTTAATATTTCTTGATTCTCGTAAAGATTTTACAATCGCGGCATCATCTATAGACACATGAGCAATATTATTTTTTCTGGTATAGCCGGTTATATCCACTGGCATATCATTAACCTGAATGGATATAGACGGCGCATTGCCCATGAAAATACGAAATGGCGCCTGCCCCTGCATACGGTAACTGTTACCTTTTTTCATCAACTGAAAAAACAACCGATGATTATTAACATCCTGAATTTCAGTCCAGGACTCAGAAGTCGTTTCCATTACAAGGACATCATCACCAACGGGCGCTGTAGCACTGATTTTATTATCTGGTTCAGGCGCCGCCTGTTTAATTTCGACTTTGCTTATCGGTTCATCTTGCACTTCAGCCTCAGGCACGACTTCTACATCAGGCGCCACCTCGACTGCTTCTGTAATTTCTGATGATATTTCCGGTTGTGCTACAGTAAGAAGTTCTGGTTCTGGTTGAAAAATATCGTCAGCCTGCATTTGATCTTGCTGGGGAATAATGTTCTGCGTGGTATTTTCCAGATCCTGTTTTTTACCAAACCAGTTTGCTGCCCATTCAAAATCAGTCTGACTCCACCAGAAAAACAACAAAACAAAACCTGCGCCAATTAACGAATATGTAATCAGCTTGACACCGGAATCCCTGCTGCTTCTCTGCGCCGGAACACCCGTAGTCGCGCCTAGCGCTGGCTCATCCTGTGGACAAACCTGATTATATGCCGCAACAATTTCATCACCAGGCAATTTCAGCAATCGTGCATAGCTCCGGATATAACCCTGGGTAAAGGTCGCGGCAGGCAATGCATCTATCTGTGAAAACTCCAGTGCCCTGATAATTTCTTCAGATAGCTTTAATTCTTCTGCCACTTCTAAAACCGTATAAGCAGCCGCTTCTCTCGCATCTCTTAATATCTTGCCAAACTCCTGCTGATGAATCAGCTCATCAGCAGTACTTTCATCATTAGCGGTTATATTGTTTTCACTCATTGTCCAGTCAATTCCATCAACTTTTCTGCCTCTGGTGAATCAGGAAAATTCTTTAGCAATTGACGGGAAAATTTCAGAAAATACTTCTGATCTCCCAATGCTTTTTCAGCCTGCGCCTGATACCAGAGACTTGTTGCCGAAGCTCTTGCCACACTATGATAACGCTGCATGAATGCGCGCGTGGTTAGATATTTTTTAGTTTTGAGCCCCAACTCTCCCATTGCAATTAGCGCAGACGGCATATTGGGATTAATTTTGAGTGCTTTACGGATGTGCTTTTCAGCTTTTTTGTAATCAGGATTTTCCGATTTTAAAATACAATAGCCTAAATTAGCATGGGCTTTTTCCGGTCTTTCATAAAACTGATTTTTCAGAACTTTTTCAAACTGCTTTATTGCTTCTTCAATCTTGTCCTGTTTACATAAAAAAGTGCCATAGTTATTTAGTAATTCGGGATTTCGATGATCTATGTCCAATGCTTCGAGATAATAACTCTGCGCCTCAACAATCTCGCCTTTCATTTCCATCAGGATAGCCATAGTTGTATATGCTGGCACATAGGTATCATCGACCTCCAGTGCCTTTTCCAGTTTCACATGTGCAACTTCCAACTGCCCCCTTCGAATATAACCAGAAGCAAGCTCTACATTAATTCTTGCTGCTTCTTCAGTTTTGGTTTCCTCTTTGGCTTTTTTCACTCGATTCTGACCACAGGCCGAAATCAGTACCACTGACATTATTATTAACAACACTTTTACTGACAGCTTCATGAGTTCATCCCAAACCTTGGTTTTATAAATTTTTGTTGTCTTCTACTTTTATCCGTAACCTTACCTACCAACTGACCACAGGCAGCATCAATATCTTCGCCGCGAGTTTTGCGAATAATGGTCGTCATATTGGCTTTAATCAATTTATCCTGGAAGCGATGCACGGCATTATTAGAAGATGTTTTATAACCAGAACCTTCAAACGGATTGAACGGAATCAGATTAATTAAAACTGACAGTCCATCCAGTAATTTAATAAGCTCATCTGCGTCCTGCGCGCTATCATTCACCCCCGCCAACATGACATATTCAATCGTCAGACGAGAACGCGGTGATCGTTTTTCCATAAATCGATGACAGGCTGCCATTAAATCCTTCAGGGGATATTTTTTATTAATCGGCACCAGTTCGTCGCGCAAATCATCGCGCGTTGCATGCAGCGATATCGCCAGTTGCACATCATGCCGGTCAGCCAGTCGATCCATTGCTGGAATGACACCTGCCGTGCTCACCGTCACCCGACGTTTGCTCAGGCCATAGGCAAAATCATCGAGCAATATATCGATAGCTTTAACCACGTTATCATAGTTGAGCAATGGCTCGCCCATTCCCATCAGCACCACATTTGTGATTTTACGCCCAGGCTTCTTTTCTTCGTCTAACAACCGGGATGCCTGCCATACCTGTGACAATATTTCAGCGCTAGACAGGTTGCGACTAAAACCCTGCCGTGCCGTAGAACAAAAACTACAATCTAATGCGCAACCTATTTGTGATGAGATGCACAAAGTGCCTCGATCATCTTCGGGAATAAATACGGTTTCAATGCAGTTGCCGTCAGCCAGGCGCAGCACCCACTTTCGCGTACCATCCGTAGAAAGCTGATCCACCACGACTTCCAGCGGCTGGATGGTGGCCGTTTCGCTTAATCTTTGTTGCAACGCCTTACTAATGTTGCTCATTTGACTAAAATCGGCAGCACCCAGTTGGTGAATCCACTTCATTAGCTGAGAAGCACGAAAAGCCTTCTCCCCCATTTCGGCGAAGAAAGCTTCCAGCTCTGGGCGGTTCATGCCCAGTAGATTGATTTTTTCCATGGCAGGAAATTGAATCGGAGTGCTCACAAAAATCTCGGAAACCAGCTATTCATGTAAATCAGTGATTTTACGCAGGTTTTTAAGGTTTCGCAAAGCCGGTGAGACGAATGTACTAGTCTTTTTCCTCGATCCAGTTCATCTGGATGGATTCCAGGATTTTTTCACTGGATTTATCGGGATCATCGTCAAAATCTTCCAGATCACACACCCACTGGTGCAAATCCGTAAAGCGAACATACTGAGGATCAACATCAGGATGTGCCTCATCCAGTGATATGGCTATATCAAGGGTATCAGTCCATTTTAACTGCATTTCAGCTGCTCCCTAGTGGTTCTCGGAAACCATATTAATGGTGTATTTAGGAATTTCTACCACCAGATCCGTGTCACCCACGATAGTCTGGCAGCTCAAACGAGAATCCGGATCCAGACCCCATGCTTTATCCAGCATATCGTCTTCTTCATCGCTATTCTCATTCAGGGATTCACCACCTTCTCTGACATAGACATGGCAGGTGGTACAGGCACAGGATTTTTCGCAGGCATGCTCGATTTCAATACCCTGTTTCAGGGCAGCATCACAGATGGTGATGCCAGGTTCAGCCTCAATCACCATGCCTTCTGGACATAATTCTTCGTGGGGCAGAAAGATAATCTGCGTCATTTTTCACTCTCTTCTGATGAAAATTCTTCAACTTTGTGTCCTGCCATGGACGTTTGTACACTGGCATTCATTCGCCGTGCCACGTAGTTAGCACTGGCTTTCTCCAGGCTTTCCATCGCCTGTTTAACAAGCTGTTCATCCGTGGCATTCGCTCTGGCATCCACCAATACTGCGCGTGCTTCTAATATGCTGTTTTTTTCGTCCGCTTCAAGCATGCTATCACCATCATCGGCTATCGCCGCATCCAGTGCTTCGATCACCCTGTCAGCTTCAACCTGCATTTCACGCAAATTACGTAAACCCTTATCTTCGACGGCATGTTCCATAGAATCCCGCAACATGGTTTCGATCTCGCTGTCACTCAATCCATACGATGGTTTAACTTCTACATGGGCTTCCACGCCGGAGGTTTCTTCCCTGGCAGTGACATGCAGCAAACCATCCGCATCCACCTGGAAACTGACCCGAATGCGCGCCGCACCCGCAACCTGCGGCGGAAACCCACGCAATTCAAATTTGGCCAGTGAACGACAATCGGTAACCAGTTCACGTTCACCCTGAACTACATGGATAGACATTGCAGTCTGACCGTCTTTGTAAGTTGTAAAATCCTGGGCGCGGGAAACGGGAATCGGTGTATTGCGATGAATTATTTTTTCAGTCAGGCCACCCATGGTTTCTATACCGAGCGATAATGGCAACACGTCCAGCAACAGCATGTCGCCATCAGGATTATTTCCAGCCAGCGCATTGGCCTGAGTTGCTGCACCGATGGCTACAACACGATCAGGATCAATACTGACCAGCGGTTCGTGCAGAAAAAAATCACCGACCAGCTCTCTCACGCGCAACATACGCGTGGATCCACCGACCATGACAACATCATGAATATCTTCACGGTCAATTTTTGCATCACGCAGGGCACGGCGACATGACATCAGCGATTTTTTAATTAATGGATCAACCAGCTCATTAAACGTCTCTCTGTTCAGCAGGCCAAACCATTTCTGATTGTCACCCAGTTCGATGTTTAGCTCAACTTCATCTATTTCGGAGAGCGCTTCTTTTGCTGTACAGGCTTCCTGCATCAGCAACCTGATGCTCGATGAATTCAGCTCAGAATTTTTAATCCCTGACTGGGTGATTACCCACTCAGCGATCGCATGATCAAAGTCATCACCACCCAGCGCACTATCACCACCGGTGGCTAATACTTCGAACACACCTTTGGTGAGTCGCAGGATAGAAATATCAAAAGTTCCACCACCCAGATCGTAAACAGCAATAACGCCTTCCTGAGCGCTATCCAGACCATAAGCCACGGCGGCAGCCGTAGGCTCATTTAATAATCGTAACACTTTTAAATTGGCTAATTTCGCAGCATCCTTGGTTGCCTGGCGTTGCGCATCATCAAAATATGCAGGCACCGTTATGACTGCACCAACGAGTTCATCACCCAGGGTATTTTCACTGCGTTGTTTTAATTTTTTTAAAATCTCTGCCGATACTTCCATCGCCGTTTTATTGCCAGCAACCGTTTTAATTTTGGGCACGCTAGAATCAGAATCCACAAATTGATAAGGCAGTTGTTCGCCCAGTGTTTTTAAGTCTTCGATGCCGCGACCCATTAAACGTTTTACCGAAACAATAGTATTTTGTGGATCATCAACGGAATTCACTTTAGCTTTAAAGCCCACGACGACATCATCTTCTGTGTAGCGAACGATAGAGGGTAATAAATGATTACCATCTTCATCGGGCAAGGTTTCAGTCACGCCGCTACGTACTGTCGCCACCAGTGAATTGGTGGTTCCCAGGTCAATACCAACGGCGAGTTTATGCTCATGCGGCCTGGTAGACTGACCCGGTTCTGCTATTTGTAATAAAGCCATTAGATTAATTCGTCTTCAAGCTGTTCAGAAATTTCATCCACTTCTTTCTGCGCTTTAATAATAAATTGCATTTTACGGATAGCATCACGCGCCTGCTTAAGCGAGGAATCACTATAATGTTTTTGAAAATCGTTTGTCAGTGCTTTAAGTTTTTGCTTCAGCTCTGCGGTCATTTGATCCAGCTCGTGCAATGGATCATCTTTACCACGCACTTCAGCAATCGTTTCCCGAAACTCCATCTGCTCCATTAGAAATGCCGCATCCATTGAAGTATCAGTATCAGATTCCATATCGATACCTTTTAATTTCAGCAGATACTGAGCACGCAGTATGGGTTCTTCAATCGTCTTTAGAGCCTCATTAATCAAACTGGTTAACTGCATGGCAATTCGACGCTGCTGCTCTGATTCGTTGACAAACTTATCCGGATGAACTTCTTTCTGTAGTTCACGATAGGCATCACCGACCTTTGAAAGATCGACATCAAAAGCAACCGGTATTTCGAATATCTCGAAATAATTTTTTGAAAAAAGATCGTTGGGCATAGGAGATATACTGACTAAATAAGCAACCTAGATTGTGAAACTTTCACCACACCCGCAACTGTCTTTTTCATTGGGGTTATTGAATTTGAAACCTTCGTTCAAACCTTCTTTCTGAAAATCCATTTCGGTACCATCGATATAAACAAGGCTCTTTTTATCAACGACAATTTTTACGCCATTGCTTTCAAAGATTTCATCTTCACCTTCATTGATATCATCGACAAATTCAATTACATAGGCCATACCTGAACAACCAGATGTTTTCACACCCAGACGTACACCCAGGCCTTTGCCCCGGTTATCCAGAAACGCTTTGACACGATCAGCAGCTTGTTCAGTAATGGTTAATGCCATGATACTTAAACCTCTCAGGCTTCTTTCTTTTTCATATAATCTTCCACCGCCGCACTAATGGCATCTTCCGCCAGTACCGAACAGTGCACCTTCACCGGCGGCAG
>JAPHRO010000082.1 GCA_026195895.1 Gammaproteobacteria bacterium
AAAATTACCGTGCACCGTCAGACATTGCAGCATCGCCTCGGCAACACGTTCATCCACCGGCGTGGTGGCAGAATAATCGAAATAAATGGGTAGCTTTAATGTCATCCCACTGTCTGCCTCTGCATTTGTTGTAACACTTCAGCACCGCGACGCGCCAGGATAAAACGGCCATTAATCTTGTCACGCTGAATGGCCAGCTCATGGATACCAGGGCGGTTAACAAACTGATCCAGGGTAATACCTTCGAGGAACTCATACAGGCGATTGCTCAGCTCGACCCATAATTCGTGGGTCAGGCAACGTTCGCCATCCTGACAATTGCCCTCCTGGCCACAACTGGTGATATCGACTTTTTCATCGACAGCACTGATGATTTCCGCAACATTGATCTGACTGGCAGGACGCGACAAACGATAACCGCCGCCTGGGCCACGAACCCCTTCCACCAGCTTGGCTTTACGCAATTTGGAAAAAAGCTGTTCCAGATAAGAAAGTGATATTCCCTGACATTGTGAAATATCGGCGAGTGTTACCGGACCAGCATTATCATGAATCGCCAGATCCAGCATTGCAGTTACGCCATAACGGCCTTTAGTAGATAGTCTCATGGGGGGCACCTATAATTCCTGAGTAATTTAGTAGGATATTGTCTTAACCTACTAAATTAGTCAAGTATTACCAGGGAAATATAGTGCGATAAAAATGGGGTTTTCAATCGGGCTGCAAAGCCTAATTGTTAATTGATATAAAATTCAATAGCTTAGCCTAGTTCGGCCAGCTCGCGATGCATCTCTTCTGGATTATCCATGTTCAGTTCCAGCAGTCTTCGTAGATGGGTTAGCCCTTCAAGATCAATATTTTCCCATTCCAGCCCCCAGTGAGCATCTTCAGCATGGGAAATTTTAGCCTGCATTTTAATCGCTGCATCTTCGCCTAACACAAGCTCAATTGAATAGGTTTTACCTGTATCCGCATTAACATCAGCGGGGGGTTCGACCAGCATACCTTTCAGCGATATATCGAGTAAGCGACAACTCCAGTGCTGCTCTTCCTGCTCCATAAGCACTTCGGCAATAAATGGAATGCGCTGATAATGACGTCTTTCACTAGCTGATTCTTGGGCTGTCACGCTATCTCTTCCAGATAAGTTGGATCACTCAAAGAGTATAGACCGCTGAAAGCTAAAATATTGATGCTCTTCATGATTTTACAACATCGCCGCCTGCAGCAATTGCTGGGTATAGTCGGCGGCTGGCTGATTAAATACCTGCTCCGTTTCACCCTGCTCGACAATCTTTCCTTCGCGCATAACCATCACTCGATGCGTAATAGCACGAATGACTTTCAGGTCATGGCTGATAAACATATAACTCAGGCCATAATTCTTCTGCAACTCAACCAGTAATTCGAGTACCTGTTTCTGCACGGATACATCGAGGGCACTGGTTGGCTCATCAAGTAAGACCAGTTTCGGTTCGAGTACAACCACACGGGCAATAGCAATACGTTGTCGCTGTCCGCCAGAAAACTCATGGGGATAGCGCCAAAGTGCGTTTTCATCTAATCCCACTTCTTTAAGTATGTTGATGATGCGTTGACGACGTTGATCGTTATTCAGTTGCGGAAAATGCAACCGCAAACCTTCGCCGACAATTTGTTCAACTGTCATTCGCGGTGACAAAGATGAAAATGGATCCTGAAATACCACCTGAAATTCTTTGCGTAAGGGCCGAATAGCAGACTCTTTCATTTCATGCAGCGGCATACCTTCAAAAAAAATATCGCCTGTGGATTTTTCCAGTTTGAGCAAAGCCATCCCGAGTGTGGTTTTACCGGAACCTGATTCTCCAACAATACCCAGAGTTTCGCCCTGCTTAAGCAGCAAATCCACCTGATCAACAGCTTTGACTTCATCAATTTTACGCTTGAAGAATCCCCTGGTGATCGGGAAATAAACTTTTATATCATTACCCGAAATCAGTGACTTATCCCCCGGACTTACCTGGTGAATAATCCGCTCAGGTTCAGCGCTTAATAAATGCTGCGTGTATTCATGTTTGGGATGATTAAATAACTGTTGCGTCGCGGCCTGTTCAACAATTTCTCCGTTCTTCATCACGCAGACATATTCCGAATAATGCCTGACCAGATTCAGATCATGGGTGATCAACAAAACTGACATATTGAATTCTTTTTGCAAATCTCTCAGCAACTCGAGAATCTGTGCCTGAATGGTAACATCCAGTGCAGTAGTCGGCTCATCAGCGATGAGCAATTTTGGATTACAGGCCAGAGCCATGGCAATCATTACACGCTGGCGTTGACCACCCGACATCATATGCGGAAAGCTATCAATGTGCCTGTTGGGCTCTGGAATACCCACGCGATCAAGCAATTCAATTGCCCTGTTTCTTGCCTGCTCTTTGGAAACATTCTGATGCAGCACCAAAGGCTCAATTAATTGTTTGGCAACCGGGTATACCGGATTCAATGAGTTCATCGGTTCCTGAAATATCATTGAAATATCGCGGCCGCGAATAGCCCGCATTTCATTTTCAGAATACTTAATTAAATCCTGGTCCTGGTAAATTATTTCCCCACTGGGATAAGATGTACGCGCTTCATCATGGAGTTTAAGCAACGACAATGCGGTGACTGATTTCCCTGAACCTGATTCTCCAACCAGGGCAATATTCTGCCCCGGTTGAATTTCAAAACTAATCCCTCTAACCGCATCGATAAGCTCTTCGGATGTTTTGAACTGTACACTCAGATTTTTAATTTTGATTAGTGGGGCAGACATTATGACTTCCTGGTATCAAGGGCTTCACGTAACGCCTCGCCAATAAATATTAGCAACATGAGTGTTCCAACAAGCACAATAAACGTACTCAAGGACAGCCACCAGGCTTCGATATTTTCTTTGCCCTGAGATAACAGCTCACCCAGACTCGGCGTTGATGGTGGCACGCCCAGACCAAGAAAATCCAGACTGGTCAACGCCAGAATTGAGCCGGATATTCTAAAAGGCAAAAAAGTAATTACCGGTGTCATACTGTTGGGCAATAAGTGTCGAAACATTATTGCGCGATTATTCAAGCCCAGGGCTCGTGCTGCTTTTACATAATCCAGATTTCGCCCTCTTAAAAATTCTGCCCGGACGTAATCCGAGAGTCCCATCCAGCCAAATAATGACAACAGGATAATCAACAGGGTAACACTTGGCTGAAAAATCGAAGCAAATATAATCAGCAAATAAAGTTCTGGCATGGATCCCCAGACTTCAATAAATCTTTGCAACAACAGATCCGTTCGTCCGCCAAAATATCCCTGAATAGAACCGGCCAGTATACCAATGAATGTGCCGATTATAGTAAGCGCAAAGGCAAACAATACGGACAGACGAAAACCATATATTAAACGTGCAAGTACATCTCTCCCGCGATCATCTGTACCCAGTACATTGAACTCACTGGGTGGTGCAGGATTGGGTAATTCAGAGACATAATTTATGCTCGAATAATTAAAAGTATTCAGGGGATAAATTGCCCAGTTTCCATCGGTGGTAATTAGTTGTCGAATATACTCATCCTGATAATCGGCTTCGGTGTCGAAATCACCACCAAATAGTGTTTCAGGATAAGATACGACAACTGGAAAATAATAGGCATTTTTATACTGGACAATTAGCGGTTTATCGTTACTCAGTATTTCAGCGAATAAACTCAGAATAAAAAGAATACTAAATATCCATAGACTGTAGTAACCCCGTTTGTTTGATTTAAATCGAAGCCACGCCCGTTGCCCCGGGGAAGCATGGGTATATTCCTGCATATTAGTGGCCCACCGATTCAAACTGAATTCGTGGATCAATCAGCACATAGCTCAAGTCCGCTAACAGCTTTGCGATTAAACCCAGCAAGGTATAAAGATATAAAGTTCCCAGCACTACCGGGTAATCCCGTTTTAAGACGGACTCATAGGACAATAAACCAAGACCATCCAGTGAAAATATGGTTTCGATCAACAGGCTACCGGTAAAGAAGGCACCTATAAATGCTGCTGGGAATCCAGTCACCAGAGGGATCACTGCATTTCTAAATACATGCCTATATAAGACGACGTTTTCTGGTAATCCTTTGGCTCGTGCAGTAAGCACATACTGCTTGCGTATTTCCTCAATAAAACTGTTTTTAGTTAGCATGGTCATGATCGCAAAACTACCAATAACCGATGCAGTAATGGGCAATACCATATGCCATAAATAATCGAGCACCTGATGATACCAGGGCAACTCATCCCAATTATCAGAAATCAGTCCGCGCAGTGGAAAAATATCCCAGAAACTACCACCGCCAAATAAAACCAGCAGCGTTATACCCAGCACAAACCCTGGAATCGCATAACCTATCAAAATAATAGTACTGGTAATTACGTCAAAACTTGTTCCATCTTTAACCGCTTTCGCAACACCTAAAGGGATACAGGTTAAATAAATAATAAAAAATGACCAGACACCCAGACTAATCGAAACGGGCATTTTAGAGACCACCAGTTCCATAACAGATTTATTATGGAAATAACTATTGCCAAGATCGAAACTAATATAATTCCACATCATGCTGAGAAAACGTTTATGCGCCGGCTCATCAAAACCATAAAGCGCATTAAGTTTTTCGACGTGTTCTTCCGATAAACCAGTGGCACCACGATACAAACCTTCTGTGCCTGAACTGGCCTCACCCGCCTGGCCTCTACCCTGCAATTCACTAACTAATTGCTCAACCGGGCCACCAGGAACAAACTGGGTGACCACGAAGGTAATCAGCATCACGCCTACCAGAGTAGGCAACATTAGCAGTAATCTTTTTAAAACGTATGACGCCATTAATTCACCGACCAGCTTTTAAGCATCCAGTTAACAGGATCATAATATAAGGGTAATTGCTTAGGAATATTGAATTTATCCCGATAGGCAATGCGGTGAACATTGATATACCAGTTAGGCACCAGAAAGTCATTATGCAACAACACTCTATCCAGAGCTCGACAGGCTATTATTAGCTTTTCCCGTGTTTCTGCTGAAATAATTTCTTCAATCAAGGCATCAACGACCGGATCACTAATACCGGGTAGATTTCGCGAACCCTGTTGCTCGGCTGAAATCGAGTGAAACATGTTTTTCAATTCATTACCGGGTGAGGCCGATTCAGGAAAACTCATTACTACCATATCAAAATCAAAGGTTCTTGCACGGCGTTCATACAGAGAGGCATCAACCGTTCTGTAATTAATCTCAATCCCCAGTTTTTTTAAATTTCTTGCATAGGGCGCCAGTATACGTTCAAAACCTTTTTGCGCCAGCATAAAATCAAATGCAAAAACCTGTCCTTTATCATTCTTTAACACACCCTCTTTTACCTGCCAGCCTGCATCAGCCAGTAACTTTTTAGCCTGTTTCAAATTTTTGCGCAATGATGATGGCTTATTTGTGGTTGGCGGTTGCCATACTTCCGTAAACACTGCTTTGGGCAGTTTGTCTTCATAGCGTTTCAACAGTTCCAGCTCATCGCCAGTTGGCAAGCCACTGGATGCCAGCTCACTATTGCTAAAATAGCTTTCATTACGTACATACTGATTATAAAAAAGATGACTATTTGACCATTCAAAATCCATGGCCAGTATTAACGCTTTTCTCACCCGACGGTCTTTGAACAAATCGCGACGCATATTAAAGACGAAACCCTGCATACCTGCATTATTTTTATGTTTAAGCTCCGTTTTTACTATTTCTCCTGAATCATATTTAGGCCCTACATGATCTCTTGCCCAACGCTTTGAATGATTTTCAAAAAAGAACTCAAACTCGCCCGCTTTAAAAGCTTCTAGTGCTACAGTCGTATCTTTGTAATACTTATAATTTATCTCGTCAAAGTTATACATGCCTTTCCGGACAGGTAAATCTTTAGCCCAGTAATCTGGATTTCTTTTATAAACAACTTTTTTACCCAGCGAAAAAGAATCAATAACATAAGGGCCACTGCTAATGGGCTTTTTCTCTGACACCTTGTCAAAATCATCATCCCCTAACCACACTTTCGAAAAGATGGGGATACTACCCACTATTAAATGTAATTCAGGATTGACACGGTTAAAATCAAACCGAACAGTTTGATCATCAATTACTACAGACCGTTTAACATCAGTATAATACAGTCGAAATTGCGGATGTGCTTTTTCACTCATTAAAGTATCAAATGAAAATTTTACGTCCTGCGCGGTTACCTTGTCGCCATTGGAAAAGCGTGCCCTGGGATTAAGTCTAAAAGTAACTGAAAGCTTATCTTTGGCAAGCTCGATATCTTCCGCCAGTAAACCATAGACGCTAAATGGTTCATCAAGGCTTTTCTCTACCAGCGATTCAAAAACCAGTTCCAGGCCGTCCGCTGATATGCCTTTAAGTATATAAGGATTCAGACTATCAAAAGTTCCAAAGCCCGATAATATCAACTTCCCGCCTTTTTTTGCATTCGGATTAACATAATCGAAATATTTAAAATTATTGTCGTATTTCGGGGTATAACCCATAGCCATAGAGGATACAGCATTGGCGGTTGGTATAAAGAAAATAAGAAATACTAAAAAAATCAGCTTCAGGGGATGCATTCCTGTTTTTATCAGCATATTATCTATCACAAATAGTCTCTCAGACAGGGCTTTTCGTTATTCTTAAAGTTCGATAGCATACTAACATAATGATAATTAAGTAGGAGTCGTCAATGGGGTTTTTATCCGGTAAGCGTGCACTAATTTTTGGGGTTGCCAGCAACCGTTCCATAGCATGGGGTATTGCGCAAGCCATGCACCGTGAAGGTTGTGAATTAGCATTCACTTATCAAAATGAACGCCTACGCGAACGCGTTGAAAAGCTGGCGGGTCAGTTAGACTCTGATATTGTCATACCCTGCAATGTCGAAGATGACGATGAAATCGAAGCGGTGTTTGAGCATCTGGATGATTTCTGGGATTCATTCGATATTCTGATTCACTCTATTGCATTTGCTCCCAAAGAATTGCTGGAAGGCGACTATCTGGACAATTTAACCCGGGATGGTTTCAACCTGGCTCACGATGTGAGTTCTTACAGCCTGGCCGCTATTGCTAAAGCAGGCCGTCACATGATGCAAAATCGTGACGATGCATCGATCATTACCTTAAGCTATCTGGGCGCTGTCCGTGCATTTGCCGGCTATAACGTTATGGGGCTGGCAAAAGCCAGTCTGGAAGCCAATGTCCGCTACCTGGCTCATAACCTGGGTCCGGAAGGTATTCGCGTCAATGCAATTTCAGCCGGCCCCATAAAAACCCTGGCCGCATCAGGCATTGGTGGATTTAAAAAGATTTTCGACCATGTGGAAAACAATGCGCCACTACGCCGCAATGTCACTATCGAGCAAGTGGGCAACTCAGCCGCCTTTCTCAGCTCAAGTCTTGCCAGTGGTATTACCGGTGAAGTGCTGTATGTCGATAGCGGATTTAATATAGTCGGCCTGATGACTAACTAGAATTATTAAATACAATCATTAAATACATAAAAAGGGGGAGCATTGGCTCCCCCTTTTTTATTTAATCAAAATCAATACTTCATTCATCAGGCATATTGCAGCAAGGTTTCTTCACCTTCAAGCCGGGCAATGACCACCGCGGCCACCGAATCACTAAACACATTCACTGCCGTGCGGCACATGTCCAGTACGCGATCCACCACCAGAATTAACCCAACTGCTTCCATCGGCAATCCTATCGTGGCCAGAATAATACTGATCGCCACCAGACTGGCTGAAGGGATACCCGCCACCCCAATTGACGTCAGTAAGGCGACCAGCACAATCATAAACTGTGTTGTAAATCCTAGCTCGATACCATAAGCCTGCGCGATAAACATAGCCGCGACACATTCATATAACGCCGTTCCATCCATATTGACCGTGGCACCCAACGGCAGTGTAAAACTGCTAACTTTATTGGATACACCCGCGCGCTGTTCTACACAATCCAGTGTTATGGGTAAAGTAGCGGATGAAGAACTGGTTGAAAATGCCGTTAATAGCGCCGGCGCCATAGCTTTGTAATGACGTTTTGGATCGACTTTCGCGATCAGTTTAAGAATCATATACATGGTAAACAGAAAATGAATGGCCAGCGCAGCCAGCACGGTGCCAAAAAAAATCGCCAACGGCTTAAAAGCATCAAGCCCCGATGAGGCGATAACTTTTGCCACCAGCGCGAAAACACCCAGCGGTGCAAATTTCATCACCCAGTTGGTGATTTCCATCATCACATCCAGCATGCCCTGCCAGAAGTTTTTAAGCACCGTCGCCTGTGGATCATTAATACGCGTCAAAAAATAACCAAACAGCAGGCTAAAAAATATAATGCCCAGCATTTGACCATTATTGGTTGCTGCATCAAATATATTGACTGGAACCATACGCAGAAAAACTGCGACGATATCACCGCTGCCCTTGCCTTCTACCTTGTCAGCAATACTTTGCGGCACCTCCGTCAAGCCGATAATTTCCTTGGCGGCCTGGCCATCGATAATGCCCGGCGTCGTAATATTTACCAGCACCAGACCGGTCAGGATGGCCAGTAAACTGGTAGTTGCATAATACACCAGAGTTTTACTACCTAGTCGCCCCAGCGTTTCACCAGAACTTATGCTCATCATGCCCACAATAATCGAAGAAGCGATCAACGGAACTATCAGCATTTTCAGCGCATTGAGAAAAAGCGTACCAAAAAAATCATAAAGTTGATAAAAGGTGATGCCAAATACACCAGCATCTTCACCGCTAAGAGTTCCCGCTACTACCGCAAATGCAAGGGCAATAAGAATTTGCCAATGCAATTGCAAGCTGCAGAATTTCTTAAACATTAGAATAGGTCGTTAGCCTTTGTGATATCCGCCTGTGACTTTAAATAGTCCAGCGTTGCGATCATTTCCTGATTGGATAAACTATTTTCGAGCTGCTTGCCAATCACCGCCATTACC
Source organism: Gammaproteobacteria bacterium (assembly GCA_026195895.1). GTDB lineage: Bacteria > Pseudomonadota > Gammaproteobacteria > SZUA-229 > SZUA-229 > JAPHRO01. The sequence continues at coordinate 9,056 of JAPHRO010000082.1, forward strand.
GAAGGTTCACTGACATCTTCCTTTTCATCAACAGCGTTAAGCACGATGACAGCAGTGCCACTGCTCATATCGACGGTTTTTAAAGATGGTTTATTCGACTCGGGTTTTGCCATTTGAAAAGCTACTTGCACCACAGTTTGATCAGCATCTTTTTTATCTCGCTTGATACTGCCCAGCTTAATAAGTTCTACATGGGGGTCCTGAGCCAGTGCTTCAATTGACTTGCCCTGCTGCAAATCAACCAATGCCTGCAAACCCGCTGCCTGTGCTTTTGCTCGAGCTTTACTGGCAATCAACGAGGCCGTTACTTGGGGCTTTACTTCGTCCAGCGTTTTTGCCTTGCTTGGTTTGTGTTCATCAATACGTAATACCAGTATATGATTTTCACCCAGCTCTATTACTTCTGAATTGCGACCGCCTTTTAACACTGTGGTAGTAAATGCTGCTTTGCGTACAGCATCATTTGCCGCCACACCCTGCCCACTCAAACGAGTAAAGGATTGTGTATGTTTAATTTTAATATTTAACGCGTCAGCAACCGGTTGCAAGGTCTCATCATTTTCATAGGCCAAAGTCGCCATTAGTTCAGAACGCTCATAGAACTGATTATCAATTGCCTGTTTTTGCAAATCGGTTATTAATCCCGCTTTTCTAGTTTCATAGGATTCGGGTATCGATGATTTGAGATCATCCATTTTTATAATGTGATAGCCAAAGCCACTTTTCACAATAGCGGATATTTCACCTTTTTTTAGCGCAAACAGCGCATTCTCAAATGCGGGAACCATCATACCCTTGCTAATCCAACCCAGATCCCCGCCCTGTTTGGCAGAACCCGGATCCTCGGAAAAAGATTTAGCCAGATTTTCAAATGACTCACCCGCATGAAGTTTATTTAATATATCTTCTGCTTGCGATTTTTTTTCTGCCTGTGTTGCTGTATCTGCTGAATCATTTAGCTGTATTAATATATGGCGTGCTTTTCGTTGTTCGCTATCGCCCAGACCCGCCACATATTCATCATATTGACGTCGTAGCTCTTCTTCATCAACGGGTATATCAATATCTAAATCATCTGCTTTCAACTCAACATAGGAAATACTGACCTGTTCTGGATGCATGTAGCGATTCTGGTTTTCAGCGAAATACTGCTGAATCTCATCATCTGTCAAACTTATTTCCGAGTTATATTTATCCTGTTCATATAACAGATAACTTACATCTCGAGTTTGCTGCTGCAAACGATCAATCAATTGCAATGAACGGTTACCGACAATAGTTGAACGCGTCACGCCGTTCTGTAATTGCTGCACGGCCAGATCACGTCGAAACAGGTGCTCGAACTCGGCCACACTCATGCCCTGGGAATTAACAATTGCTTTATAACTACCGGGCACAAACTTGCCATCCCGTTGAAATGCTTCCATGGCCTGAATGTTCTTAGCCAGGCTTGCATTCGAAATCCTGTAGCCTGAATTCTGCACCATGATTTCCAGTACGCGCTGGGTAATCAACTGATCAAGCACCTGCTCCTTGATACGCTTGTTGAATGCTTCGCCGGTGGGTAATTGCCCCTGCAGACTGGATTCCAGTCGTTGCCTGTACTGAGTTAGCGCCTGGTCGAAATCCCGTAGAGAGATTTCCGTATCATCGACTTTAGCTGCAAAACGCTCGGGGGCACCGCCAATATATTCCTGGATTCCCCAGAGTGCGAACGGCACTGATATGAATGCAATTATTATCCAACCGAGAATGCCTTTGGCTTTGTCATTGATACTTTGAAGCATTTGCTGTGATGTCCTGTGACTTTATATTAATAATGTATGCGCAATGAACAGTGAATCATACTAGAGTGATTGTTGTGTGTGAAGTGCACACATAGACATAAGCACCGATAAACGCTCGTTCGTATCTTTATTTTTCAAACCCGTTATCGTCAGGCACATACCTCAGGACACAAATAAAAAAGCCCCTCTGGATTCCAGCGGGGCTTTTTACTTATATGGCGGACCGGACGGGACTCGAACCCGCGACCTCCGGCGTGACAGGCCGGCATTCTAACCAGCTGAACTACCGGTCCGAAATCAACACTTCTGGTCATTGCCAGAAGGTGGGCGACTTTAGCATATTGATTTAGCCTGTTCTATGTTTTTCTACTTTAATTTTCCTTAACAGCTATACATGTCTAAAAATATAAACTTATGCTGAATTGCTGAATCAAGTTGATGACCAGTGATAGAACTTTCAATAACGGGTTTAATGCTAATAAACAATATTGGTTTTAGGCAGGTATAAAAAAAGCCCCCCTGGATTCCAGGGGGGCTTTTACTTATATGGCGGACCGGACGGGACTCGAACCCGCGACCTCCGGCGTGACAGGCCGGCATTCTAACCAGCTGAACTACCGGTCCAGGTGGTGGGTGGTGAGG
>JAPHRO010000033.1 GCA_026195895.1 Gammaproteobacteria bacterium
ATAGGAATATATTCTGTGCGGGACTTAAACGAATTTTAATGAAAACAGTAAAAATTAATCTGGTTGTAAAAAACTTGTGGTTTTTCTACAGCCTCGTTACAAACGAAAACAAGTAGTATCTGAAAACAGCTCACTGACACCCAGCATGAGACGGGTGTAATTAGTAAATCCAATTTGGATTCACATCGGTATTTTTTATAAAATGTTAATGCAAGTTCTATTTCATTTTCTGATAATACCTGTCAAACAGGAGTGAATCGCATGAGCAGTACCAATAATGACTTTAACGAGCAGTGTTATGAATTACTCAGGCGGGTTCCTGCGGGTAAAGTAACCACCTATCGAGAAATTGCGCGGGCATTAAATACTAACGCCTGGCGGGCGGTGGGTAGTGCCATGGCTAAAAATAAAAATTTGTTTGTGATTCCCTGTCATCGAGTGGTTCGTAGTGATGGCGCAATTGGACAATACGCTCTGGGTGCAGATAAAAAGGCGCAGTTGTTACAAGAGGAAGGTGTGGCCGTGTCGAATGGTAAAGTTGCCAGCCTTGACAGCTTTATGCACCACTTTTGAAATTTTTATAAACTTTGCTTTTGTTATTTGTTTTTGTGATCAAAGGCATGCATTTTTTCTGGCAGGGTCTGCCAGTTACAGTCGCGCATGACTTTCGCTACAGAATGCAGCTTGCCCTGCTTAATGGCTTTGCGACGTTCGCCTTTTTTTCTGATGCCATAAAATGGCAGCATGGTGTCAAAGGCTTCATCGGTAAATCGTTTGATCGGGATCATGACGTCTTTCCTGCGGCTGTGAAAAGCATCTTCGCCCTCGGCGCAGGCTTTATCCAGCACGTTGAATTGCCGGCAGGCGATGGGTCGCATTGGATGAATGCTGCAGGCGCCATCCAGTAAAAACGGACAGGTATTTATCTTCTCAATATTTTCTAATTGCTGTTTGAGTTGTTCACGTAGCGGCGATGCCAGTTTTTCAATGACGTACCAGCTCATACCCATTAATTCCAGCGGGTAAACGGGAATATCCTGATGAGTGGCACAGCAACTGCTGCAGCCTTTGGCGCAGGCCAGTTCGCGTCCGTTCAACTGTTCGCTTCTGATGGCAGCGCTGACGCCCTGATCGATAGTGGCGTAGGCGTCCAGTAATGTGACCAGCCAGGGAAAGCGTGCTTCATCGTCAGCGAATGACAGGCGTTGCGGCTTGCGGTAGTCGCATTCAGGTAGTTGAGACATAGTTGTTCCAGGGTTTTGATATGCTGGACTGGATATTCAGGCCAGCAAAGAGACTTTCGGTGATTATAACAATTTGATTAATCAGGGCCAGTCTCAATGCCAGTAAGTTAAGTAAAATCGCGATCTAAAGATGCGCTCCTACAGGATTATTTATGCAGTAGGAGCGACCTTAAGGTCGCGATTGAATCTGGTAATTCCTTAACTTACTGGCATTGGCGTCAGTCCATGTTTTTTAGTCTCAGTAATTTAAAATAGGAACGGCATAGATAATGCTGCCGATAAAAAAGAAAACAAAAAAAGCGACCGAGGCCCGGTGATGCAGCTTGAAGAAGATAATCTGTTGAATAGATCGTGCCAGCCAGAATAACGACATTAAAATCGGCAGACTATGGCCGAGGGATGTGCTGAGCAGTTCGTTGGTATGTACCAGTGAAAGATAACTGAAAATAGCAAAAACGAACATCAGGCTGATATTTAATACCTGCATGATCGCCCGATTTAGAAAAGTCAGCTTTTGCAGATCTTCGGGCCAGTTAAATATGCGCCAGAACAACAGATGAAAAATTATCAGGATGATGTTGTAGATGCCGCCAATTTTTATCAGTAGTTCCATGGCGTTTTATGGGTTAGTGTTTTTAAAGGGTTTGAAATAGGCAATTAATAAAGGTAACAAGGCCAGGTCTGCCAGCAGTGCGATCAACATGGAAAATCCGGTCAGTAAGCCAAAATAAATCATCGGGATAAAATTTGATAAAGCCAGTATGGAAAATCCCAGGGTAATGGTGATGGTGGTGTAGTACATGGCGCGGCCAATACTGGCATGGCAACGATTAATGGTTTGCCAGTAGTCCTGGTCCTGTTTGAATTCTATCTGGTATCTATGGATATAGTGAATGGTGTCGTCAACCGCAATACCAATACATATCGCAGCGATGGTGATGGTCATGATGTCCAGTGGTACACCGGCCAGACCCATTAAGCCAAGCACCATACTGGCGGCAAACACATTTGGGATAATGGCAATCGCGGCGAGATAAAAAGAACGGAACAGTATGGCAAACATAATCATGATGGCGAGGAAAACAACGCCAATGGTAAGTATCTGGGAACGATACAGGCTCTGCAGCATATTGTTGTACAACACAACCATGCCGGACAGGTGTAGCTGATCCTGTTCCAGACCTATATTTTCGGTTAAATGCGTTTTGATTTTTTCCAGCAGGGCGTCGCGTTGTAGTGATTTATCCGATTCAAATATTCTGACACTGATCCGAATCTGATTACCGTCTTCTGTCATATAAGGATGAATAAGTTCGTTGCGAATTTTATCGGGTACCCGTTTGTAAATTATGGACAGGAAAAAATCATTCAGATCCTGGTTGTCGCGTAATTGTTCCAGCATGTTCACCGTAGTATAGATGGATAACACTTTACCAGTTTCGGGTAACTGATCCAGATAATCATGGATCTCCCTGATCTGATCCAGCATGCCATAGTTGAACCAGTAACTGGTTGCAGTAATGCCCGCTTCGTCATCATCATCGAATTCCAGTTCGAGTTCCGTTGCTAAGGCTAGCAATTCCGCATCAGTTTCTGGTTGTTCAAAAAAAGACGCGGGTGGGTCAATAATAATGTCCAGCGGCGTGGTGCCGCCAAGTTGTTGATCGATGAGTTCCATGCCACGGTAAATTTCAGTGTGCTGTTTGTAATAATCAATGAATCTATTTTCAACAGTAAGCGAGCTAATGCCGATAATGCTTAACAGGGTGAAAACTGAAAATATAATAATTGTAATGATACCGAAACGACCAATCCATCGGGCCAGATAGCGCGTGATAATGCCGGTTACGTCTCGAAGGTGAGCCGGTGTGCCCGGTTTTAAAAATAGCAGAGCGGCGGGAAAAAAAGTAAAACTAACAACAAATGCGATAAAAATACCAATGACCATCATCCAGCCGAAATCAATAACGGGCCTTATGTCGCTCACCAGCAGCGATCCGAAGGCGACCATGGTGGTGATAGCGGTATAGAATGCCGGTAAAAATTTTGACTGGACAGTATTTTTGACTAAGGTGTACTGATCAAACTGAGGATGCTGTTCATGTAATTCCCGGTAGCGAACAATTAAATGGATGGTAAGCGACAGGGTAATAATTAATAACAGGGATAAAAAGTTGGAAGAAACAACGGTAACTCGCCAGTCTAAAAAACCCAGTAAACCCGTCATTATCAACCCGGCGCTGAAGCAGGTGATCATGGGTAATATAACCCAGCGGGGTTTGCGGAAGGCCAGTGCCAGAATAAATACAATAAAAAAAACAACACCGATGCCAAATGTTTGCAGGTCATGCTGGATATATTCAAGGGAATCGGCAGCAATCATGGGTACACCGCCAAGATGCAGTTTTGCCAGATGGCGGTGTTTGTGCATCAGTTTGCGTACTTCTGCAATAAGCTGTTTTTCCTGGTCCATTAAATCATGGCTATATTGTTTAAACTGTTCGCTTAAATCGTCAAGTTGTTTGCTTTCGAAATTGGTGAGTTTTTGAGTTAACTGCTGTTCACGTAATTGATTTCGTTGTTGAAGCAGTTGGTGATATGTTTCATCGCGTTTTAGATTTAGCTGTAATGCCGTGGTTTTTGCATCCGGGCTAATAATTAAATTGTGGTATAGCGGGCTGGATAATAGTTCTTTGCGCGCTAGTGATCGGTCCATGCCCGGTGTTTCAAGGGTGCGAATGCTGTCGCTTAATTCTGCTAATGATACGGCCGGGCTTTGAGTCAGCGGCACATCCAGGATACTGGTAACGGAATCGATCCGCGGCAGTGCTATTAATTCATTTCTTAGCAGGCGTATGTCATTTAATATTTCTTCATCGAATAAATCTTTTTCGGGTGAATAAGTAATTATTAAAAAATCATCCGAGGTGTAGCGTGCTTTAATTGAGCGGTAATATTTTAGTGCCTGATCATTTTCCAGTACCAGCGAGTCAGCCGAAGCATCCAGTTTAAAATTGCTGGCAAAGTAGCCAAAAAATACGGTGATTGCAACGCTGAACAGAATAGCGAACAGGGGTTGTTTTAATAGCAGTCGTTCATAAAGCTGAAACAGGGTCTTAGTCATGCTGTAATTAGGGTTTTATTAGGGAAAACAACCAGTTTGATTGTACAGATATCTGGATTTAATGCTGTGAAAATTAGCAGCCTGAAAGCATGAGTAAATCTGCTCGTTTTTTAAATTTGATACAGATCAAGAAGCTGTTATCCTGTCAATTAATAGGCATTTAACTGTCGGATGTTCGACTAGAATTACTAACCTTAAGTTTGTAGTTCTGTTGTTCAATTAGAATATTAATTAATAATAATAAAGAGCAAATGAATAAAGGATCGAGCAATGAATGTGAATGCCCTTACTCTCCCCAACGCTGAATTAAATCAACTTTCCCTGCTGTCCAAGCTGGCAGAAAATCAACTGAATAAAATTCAGAAAACCATGAAGCTGATTAACCTGTCGGAAGGTGAACACCTGTTTGAACAGGGGCAGCCAGCGGAACGTTTTTTTCTGGTGCGCTCAGGGCAGATGAAATTGTACCGTGTGTCTATGGAAGGCAGTGAGCGGGTAATCGAAGTGAAGCAGCCGGGCGATATATTTGCCGAGGCGGTGCTATTTCTGGATACACGAGAATATCCATTGAGTGCGGCGGCACTGGTTAATACGGAAATCCTGGCGTTTGATTTTATGACCTTTAAAAGTGTGCTGGAAGAGTCTCGAGAAACCTGTTTTCAGCTCATGGCCAATATGAGCAAGGGTTTGCATCAGAACCTGAATCAGGTCGATTACCTGACCTTGCAAAATGCGACATTTCGTCTGGTCAATTATTTATTGCAGCAGATCCCGGCCGATCAGCAAACGGCCGAAAGCTACAGGTTTGAGTTAAGTACTTCCAAGAGCATTATTGCATCCTGTCTATCTATTCAGCCGGAGACATTTTCACGCATTCTTCGCAGTTTAAAAACGCGTGAATTGATCATGGTAAAAGGCAAATCGATTACACTGATGGATATTGCCGGCTTAAAGGCGATGATTGCATAAATCGATTTAGCCAGAATAAACAATGTCGCCGTTGACAATGGTGTACTGAACTTTGCCTCTGAATCCCCAGCCGATAAAGGGCGTGTTTTTACCTTTGCTTTGAATGTTATCCAGTTCCAGTGTCCATTCTGCATCCGGATTGATAATGCATATATCGGCGTTACTGTTTATCGACAGGTTGCCTGCGTCAATGCCGAGGATGCGGGCAGGTTCGTTGCTTACACAGTTGATCGCGGTAGTTAAGTCTATTTGGTGTTCTTCAACCAGACGTAAGCTGAGTGGCAGCAATGTTTCCAGTGCGGATATGCCAGGCTCAGTCGCCGGGAATGGTGCCAGTTTGGCATCGATTTCATGTGGCTGATGGTCTGAGCAGATGGCGTTGATGGCACCAGTGGCAATGCCTCGACGTAGCGCCTCCATATCCCGCTGATTGCGCAGGGGTGGAATGACATGGCACTGGGCGTTGAAGCTATTGATATCCATTTCGGTTAGAAATAACTGGTGGGCCGCGACATCTGCGCTGACGTTCAGACCAGCAGCTTTTGCCTGGCTAATCATTTCGACGCTGCGGGCACAGGACAGGTGACTGAAGTGTGCGCGTACTTCGGTTTCAGCAATCAGCTCAAGCTGCTGGGCAATTGCGGCTGTTTCTGCGGCGTAAGGTATTGCGGGTAAGCCCAGTCGAGTTGCTACCGGGCCGTCATGTGCGCAGCCATTGTCACTGAGATATTGATCATTTGCTTCAATAAAAACAGTAATATCATGGGTGGCGGCATATTCCATTGCGCGGCGCATAACAAGCGTGTTTTTAATAGTGTTTTTGCCATTGCTGAGGCCGACGCAGCCCGCGCCTTTGAGTGCCGCCATTTCACTTAGATGTTCGCCTTTTAGTCTGGCCGTCAGCGCACCCAGCGCAACCACATTGGCATGTCCTGCATTTTCGACTTTACGGTGAATTAATTCGACCACGGCCGGTTCATCGATAACCGGCTCGGTATCGGGTGGCACACAAAGCGTGGTAATGCCTGCGGTGGTCGCAGCAATGGTTTCCGACGTAATCGTGCCTTTGTGTTCCAGCCCCGGCTCCCGTAAGCGTGCCGATAAATCGACCAGTCCAGGAATAACCCAGTGATTGCTGGCATCAATAGTTTGCTCAGGGTGGAAATTTTCCGGCTGTTCACCCAGACCAGTAATTATTCCATTGCTGATATAGAGGTCTGTGACCGTATCCAGTTGATTTGCCGGATCGATAACACGACCATTTTTTATTAGCAGTTGATTGGAGGAGGTCATTATTTGTCCTCCTTGTCATCGCTGGTATTTTTATTGCCGATGCTGCCGCTTAATGTCATCGACATGACGGCCATGCGCACGGCAATACCGTAGGTGACCTGATTCAGAATCACAGAACGATTGCCGTCGGCGACACTGGAGTCAATTTCAACGCCGCGGTTGATCGGACCGGGATGCATTACGATGGCATCTGGTTTGGCTGACTGTAAGCGTTCTTCGGTCAGGCCATAGAGCTGGAAATATTCCTGTTCACTGGGCAGTAGAGCGCCCTGCATGCGTTCTTTTTGTAAGCGCAGCATAATGACGACATCAGCATCTTTAATGCCTTCTTCCAGATCGTGAAAAACACTGACGCCCATTTGTTCGATATCTTTCGGTAACAGGGTTCTTGGCGCGACTACGCGCACGTCACCGGTATTTAATGTATTGAGTGCGTGGATTTGTGAGCGCGCGACCCGTGAATGCAGGATATCGCCCACAATGGCAACCCGTAAGCCACCAAAGTCAGCGCCTTTGTTGCGGCGGATGGTGAACATGTCGAGCATGGCCTGCGTCGGGTGTGCGTGGCGACCATCGCCCGCATTCAATACGCTGATGTGCGGTGCGGCGTGATTAGCAATAAAATGGGCCGAACCGGAGTTTGCGTGACGAACGATAAACATGTCGCATTGCATGGCTTCGAGATTGCGCAGGGTATCCAGCAGGGACTCGCCTTTACTGGTAGCGGAGGTGCTGATATTAATATTGAGTACATCGGCGGATAATCGTTTTGCGGCCAGTTCAAAAGTGGTGCGGGTTCGGGTGCTGGCTTCAAAAAATAAATTCACAATGGTTTTGCCGCGCAGCAGGGGAACTTTTTTTACCGATTCGTTTACCCCGGCAAAGCTCTCGGCGGTATCCAGAATCTGGTTGAGTATATTGGTGCCGAGTCCTTCGATGGTCAAAAAATGTTTCAGCTTGCCATTGGCATCGAGCTGGATATTCCAGAGATCCTGTCCAATCAGGAGATCCGTGGGGCGAGTGGCCTTGTTAACCATTGTGTTTACTCATTTCGTTAGCGTGTTATTTTGCATTGTTGATTTTTTTAATTTCCCATGTCAGCGGGTCGGGGCCAGTGAGTTTTATATGTTCATTTTCACCCAGCTCCAGAGACTGGCCAACGACATCGGCCTGCACAGGCAGTTCGCGACCTGGGCGCTCAATCAGGCAGGCCAGCATGATTGAAGCAGGGCGGCCATAATCAAATAATTCGTTCATGGCGGCGCGAATGGTGCGGCCAGTCTGTAATACATCATCAACCAGAATAATATGACAGTCTTCTACCTGTGGCGGCAGGCTGGAGGTTTTAACCTGTGGATGCATACCAATACGTGAAAAATCATCACGATAGAAACTGATATCAAGTGTCGCCAGTGGTTGTTTCAGTTTGAGTTTTTTATGCAAATGCTCCGCTAGCCAGGCGCCGCCGGTGTGTATGCCGACCATCAGTGGATCACTGATATTTCTCTGTTCGAGTAGGTTTTCCAGATCGGTCGCCAGTTTTTCCAGCAATTGATCAGGCTGTGCTGCATGGGTCATGTATTCTGCTCCAGCCAGTTTTGTACGATGATGGCTGCCGCCATTTTATCAATCTCCTGTTTATTGTGCTGGCCTATTTTTTTATTTTGCTGCAAAAGTTGTTCGGCTTCATATGAGCTCAGCGCTTCGTTGATGGTATGCACCGGTAACTTGAATCGCCCTTCCAGTTGGCGGCAAAAACGTTCGGCTTTATCGCTGATGTCACTTTTACCGCCATCAAGCAACAGTGGCAGGCCGACTATCAGGGCGTCCGGTTGCCATTCTTCGATCAGCTTTTTTATCTGATCCCAGTCAGGTTTATTATTAACCGCATTGAGAGTGATCAGTGGTGATGCATTGCCGGTGATGGTCTGGCCAGTGGCTACGCCGATGCGTTTTTCACCGAAGTCGAAGCCGAGCACCGACTGCACCATCAGGCGTGTCCTGTGTCTGAGCTAAGCAATTGCAAATCGATGCCAAGCAATTTTGCGGCGGCTTCCCAGCGTTTTTCTGGAGGGGTGTGGAACAGGATTTCTTCATTGGCCGGGCAGCTTAACCAGGCGTTCTGTGAGAGTTCGTATTCCAGTTGTCCGGGTCCCCAGCCAGCGTAACCGAGGGTGATGATCACGTTTTCCGGGCCTTTATCCTGGGCAATGGCTTCGAGTATGTCCCTGGAAGTGGTGACGGCTATGGCGTCGGTAACTTTCAGACTGGAATCCCAGTTACCGTGGGGTTTGTGTAATAAAAAGCCGCGATCCTGCTGCACAGGCCCACCGATAAAAATAAACTGGTCAGCAATTTCAGTATTGGCTGCTTCGATATTTAACTGGGTAAATATTTCCTTGAGCTGAATATCGATGGGCCGATTGATGGTAATGCCCAGAGCGCCGTTGTCGTCATGTTCGCAAATGTAAGTTACCGATTGAGAAAAATTGCCATCTTCAAGGCTGGGCATGGCGATCAGAAAATGATTGGTTAAATTGGTTTCTGTGTCATCCATTTGATAAATCCATTAGTAGCTTCGAAGTTGGTGGTTGCTAAGAAATTCCCAGCTACGCGTGATGTGAATGATGTCGGCTGTTTTAAGTAAATTTTTTGGAAACGGTTCAAACGGCGAGGCCATTTTAACAATGCGTTTCGCTGCATCATCAAGTATTTGATGGCCGGATGAACGGCGCAGGTCGACCTTGTTTAAACTGCCGTCTGCATTAATAACGACATCGAGTATCAGGGTGCCGCTGAGTTTTTTCCGAATCGCATCATCGGGATAATCAGCATTGCCCAGGCGCTCAACTTTGTCGATCCATTGGCGCATATAGGTTGCCGCTACATATTCCCTGGTTCTTGAGTTGAGGAATTTTTCTTTGGGTTTTTGTGAAAACTCCTGGAAGGTCAGGCTGAGTTCTTCAACCATTCTGGCTGGCAGTTTGTTCTGTTGCCTGGCTTCGCTGAGCAAGGTGTTGATGTCTTGCTGACTGGTTTTTTTCTGTGTATTTATTTTGTGAGTAGCATTTTTCCGGGTGAGCAACGCCTGTTTGTTGTTATTTTTTATGCGCGGTTTTGCGGTTGCTGTTTGTTGCATGGCAATGCCGGGCTTTTGCGACAGACTCGGTGCTGAAAAAAGATCGGTAGGCCTGACTTTTTTATCACTGGTGCCACCGCCGTCCTGTGAAACCTGGGCCAGATATTCTGCCTGTTCAGTTTTGGATGGATTAGATGTATTTACCAGGATCACATCCAGCGAAGGTGGAATTTTTTGTCTGGCGAGCGGCGATGAAACAAAGGTAATGCCAAGTATAAGAATGCCATGGAATAAAATCGCAAAAAAGAGAGTCATGCCAAGACGATCATTGGCGGTAACTGGCGGGGTTGCGGCAGTTTTCTGCATGGCGTTGATTATAGTGGCGGACTCACAATTAGTGTAGTCTGAATTTGCTTATTTAATATTAATTTCTGTTGCATTTCAGGTGATACATGGACGTTTCCATCAGCATCGATCAGCATCACCTTGGTAATACCCAGATTTTTTGCCATGCGGTGCCAGTGATCCGGGCCCGCAATGAAAAGCGCAGTGGCGGCAGCATCGGCCAGACCTGAATCATGATGTATGACTGTTACCGATTGTGTACCTTCGGCAGGGTAACCTGTGTTCGGGTCGAGAATATGGTGATAGCGCTTGCCCTCATACATATAAAAACGCTCATAGTCGCCGGAGGTGAAAATGCTTTCCTCGCCCTGGGGTTCAATGCTGGCAATGATGTCATCTTTTCGTGGATGGCGTATGGCAATTTTCCAGGGACGATCGCCATGATTTCCCATGGTTTTCAAGTCACCGCCGGTATTGATTATGGCATTATCTATACCCAGTTGTTTTAAGCGCTTAATGCTAAGGTCAATCGCATAACCCTTGGCGAAGGCGCCAAAACTGAGTTGCACATTGGGGTTGTCGCTATACATTTTTACGCCTTCGAGATGAAGGTTGGACATCTGCGGATTTTGTTGAATCAGCTGGTCTATTTGCTGTTTATCGGGTGGCGCTATACCGGGCTGGTCGTGTTTGTGAAATTGCCACAGATTAATTAGCTTACCAATGGCGGGATTGAATAAATTGTCTGTTTTGGCGGCTAATTTTTTTGATTCAATTACCAGAGGGATTACCGAAGGATCCATGGAGAATTTCTTGCCGGTGGGAATCAGAGAATTGACGCGACTGACAGAGCTGGGTTCCCAGGGCGTCCAGTTCTGATGCATGTATTCAAAATCTGCGTCGAGTTCTTTGAAGGCCTGTGCGGCAAGTTTTTCATCGACGTCGTAAAGTGTTACATCAATTATGGTGCCGAATTGTAAAATACTGTGGTGAAACTCTTTCGGGTTGTTATCACAGGCAGTAAGTAGTAGCGCTAGCAGGCTGAAAATAAAAAATTTAATCATGATCTGAGTGTTTCGATGCAATTCATTAATTGTATGCCAATATCAAGCTTGAATTGTGTATCCAGTTCTCGAATACAGGTGGGGCTGGTGACATTAATTTCGGTCAGATAGTCGCCAATAACATCAAGGCCAACAAAAATGAGTCCCATGTCTTTTAGCGTTGGGCCAACCTGTTGGCAAATCCAGTGCTCTCGTTCAGTGAGCGCCATGCCAACACCCTGACCTCCCGCAGCAATATTGCCGCGAGTTTCACCAGCTGCTGGAATGCGGGCCAGTGAATAGGGTACGGCCTCACCGTTAATCATTAAAATGCGTTTATCGCCCTGGTTGATTTCAGGAATAAACTTTTGTGCCATGACGGTTTTGTTGCCATGCTGGGAGATATTTTCCAGTATGACGGAGAGATTGGCATCATCGGGGCGGACTCTAAATATCGATTCTCCACCCATGCCGTCCAGTGGTTTTAAAATAACATCCTGCTGTTCACTAATGAAGTTGCGCAGTTGTTTCGGCTGGCGAGATACCAGTGTGTCTGTGCAACATTGCGGAAAATGAGTAGTAAAAAGTTTTTCGTTAGCATCCCGCAGACTGGCAGGTTTGTTGACAATTAAAGTTCCGTGTTTTTCTGCCTGTTCGAGCAGATAGGTGGTATAGATGTATTCCATGTTAAAAGGCGGATCTTTACGCATCAGAATCACATCAAGTTCGGCTAAAGCGATGTCCTTGACGGGTTCTAATGTAAACCAGTCATCGGCATTGTCTTCAACTTCAAGCTTTTGCATCCTGGCGAATGCCTGGCTATCGCGTAAATATAAATCCGACTGTTGCATGTAGTAGAGTGGCCAGCCTTTTTTCTGGGCGGCCAGCAACATGGCGAAGCTGCTGTCTTTATAGGTTTTGATGGACTCTATTGGGTCCATGACGATGCCGAGTTTGAGTTTCATGGGCCTATTTTGTGTTGATTTGGTGTGCAATTCATGAATTGTGCCTTATTTCAAATAAATAATGCAATAAATATCGTTAAAAATCAAAATCTTACTAGAGCAACCTTAAGGCTGTACATAATATTTTGAGCGTAACTGTTTTATTTTTGTTGGTTTTTATTTGCGTAAATCAAGTACTTGAGCTACATTCCAAAATAATTAAGTGTTGAGACCTGGAGCAGGCTGTTGCCTGCTGCGGCAAGAAAAATAGACCTGATTGGGGACGCACAGGACAGTTATGGCAGAAGATTCCAAAGCTATTGATGGCCTGAAGGTCATGGTGATTGATGATAGTAAAACCATTCGCCGTACCGCAGAAAATTTATTAAAAAAAGAAGGTTGTGAGGTAGTTACTGCGGTAGATGGCTTTGAAGCTCTCTCCAAAATAGCCGAACACAAACCCGATATTATTTTTGTCGATATTATGATGCCACGGCTGGATGGCTATCAGACATGTGCTTTGATAAAACACAACCGCATGTTTAAAAGTACGCCAGTCATTATGTTATCCAGTAAAGACAGTATTTTTGACAGAGCTCGAGGTCGGATTGTCGGTTCAGAGCAGTATTTGACCAAGCCTTTTACCAAAGATGACTTGCTGGGTGCGATTAAAGAGTACACAGGGTAAAAATAAATAGTCCATTAACTGCTACAGACTGAATGTAGTAGCGATTGTGAAGTAGAAGGTGGTTGGAGTAAACGAATGGCAAACATTCTAATAGTTGATGATTCACCGACTGAAGTCCACGTTTTCAAGACGATGCTTGAAAAGAACGGGCATACGGTAAGTGTGGCTGAAACAGGTGAGACCGGCATTGAAAAGGCAAAGGAAGTGTTACCCGATCTGGTGTTGATGGATATTGTAATGCCGGGCATAAATGGTTTTCAGGCGACCCGTCAACTGGCGACAATTGAAGAAACATCGAAAATACCTGTCATTATTGTAACGACAAAAGACCAGGAAACAGACAAAGTCTGGGGTATACGGCAGGGTGCCAAAGATTACATCGTAAAACCGGTTAAGGAAAAAGATCTGATTGATCGGGTAAATTCTGCGCTGGCAGGTGGTTAGTCATTGGATGAAGTAATGAGTGAACCATTCCAGAGGCTGCTTGAGATAGAACAGAAATGTCGTGCCAGCGCCGCTGTATTGCCTGGCCTGGATAGCGACAAAGACGAATGGTCGGGCATCGGCTTTCGAATAGGCGGCACAGAATTTTTATCAAAAATGGGTGAGGTAACGGAAATACTCGACCCACCAGAATATACCAGAATACCGGGCGTTCAATCCTGGGTTGTTGGTATAGCCAATGTTCGCGGTAGCCTTTTGCCTTTAATGGATTTGAAAGGTTTTATAACCGGAGAGAGTTTGGCTAACAGAAAGAATGGTCGTGTACTGGTAATTAACCATAATGGTGTCAATATCGGGCTGATCGTTGATGAAGTGTTAGGAATGAGGCACTTCTTTTTAAGTGAGAAGGCGTATGAGTTGCCTGAAATGGAAAATAACATGCGGCCATATATCAAGCAGGCTTTTTTGCGAGATAAACAGTACTGGCCCGTATTTAGTTTTCATTCGCTGGTTGAAGATGAGCGTTTTTTACATGCTTCATTGTAATAGGTATTAAAACGAAATCGATTTATTACGGTGTCGTGCTTGGAGAATAAAAAGATATGAGTGCAGCAAAACGAAACCCGTTTGCTATAGGTGCAATCAGCAAGCCAATTCTGATATTGGGTTTTGTCCTGGTGGTGTCTATTTTAGCGATGGGTGGTAGCTTATGGTATGCGGCAACCCAGCAGGCATATCAACAGCAGTATCTCGAAATAGTATCGGAACAAAAGCTTCTGTCTCAGCGTATTGCAACATCCTCGCTGGAAGCCGCCGCAGGTAAAGAGACGGCATTTTTTCAACTGGAGCAATACAAAAGCCGATTCGATGAAACATTAAACATTTTTTCTTCTGGTAACGTAGTGGCAAAGCTTCCGCCACTGCCGTCTTCAGCACGCAGTGGACTGAATTCGGTGAAAGGTGTATGGGCCGGTGAAACGGGAGGCAGTTTACCGGACGATACGGCTTATCGACAAAATATTCTGCGTATTCTTGAAGGTAAGGTGGCTATTTCAGAAGTCGGCGAGTTCGTGCTGGTTATACAGGAATTTATACCGCAGTTATTGTCATTCTCTGAAGAAGTTGTCGATCTTCTGGTAGAGCGTGATGCACCGCCACACCAGGTTTTCATGGCATCACGACAGTTGATGTTGACCCAGCGTATAGAAAATAACATGAACCGTGTTTTATCGGGCGGTGAAGGTGCGGCAGCGGCAGCTGACAGGTTTGGTCGCGACGCTGCGCGTTTCGGTAGTGTACTGGAAGGCATGCTGAAAGGTTCTAAAGCGTTACGTATTAAACAAATTAATGATGAAGTGGTGCGGACCAAGTTACGTGAAGTCGCTATGTTATTTAGTTCGGTTAGTGATCACGTAGAAGCGATTCTTGAATTATCACCTGACCTGTTTGATGTTAAAGGCGCTGCTGACAAGGTAGATAAACTGAGTGCTGAGCTGCTGGCCGAAACTGAAGTGCTGGAAAAACAAATTGTTGCACACGGTAAATTCCTTGATGTAGTGAGCTGGATTGGATTTGCTGCTGGTGGCCTGGCGGTAATCGCTATCATCCTGGCCGGTATTCTGATGGTACGTGACTCCGGTGAGCGTGAGGATGCAGCACTCGAACAAAATAGAAGAAATCAGCGCGCGATCCTGCGCTTGCTGGATGAAATGGCAAATCTGGCGGAAGGTGACCTTACCGTGCATGCAACGGTAACCGAAGAAATCACCGGTGCGATCGCCGATTCGGTTAACTACGCGATCGACGCGCTGCGATCCCTGGTAGCCACCATTAACACCACCGCCGTGGAAGTGTCGTCAGCGGCAGAAAAAACACAGGCGACAGCATCACGATTGACCGATGCATCGGCGCATCAGGCGCGTGAGATTGCCTCGGCCTCGGCAGCAATCACCGATATGGCCGACTCGATGGAAGGTGTATCGAAAGACGCGGAAGGCTCGGTGGATGTAGCGCATAAATCACTGGAAATCGCACAGAAAGGTGCGGGCATTGTACGACGTAGTATTCAGGGTATGGATACGATTCGTGAGCAGATTCAGGAAACATCAAAACGTATCAAGCGACTGGGTGAATCATCCCAGGAGATCGGTGATATCGTTGGACTGATTACTGAGATCGCCGACCAGACGAATATTCTGGCATTGAACGCTGCCATTCAGGCATCGACCGCCGGTGAAGCGGGTCGTGGTTTCGCGGTTGTTGCGGACGAGGTACAGCGACTGGCGGAACGTGCAGGTAATGCAACCAAGCAGATTGAAGCACTGGTTAAAACCATCCAGGCGGATACCAGCGAAGCGGTAAGCTCGATGGAAGCCAGTACTACCAACGTGGTAAGCGGTGCGAAGATGGCTGAAGATGCGGGTGAAGCATTGATCGAAATCGAAACCGTATCCGATGAACTGGCCGAATTGATCCAGGGTATTTCCCAGTCAGCGAGCCGTCAGGCGTCGGTGGCGATGGATGTATCAAACACCATGAATGTTATCCAGGAGATTACACTGCAAACATCTGAAGGTACTGAAGAGACTTCAGCATCGATCGGTAATCTAAGCGAGCTTGCGAATGAACTTCGTAAGTCAGTAGCCGGCTTTAAGCTGCCAGACAGCGACGAGCAGGTTGAAACAGTTATTTTGAATGGCTAAGGCAACGGCGTATTTATAGATGAAGACAGAGGATACTGTTGAATACAATTCGTTACGCTGGGTTAAAAAAGAACTCGATCTGATTCTTAATGAAGCCCAGTCATCCTTGTCTGTATATATTGAAGATACGGATGAAGTTGATCGTTTACGTGAATGTATAGAGCATTTGCATATGGTTCAGGGAACCCTGCAGATGGTTGAGCTTTACGGTGCGGCGCAATTGGCAGAAGAGATGGAGCAGGTGGCGACCGCTGTGCTGAATGGCGCACTGGAAAAAACTGATGACGCCTACGATGTTCTAATGCGCTCCATGTTGCAGCTACCCGATTATCTGGAGAGCTTGCAGGCAGGTAACAAAGATGTGCCGATGGTGCTACTGCCGTTGCTTAACGATTTGCGTGCTTCTCGTAGTGCAAATTTATTATCTGAAAATGTTCTGTTCTTTCCTGATATTGAAGCCAGTGATGATCAGGCAGAATCCGTTGAAGTAGCGGCCGGACAATTACAGGCGCTGGCTAAAAAGTTACGACCTCATTATCAAATTGGCTTGCTTGGCTGGTTTAAAGGTCAAAAAATTCGAGCCAGCTTAAAGCGAATTCTGGCGGTACTCACCGAGCTGGAAAAAAAATCAGCGACTAATTCAATTTCACGCCTATGGTCGGTTAGTGCCGCACTTACGGAAGGTTTGGCAAACGAAGGTATAGATTCAAGCGTTAGTATAAAAATGTTACTGGGCCAGGTTGACCGAGCTGTTAAACAGCTTATCGACCAGGGCGAAGAATCGTTTGCTAAAAATATACCAGAAGAGTTACTAAAAAACTTACTCTACTATATTGCCCGTGTTGAAAAAGAAAGCCCGCGTGTAAATAAAGCCAAAGAGACTTATCGGTTGCAGGAATTATTACCTGCTGATAGTGAGCTGGAAGAAGCGCGTTCAGGTCTGGGTGGCTTAAATACTGAGCTGCTTCGTACAGTATCTCAGGGGATTCGTGAAGACCTGCTTGAAGTTAAAGATGTTATAGAAATATTTGTACATAGTGAGTCACACAATCCTGAACGTTTGTCCGGACTACCTGAGTTATTGAATAAGATAGCTGACACATTGGCTATGCTTGGTTTGGGCGGTCCGAGAGAAAATGTACTGGAACAGTGCGATAAAATTAAGCAACTGGTAGATGGCAGTATTGAGGCGGTAGACGATGAGGTGATGAACGTCGCCAGTGTGCTATTGAATGTCGAGTCGCAGCTAAATAACTTTATAGCATCACGTTCTGGTATTGTTGATGATATTGAAGGACAGAAGCGGCGGGTAGGTGATCTTGGTGAAATGCCAGAAGCCGAATATCTGGAAGTTTTGTCGGCCGTAATCAGAGAGGCGCTGCAGGACTTCAGTGATGCCAGGCAGGCAATACTTGGATATCTTGAAAATAATACAGATAAAGAATTATTAGACATTATTCTTAAGCGTCTTGATGAAGTTAGCGGCGCAATGTTTATGTTACCAATCCAGAAGCTTGAGCCTCAGATTGCAGCTTTGCATGATTATGTGGCAAAAGTTTTGCGCAATGCTGGGCAAGTGCCTGATCAGCAAACACAGGATGATATGGCTGATGTTGTTACCAGTGTCGAATACTATCTGGAAGCAATTCTTGAAGGGCGGCCTGATCTTGAGTTATCACTAAGTACTGGTGAGGCAGCGGCGCAAAGGCTAAATAAGGTTTCATCGAAATTTGAAGATGTAGCTGAACCATTGCCTTCGGAAGAAAAATTAGCGGAAGTTAAAGCCGAAGTAGTTGAAGAAAAAAAACCTGCCAAAGAGAAAGCTGCAGAAAAAACGGCAGCTACTGAATCAACTGATGTAGAGCAACGTTATGTCATACTGGGTGACGATGCAGACGAAGAAATACTCGAAATTTTTATCGAGGAAGCGCTAGAAGAACTCGCTTCGCTGAATGAGCAGATACCTGTTTGGGCAAATAATCACCAGGATGAAGAAGCGCTAACAACAATCAGACGCTCTTTTCATACATTGAAGGGAAGTGGTCGACTTATTGGGGCCGAACTCATTGGCGAGTTTTCATGGGGCTTTGAAAACATGCTAAATCGGATTATCGATAAATCCCGACCTTTGAACCAGGAAGTCTTCGATGCGCTCGACGAGGCGCTGGGTGTCCTGCCACAATTGATCGAACAGTTAAAAGGTAACCGCGAACCTATTCCCAATGTGTATGAGCTCATTGATCGGGTGGAATCGCTGGGAAAGTGGCAAAAGTCTGATGCCACAACCAAGGGCGCAGACTTGGAAACAGACACAAAAAATGAGTCTGGGTCTGAACAGGAAGAGTTAACGGAATCTATTGAATTAGAGATCACGGAACCAGAGCCAGAAATTGTTCAGCAAGATGTGCAGCTGATTGTCGAAGAAAAAAATCCTGTTGATGAAATAGACGCGGCTGATGATTTGCCTGATCTGAGTGAGGAAATATCAGAATCTGATATAGATGATGAATTCGATATTGACTTAACCGAAGATCTTGAAGCTTTGCAGTTGGCTATTTCCCCAGAAGATGAAGATGCTGGCGAAGAAGAAATTTTACTGGAAATTGAAGAAGAGCCCGTTGTAGAGGCCGAAGAAACAGAGGCGTTTGAAATTGAAGAAGATGCATCTGCTACTCAATTAGACATCGAAGAAACCGAAGACTTCAATGCTGAAGATGCACTTGAAATCCATATTGATCCTGTACTGTTTAAAATATTTAAAGGCGAGTCAGAAAGTCACCTGCAAAATATTCGCGACTTGCTCGATAAACACTATCAGGGCGTTGAAGCATTATCGGCGAATCAGGAATTAATCAGGGCGTTACATACCCTTTTTGGTAGTGCACGTACTGCCAATGTTGATGAGATAGCAGAGCTTTGTGGGGCGCTGGAGAAATATGTAAAACTTTATCAGGAATTCGATGATTTAGTTATCCATGAAGACGGTGTTAAAGTTATTGATGATGTTAGTGCTAAAGTTTCATTAATGTTAGAAGCGCTGGCAGATCCAGAAAAACGATTGCATAGCGATCAGGTGCTGTTAGATAGAATTAATTCTTTAAGCGCTAATTTACAAAAACAAGTAAACGCTGCAGTAATAGAACCTGTCACACCACCATTGGAAGATCTTCAGAGCCAGGTTGAGCCAGAACAGGATCAAGTCCAGCTGAGCGATTCAGAATCTCTGGTGTCTTATAGTGATGTTGATGATGAGCTGGTAGATATATTTCTCGAAGAGGCGGAAGAATTACTGGATAGTTGTGAAAATAGTTTGCAACGATGGAGTAATAATAATGCCGACGTCGAAAGTGTAAATGATCTACAGCGACATTTGCATACTCTTAAGGGTGGCGCAAGAATGGCGGATCTTGCACCTATAGGTAATCTGACTCATGCTCTTGAGTCACTTATTATTTCAGCAAATGAAGGTCGAATTAGTTTCTCGCGAGACATGTCAAATGCGCTGCATGACTCGATGGATCGTTTGTCTGATATGTTGGCCAGGGTAAAAAGCAGGGATCCTATTTCGTCAGCAGAAGATTTGATAAATAATATTGAATTATTACGTCATGGCAAAGATATCAATACCAAGCCTGCGGCAGATGATGTTTCTGCGGGAGAAGACGAAGAACCCGAGCCGGAATCTTTTCCGGAAGAATCATTTGAAATCGAAGAAATAAATACAGGTAATGATCAGGACGAGGCATATTCCCTCGAGTTTGATGAGTCAATAATTGTTGATGACGCAAACGATGTAAGTGATTCGGTTGAGCTGGTCTTTGAGGGGGCTCCTGATGAAACGGATTTCAAAACAGAGATTGCTGCGCCATCAGATTTAGAAAAATCCATTCCAGAAAAACCCATTCCAGAAAAATCATCTTTCGTCCTGCCAAAAGAAGAAGCCGGTTCTACAGAAGAACCGGCTCAAAAAGGTGGTATAGCTCACGAGCAGGTTCGTGTTAGATCCGATCTATTGAATGAACTGGTAAATAGTGCGGGTGAGGTGAGCGTTTATCATGCCCGTATGGGGCAGCAAATGTCCGACTTTTCATTTAACCTGTCCGAAATGGACCAGACGGTTATTCGTTTGCGTGAACAGCTACGTAAACTTTCTATAGAAACTGAAGCGCAAATTCTGTCGCGTTATGAAAAAGAATCAGACCAGTATGATGAAGACTTTGATCCATTGGAAATGGATAGATTTTCTACCATGCAACAAATCTCACGAAGTCTGCAGGAAACCGTAGCTGATATAGACAGTATTAAAAATATACTTGCTGAAGATGTTCGAGATGCTGAAACGCTGCTGCTGCAGGAGTCGCGTGTTAGTACAGAGCTGCAGGAAGGATTGATGCGAACACGCATGGTCCACTTTGGTGGTCTTGCATCTCGTTTGCGTCGAATTGTTAGACAAACGGCACGTGAAATAAGCAAGGATGTAGAGCTGGAAATTACCGGTGAAACGTCGGAAGTGGATAGAACCGTTCTGGACAGGATCGTGGCGCCACTGGAACATATGCTGCGTAATGCCGTATCGCATGGTATTGAGTTACCAGAAGATCGTGTCGCTGCGGGCAAGTCTGAAACGGGTAATATCAGTATAGGTGTAGATCGTGAAGGTGGTGACGTTGTTATCAAGGTTGTCGATGACGGTCGAGGAATTGATGTCAGCGCCGTTCGAAAACGCGCATCTGAGCAGGGTCTGCTAGAGCATGACAGTAACCTGAGCGACCATGATGTGTTGCAGTTTATTATGCAGCCTGGTTTTAGTACGGCAGAAAAAGTTACCCAGATTTCAGGCCGCGGTGTCGGTATGGATGTGGTTGATAGTGAAATCAAGCAACTAGGTGGGGTACTGGAAATAGATACACTGCCAGGTAAGGGTACAACTTTTACCATTCGCCTGCCGCTTACGTTAGCTATTAATCACGCGCTATTGGTTAATTCAGGCGAAGATATTTACGCGGTACCATTAAATAGCATTGAAGGTGTCGTTCGCTTATCAGGGCCAGAGTTACAGCAGTTTTATAATAGCGAGGACAATAGCTATGAGTTTGCCGGTACCCATTATGAATTAAAACATCTTGGTTATTTGCTGACTGGGCAGCAGCCAGATTATTCAAGAAGCGGTCAATTATTCCCGGTATTGCTGGCACACGTTGGCGATCAACGAGTGGCCCTGCATGTTGATGATTTATTAGGTCGTCGAGAAATAGTTGTTAAGCCAGTTGGTCCACAAATCAGCACAGTTCGCGGTATATCCGGTGCCACTATTCTGGGTGATGGGCGAGTCGTGCTTATTCTGGAAATGAATGCGCTGGTGCTGGGTGAATCACTCTTCCATGTGTCAGCAGAAGCAGCAGAACAACCAGCAATAGCGATCGAGGCAGCGCCGAAAGAAGAGCGTGAAACGGTTGTTATGGTTGTGGATGATTCGATTACCATTCGTAAGGTTACCGAGAGAATGCTGTCGCGTCACAACATAAAAGTTATTACAGCAAAAGATGGTGTTGATGCTGTCGCGCAGCTTCAGGAGCAGATACCGGATGTTATGTTACTTGATATCGAAATGCCGCGTATGGATGGATATGAAGTTGCGACCCATGTGCGCAACGATGAGCGCCTGAAAAACTTGCCAATAATAATGATTACTTCCCGTAGTGGTGCCAAGCATCGTGAAAAAGCCATGGAAATTGGTGTAAATAAATATTTAGGGAAGCCCTATCAGGAAGATGATTTAATGGAAAATATCAGAGAGTTAATCGATGTCTGATACATCTGCGCAAATTAAATGCGTTTTGCTAAACATTAATAATGATAAATTAGTGTTGCCCAATGCGGCAGTTGCTGAAATCGTGCCTATTCGTAATATTATCAACGTGGCGAATAAACCGGGCTGGATGCTGGGATATCTGGACTGGCGAGGTAATTCAGTGCCACTGGTATCATTTGAAGCCATGGGCGGTGTTCGTATGCCCAGCCTTGCCAGCGGTGATGTTAAAGCAGTGGTTATCTATGCGATTGGTGAAGATAAAGATTTTCCGTTTATGTCATTTTTGATGCAGGGTGCGCCGCAGGTTGTAAACATATCGGCTACCGATGTGATCGCAGCAGGCGAAGCATCGCAAAATCCAGCAGTTGATCAGAAATTATTGATAAAAGATGAAGAAGTCAGCCTGGTGAATCTGGAAACACTTGAATCCATCATCAAGGAAGTAATGACCTAGGCCATTTTCATGGCTTAAAATCTCCCCATATTGTTTGTATCACAGTAATACCAGCGATGGCCGCAGTTTCTGTTCTTAATATTCTTGGTCCAAGTCGGATGCCTTTAAATCCTGTTGCTCGAGCATAATTTATTTCATCGTCAGATAAACCGCCTTCTGGTCCTATGAGTAAGTTAACAGATTGAGATTCGGGTTTTAGTGAATGTATGTTTGTCTGTCCTTCGGGATCAAGCGTCAATTTGAGTCCGTCAAGATTGAGCTGGTTCAATTCTGAAAGTTTAATTGAGGGTAATAGTTCTGGAACAATATTGCGTCCGGATTGTTCACAGGCATTTATGATAATACCTTGCCAGTGGCGCATTTTTTTTCCCTGGCGCTCACCTTTTAAATTGACAACGGTACGCTGACAAACAACAGGCAGAATTTTTTGTGCGCCCAGTTCGACCGCTTTCTGGATGCTAATATCCATGCGCTCACCTCTGGAAACTCCTTGTAATAAAGTGATGTGTAAATCTGATTCGGTATTGATGTTATGGAAGTCGCCAATATGTGCCAGAATTTTTTTGCCGCTATATTTCAGTCGAGCAGAATATTCTCCACCTCTGCCATTAAACAGGTTTATTTGATCTTCATGTTTAAGGCGTAAAACGTTTTTCAGATGATGAGTGGCTTCCTTGCCGAGTTCAACCAGGCTGTCTGTTTGCAGATCTATATCCTGATATATGCGAACAGTTCTCATGGCTTTATAAGGAAAGATTATTCCAGATGCGCAATGTCGCTTCGGATTGATTGAGTGTGTAGAAGTGTAATCCAGGCGCACCTGCATCCAGTAAGCGTTGACACATGTCAGTAACGACATCGGCACCCAGATCTTTTATGGCATCTATGTCATCACCCAGCCCCAGCAGGCGTTTGCGCAACCATTGTGGTATTTCTGCACCACAGGCACTCGAAAAACGTGCCAGACTGCTGTAATTAGTAATGGGCATGATGCCCGGCATAATGGGGATGTCGATGCCCATTTTTTCGCAGCTTTCCACAAATCGAACATAGGCATCAATGTTATAGAAATATTGAGTAATCGCAGTGTTGGCGCCCGCTTCAACTTTACGTTTGAAGTTTTTTAAATCCTGTTCCGCAGTTTCGGCCTGCGGGTGAAATTCAGGGTAGGCGGCCACTTCTAAATGAAAATGATCACCATGCTCCTGGCGAATAAAGCTCACCAGTTCATTGGCATAATTAAAATCTCCCGGCGAAACCATGCCCGAAGGGATGTCACCGCGCAAGGCGACAATATGTTTTATTCCCTGGGATTTGTAATTATCAAGAATATCTGCAAGCTGCTGTTTGGTTGAGCCGATACAGGATAAATGCGGGGCAACGCTCACACCTGAACTTTGATTAATTTGTGTGACCGCATCAAAGGTTCGATCTCGAGTTGAGCCACCGGCACCAAAGGTAACGGAGAAATATTCCGGGTTAATTGCGTCTTTCAGTGTGTTGCTGGTGGCAACAAGTTTTTCCATGCCCTGATCAGTTTTGGGCGGAAAAAATTCGCAACTGAAACTGCGCTCGAATTTTTTTTGAGATTCCATGGCACTAGTCTTTTAAATAGTTGGAGTATAGCAGGGCACTGACTTGCAGTGCCCTGTCACAACTGGCCAATCAGTTGGCTATTAGTAGCGGTAATGATCCGGCTTGTACGGGCCATCAACAGGGACATTAATATAATCAGCCTGCTCCTGGCTCAGTATCGTCAGGTCCGCACCAATTTTATCCAGATGCAGACGTGCTACTTTTTCATCCAGATGTTTTGGCAGAATATAAACTTTATTTTCATAGTCATCAGGATTATTAAAGAACTCGATTTGTGCCATGACCTGGTTAGTGAAAGACGCAGACATAACAAAACTTGGATGACCGGTGGCGCAACCCAGATTAACCAGGCGACCTTTAGCCAGAATGATAATGCGTTTGCCGTCAGGGAAAATCACGTGATCAACCTGTGGTTTGATTTCTTCCCACTCATATTTTTCCAGTGAGGCAATATCAATTTCTGAATCGAAGTGACCAATGTTACAAACAATCGCTTCGTTTTTCATGGCAGCCATGTGATCGTGGTTGATTACACTTACGTTACCGGTAGTGGTAACAAAAATATCACCCATGCTGGCAGCATCATTCATATCAACGACTCGATAACCTTCCATCGCTGCCTGCAGTGCACAGATAGGATCAATCTCGGTGACCAGTACAGTCGCGCCCATGCCACGGAATGCCTGCGCACAGCCTTTGCCAACATCACCGTAGCCCAGTACAACACAGATTTTACCGGCGATCATGACATCTGTTGCGCGCTTGATACCATCCAGTAATGATTCACGACAGCCGTACAGGTTATCGAATTTGGATTTGGTGACCGAGTCATTTACGTTCATGGCAGGGAACATCAGTTCACCGGCTTCCATCATCTGGTATAAGCGATGCACACCAGTTGTGGTTTCTTCAGTAACACCTTTAACGTCGTTGACGATTTTGGTCCACTTGTCAGAGCCGGGAGTGATAGTACGTTTGAGTACATCGATAATGGCTTTCCATTCTTCGTTATCGTTGTCTCTGGCATCGGGAACAGCTCCGGCTTTTTCGTATTCCGCACCTTTGTGAACCAGTAATGTGGCATCGCCGCCATCATCCAGAATCATGTTGGGTGTGCCGCCGTCAGGCCAGGTCAGTGCCTGTTCAGTACACCACCAGTATTCGTCGATGGTTTCACCCTTCCAGGCAAATACAGGAATGCCCTGATCAGCAATGGCTGCGGCGGCCTGATCCTGGGTCGAAAAAATGTTGCAGGAGGCCCAACGGACTTCGGCACCCAGGGCGACCAGGGTTTCGATCAGTACCGCAGTCTGGATAGTCATGTGCAGGCTGCCAGTAATACGAGCGCCTTTTAGCGGTTTTTCATTGCCGTATTCCTCACGCAATGCCATCAGTCCTGGCATTTCGGTTTCGGCAATTTTGATTTCCTTGTGACCCCAGTCAGCAAGGGATATATCGGCAACTTTAAAATCAGTGAACTCAGCACTCATCGTTCATCTCCTGTATCTTTAGTATGGAAATTAATAAATGAGCGCCGTTTTGGATTCTGAGCCTGACAGGATAGACCTGTTGCAGCGCTCCTCAGAAATTATGGGTGATTTACACCGGGGGATTAGAGTCCAGCCGCATCTTTCAATGCTGCGGCTTTATCTGTTTTTTCCCAGGTGAAATCAGCTTCTTCACGGCCGAAGTGACCATAGGCTGCCGTGTTACGATAAATTGGTCGCAACAGGTCCAGCATCTGGGTCAGGCCTTTGGGTTTAAGGTCGAAGTGTTCACGCACCAGTTCAACTATGCGTGCATCATCAATTTTGCCGGTACCAAAGGTTTCCACCGAAATTGAAGTGGGTTCAGCGACACCAATGGCGTAGGACACCTGGATTTCACATTTGTCGGCCAGGCCTGCAGCAACAATGTTCTTGGCCACATAACGACCGGCATAAGCGGCGGAACGATCTACTTTGGAAGGGTCTTTGCCGGAGAACGCACCACCACCATGACGGGCCATGCCGCCATAGGTATCAACAATGATTTTTCGGCCAGTCAGACCGCAGTCACCGACCGGGCCACCAATAACAAAGTTGCCGGTAGGGTTAATAAAGTATTTGGTGTCTTTGCTAATCCATTCTTTGGGCAGTACCGGCGTGATGATTTCATCCATTACCGCCTCGCGCAACGCTTCCAGCGAAATATCAGGATTATGCTGGGTAGATAGTACCACGGCATCAATAGCCGTAGGCTGGCCATCTTCATAACGGAAAGTGACCTGGCTTTTCGCATCGGGACGTAACCAGGGCAGCGTACCGTTCTTGCGGACTTCTGCCTGGCGTTTAACCAGTTTATGCGCATAAGTAATGGGTGCCGGCATCAGTACATCGGTTTCGTTGCTGGCATAGCCAAACATCAGGCCCTGGTCGCCCGCGCCCTGTTCATGGTCTGAGGATTCGTCGACGCCCATGGCAATATCTGCAGACTGCTTGTCGATGGAGGTAATAACCGCACAGGATTCCCAGTCGAAGCCCATTTCAGAGCTGTTGTAGCCAATTTCTTTAACGGTTTTACGTACGATCTCCTGCATATCCACCCAGGCAGATGTAGTGATTTCGCCGGAGAGGATAACCATGCCCGTGTTAACCAGTGTTTCACAGGCAACGCGTGCTTTATTGTCCTGTTCGAAAATGGCGTCCAGGATGGCATCGGAAATCTGGTCCGCGACTTTATCTGGATGACCTTCAGAAACCGATTCAGATGTAAATAAATGGCTATTTGACATGGTATAAATTTCCTCGTTGCTATCGTTAACGATTAGCAAATACGCTGTGTATTAAATGTATCAGGATGAGGAGGATCGCTGTTCATGGCAGTTGGTATGCCAGAAGATTTCAGATCTACGCTCATTCTTTAGCTTTGCTAGAGACTAATAAATGAGCGCCGTTCGTATATAGATGCACCGAGCCTGACAGAGAAATCTGCTGCAGCGCCCCTCAGTGCGGAGGAAGATTATAGACGAAATGTTTTGAAATGGCTAATAGCCTGATTTAAGGTGACTGGTTCGCCTTCTGTCTAAGGCATTCCCTGAGTTCTTCTTTTTCTTGCTCAGTAATATTCTCCTTATTAAGCAGGGTCTCGGTTCTCTGGTCAATATGCTGTTTTTGCAGGCCTTCAATAGAATCTTTAAATTGCTTTAGCCGATTTTGTTCGTCGCTTTTGGGTATATCCCATTGCATCAACTGCGTCAGCGCGTTTTCATCGGGGCTGCCGCGCCAACGTTCCAGCAGGACGGAAGGGGATATGTTTTCGGTTTGTACAATGGTCTGGTGCAGTTTGAATAGCAGTGGTAGTCCGGGTATGTCGGCTGAATGCAGGGCTTCAGGTAATGCAGCCTGCTGGGCTATTTCCGGATGTTGTAGTAGCAGCGCAACGGCTAAACGGGTATGAGTGCGTTGAATTTTATGGCGCGGCTGCGGGCGCGTTTGTTGTTGTGATTGAGGGGGTGCTGGATTACCCGATGGCATATGCTGCTGCAGAAGCCGGCTGGACAGACCGATGCGTTTTGACAGTTGCTCCAGTAGCAAATCCTTGAATACGCCATCGGCGATTTTTGCGATCAGCGGCCTGGCCAGTTCAGATAGCCGGGCGCGGCCATCCATCGAACTCAGGTCCACCTGTTCGGCCAGGTGATCGAGCATGAAATCAGACAGGGGCGTGGCACTGTGTAGTCGTTGTTCAAACTGTTGCTGGCCTTCCTTTCTAATCAGCGTATCGGGATCTTCGCCGTCGGGGAGAAATAAAAACCGGGCCTGTACGCCATCGCGCAGCACTGGCAGGGCATTTTCCAGTGCCCGCCAGGCGGCTTTCTGGCCGGCCGCATCACCATCAAAACAGAAAATAATTTCCGGTACGATTCGAAACAGTTTTGATATTTGATCCTGTGAAGTGGCCGTGCCCAGAGTAGCGACCGCATAAGGGATGCCGTGTTGCGCCAGGGCCACCACATCCATATAGCCTTCTACAATGACAATGTGTTTAAGATCGCGTACCGCCTGGCGGGCTTCAAACAGGCCGTACAGTTCCTGGCCTTTGTGGAATACCGGGGTTTCTGGCGAGTTCAGGTATTTGGGTTCGCCCTGATCGAGGATGCGTCCGCCAAAGCCGATGACCCGGCCGCGGCGATCACGAATCGGGAACATGATGCGATCACGAAAACGGTCATAATATTTGCTGGCGGTTTTTTCAATTAACAGGCCGGCTTTCAATAATGTCGTACGGGTTTCTGCCGTTGTGCCGAGCTGGTTCAAGATATAATCCCAGCTATCGGGGGCATAGCCGAGCTCAAAGGTTTTGGCAATTTCACCACTCAGCCCGCGCCCCTTCAAATAGTCGATGGCTTTCTGTGACGGCTTTAGCTGCTGTTCAAACAGCTTTGATGCTTTTTGCAACACATCGAAAATGGCGGTTTTATCTTCCTGCTGCTGGGGATTAAAGCCACCGTCTTCGCGCGGCACTTCCAGATGATAGTCGGCCGCCAGTGCTTCAACGGCGTCAACAAAATCCAGTCGTTCGTATTCCATGATAAAACCGAGGGCGGTGCCATGCGCGCCACAGCCGAAACAGTGATAAAACTGTTTGTTCTGACTGACCGTAAATGAAGGGGATTTTTCGTTATGGAATGGGCAGCAGGCGACATATTCCTTGCCGCGTTTTTTTAACGCGACGCGCGAATCGACGACGTCGACGATATCGACCCGGTTGATCAGGTCATCGATAAATTGTTGGGGAATGCGGCCAGCCATGGCTTAGATTGTGCCACAACAGGCATCAGAGATTTGAACTAACAACGTGAAGAGGCAAAGAAAAATTAATTGCCTTGCGTCTTCACGTGCTCGCGTCAAATTAAGCCGCTTCCAGCAGTGCGTCCAGCAGTGATTCAAGATCCGCTGCCTTGGGTTTGACCAGCCAGAAATCACAGATAAAGGTTTCGAAGTTATCCAGAATTTGCTGACCCCAGGCGCTACCGGTTTCTGCGACATAATCACTAATGATATTCCGCAGGTATTCACGGTGCGGCTCCATCAGTTCGGTATTCAAACGATGAATGTCCAGCAGTTCATGGTTATAGCGATCAACGAAGTTTTTCTCCTGATCCAGTACAAAGCCAAAACCACCGGTCATACCCGCGCCGAAGTTAATACCGGTTTTGCCCAGTACGGTGATAACGCCGCCGGTCATGTATTCGCAACCGTGATCACCAACACCTTCGACGACGGCTTTGGCGCCGGAGTTGCGTACGCCGAAACGTTCGCCCGCCAGACCCGCCGCATAGAGCGTGCCGCCGGTGGCACCATACAGGCAGGTATTGCCGATGATGGTCGATTCATTGGTTTTGAACGCGCTGCCCTGTGGTGGGGTGATGGTGATCTTGCCGCCGGTCATGCCTTTACAGACGTAATCATTGGCGTCACCTTGCAGATGCATTTCCAGACCGCCCGCATTCCACACGCCGAAACTCTGGCCACAGGTGCCTTTCAGTTTCAGTTTGATGGGGTTGTCTGCCATGCCCTGATTGCCGTGACGTTTGGCTATTTCACCGGACAGGCGTGCACCAATGGAGCGATCGGTGTTGCGCACTTCATAGCTGAATTCACCACCGGATCTGGTTTCGATAGCGTTCATCGCATCGGCGACCATTTTTTCCGCCAGTTCGGCTTTATCGAACGGTTCATTGTGGGGCTCAACACAGAACTGGGCTTTATCTGCGGGAACACCGCCGTCAGATAGAATCTGCGATAAATCCAGTTTCGCCTGCTTGCTGGTGGCACCAGGCAGTACCTTGAGTAGATCCGTGCGGCCAATCAGGTCTTCCAGTCTGGCAATACCCAGTTTGGCCAGCCATTCACGGATTTCCATGCCGATGAAACGGAAGTAGTTCATAACCATTTCCGCTTCACCAATGAAGTGCTCCATACGCAGCACTTTGTGTTGCGTGGCGATACCAGTCGCGCAGTTGTTCAGATGACAGATGCGCAGGTATTTACAGCCCAGTGCTACCATTGGGCCGGTACCGAAGCCGAAGCTTTCTGCACCCATGATGGCAGCCTTGATGACGTCCAGCCCAGTCTTCAGGCCGCCGTCCGTTTGCAGGCGAACCTTATCGCGCAGATCATTGGCGCGCAGTGTCTGGTGGGTTTCGGTCAAGCCCAGCTCCCAGGGCGAGCCGGCATAACGAACTGAGGTGAGTGGGCTTGCGCCAGTACCGCCGTCATAGCCGGAAATGGTGATCAGGTCGGCATAGGCTTTGGCTACGCCCGCGGCAATCGTGCCAACGCCGGCTTCCGCCACCAGTTTCACCGAGACCAGCGCACTGGGGTTAACCTGTTTCAGATCGAAAATGAGCTGGGCCAGATCTTCAATAGAATAGATATCGTGATGCGGTGGCGGTGAAATCAGTGCCACCCCCGGTGTTGCATAACGCAGGGTCGCGATCATCTTGTCGACTTTGTGACCGGGTAACTGACCGCCTTCACCTGGCTTGGCGCCCTGGGCTACCTTGATCTGCAGTACTTCAGCGTTAACCAGATAATGCGGTGTAACCCCGAAGCGGCCGGAAGCAACCTGCTTGATTTTCGACATTTTATCGGTATTGAAGCGAACCGGGTCTTCACCGCCTTCACCCGAATTCGAACGACCACCCAGACGATTCATCGCCTGGGCCAGAGCTTCGTGGGCTTCTGGCGACAGAGCGCCCAGTGACATGGCGGCTGAATCGAAGCGTTTGAAAATATTTTCCAGTGGTTCTACATCATTGATATCGATGGCTTGAGTGTCGCCTTTGAGCTGGAACATATCACGCAAGGCAGCGGCAGGGCGCTCGTTGACGTGTCTGGCATAGACCAGGTAATCATCATAGCTGCCAGAGCGCACGGCTGTATGCAGGCTGTTGACCACGTCCGGATTGTAAGTGTGGTATTCACCGCCATGGACATATTTCAGCAGGCCGCCATGGGATATTTTCTTGCGGTTATCAAATGCCAGTTCGGTCAGCGCGCGGGTATCGGTTTCGAGTTCTGCAAAACCGGTGCCCTGTACCCGTGAGGTGGTGTCTTTGAAACACAGGCTAACCACTTCATCATGCAGGCCAACGATTTCAAATAACTGAGCGCCACGGTAGGAGGCGATGGTCGAAATACCCATTTTTGAAGTGATCTTGAACAGGCCTTTATTGATGCCTTTACGGTAATTTTCACCTAGCAGCTGGATGTCCGTTTCTTTGATTTCACCCGAGTTCACCAGGTCGACCAGCACTTCATAAGCCAGGTAAGGATAGATGGCCGTTGCGCCGTAACCGAGCAATACGGCGAAGTTGTGCGGATCACGTGCTGTGGCAGTTTCTACAATAATATTGGCATCGCAGCGCAGGCCTTCTTCAATCAGGCGATGATGCACGGCACCGGTGGCCAGCAGGGCATGGACCACCAGTCTATCTTTGGCGATATTGCGATCTGATAATACCAGTACCACCTTGCCGCCCTTGATAGCATTAGCCGCCTGCTCGGTGATTTTATCCAGCGCGGTTTTAATATCGATGCTGCCGTCGAAACACAGATCAATGATCTCGTGACCATAGTGATCGCCATCCAGGCTCAGCAGCTTACGGAATTTGCCTTCCGATAAAACAGGTGAGCTGATCACCAGGCGATTGGCGTGATCTTCGGTCTCCTTGAATAGATTACGTTCGCGGCCCAGACAGGTTTCCAGTGACATAACCACCGCTTCACGAATCGGGTCGATTGGCGGATTGGTGACCTGGGCAAATTGCTGGCGGAAATAATCGAACAATGAACGCTGTTGTGTTGACAGTACCGGGAAGGGCGTGTCATCCCCCATGGAGCCGATAGCTTCCTGACCGGCTTCGGCCAGGACCCGGATAACCTGATCCCGTTCTTCGAAGCTGACCAGGAACTGTTTTTCAAAAGTATTCAGGGTGGACTCATCCATGGGTTCGGTGGACAGGGGTTCACCTTCCAGGGCTGATACCAGATGGCAGCAGTTTTTGGCCAGCCATTTACCATAGGGTTGAGCAGATTTTAGCCGGTTGTCGATATCTTCCGGTAGCAGCAGTTTGCCGGTTTCGGTATCGGCAGCAATCATCTCACCGGGTTTCAGGCGGCCTTTGGCAACCACATCTTCAGGCTGGTAATCGTAAACGCCGATTTCAGAAGCCAGAGTAATATGGCGATCTTTAGTGATGACATAACGCGCCGGGCGTAAGCCGTTGCGATCCATGGCGCAGCAGGCGTGGCGACCATCGGTGAGTACAATACCGGCCGGGCCATCCCAGGGCTCCATATGCATGGAGTTGTATTCATAAAAGGCACGCAGCTCAGGGTCGAGGTGCTCCACATTTTGCCAGGCGGGCGGCACCAGCAAACGCATGGCGCGGAATACATTCACGCCACCGGCAAGCAGGGCTTCCAGCATGTTATCCATGGAGCTGGAATCTGAGCCTGACATATTCACCAGTGGACGTAAGGAATCCATCTCCGGCAGCAAATCACTTTTAAATTTGAAGGCGCGTGCCTGGGCCCAGTTGCGGTTGCCCTGTACGGTGTTGATTTCACCATTATGGGCCAGATAGCGGAATGGCTGGGCGAGACGCCATTGTGGCCAGGTATTGGTGGAGAAACGCTGATGGAAGACGCACAGTGAGGTTTCAAATTTTTCGTCGTTCAGGTCTTTATAGAAAACCGGCAGGTTTTCCGGCATCACCAGACCCTTGTAAGACATCAAACGAGTCGACAGGCTGGGGATATAGAACATGTCGTCCGATGATTCGATGGCAATTTCAGTGCGACGACGCGCGACATACAGCTTGCGCTCCATTTCATCCTGATCCATGCCATCAGCGGCATTAATAAAAATCTGCTGGATATCGGGCAGGGTGCGCAGCGATTCTTCACCACAGGCTTCTGGATTAACCGGTACTTCACGCCAGCCGGCGATATGCAGTCCCAGCAGTGACAACTGACTGGCCAGTTCTTTTTTGGCAGCATCAGCCAGTGCAGCATCGGTATTCAGGAATACCAGGCTGGAGGCATAGATATCGTCCAGGTCGATGCCGGCTTCAGCAGCAACGTTACGGCAGAATGAGTCCGGCTTTTTAATCAGCAGGCCACAGCCGTCGCCAGATTTACCGTCGGCGGCGATGGCGCCGCGGTGAGTCAGGCGGGCCAGGGCGTGGATTGCGGTATTCAGCAGCCAGTGACTGGGCTTGTTGTCCATCTGGGCAATCAGGCCAAAACCACAGGAATCTTTTTCAAAAGCCGAATTGTACAGTCCAGAAGTTGGAATTCTGTTGCTCATAAAGTCGTACCGTAACGAAATATTTGGATCATTAAGACGGGTTTCTACCCGGCAAAAGGGCAGAAATTTTACCCTCTTGAGCAGGTATGTTCAACAACGGTGAAGCAAGGGTATTATTTTCCAGCCACTTTGTGTATCGAGGCGATGCTTTTTACCCAGGGTCTGGCTTTTTGCAGGTCTGCCGGAAGGCGCGTAATCGATTGGCGGGCGATGTCGCGATCGGTATAAATACGATGCACCAGAACATACCAGGGTTTGCCTTTCAGCCATGTTTTGTACCAGGCACTGTCCTGGCCTAACTTGTGACGTTTGGCGAATTTAACTAGGGTCGCGGGATCGCGGGCACCGAGAATTTGTAAAGTCCAGTTTTTAGCGTCCTGTTTTTTTAGCCAGTTGACGTCATGCACACCCAGTGCTGATAGTGCCGCCAGAGCCGGGTCTTCTGCGACTGCCGTATTTTTTATCGGTTGGACCGGTTCAGGTTTGATAATCGATGCTGGCGCTGGTTTCACCGGTATCGGTTCCGGGGCGACTGTGTCTTCTAGTACCGGAGCTGGTTTTTCTTTCTGTTCGGTTAGCGTTATTGGTTGCGGCGCTGCTGGAACGGGTGGCGATGCGGGTTTTTCAATTTCTGCTTGCGTAGCTGTCTGAATGGTTTCAGCTATTGTTTCTTTAACAGGATCACTTGCTGGTTGTTCGACTGTCGGAGTCGTATTTTCTGCAGAGTTGATTGTTTCAATAGTTTCATTTGCGCTAGCAATTGGCTCGGCTGCATTTGTGTCTTCTATGACGGTTTGCTCGATAATGGGCGTATGTTTTTCCTGTATGATTTCCGGCGGTTGAAAAGCCTGCTGTTCGGCGGTTTGAAAAAACGTAAATGCCATATAACCGAGAGCAGCGAGTACAAGCAGTACAGTAACAATGACCAGCACTAATTTAGCGGATAACCGATTCGAGCCTGTTTTCTTTCTGGTCAGGCGTTCGAGATAATTGACGGCAACAGCCATTATGTCGGCAGGGGTGCCGGTTGTTTTCTTGAATATGGCCTGGACGCTGTCGCTATTCAGTATGGGTTCTTTTGCATATCCCGCTAAAATTAATTTGTGATTAATAAAAGCATTTATCTGCTTGGGTGTGTATGCCGGTAATTCCAGTAGATATCGCTGATTGGCCTGAATGTCCGTTATTTGTTCAAGCGTTCTGGTCATGCCGGTGTTGGCCAGCAATAAAATCTTTAATTTAGTTTCATGCTCGATTTCGAGCTGTTTCTGGTAGCGGATCAGTTCCTGCAGGGTTGTGTCGCTCAATATATGGGCGTCGTCAATAATGATAACCGGTGTCTGATCGAAAACCTGTAAATGCTTTAGATTGTCCTCTAGATGATTGGCATCGCCCTGATCCTGAAGATGAATGGAAATTTTTTGTTGAATCTGAACCAGGGTATCGTTTGCTTCGGCGTGAATAGATAATAATTTTAAGTTCGGAACTTCATCCTGGATAAGATGACGGAACATGGTGGTTTTGCCGCTGCCCAGATCACCCTCAATTATTAGAATCAGATCACTGAACTGTAAATGATGTTTGATGGTTTCAAATAACTGGTCGAGACTGGCATCGGTGAAAATCGCATCTGCCGATAAAATGTTCGAAGTAAATGGTTGTTGCGATAGACCAAGAAATTCCAGAGCCTGGGGGCTTAGTGAAAGCGTGTCCTGATTATTTTGATTTTTTGCCATGGTCTATATGAATCTTGTTATGGAATTAAATTAACAAATGATAGCTGCCGGGGATTAAAAATGCGCTCATATTCAACAATGGCATATCGATCGGTCATGCCGGCAATATAATCCGCAATGCCTCGGGCTATACCTGTGTCGCCCATTTTTTCTTTCAGGTCATTACAGTGATGTTTGGCGTCGGGGGGTAAAATATTGACGTCATCCATGAAGGCTTCAAATAATGCAGTCAGTACGTTCATCGCTTTTTTAGTCATGCGTGTTACGCGGTAATGACGATAGAGGTTTTCCCTTAGAAAACGTTTGAGCTCCAGGTTCTGTTGCTGCACGTCTTCACTAAAGCCAATGAGATAATGGGCTTGCTGTCTGGCTTCATCCGGGTGGCTTAAATTGAGCTGTAAAAGTTTTGCCTTACTCGTTTCAATCAGGTCCACCACCATACGATTGATCATACGACGAATGATTTCATGTATCTGTCGGCGTTCATTCAGGTCAGGATAGAGTTGTTTAACTTTATCATGTTGATCACGAAATAATTGCGTATCCAGTAACTGCTTTATGTTGATGAGACCGTAGCGAATGCCGTCATCAATGTCGTGATTATTATAAGCAATTTCATCGGCGTGATCGCAGACCTGTGCCTCCAGACTGGGCTGGTTTTTTGCCAGGAAACGCTGCCCGAGTTCGCCCAGGTGTTTGGCGTCTTTGGCCGAGCAGTGCTTAAGAATGCCCTCTCTTGATTCATAAGTCAGGTTCAGGCCAGGGAATTCAGCATATTTTTCTTCCAGCTCATCGACCACACGCAGTGACTGCAAATTATGTTCAAAGCCACCGTATTTTTTCATGCAGTGATTTAATGCGTCCTGGCCTGCATGACCAAATGGTGCGTGACCCAGATCATGGGCAATGGCGATGGTTTCAGTTAAATCTTCATGTAGATTCAGTTCGCGAGAAATAGAGCGTGCGATCTGGGAAACTTCTAATGAATGAGTCAGCCGGGTTCTAAATAAATCGCCTTCATGATTCACAAATACCTGCGTTTTGTATTCTAATCGCCGGAAGGCTGCCGAGTGAATGATTCGGTCGCGGTCGCGTTGATACTGGTTACGATGAACAGGGTCAGCTTCAGCATGAATACGGCCTCGCGAGGTGCTTTCAGTGCACGCATAAGGCGCGAGATTTCTGGGATCATAACCACTGTGCATGTTTCATCCTAATAGCTATCAGCAATAGTTTCCATTAATGCTTCCTGGGTGTAATCGCTGGTGACGACAGCCTTGCCAATATCTTTTAATAAAACCAGCTTCAGTACGCCATCGGAAACTTTTTTGTCTATGGCCATGAATTCCAGAAAACGTTTCGAAGTCATTTTCTCAGGCGCCTTAACCGGCAGGTTGGCGCGTTCAACAATATCGATAACTCTATCGACGTCTGTCGGTTTTATCCAGCCGAGTTTTTCAGACATGCGGGCAGCCATGACCATGCCGCTGGCCACGGCTTCACCATGTAACCAGTTGCCGTAGCCCATACCTGTTTCAATGGCATGGCCAAATGTATGGCCAAGATTCAGCAGTGCGCGTTGGCCGGCTTCGGTTTCATCGGCGGCAACAACATCAGCCTTATTTTTGCAGCAGCGATCGATTGCGTAGGCAAGTGCGATAGTGTTTCGGCTAATCAGTTTGTCGATATTCTTTTCCAACCATTCAAGAAATTCGATATCCCGAATCAGGCCGTATTTGATAACTTCGGCAATGCCTGCGCTGAGTTCTCTATCTTCCAGGGTGTTTAATGTTTCCGTGTCAGCGATGACAGCCCGCGGCTGGTAAAAGGCGCCGATCATATTTTTACCCAGTGGATGATTAACCGCAGTTTTACCGCCAACGGAAGAATCTACCTGGGAAAGCAGGGTGGTGGGAATTTGAATTAAATGTACGCCGCGTTGATAAGTGGCCGCCGCAAAACCGGTGATATCGCCAATCACGCCACCACCCAATGCGATAAGGGTTGTATTGCGATCAAACTGGTTGCTGAGCAGGCAATCATAAATCGTGTTGAGTGTTTCCTGGTTTTTGTATTTTTCACCATCGGGTAATACCAGGGTTTTGTATTTCAGGCCTGCGAGGGATTTTTCCACTTTATTCATGTACAGCGGGGCAACTGTTTCATTGCTGACAATAAGTGCACTGTTGCCTGGGATATGCTGGGTCAGTAATTCACTGCGATCCAGCAGGTTTTTTCCGATACAAATAGGGTAGCTCCGCTCACCCAGATTAACCTTTAAAGTGATCATCTGTTGTTTTCGTTCTGATATGCTTTTAGTTTGTCAAGGATAACGGTTATTACCGATCGAATCGACTTTTCTCCGGTATTTATGATGATATCGGCAGTCTCTCGATATAAAGGTTCGCGGATTTTCATCAGTTCCCTGAGTTTAGCTGCGGGATCGGCTGTTTGCAGCAGGGGGCGGTTCTTGTCGTGTCGCGTACGATCGATGAGGTGCTTGATATCGCTATGCAGATAGATAACCGTACCCCGTTCTTTCAGGTGTTTGCGGTTTTCTGCACTGATAACCGCGCCACCACCCGTGGCCAGTACCAGGCCATTTTTCCGGGTCAGTTCATCAATAATTGATTCTTCACGCTTGCGAAAACCTGTTTCGCCTTCTTTCTCAAAGATTAACGGTATATCCGCACCCGTATGCTGTTCAATAGCATGGTCGCTATCCAGGAATTCCAGGTTAAGGCGTTTGGCAAGCTGGCGCCCCATGGTGGTTTTGCCTGCGCCCATAGGGCCGATAAGAAAGATGTTTTTAGTGTGATTACCCATGACGGGCGATTGTATCGTGTTTATCTGGATTCACAAATAATCTACTGTGATGCAGTATATATTTGCATATCAGACTCGGTGTCATCTGTTTTCTGGAAATTAATATTTGAATAAAAGGCGGTAATGTTGCCGGTAAGATTTGCGCTAGGATATGATATGTAATCGGTAAGTGCCAGGGTATCAGCTTCTGTTTCAATGATGGTTGAAATGTTCGATGCATCTGCGTTAACGCTCATAATACGGGCCTGGTAATTGGTAGTAGTATAAGCACCCGTGGCAGGCAAAGTATCACAATAAATAATGCGAGAACCATCGCCAGACATGCTGAACATATCACTACCATCAAAGGGCCAGCCTGGGCCGGTATAAAAAGCGGGTCGCCAGTCGGTAGTTAATTGGGTAACTGTGGCGCTGCCAATATTTACGCTGAATAATTCCACAGAATTGTCTGCATTAGAACCTGTAGGGTCACGGTCTGAACGAAACACAACTATATTGCTATCATTGCTAATGAAGATTTTTCCTGTGTCATTTGCGCCTGCGGTATCTGTGTGTATGGCAAGTCCCGTGCCGCCTGAACCATTGGACTGAATGGTATAAATTTCGGCATTACCATCGGCGTTACTCGCATCATTTAGCCAGTCTCCCTGACCGGTAAAAGCCAGAAGCCCGGTTGGGCTAACGTCTATCCAGCCAATACCCGTGCCGGTTCCGCCATTGCTGGTTTCCTGTGCAACACCTGATCCATCGGCATTGATAGAAAAAATCTGTAAATCATTGCCGCCATTGGCGCCTGCGTGATCCCCGGTTGATGCAAAATAAATGGAGCTACCATCGGTGGCAACGGCAGGCGGTGCATTGGTAATGGTGCCACCAGCGCTGGCAGTGGCAAGCTGGGTTAAGCCTGTACCATCCGAGGCCATAGTAAATATTGAAACATTGGCCGCGCCATTGGTGCCAAGCGGATCCTGTGTGCCAGCCCACGCGATTTGTGAGCCATCCGCAGATAGAACAAGCTCTGTGTAAGGGAGGCCTGAGCTGGCGGCTTTCATTCCTGGGTTAGCCAGCGTAAAGGACGAGATTTGTGAAACTGCACTACCGATGATGGTAAAAATTTGTTCAATATTATCTGGATTGCTTCCGGTGTCCATTTGAGCACTGAAAACAATGATATTCCCATCGTCAGATTGCAGGACATTTCGAATATGGTTTGAGGTTTGTGCGGTAGTAATGCCGGTTTTGATGACAACATTTGGGAGATCGTTGGGGCCGCTACTGCTGCCGCCACCACCACCGCCACCGCCGCCGCCACCGTCACCACTGCCACCGGAGCCGCCGCTGCCAATAAAAGGGCTGTCTCCGCTGGCGCAGGCAAGTAAGGAGGCAGTTAATAAGATGAGTAATATTTGACGCATGGTTTATTTTTAGAGTCTGAAAATGATTTGACGGAGATGGCCAAAATATTAATGAAAATTAATTATGGTGTTTCAAGCATGTCCATTCGGCTTATATCTAGAATATAGATTCTAGTTTCATTGCCGCAAAGAGTTGAATGTGCACAGCCATCGCCATTATATGCACCATTTGCAGGTGTGTGGCCGCCACTATTGTCAACATCAATGACAACATCAGTAGCCGGGGTATAAACGCCATCATGGTTAAGGTCCTCAAACGGCTCTGGCAGGTCTCTAAGGAATGTATTGCCATCACCATCGTCAAAATAACCGTTACCATTCAGATCGATAAATGATTCTTCGCCGAGAGTATAGGCAGTGACGGAATTGAGTAGATCTCCCGGAATAAAATTAAAATTACCATTACTCGTCCATTTGACCGAGCAGGAGCCATTGCTTATTTCACAGCTATTTGCATCCAGTGTTCCCCATTGCGATCTAATATGAACGGTTCCGCCTGTAACCAGCGCATTGTTTCTATCAGCGGCCACAATGGTTATCGTAACTTCAACATCAGCGTGGCCTGCGTCATCCTG
Source organism: Gammaproteobacteria bacterium (assembly GCA_026195895.1). Classification (GTDB taxonomy): domain Bacteria; phylum Pseudomonadota; class Gammaproteobacteria; order SZUA-229; family SZUA-229; genus JAPHRO01. Next base: position 39,650 of record JAPHRO010000033.1, read on the forward strand.
GTCAATAACGATTGGATTCGGTTCATCAAAAAATATACTAAAATTTTTATCTGCAATGATATTGGTTGATGATGATGCGGCACCGGTTCCAAACGGGCTGTCATCCGAACTGGCACAGCCCGCCAGAACAGATGTCAAAAGTAGCGATGTTATAATTTTAAGCTGTTGGTTCATTACTAAACTCCAAACTGAATCAGGTGCAGTTACAGGCTGAGTGAATCTTTCAGGATCTTAGGTGTAACAAATATCAGGAGCTCCTGTTTTTCAACTGATTCCAGCGTGTGACGGAACAAAGCGCCGATTAACGGTAGATCGCCCAGTACGGGGACTTTATCAACCTCGTTACGCGATTCTGTTTCGTAAATACCGCCCAGTACAATAGTGTCGCCGTTGCTAACCAGTACCTGAGTCGTAACCTGGCGGGTATCTATGCTCGGGATATTGGCAAATACCTGGCCTACTGCATCTTTATTCACAGACAGATCCATAATGATCCGGTCATCGGGGGTAATTTGTGGTGTGACTTTAATGCTCAGTACCGCCTTTTTAAATTCAACCTGAGTGGCACCACTGGAAGTGGCAGACAAATAGGGAATTTCTACACCCTGTTCAATAAAGGCTTCATGACGATCAGAGGTAACGACGCGGGGGCTAGATATGATTTCACCCTCTTCTTCGGCTTCCAGTGCAGATAGTTCCAGATCAAGCAGGTTACCGCCGCTCAGTATGGCAAAAGCAATGCTTCCGGTGGCGCCGATTACTGGCATGTCTACATTAAGTCTTTCGGCGCCGCCGCCTATATCGACCGGTGTGATCTGGCCAGCATCACCCAGATTTCCTAAAGCGCTGTTAACTGAAGTGTTGGTGCTAGAGAAAGAGCCCGAAGTGACATTGAGACCATCGGCACCCGTTGGGTCGACTGAGTTTGCGCCAAACCGGACGCCCATTTCTTTTCTGAAGTCATCAACGGCAATTACAATACGCGATTCAATCAGCACCTGGCGTACGGGAACGTCGAGTTGTTTCAGGATGCGTCTGATCTCAGACAATACTTCTTCCGTGTCTTTGATGATTAGCGTGTTGGTTCTTTCGTCGACAATTACTTTACCGCGAGGCGATAACAGACTGGGGCTGGATTCTTCATCACCGCTTTCAAATAGCGCCTGTAATTCAGTGACTTTTGCGAAATTAATTTCGAAAAATGCGCTGCGTAATGGAGCAAGTTCTGTTACCTGTGCCATCGCTTCCAGGTCAAGTTTTTCCTGGGCTGCGATTTCTTCGCTTGGCGCGATTAACATTACGTTGCCTGCTTCACGTTTGGACAGGCCTTTGGCTTTCAGGATAATGTCGAGCGCCTGATCCCAGGGCACATTTTTTAAGCGTAAAGTCAGATTGCCATCAACGGAGTCACTAACGACGACGTTTAATCCGGTGAAGTCGGCGATAAGCTGCAGCACGGCTCGAACGGGAATGTCCTGGAAATTTAGCGACAGGCGTTCACCGGTGTAGCCAAATTTGGATTTTTTCTGTTCATCTAATTCTTCTTTGGAAATCGGAATAAATTCAACCGTAAACGTTTTGTCTGTCTGATAAGCCAGATGTTCAAATTCCTTATGGCTGGGTTCTATTTCAATTCGTGCACTGCCTTCCTGTTTGAAGCTGTCGATGGCTTTTACCGGGGTGGCAAAGTCGAGAACATCAAGTCGTTGGAATAGTTCTTCCGGTAAGTCGGTATCAACAAAGTTAATGATAATCTTCCCAAACTCTTCAGAAATATCCATAGGGATACTGGATTCGGTCATTTCAATGATGACGCGGCCTTCGCCTTTTTCGCCACGGCGGAAGTCAATTTTTGTGATGCCTTTTCCGGTTGCCTGGTATCTGTTTTGTGATGTTAAGGCAGAGCCGCCAGCAGTGCTGGCAGAAGTATCTGATGTTTCACTATCAAGAATAATAGATATTTCATCGCGGTTCGTTTCGACCTGATAAGGCACAGTCTCGGTCAGGTTTAGAATGACACGGGTTTTGTTTTTTGCGGTGACCGCAGTAACTGATTGTGCGATGCCAATACCAATCAGTTGTTTCCGTTTGGGAAGTTTGCTGATGGTGTCTTCGAAATCGAAGGCAATTCTTGCGGGATTATCAATCGTAAAACTCAGCGGTTTTTCTGCCGGCTGATTGAGTTTGATATTAATCTGCAGTCGATTGCCGGGCAATGTTGAATAGCTTATTGCTTCAATTGCATTTGACTCAGCAAAAACATTGCCAGTGTATAAGCAGGGGATAAGTAATAATAAAGAAAATATTTTTTTCATGTTGTTCTTCGCAATATCATGGAATTTAGACTGTACGTTATTCATAGTGGCTCCACACATGCTTAATCAGATCCGATGGCAAGCGATGCGTTACGTTCGATGTAACCACCAATGCCATCTGGAATAATTTCAACAATATCAATTTGTTTTTCGGAAACAGCCACTATTTGACCCTCGTTCTGGCCCGCATAATTACCTGTCTGTACTCGATGTACGACATTATTGGGATCTTTTACCAGTCCCCAGGTTTGCTGGTTCTGAACCAGGATGCCAACCATTCGAAGCGTATCCAGGGGAAATGTTTCTAATGGTTCTTTCGGGCGACGAGAATCGGGCCTGAGGCCGGAATCATCTACGTTCTCATTAACTTCGGCTTCAAATGCCGGCTCGAAAGGGTCGCGCAGCTCAGAGGCCGAATAGGTGAAATTCTGATACGGCTCAAAGGTAGGTAAAGGCTGTACGCTACCTAAATGTTTTGATTTGGTAGTTTCAATAAACTGGTATAGATCAGCATTGTCACGGCTGCATCCACTGACACTAATTGTAATAAGAGCAATGAAGGATATGCTGTATATGTTTTTATACAAACTGCACATTGCTAAACACCCTCTTGCTCATCAAGGTATTGATAGGTCACAGCGGTTACTTCCATTTCAAGTTTTACACCGGGCTCTTTGTCAGGGTGCTTGATGGTTATATCTCGCATGGTAACGATGCGCGGCAGCGCTGCCACACCACTAACGAAGCGACCGAATTGATGATAGCGGCCTGTTACGCGTAATTTAATAGGGAATTCCGCATAGAATTCCTTGGGGCTTAAGCCTTCAGGTCTGAAGTATTCGATTTCCAGCCCGCTGGCGATACCGGTTTGTGAAATATCGGTGAGTAAAGATTCAATTTCAGTTTTATTTGGGAGCTGCCGGAGTAGTGCGCCAAAAGAGCTTTTCATTTCTTCTAGTTGTTGTGCATAAGCATCCAGGTTTGCTGCTTTGCTTTGTTTTTCATCAAAAGTTGTGCGCAGTGACAATTCTTCCTTTTCAGCTTTTTCCAGAACATCCAGTTGTTTCATTGTATCCAGCCAGATGCCGAGTCCGGCCACAATGAGGCAGATAATGACAATAATTATAGCCTTGACCGGTCCGGGGGCGGTGCCGATTTTTTTGATGTCATTGATGTCAATGTCACTTAAATCGATTTCATTAAGCTTCGATAAATCCACTACAGTTCTCCCTCAGCATTGTTGTCTTTCGGGGCATCTTGAGAGGCAACAATTGTAAATTCACTGCCACGACCATCTTTGCGTTTACTTTCAATAACTTTGAGTTGCGGGTTTTTCATCCATTCAGAAGCATCAATGTTTCTCATGTAAGCAGAAACGCGGCCATTGGATTCTGCTATACCATGAATAGTCAGCGTGCTGCCGCGTTGCTGGATTTCTGTAACGTGTAAGCCTTCGGGCACGGTTCTTACAACATCATCAAATAAATGAACAACCTGTGGTCGTTTTTGTTGCAAGGATTGAATAATTTCCATTCTGGAAAGCAGCTTTTCTTTGGTCTCTTCCAGACCTTTTATTTTTAACAGCTCAACATCCAGCCGTTTAATTTCTTCCTGCAGAATACCGTTACGCTGGTTCTGGAAATCAATCATGCGATTAATATTCACATGAACCAGCAAAATAACGGCTGCAGTTAAGATAACCGAGAAAATAGTCAGCGTAGTGAATTGCCGAGTCTGGGCTTTGCGCAGTTCTTCGCGCCAGGGTAACAGGTTAATGCGAGCCATTAGTCAAAGCTCCTCATGGCCAGGCCACATGCAATCATAAGTGCTGGCGCATCATTGCTTAAAGCCTGTGCGTTAACTTTGCTGGAGAGCTCCATGTTTGCAAAAGGGTTTGCAACAATGGTTGTAATGCCCAGCTGCGATTCGATAAGCTCATCTATGCCGGGTATTGAGGCACAGCCACCCGCCAGGGCAATCATATCAACGCTGTGATGCTGACCTGCGGTATAGAAAAATTGCAGGAAGCGGCTAACCTGCTGGGCCATGGTTTCTTTAAATGGCTCAAGTACTTCAGGAATATAATTATCAGGCAGTCCGCCTACTTTTTTAAGGCGGCCAGCTTCTTCATAGGCCAGGCCATAGCGGCGCATAATTTCTTCGGTTAGTTGCTTGCCGCCAAATGCCTGTTCACGGGTATAAATCAGTTCGTTATTTTCAATAACGTTCAGGCTGGTCATGGTAGCGCCAACATCAAGCACGGCAATGATGAAGGATTGTTTTTCTTTTTCTTCATCGTCCTCAGTATCTTCTTCAACAGCTTCTTCTTTGGCGGGTACCAGCAGGCTGGCTGCATTTTCTATGGTGTACGCCTCAACATCGACTATTTTGGCGACCAGCCCCGCAATTTCAGTCACCGCAGTACGTAATTCAACGTTTTCACTGCGTGAGGCTGCCAGTAGTACATCGACGGTGTCAGGATTGCCTGCGGTCTCGCCCAGCACCTGGAAATCCAGATTTATTTCTTCCAGGGGATATGGGATGTACTGATCAGCTTCAAGCTCGATCTGGGTTTCCATTTCGCTATCAGACAGGCTGGCAGGCATGGTGATTACTTTTGTAATAACCGCAGATCCTGCTACAGCAACCGCCGCCAGTTTGCACTTGGTGCCCGAGCGTTTAATGGCCTTGCGCAGGGTTTCGCCAACAGCTTCTACATCCTGGATGTTTTTTTCGACCACTGCATTCGCAGGCAGTGGTTCCACAGCCAGGCTTTCGACCCTGTAACCTTTTTCAGACTGGGATAGCTCTACCAGCTTGACGGATGTCGAACTGATGTCTATTCCTAGTAATGTTGGTTTCTTGCGTTTCAGTTGAAACACTCTGCCGTCCTCTTAATTCCACTTTACGTTTAAGTAGTTATAGCTCTTTTATGAATATTTGCATTAAATATTAGCTGCAAGTATCGAATAATACTAGTCTATTTTTTAAAATCATGTCGCTTGAATTCAAATCTGAGACTATAATTTCATTACATTTGAGACGGCCAGCAGGCCGATTTTTTTTTGAGAGTCATTTGAGGAAGAGCATTTTCCTAGAATTTCAGTTACTTAAACCCTGCTTGATGTGATCGGAAAATGCAGATCTGGCTTAATCAGGCAACTATTTGATTTAATTTTGCTCTATAGCCACATTAGGATAGAACAATAATATGCAAAAATTTTTAAAATTTCTTCGAATCAGCTCCAAAATACTGATTGGCCTGCTGGTTCTGGTCTTTAGTGGCTTAATCGGTCTGTATCTTTATCTTGAGCCAGAATTACCTTCTATCGAAGGCTTGAGTGATGTGCAATTGCAGGTGCCTCTGCGTGTATATAGTTCGGAAGGGGCGCTGATAGCAGAATATGGTGAAAAACGCCGCTCTCCTAAAGTCATTGAAGAAATACCGGAAAAACTGAGGCAGGCATTTTTATCGGCGGAAGATGATCGCTTCTACCAGCATCCAGGTGTTGATTACCAGGGTATTTTGCGTGCCGTGGTACATTTATTGAAGACCGGAGAACGTGGTCAGGGTGGCAGTACCATTACCATGCAGCTCGCCCGAAACTTTTATTTAAGTCGTGAGAAAACGTTTGCTCGAAAACTCAATGAGATTTTCCTGGCGTTAAAAATAGAGCAGCAAATTTCCAAAGACGCCATCCTGGAGCTTTATCTAAATAAAATTTATCTGGGCAACCGGGCCTATGGTGTGGCGGCGGCAAGCCGAGTTTATTACGGCAAGGAATTGCATGAACTGGACCTGGCGCAAATCGCCATGATTGCCGGTCTGCCGAAAGCGCCATCTCGCTACAATCCAATCATAAATCCAGATCGTGCGGTGACGCGACGAAATTACGTGCTGAACCGAATGGGCGAGCTGGGTTTTATATCTGAGGCGGACCAGCGCTGGGCCAAATCGCAGCCGGTCACGGCGGGTCTGCATGATTCGCCAGTGGAAATTTCCGCTTATTATGTGGCTGAAATGGTGCGTTCCGAAATTTCCCAGCAGTTTGGCGAAGAGGCTTATACCAAAGGCCTGAAAGTCTACACCACAATTGACAAACGCATGCAGAAAGCAGCCAATAGCAGTTTGCGCCATGCTTTGCTGGCATATGATCAGCGCCATGGTTATCGGGGTGCGGAGCAGCATGTAGAATTTGATGATCAAATGACGCAGGCGCCTGAACTTGAAGATAGCAGGGAAGAGGCGCTGGAAGAGCTGGGCGTTTATGGCAATCTTGTTCCTGCGCTGGTGGTTGAAGTGGGTGATAAGGATGCCAGGGTTTATTTAAAAGGCGGTCGCCTTATTAGTCTGGACTGGTCAGCATTATCCTGGGCCAAACCCTATATTGATGTGAATCACCAGGGCAAGGCTCCGGAGTCTGCCGCAGACATCCTTAAGGTTGGCGATATTATTCGTATCTATCGGGATGTGGACGATAACTGGCGTATGGGGCAGGTGCCTGAAGTGCAGGGCGCACTGACTGCGCTGGTGCCTAATGATGGTGCGATAAAGGCGCTGGTCGGTGGCTTTGATTTCCACCAGAGCAAATTCAATCGCGCCGTTCAGGCCAGGCGTCAGGCCGGATCCAGCTTTAAGCCATTTATTTATACCTCGGCCCTGGAAAAACAATACACTGCGGCATCGATAATCAATGATGCGCCTGTGGTGTTTCATGACCCTGCGCTGGAAGGTACCTGGCGGCCGGAGAATTATAGTGGCAAGTTTTACGGGCCGACTCGATTGCGCGAGGCCCTGGTAAAATCCAGAAATCTGGTGTCTATTCGTTTGTTACGCTCAATTGGTGTGCGCTATGCGACGCAGTTTGCCGGGCGGTTCGGATTTAATCCTGCTCTATTGCCCAGGGATTTGTCCCTGGCTTTAGGTAGCGGCGAGGTGAGTCCGTTGAACTTGTCGACGGGCTTTGCGGTGTTTGCCAATGGGGGGTATCGCATTACACCTTATTTTATAGACCGTATTGAAGATCTGGATGGCAAGGTGCTGTTTAAAGCCGATCCGGCAGTGGCATGTGTAAGTTGTGTGCTGGAGGCCCGAAAGATGGTGCCGCAGTCCAGGCCGGTGGCAATGGCTATTCAGGCGGAACCGCTGGCGGAGCAGCAAATGCTGGACGCTTCGTTTACCGCGGAAGACGATGGGCAGGTAGTAGAGGAGAATCTGGATACGCATTTGCCCAAACAGGCAGAGCGCGCAGTCGAAGAAAGAGTGGTTTATATCATGAATTCGATTTTGCAGGATGTTATCAAGCGCGGAACTGGGCGTAGAGCCAGGGCGCTGGGCCGGTCTGATTTACATGGAAAAACCGGCACTACCAATGATCAGAGAGATGGCTGGTTCAATGGTTTTAATAGTGCGTTGGTGGCTACCGCCTGGGTTGGTTTTGATCAGCAGCAGCGCGTACTGGGCAACTATGAAACCGGTTCCAAAGCTGCTCTACCCATGTGGATTGAATTTATGCGTACAGCCTTACAGGGTGTGCCCGAAAGCACGATGCCACGACCCGAAAATCTGGTTACGGTAAAAATTAATCCGGAAACCGGTGAGCTGGCGGATGTAAATGATAAGGCAGCGATTTTTGAAATTTTTCGTGCTGAACGCGCCCCAACTCAAAAAGCGGGGCAGCAGTTACCCAGGAATAACAGCAATAATGGTGTAATTCCTGAGCAATTGTTTTAGCAGTTTTCGAGGTGTTGTTGAGCAGGCCACCGGTTAACGATGGTATTGCTCACTCAGCTCATGCACGGCATCGACCAGAGCGGCCACATGTTCCGGGTTGATATCGGGTGTAATACCATGACCCAGATTAAAAACATGGCCAGAGCCATTGCCGTAGGCGGCCAGGATTCTGGCGGCTTCCTGGCGAATCACATCAGGTGAAGCATAGAGCGTGTTTGGGTCCATATTGCCCTGTAGTGCAACACGGTCACCAACCATCTGGCGAGCTTTCGTTATATCCATGGTCCAGTCCAGCCCCAGTCCGTCACAGCCCGAATCGGCCAGTTCGTTCAACCACAGGCCGCCGCCTTTGGTGAACAGAATAACCGGTACCTTACGGCCATCGTTTTCACGAGTCAGGCGTGACACGATATCTTTCATGTAATTCAACGAGAACTCGCTGTACATGTGGTGCGCCAGATTGCCGCCCCAGGTATCAAATATCATTAGCGCCTGTGCACCGGCTGCAACCTGGGCATTCAGGTAGCTCACCACCGAGTCGGCAATTTTACCCAGGAGCATATGCGCCAGTTTCGGCTCGTTGAACAACATGGTTTTTGATTTGCTGAAGGTTTTGCTGCTGCCGCCTTCGATCATGTAGGTCGCCAGAGTCCACGGGCTGCCTGAGAAGCCAATTAACGGCACGCTGCCGTTTAATTCGCGGCGAATCGTGCGTACTGCGTCCATCACGTATTTCAGCTCGTCTTCAGGGTCAGGTATGGGTAAATTCTCGATTTGTTTTGCAGTGCGAATGGGCGTCTTAAACTTTGGTCCTTCGCCTTCTTCAAAATATAGCCCCAGCCCCATGGCGTCGGGGATGGTTAATATGTCGGAAAACAGTATGGCTGCGTCCAGCTCGAAACGTTCCAGTGGCTGCAAGGTGACTTCGCAGGCTAAATCTGGCGTTGAGCATAAGGTCATGAAGTCACCAGCTTTTTCACGGGTGGCTCGATATTCTGGTAAATAGCGGCCAGCCTGGCGCATGATCCAGATGGGTGTGCGATCAACAGGTTGTTTCAGCAGGGCGCGGAGGAAGCGGTCATTTTTTAAGTCAGACATAGTGGCCTTTAAAAGCAAGATTGACCACGGAGGACGCGGGAAGCATAGAGGAAGGTGTTTATTGTGATGGGCAGCTACGCCGCCATTTTAAAAACCTCGGTGTCCTCTTTAGTCCTCTGTGGTGAAAAAAATTAACTAAACGTCCAGATATTGCAGAATACCTTCAGCGGCATTGCGACCTTCAAATATGGCAGTAACCACCAGATCTGAGCCGCGAACCATGTCACCACCGGCAAAAATTTTCGGATTGCTGGTCTGGTGCTTAAATTTACCGTCGGCGGGTGCAATGACCCGGCCGCGCTCATCAATCTCAATATTAAAATCAGCGAACCAGTCGGCAGGACTTGGCTGGAAGCCAAAGGCGACCAGTACGTGATCACAATGCAGGATTTCTTCGGTTCCTGCAATTGGCTCCGGGCGGCGGCGACCGCGTTCGTCGGGGTCACCCAGCTGTGTTGTCACTACCTTAATGCCATTCATGCGTCCATTCTCGCCGACAATCTCAATGGGCTGACGATTCCACAGGAATTCAACGCCTTCTTCGCGGGCATTTTTGACTTCTTTTTTGGAGCCGGGCATGTTGGCTTCGTCTCGACGGTAGGCGCAGGTGACTTTGGCGGCACCCTGGCGGATTGCCGTGCGATTGCAGTCCATGGCGGTGTCGCCGCCACCGAGTACCACGACGGTTTTGCCTTTCATGTCGATCAGGCCAGCATCAGATTTGATGCCGAGTAAATTATTGGTATTGGAGATCAGATAAGGTAGCGCCTCGTAAACCCCGTTCATGTCTTCGCCAGGAAAACCACCTTTCATGTATTTATAGGTGCCCATGCCCAGGAAAACAGCATCATATTCTTCGAGTAATGTTTCCAGGCTGATGTCCGTACCGACTTCGATGCCCAGTTTGAATTCAATGCCCATGTCTTCGAATATTTCCTGGCGCATCTTCATCACGGATTTTTCCAGCTTGAACGCAGGAATGCCGAACGTCAGCAGGCCACCGATTTCAGAATATTTATCGAAGACGACAGGTGTTACACCGTTGCGAATCAGGATGTCTGCGCAACCGAGGCCGGCAGGGCCTGCGCCTATAACGGCTACTTTCTTACCAGTATCTTTAATGGCTGATATGTCTGGACGCCAGCCGAGCTTCAGGGCTTCTTCGGTAATATAGGTTTCTACTGAACCGATAGTTACTGCCTCAAAATCACAGTCATTTAATGTGCATGCGCCTTCGCACAGGCGGTCCTGTGGGCAAACACGGCCACACACTTCAGGTAATGAATTGGTGCTGTGGGATAATTCGGCGGCTTCCCTGATATTGCCTTCAGCAACCAGTTTTAGCCAGTTAGGAATATAATTGTGAACCGGGCATTTCCATTCACAGTAGGGATTGCCGCAGGCGAGGCAGCGATCCGCCTGGGATTTTGCATCCTGCTCATCAAATGGTTTGTAGATTTCACGAAACTCAATACGGCGCTCTTCCACCCTGATCTTTTCCGGATCTTTACGAGGCACGTCGATGAATTGCATGATGTTTTTCATAGCTAATCCCGAAAGGTGATGAAACAGGTGATTAGGCGGCGTTGAGGCGCGTTTTAATTTTGCCGCTGACAGCAGCCATGTCTGCGCGGCCCTGCATCTGGGGTTTGAGTTTCCCCATGACCTTGCCCATGTCCTTAATGGCGCTGGCGCCGGTGCTGGCAATGGCGTCGTCGATCATGGCGTCGATTTCTGCATCGCTGAGTGCAGCAGGCAGAAATTCTTTCAGCACATCGATTTCGTAGTTTTCCTGTTCCAGCAGGTCGTCTCGGCCGGCCTGCTCATACTGAGTGGCTGACTCACGGCGTTGCTTGGTCATTTTATCCAGTACAGCGATGATACGGTCATCATCCAGCTCGATACGTTCATCGACCTCAATCTGCTTGATGGCAGACATGATTAGACGAATCACGCCAAGACGGGGTTTGTCACCACCTTTCATGGCAGCTTTCATTTCGTCCTGTATACGTTGCTTCAGAGCTGCTGTACTCATTAAATAGATGCTCTAGTAGAGGTTCAGGCAAATAATCTTAGCGACGGCGGCGAGGACTACGGCTTAAACGATCTCTTTCTTTAGACAGTTTTTTCAGGTGACGTTTCACTGCAGCAGCAGCTTTACGCTTACGTTCTGTAGTGGGTTTTTCATAAGCTTCGCGACGACGGATTTCTGTTAAGATACCGGCTTTCTCGCAAGAACGTTTGAAGCGACGCAGAGCAACGTCAAAGGGCTCGTTGTCTTTAACTTTTACTTGTGGCATTAAAATCTCACTTAAAAAATATATACGGTTCAGTAGAACCGCGGGATTATATATCAGCCCATTAAGGTTTGCCAATTAATATGATAGTTCTCGGAATAGAAACATCCTGTGATGAAACTGGCCTGGCCGTATACGACTCGGACAGGGGCTTGCTTGCCCATACCCTGCATTCGCAAATCAAGCTACATGCCGAGTATGGCGGTGTGGTGCCGGAACTGGCCTCGCGGGATCATGTGCGCTATTTATTGCCACTGGCGGAACAGGCACTGCAACAGGCGGGGGTCAGTAAGCATGAGCTTGATGGTATTGCTTATACGGCTGGCCCAGGCCTGATTGGTGCGTTGATGGTTGGAGCTTCCACCGGTCGAGCGCTGGCCATGACACTGGGAATCCCCGCGATTGCGGTGCATCACATGGAAGGTCATTTACTGGCGCCGATGCTGGAAGACGCGGCTCCCGATTTTCCTTTTATCGCTTTGCTGGTTTCCGGTGGGCACACCCTGCTGGCGGAAGTGCAGGGCATTGGCCAGTACCAGATACTGGGGGAGAGCCTGGATGATGCGGCAGGTGAGGCCTTTGATAAAACCGCCAAGATGCTGGATCTGGGCTACCCCGGCGGGCCGATTCTGGCCAAACTGGCCGAGCAGGGTCGCAGCGGACAATATAAATTTCCCCGCCCGATGGTTGATCGTCCTGGCCTGGATTTCAGTTTTAGTGGCCTGAAAACCTTTACCCTGAATACCTGGCAGGATGCGAAACAGGCCGGCAGCGATGACGAGCAGACCAGGGCTGATATTGCACTGGCTTTTGAAGAAGCAGTGGTTGATACCCTGATGATAAAGTGTCGACGCGCGCTTCGAGAAACCGGTATTAAAACGCTGGTGATTGCCGGTGGCGTGGGGGCCAATTTGCGCTTGCGCGGTGCGTTGCAGGCGATGGTAGAAAAAGAAAATAGTGCGCTGTTTTATCCACGGATTGAGTTTTGTACTGATAATGGCGCAATGATCGCGCATGTGGGCTGTTTAAGATTGCAGGCGGGCCAGCAGGAAGATTTGCAGATCAATACCCGAGCGCGCTGGCCTATCGATGAGCTGGAAAAAATTTAATCGTCAATAAATGCTAATTTATTTTTTCGCACCGATTTTATCTTCGGCGCCAGACAGCAGGTTGATTATATTGGTTCGGTGACGCCAGTAGAGCAGTGCGGCCATGAGCGCCGTTGTTGTTGCGATGACGGCAGAGTGGGTGACCAGCCAGGCGAGCAACGGGGAAAATAATGCCGCGACCAGGGCGGATAAAGAGGAGTAGCGGAAAGTAAAGGCCATGCTTAGCCAGATCAGAATGGCCCCCAGGCCAATCATCCAGTGAGTACCAATCAACACACCCAGTAATGTCGCCACACCTTTACCGCCTTTGAAGCCATAGTAAACGGGATAGACGTGACCGAGAAAGGCGGCCAGGCCGGTGACTGCTATCAACATATCGGTCATCGCAAAAACGTGTGCCAGTGAGACTGGAATCACGCCCTTGAGCATATCGCCGAACAGCGTAATTACCGCTGCTTTTTTGCCGCCTTCACGTAGCACATTGGTGGCGCCCGGATTGCCTGAGCCGACTTTACGCGGATCCGGCAGGCCCATGGCTTTACAGGTAATGATGGAAGTGGAAACAGAACCCAGCAAATAGCCAAACAGGCTAAAAGCAAGAATCAGTATAATAGGTTGCTGTAATGTATCCACGCGCGATATCTGAATGTTTAAAAGAAGGCGCAATTTATCACGATTTGAATGGGGCTGCGAATGTCGGCTAAAAAAGTAAACTGTGTATTTGTGCACGGCTGGGGAATGAATCGAGAAGTGTGGCAGCCGTTGCTGGATAGTTTGCCAGAATGGATTATACCGTTGGCAATTGATTTGCCTGGTCATGGTCAAAATGCCGCGACAGGTTTTCAAACCCTGGATGATCTGGTGGCCGCATTAAATAATCGGGTCGATGATGCGGCAATCTGGATCGGCTGGTCGCTGGGCGGTCTGGCTGTGGCACAGTTGGCGCTGCAATACCCGGAAAAAGTTAACGCGATAATGCTGGTGAGCAGCTCTCCCTGTTTCGTGCAAAAAAAAGACTGGTCAAGCGGTATGCCGGCCAGTATTTTTGATGAATTTTCCACCCAGCTAGAAGAAGATTTTTCAGGTACAATTCAGCGCTTTTTATCGCTGCAGGTTCGAGGCTCAGCAAGTGGTCGTCAGTTACTGCGTAGTTTGCGTAAAAAAATACTGGCACAACCGGCGGCCAATATCGATGCCTTGCGCAGTGGTTTGCAGGTACTGAAAAATACTGATTTACGCACGCATTTATCCGGCGTAAATATGCCTGTCAGCTGGGTGCTCGGCGGCCAGGATGGCCTGGTTAAAGCCGAACTGGCGCAACAGTTAGAACAGCTGGTGCCTGGCGTAGCAACACATGTTTTTGAAAAAGCGGCACATGCGCCTTTTTTATCTCACCTGGAGGAATTTCGTGAACAGTTGATAGCGTTCACCAAACGTGTCACATGACATCTTTAGCTAATAGCAATAAATATAGAATACGCAAACATTTTGATGCAAAAGCAGATTGTTATGAATCATCTGCGATTTTGCAAAATGAAGTATGTAATCGCATGATTGAGCGCCTGGACTGGGTGACGCTGAAACCGCAGGTGATTCTGGATGCGGGTAGTGGTACTGGCTGGGGTGTGCAGGGCTTGATGGAGCGTTACAAATCATCAAAACTCATAGCACTGGATCTGTCTGCCCAGATGTTATTGCAAACCAGAACCAAAGGTCGCTGGTTACGTAAGCCGGGACTGGTGTGCGCCGACGCTGAGGCCATTCCGCTGGCAGACGAATCGGTTGATCTGATATTTTCAAATTTAATGTTGCAGTGGTGTCAGCCGGAACAGGCGTTCGCAGAATTTCGGCGCATTTTAAAACCTAATGGGCTGTTGATGTTTAGCACCTTTGGTCCCGATACATTAAAAGAATTACGTCATAGCTGGGCACAGGTGGATGCGGGTCGTCATGTGAATGAGTTTACCGATATGCATGATCTGGGGGATATCTTATTAACTACTGGATTTGCCGAACCGGTTATGGATATGGATTTGATAACTTTAACTTATCAGGATGCCAAAGCAGTCATGACTGATCTGAAGGCAATAGGCGCGAATACGCCCATGGTGGATCAGTCCAAAGGATTGATGACACCAGGCAAGCTAAAAAAAGTTTTCGAAGCCTATGAAAAATTTAGGAAATCCGATGTATTGCCCGCGACTTATGAAGTGGTTTACGGCCATGCCTGGAAAATGCCCCAACGTATAAAAAAAATTGATAAAGAAAATTTCTCAATTCCTGTTGATCAGATAATAAAACCTCATAAATAACTTTTGTATTTGATGTTATTAACGGTTGTTCATCTTCGTGTCGGTCTGCGCTATAAATAAATAACCCCCTTTTCTAATCAGATGAAGGAGATTGTTATGACTCAGGTAGTAGAACACCGTGTTCCCGTGGGTGAAGGCCATTTAAAAGAACTGGCTGACTGGTCTGAAGCGCTGGCGAAACAATATGCACGCGAAGATGGAATTGAACTGACGCAGGAGCATTTTAATATTCTGGCTTATTTAAGAAAGTATTATGACAAGTATGGTCAGGGCTACAACGCACGAACCCTGTTGAATGTCATGGAATTTGAATTTGGTAACTGGGAAGGAAAGCGCCATTTATATGAATTGTTCCCGAAAGGCCCAGTGAGTCAGGGATGTAAATATGCGGGATTGCCCTTGCCGCCTAACTGCAATGATGCTTCATTTGGTTCGGTGCATTAAATTTATTCAGCAAATTAAAAATCGCAAATAAAAAAAGCGGCTTAAGCCGCTTTTTTTATTTAAAGTTTTGATGCAGTTGTAATCAGGCTTCGAAAGAGGTTCTAAGTTTTTTCATCGCATTTTTTTCAAGCTGTCGAATACGTTCTGCTGAAACCTGGTATTTATCGGCCAGATCATGCAGCGTGGCTTTGTTGTCGTCGTCCAGCCAGCGAGACATCAGAATGTCTTTACTGCGCTCGTCCAGTTGATCCATGGATTCAGCCAGTACCTGCATTTGTTGCTGTTTCCAGTCATCACTTTCCAGTTGTCTTGCCGGGTCGCTGATTGGGCTGGCGACAAAGCTGGCAGGCGCGGCATAACTATCGTCGTCATCATCGGTGCCAGAATCAAAAGCCATATCATAATTGGCCAGGCGGGCCTCCATTTCGAGAACGGTTTCTGGCTTAACGCCCAGGTCTTTGGCGACGCCTTCGACTTCTTCCTGAGAGAACCAGCCCAGACGTTTTTTGGAGCTACGCAGATTAAAGAACAGTTTGCGTTGTGCCTTGGTGGTCGCTATCTTAACGATGCGCCAGTTGCGTAGTACAAACTCATGAATTTCTGCACGAATCCAGTGAACTGCAAAGGATACCAGTCGGACATTACGGTCAGGCTTAAAGCGTTTGACGGCTTTCATCAGGCCGACATTACCTTCCTGAATCAGGTCGGCGAGCGGCAGGCCATAACCCTGATAGCCACGTGCAACACGCACTACAAAGCGAAGATGCGGCATAATCAGTTTCTGCGCGGCGTCCAGTTCATCATGCTCAGCCAGGCGTATACCCAGTTCATGCTCTTCTGCTGCTGTCAGCATTGGAATGGCATTAATCCGCTGGATATATTGATCCAGGCTACCGCTGCTTATGGGTAGATGATTTTGGGCAAGAATCAGTTCGTTTGTCATATAAACTCAACTCCAATTGTCTCTGTGACTATATTAGCACTCAAACAATAAGAGTGCTAATCACAATATAAGTTCCTGTTAATAATGAAAAAAGAGACTAGCTGTAGGGTTTATTGATTAGCCGAGATGGCATTTTCCGGATGATGCAACTGTAAATATTGCTGGCGCAGGGTCAGCAGGGTGTTGATGCGAGCAACCAGCATGGGTTCTCTGATGGGTTTTTCCAGGATGTCATTTGCCCCGGCTGAAAAAATGCGATTGAGTCCATCCGGGTCGGCGTCGTAGTTGCTGGAGGTGGTGACCAGAATAGGTAGTTGCTCGTAGCCAAGGCCTATACCATAACGAATTTCCCGAATCAGGTCACGGCCCGACATATGACCTTCTAGCTGGATGTCAGTTAGTATGAGATCAAATGGCTGCACATTGTGCGTCTCATTAAACGAATGCTGGATATTCTGTAGCGCATGTTCGGCGTCTTTTGCCAGTAGATAATTGTGACCATGCTGCGTCAGAAAGCTTTTTACCGCCTGGGCCACGGTCGCGCTGTCTTCGACGTAAAGAATATTGCCGGTAATGCTGGCTGCCGGGCCATCGTAGCTTAGAAATGATTTTATATAGCCGACCAGTTTTTTTTGTCCCAGTTTTTTATCGAAGTAGCCATTCACATACTGGCAGGCGATCTGTTCTTCTAAAACACCCATGTCCTCACCGGAAACCACGATCAATGGTGTGCGGTAATTATGCAGTTCAACCCGAATTTTTTTGACCAGGTCGTGGCAGTCGATATCGGGCAGGTTGCGTGACATGGTGATCAGTTGATATTTATTTTTGATCAGCAGCTCAATCGCCTCGCCTGAGCTGGTGGCAATGTCTACTATGGTATTGCGAATATGCTTATGGATCAGTTTGGTGATAATAGCCAGGGCCGTGCCCGAATGGTCTATTAACAGAACCCGTTGTTCTTTTTTCGTCATCTTGTTTAAACCTGAATATTCCCGAAAATCCGTGGGCTGTAAGGCATATCTGCAATTTATTAATAATTATTTTTGTTCTGGATAAAATGCCATTAATGCTGTCTGGCTTGAAGGCAGGCTATCCAGTAAATGCCACATTCCATCTAAATATAGCAGTTAAAGCCAGGTGGTGATGCCACATACGGGGTGATGAATCAATATTGCCGTTGAATTTGTTTAGCTGGGTTCGATTTCGTCGAGATGACGGCCCACGGCGATCCAGGAGCCCAGTAACCCCAGCAGGCAGCTAAATCCGATGAGCGACATGGCTTCGCTAAACGCCAGTCCGGTAAGCTGAAAAGCGCTGTTATACAGGCTGGCCAGGTTTTCCACTGAGCCGGCCAGAATGCCGATTGACAGGCTGATTAGTATCCAGGCCAGAATGCCGCCGCTCAGACCGTACCAGAAACCGGTATAGAGAAACGGCCGACGAATAAATGCGTTGGTTGCGCCGATCAGTTTAGTAACTTCAATTTCTGAGCGCCGATTCTGGATATCCAGTCGAATAGTGTTGCCGACCACCAGCAATACGGCCATCGCGAGCAGAATCGAAATCACCCATATCCCTTTGCGGGCTATTTCCAGCATCGAGTACAGGCGTTTTACCCATTGCAGGTCCAGTTGGGCGATATCCACCTGTTTAAGTTCGCGGAGCTGTTTCATCAGGTGGGCTATTTTATCGGGGCGCTCAGGGTCAACCACGGGTTGTACCGCCAGAACATGGGGCAGGGGGTTTGAGCCCAGGGATTCGATGGCATCGCCAAACCCGGAGACGCGTTGAAATTCGGCCAGCGCCTGGTCTTTATGAATGAGTTTTACGCTGTCAATGCCATCATAAAGGCGGAGTTTGCTGGCCAGGGTTCTGGCCTGTTTTTCAGACACATTGGCTTTTAGAAATAGCGAAATCTGGGCGCTGTTATCCCAGCCAACGCTGACATGACTGGCATTGGATAGCAGTACATATAAGCCGGCGGGCAGTGCCAGGGCAATGGCAATCACCGCCGTCGTCATCGCCGATGAGGCAGGGCTGCGAAATAATACGCCCAGGCTGGCGATCAGTGTCCGCGCATGGTGAATGAAGTAGGCGGTAACCGGTGCGTTTCGGGCAGGCTTGTTGGAAGTGTCAGGCTTCGACATCTGCCACCTCTTTTAAATCGTCATGGATTAGCATGCCCTGGCTCAGGCTGATTACCGGGCTGCCCATCTGCTTGATCAGGTCCAGGTCATGGCTGGCGATCAGTACGGACACGCCCACCTGGTTAAAGCGGGCAAACAGCTCCATGATTTCGCGGGATAATTCAGGATCCAGATTACCAGTCGGTTCATCCGCCAGTAATAATGAAGGTTTGTGTACGATGGCGCGGGCGATGCCGACGCGCTGCTGTTCACCGCCAGACAGCGTAATGGGCGCGCACTTTTCCTTGTTCAACAGGCCGACCTGATCCAGTGCAGCACGCACGCGCTTGCCAACTTCCCGATGCTGATAGCCTGCGATTACCAGTGGCAGTGCGACATTATCGAAGACAGTGCGGTCATACAGCAGGTGGTGGTTCTGGAAAATAATGCCAATATTACGGCGGATGTAGGGGACTTTGCTGTTACGGACGTTGCTCAGATTGACGCCATCCAGCAGTATGTTACCGCGACTGGGGCGTTCAATCAGGGCGATGAGTTTAAGCAGGGTGCTTTTTCCTGCGCCGGAATGGCCGGTGAGATAGGCCATCTTGCCACGGGGTAAATGAAAGCTGATGTTACTTAGCGCTTCATGGCCACCGGGATAGCGTTTATTCACATTGTCGAAACGAATCATGGGTGGTTATTGTGCCGCATCGAAGGATTAAGGCAAGTGCCGGAGCTAACTGATTTTCAATTTATTTTTCAGTGGCCTCAGGTTTCTCGATCCAGCAACGCATCGACAAATTCCCGAGCATGGAATTCGCGCAGGTCGTCGATACCTTCACCAACACCGATGAACCGAATCGGTATACCCAGTTTTTCGGCAATGGCGAAGACGATGCCGCCCTTGGCGGTGCCATCCAGTTTAGTCAGTGCCAGACCTGTCAGTCCCATCGCTTCATTGAATTGCTGTGCCTGAATCAGACCGTTCTGACCAAAACCCGCATCCATTACCAGCAATACTTCGTGGGGCGCAGTGTCATCGAGTTTTTTCATCACGCGTTTTATTTTGATGAGTTCATCCATCAGGTTGGACTGGGTGTGCAGGCGGCCGGCAGTATCGGCGATAACGATGTCGATGTTTCTGGCGCGGGCAGAGTCGATGGCATCATAGATGACCGAGGCGGAATCCGCGCCAGTGCCCTGGGCGATAACCGGGATGTCGTTGCGTTCGCCCCAGGTTTGTAATTGTTCGACGGCCGCGGCGCGGAACGTATCGCCGGCGGCCAGCATGACCTTATGTCCCTGGTGCTGGAAGCGCCTGGCCAGCTTGCCAATGGTGGTCGTTTTACCGGCGCCGTTAATACCCACCACCAGAATGACGAAAGGTGAACGGGTCGAGTCAATAGTCAGTGGTTGATTGCAGGGTTGCAGGATATTTTCCATATCATCGCAGAGCGCTTCGAACAGCGCTTCGGCGTTATTCAGTTCCTTGCGGGAGACACGTCGGGTCAGATTGTTGATGATTTTACTGGTGGCCTCAATACCCACATCGGCCATGATTAAACGTGTTTCCAGCTCCTCCATGAGTTCATCGTCGAGGGTTTTTTTACCCAGTACCAGATCTGCCATGCCATCGGTGAGGCCATGACGGGTTTTGCTCAGTCGATTGCGCAGGCTGGAAAATAAGCCCGGTTTTGATGCTTTTTCCTGCTTATCATCGGTTTCGGTTTCGGTTTCGGTTTCGGTTTCGGTTTCGGTTTCGGTTTCGACTGTAGCGGCTATAGTTTCTTCAGTAGTCGATTCAGCTACTGCTACAGTCGGGACTGGCTCGACCGGTGTGTCGGGTTTTTCTACGGCGTCAATAGCTTCGGGAGCTTCGGGCGGGGCTTCAGGTTCCACCAGTTCCGTTGCAGGTGACGCATTTTCAGCGGGCAGTTCTTCTGCTTCAGGCTTTGTTTTATCTTTGTTGCGGCGTAGGAAACCAAACATAATTATCTAATAGGTTGTATATCAGGATGCGCTTATCCTATCATCGCCATTACTCAGGTGAAACTTTTAAGTTATCGTCTGAGTCCTATGCGCAAGATAACTAACCGTGAGGGAACTCTATGCGATTACTCGCATTACTGGGCGTTGCTCTGCTTACCCAGGGCCTGGTTGCCTGCCAGACAACAGTCAAACCTGCTACAGAACAGCAGGCATCTGATTCCGATGCAAAAGTGCAGACTTTTATGCTGGATAACGGCATGAAAATACTGGTGCATGAAAATCATCGTGCACCGGTAGTGGTATCACAGGTCTGGTACAAGGTCGGCAGCAGCTATGAATATGACGGCATTACCGGCGTATCCCATGCGCTGGAACATATGATGTTCAAGGGCACGAAAAATTTAAAACCGGGTGAATTTTCAGAAATTATTGCAGCCAATGGCGGTAGCGAAAATGCCTTTACCGGCAAGGATTACACCGCCTATTTTCAACGTATAGCCAGTGACCGGCTGGAGCTGTGTCTGAAATGGGAAGCCGATCGCATGCGCAATCTGGTCATGGACGAGGCAGAGTTTAAAAAGGAAATCGAAGTCATCAAGGAAGAGCGTCGTATGCGTACCGATGACGAGCCGACTTCATTAACCTATGAGCGATTTAATGCCGTCGCATTTTTAAATTCCTCTTATCACCAGCCCATCATCGGCTGGATGGAAGACCTCGACACCATGACCATGGAAAATTTACGGGACTGGTACGAAACCTGGTATGCGCCGAATAACGCAACGTTAGTCGTGTCCGGTGATGTTAAGGCGGCGGATGTTTATCAGTTGGCAAAAAAATATTTTGGTCCGCTCAAACCTTCTGTTATTCCGGAAGTAAAGCCGCGGCGTGAAGTTAAACAGCAGGGTGAGCGTCGGATTACGATCAAAGCCCCGGCCAAGGTACCGTATCTGCTCATGGGTTACAAAGTGCCGGTTTTAAAAACGGCGGCTGAACCCTGGGAGGCCTATGCGCTGGAAGTGCTGGCGGGCGTACTGGATGGCGGCGATAGTACCCGGCTGAGTTCCGAGCTGGTGCGTAATCGGGAGATCGCCTCATCGGCGGGTGCAGGTTACGATTTATATAATCGCCAGGACAGTCTGTTTTTATTCGATGGTACGCCGACCAAAAAAAGCTCAATGGCAAAGCTGGAACAGGCGCTGATCAATGAAGTGAAAAGAATTCAACAGACGCCACCGGATGAAGCCGAACTGGAGCGAGTCAAGGCACTGGTAATGGCGTCTGCGGTTTATGAGCAGGATTCCAGTTTTTACCAGGCAATGCAGCTGGGTATTCTGGAAACCATCGGGCTTGGCTGGGAGCACAAAGCCGAATACCTGAAAAATATCGAAGCGATTACTGCTGAACAGGTGCAGGCAGTGGCGCAGAAGTATCTGGTGCCGGACCAGTTAACCGTTGCCGTACTGGATCCTCAGCCCATAACAGGGCGTCGTGTTGCAAAATCAACGGGAGGGTCGCGTCATGGCCACTAAAATATTCTCGAAAGTTTTGCTGCTGCTGGGTTTGTCTTTTTCAGGCCAGTTATTCGCGGCGCCTGAAATTCAGAGCTGGCAAACCGACAATGGTGCGCGGGTTAATTTTGTGCCGGTAATGGACTTGCCCATGCTGGATGTGCGTGTGGTATTCGATGCGGGTAGTGCACGGGATAATGGTATAGGCGGTGTGGCGCTGTTAACTAATGGTTTACTGGCGGAAGGTGCTGGCAAACAGAGTGCGCAAAAACTGGCGGAGCAATTTGAAGCCGTGGGCGCGGATTTTTCCAATGGGTCATTGAAAGATATGGCCTGGGTGAGTTTGCGTAGTTTGCGTGAAGATCGCTATTTGCAACCGGCATTAAAAAATCTGAAAAACATTTTAAGCCAGCCTGATTTTCTGCCAGAGTCTTTTAATCGCGAACTGAACCGCATGAAAATTTCGCGCCAGGCCAGCAAACAGTCGCCCAGCACTATAGCCTCGGAGGCTTTTTATAAAGCGCTGTATGATGATCATCCTTATGCCCTGCCTTCAGGGGGAACGGATGAAAGCCTGCAGCGTTTAACACTGGGACACGTAACCGCGTTTTATAAGCAATATTATGTGGCCAGAAATGCGGTGATTTCTATTGTCGGGCAAATGACCCGGCAACAGGCCGAGGAGATGGCAAACGAACTGGTCTCCGGGCTTGCCAGTGGTGAACGAGCCGAGGCCTTGCCTGAAGTGAAACCACTAACAGCATCGAAAACGATTCGTATAGATTTTCCCTCGCGGCAAAGTCATGTGCTGGTCGGTCAGCCAGGTACCCGACGTGGTGATGCCGATTATTTTGCCCTGTATGTTGCCAATCACCCGTTTGGCGGTAGTGGTTTTACCTCGCGGCTGGTAGATGAAGTGCGGGAGAAACGCGGGCTGGCCTACAGCGTTTATAGTTATTTCTCGCCCATGCGTGCCGATGGCCCATTCATGCTGGGATTACAGACGCGTAATGATCAGGCCGAGCAGGCACTCGATATCGTTAACAAAGAGCTGCAGAAATATGTTGCTGAAGGTCCGACAGACGATGAACTCAATGCCAGCTTACAGAATATTACCGGCGGTTTCCCACTGAAAACCGATAGTAATAAAAAAATCATCGAGTATTTATCAATGATCGGGTTTTATGATTTGCCGCTGGATTATCTGAATACTTTTATCGGCAAGGTTAAAGCCGTCAATCAGTCAGCCATAAAGGATGTACTGCAGCGACGTGTTCAACCCGACAGGATGATCACGGTGATTGTGGGTGGCCAGTCATCAGCCGCTGCTGCGGGTGGTTGATCTTGTCCTGTATCAAAATTTGTCCTGTTTCGTTCGTGTATGATCATGCCCCGAAATAGCACCGCCCAGGCTGCGGGTCGGCTCAGAATTATTGGCGGCAAATGGCGCAGTCGCCAGTTGCCGGTGATAGCACAGCCGGGATTGCGGCCAACACCGGATCGGGTGCGGGAAACCCTGTTTAACTGGTTGCAGGCAGTGGTGCCCGGGGCGCGTTGTCTGGATCTGTTTGCCGGTAGCGGCGCCCTGGGTATAGAAGCGGCGTCACGCGGTGCGGCGGAAGTATTATTGATCGAGCAGCAGGCGGATGCCTGTAAGATGCTGACGAAAAATGTCCAGGCACTTGCTGCGAGTAATATCGAAATACAGCAGCAAGATGCGTTGCAGTGGTTACAACGGGGTAACGCCAGGGCTGCGGCTTATGATCTGGTATTTATTGATCCGCCGTACGACAGCCCATTATTGCCAGCGGCTTGCCAGTTACTGGAAGCCAATAACTGGCTGGCCGATGAAGCCTGTATTTACTTCGAGCTGGCCAGTAATCAGGTGCTCCCGGAGTTACCGGCAAACTGGGAGATAATTCGTGGAAAAAAAGCCGGTCAGGTGAGTTATCATCTGGTTAAAAGAAGCCAGGCTGGGGATGCATAATGTCGTTAATAGCGGTATATCCGGGAACCTTTGATCCGTTTACCAATGGTCACAGCGATCTGGTGGCCCGCGCATCAGGTTTGTTCGATAAGGTTATCGTGGCCATTGCAGCAAATTCGGGCAAGACGCCGTTGTTCGATCTGGATAGCCGGGTGGCGATGGCATCACAGGTGCTGGTTGGGCTGGATAATGTTGAAATCTGTGGCTTTTCCGAATTGCTGGTGGATTTCGCACATAAAAATAAAGCGAATGTGATTCTGCGTGGCTTACGCGTGGTTTCAGATTTCGAATATGAAATGCAGTTGGCGAGTATGAATCGTCATCTGGCAGCGGATATAGAAACGCTGTTTCTAACACCATCAGAAACAAGCAGTTTTATATCGTCTTCACTGGTTAAGGAAATAGCTCAGCATGGTGGTGATGTATCAGAATTTGTACCCCCGATAGTCGCGAAGAAACTTTCGGGTATAATGGGCGGCTGATCCCAAGCTGATTATTTAATTTGTAAGCCAGGAGTTAAAGAATGGCCTTAATAATTACAGACGAATGCATAAACTGTGATGTGTGCGAACCCGAATGTCCGAATGAGGCCATTGCTCCGGGTGATGAGATTTATGAAATTGATCCGAATAAATGTACTGAGTGCGTCGGGCATTATGATACGCCCCAGTGCGTAGAAGTATG
The DNA here is from genome assembly GCA_026195895.1 of Gammaproteobacteria bacterium. Taxonomy (GTDB): domain Bacteria; phylum Pseudomonadota; class Gammaproteobacteria; order SZUA-229; family SZUA-229; genus JAPHRO01. The sequence continues at coordinate 64,205 of JAPHRO010000033.1, forward strand.
CCCGGTTGACTGTATTCCTAAAGATCCCGACCATGAAGAAACCGAAGAAGAGCTGATGGAAAAATACCATAAGCTTACCGGCAAGTAATCATTTACCAAAAGCTCCTTGAACGGAGCTTTTTTGTTTTCCATTTTAGTTACTTAGAATAAAACTTAAATGCGTAAATTCACCCCTCTGTTACTGCTGCTGTTTTGCCTCTCATTGAGTCTCAATGTGCTCGCCGCCGCTGGCATAGCGACTGCGCATCCACTGGCCACCAAAGCCGGCGAAGAAATTTTACGTGCCGGTGGTAATGCTTTCGATGCGGCTATTGCCGTGACTGCCGCACTGGCGGTGGTTGAGCCCTATAGTTCCGGGATTGGCGGCGGTGGCTTCTGGTTGTTGCACCGGGCCAGAGATGGCTTTGAAACCATGCTCGATGGGCGTGAGCGTGCACCGTTAAAAGCGCACCGGGATATGTATCTGGATGAGCAGGGCAATGTGATTGATGGATTGTCCGTTGATGGCCCGCTGTCGGCTGGAATTCCTGGCGTACCGGCAGCCCTGGAGCATCTGGCGAACAATTATGGTGTGCTGAGCCTCAAACAAAATTTACAACCAGCGATTCGGTATGCGCGTCAGGGATTCAAGGTCGATGAGCATTATCGGCGAATGGCGAATTTCAGATTGAAGGCCTTGCAGGCATCACCGGCGGCGGCCGCCATTTTTCTGGACAAAAACAAGGTGCCCGACACCGGCTATGTCATTCGGCAACTGGATCTGGCAAGTGCTCTGCAATTGATGGCTGAAAAAGGCGCCGACGGATTTTATAAAGGTATGTTTGCCGAAAAATTAATTACCGGTACGAATCAGGCTGGCGGCATCTGGAGTGCAAAAGATTTACAGCAATATAAAGTTGTCGAGCGCGAACCGATTCGTGGTCAGTATCATGGCATGAAAATCACCTCAGCGGCACCGCCATCATCGGGGGGTATTGCGCTGATCGAAATCCTAAATCAGTTGTCAGCTTTTCCACTGGAAAAAATGCATGATAGCCAGCTAACGCACCTGGTTGTCGAGGCTATGCGCCGAGCCTATCGAGATCGAGCGGAATATTTAGGCGATCCTGATTATGTGAAGATGCCGCTAGAGCGATTGATTAGTGCCGAGTATGCAGCAGGCTTGCGCGCGGGGATACATCCGCAAAAAGCAACGCCGAGTGAATTATTGCCCGGTGTAGAAAAAAATTATCCCGGTACTGATACCACGCATTTTTCCATTATTGATCAGCAGGGAAATAGAGTGGCGGCCACATTATCAATTAATTATCCATTTGGTTCCTGCTTTGTACCACCGGGTACTGGTGTGCTGCTAAATGACGAAATGGATGATTTCTCATCCAGGCCGGGAACGCCCAATGTGTATGGTCTGGTTGGCGCAGAAGCGAATGCGATCGCGCCGGGTAAACGCATGTTATCCAGCATGACGCCAACGTTTCTTGAAACGAAAGATCGTATTGCCATTATCGGTACACCCGGAGGTAGTCGCATAATAACCATGGTGTTGCTGGGGGCGCTGGTCTTTCAGCAGGGTGACGATGCCGAGCGTATTGTTAACTTGCCCAGATTTCATCACCAGTATTTGCCTGATATAATTTTTTACGAAACGAATGCATTGGCTGAGCAAACCATAAATCAATTGCAGCAGATGGGGCATCAGCTTAAAGCGAGCGAGCAAAGCTGGGGCAATATGCAACTGGTTATTAAAAACAAAGCCGACGGCTCTATCACTGCTGCTGCCGATTCCAGGGGACTGGGCGCTGCAGATATTATCCATTAATTCCATCTAGTCACGCCGCCTACGGCCAGCGATTTTTAATTTGCAAAGCATTATGCAGTTTAACCAGATCATGCGTTCTATCGGTATCATCCACGATCAAAAAAGAATATAGTGATGCTGCGTTTATTGCAGTTCCAATGTTGTTCGGAAAATTATTATTCGGATTACTGGTTTATTCCAGACCAAAATTTTCCTGTTCTGTGCCTGCTGTTCGATGCTCGGCATCTTTGGCTTTTTCTATCGCGCGTAACAAAACCATGTGTTCGTGCTCGGCCATGCCGTGATTCATAAATCGATCAGCCGCTTGCAATACGTTTTCCAGATAGCGGATACGATAGTTATGATTTAACAGGGCTTTTGCCAGATAGTGTGGGTCGGCATTATGTTCTTTCATTTCAGCCGCCGCCTGTAGGGCTATTTTTAGTTCGCTGTCGGTTGGTTTGCTCATTGATATTTCTCCATAATATGAACCTAGCAGAAAAATTATGATTTGCATCCTGATCAGAATTTTCCAGGTTTAACAACTCGTATTTGGCAGCAATTTGCTAGATAATTTGCGCACTTTAATTGAATGTGGGAGCTCAAATGTCCGTAATCAAAATCGGCGTAGTGACAGCGTCAGACCGGGCCAGTGCAGGTGTTTATGAAGATATTTCCGGTCAGGCCATTATCGATACGCTTAACGATTATCTGATATCAGAATGGCAGCCTGTATACCGAGTGATCCCTGATGATCAGCATGTGGTGGAAGATACACTGATTGAGCTGGCTGACAATGAGGCCTGTTGTCTGATTGTTACCACCGGTGGTACCGGGCCGGCTTCCAGGGATTTGGTGCCGGAAGCGACAGAAAATGTCTGCAATAAAATGATGCCGGGTTTTGGCGAATTGATGCGACAGGTGAGTTTGCAGTATGTGCCAACAGCAATTTTATCCAGGCAGACGGCGGGTATACGCAAAAAATCATTGATTATAAATTTACCCGGCAAGCCTAAATCGATTCGGGAATGTCTGGATGCGGTGTTTCCCGCCGTACCCTATTGCGTGGATTTGATTGAGGGGCCCTATCTGGAAACCCATGAAGACGTTATTAAGGCCTTTCGTCCCAAAGCAAAATAATCTTCTATTTGTAATCAGTCGGTTAACAGTGCCGGGCAGCTATCTCTACCGTAAGTTTTATTGGGCGAGTACCAGTACACACGATTGACAATTTTGCGGCCAGTAAAATATTTGCAGTGCAGCGTCGCCTGTTTATGTCGGCCAAGGTTGCCGAAGTCGTCAACAAAATAATATTGTCCGGGCATCGCCAGTGTCTCTGAAAATAGTACTTTTGAATCTGTAGCTAACAATGCTATCACTGCAATAATCAGCAGGGCGATAAACGAGGAGAGAGTACTCATGGTCATTTTCCTTTTTGTTAATGATATTCTAAACAGTCGTGACTATTCAATGACGCCACAAAGAGTTTATGGCCTGATGATGGAATATTCGTGATTTTCTCGCCAGCCACGTTTGCTGAGTGGGTTACTGGTACAGAATCGGGCGAACGCATAGTCGATAAATCTATAGGGTAAATGCTCGTCTCTACCCGGAGGAATACCCAGGCGCGTCGTTTGAATAATGCGTTCAGGGCTGTGTTTGCTGTCATCAAAATAAAAGCTGCTGTGATCAAATTGTTGTTGATCCCACTGGCTAACTTTCAGATCCAGTGACCGGCATAGTAGCGTCTGGCCTCGACACAGCCTTTCTGGATGGCGTATATCACCGGAGATGGCTGGATTGAGTTGTTGCATCATTGGTATGCTGCGGGCATCGGTTTTATTGTCTTCATAGGGAAAAGCCGATTTTATGAGTACCGCATTGCCTTCGCCCTGGCAGCTAATGTTCAGTGAGTCTTTGCCGCGAGCGTAGTACATATAAATGGTGCCGGCAGGCATAAACAGGGCTTTGCGTTTTTCAGTGAATCCCAGTGAAGCGTGGCTGCCCCGGTCTGCCAGATAATAGGCTTCCGTCTCAATAATGCGGGCAGCCAGCCAGTTTCCGCGATATTTTCGTCGGATGATTACCCCGAGGAGTTCCCGGGCAACAGTGCAGGCGTCGCGATTGAAAAACTGTTTGTTTAGCATGGACATTAAGGCTGTTGGTGATCGATAGTTTTTTTCTATTACAGCGATTGATTTTACTTTAGTCAAATCCCTGTTGGTGGGGGTTGTAATTTTTCGCAATGAGGCTATCGTATCCTTCCTGATTTTTGAATGTATTTCTGCCTAAATTTAAGCAATATAAAGGAGCCTGTCATGGGTGTACTAGTTGGTCGTGAAGCACCGGATTTTGATGCTGCTGCTGTTCTTGGTAGTGGTGAGATTGTTGAAGATTTTAATTTTAAAAAAGCTACCAGCGGCAAATACGCAGTAGTTTTTTTCTATCCACTGGATTTTACTTTCGTATGTCCTTCAGAACTGATTGCATTTGATCATCGCCTGGAAGAATTCACCCGGCGTGGCGTTGAAGTGATCGGTGTCTCCATTGATTCGCACTTTGCGCATAATGCCTGGCGTAATACACCGATTAATGAAGGCGGCATCGGCCCGGTTAAATATACCCTGGTGGCTGACATGACCCATGCGATCTGCAGAGCTTACGATGTTGAAACGCCAGACGGCGCGGTTGCTTTCCGTGGTTCATTCCTGATCGATAAAGAAGGTATAGTTCGTCATCAGGTGGTAAACGATCTGCCACTGGGTCGCAACGTTGATGAAATGCTGCGAATGATCGACGCACTGCAGTTCACTGAAGAACATGGTGAAGTGTGTCCAGCAGGCTGGAACCAGGGTGATAAAGGCATGAATGCGACGCCGGATGGTGTGGCTGAGTACCTGGCGACTGAAGCTGACAAGCTGTAAGTTTTCAACCATTAGTCTGAAGCCGGGCATCCAGCATGCCCGGCTTTGGGCTAATCGTTTTTGATTTTGTTCTCCAGCACCGATTTCATTTCATCCCCAAAAGCCACCAGATATATCTTTTCCAGCTGCGGATTGCTGGCCGCGAACTGGCTGATTTCCGCCACGGCAATCTCGGCCGCCTGATCAACTGGGAAAGCGTATACACCACAGCTAATCGCGGGAAATGCGATACTGGTGAGATTATTTGCGACTGCCAGTTGCAGACTGTTTCTATAGCAGGCCGCTAACAGCTTAGCTTCGTTATTGTTGCCACCCTGCCATATCGGCCCGACAGTATGAATTACGTGCTTTGCCGGCAAATTGTAGCCAGCCGTAATTTTTGCATCGCCGGTTGAACAACCACCAAGTGTTTTGCATTCTGCCAGTAAATCAGGCCCGGCTGCTCGATGAATGGCGCCATCGACGCCACCACCACCCAGTAAACTGTTATTGGCCGCATTGACGATAGCATCAACAGAAAGCGTGGTGATGTCGGCTTGAATGACCTCAATATTGGTCATGATTATTTCCACTGAATGGAATTGGCCACATCTTCAAAAAAATCACTGGCAAACTGTTTGCTGGGGTCATAGGTGATGGTAAACATCACCATGGCAATCAACAGCAGGGCAAATATGAGTGCGCTGATAAGGTTACCGATACTGATTTTGTTATGTTTTTTTGTGTGCTTCATGGATCAGGAAAAATAAAAGTTTATTTATCCTAGGGCGAAAAGACTGCTTTATCAAGTGCCTGTATTTGGGATTATTTCTTGATTGTGCGTTATCCTGGCTTTCAGGACTGGCATTGCGAGCAATAAAATGTTGAGCGTTGTTGCTGACGTAATTGCCGGATTGGCTGATGGCATATCAAACAGGGTTGATTCGTTTTGCCATAGACTTTCAGGATTTGCTGGAAATAGCCCGGCTTGCCATCCTGCTGGGTGAAGTCCTGTAAGCTGGTACCTCCCTGTTGAATAGCCAGTTGTAAAACTTCTTTTATGCAGGCAACCAGTATTTGATAGCGCTGATAAGAAATTCGACTGGCCTGCCGTTTTGGATTGATACCCGCCATGAATAAGGCTTCGTTGGCATAAATATTACCGACACCGACAACGACCTGACTGTTCATGATGAATAATTTAATAGCGACTTTACGGCTACGTGATTGCTGGTACAGATAGTCAGCGTTGAATTCATCCGATAATGGTTCGGGGCCAAGCTGGCTCAGCAGTTTGTGCTGCGCGGGATCTTTTCGGGTCCATAAAACCGAGCCAAATCGCCGCGGGTCGCGCAGACGCAGGACTTTGTTATTGTTGAATGCAATATCGATATGATCATGTTTTTCTGGCGCGGTGCCTTTATCAACGATACGCAGGCTGCCCGACATGCCCAGATGGATAAGCACTGTGCCAATGCCTGTTTCCAGTAATAAATATTTGCCGCGTCGACCCACAGCGAGGATTTTTTGTTTGATAAGCTCGGATTTTAATCTGGCGGGTATCGGCCATCTTAGTTTTTTCTGTCGCACAACAACGTCGATGACCTGTTGATTTAGAATATAAGGTTCGATGCCGCGGCGGCTGGTTTCAACTTCGGGTAATTCAGGCATTATCGTTATCAGGCGTTGGGGTACTAATAAATAATTTATTTATTAGATTTGGGTCCAGATGATACTCGATGCCCTGTTCCGGGCGCGCCAGTATTAACCAGGGGGATTGATCGGTGATTTCAAGTTTAATAATGTCGCCATTGTCCAGACTTATTTCAATTTTACCCAGGTTTTTTCTTGGCATGAGCAGGTGTACACCAAATGCCTGTGCTGATTGCCAGGATTCTATCAGGCCAATTATTGCATCGGCTTCAATTTCAGTAGCCGCTGAATTTTTCCAGCCAGCGGCTGTTAAGCTGATATTGATGCTGTCCGAAACCAGCTTGTTTATTTTCCTGTCGCCGGGGATTATCGAAGCGTCAACAAAGCTGGTGGCCTGGGAACTGATGAGTGGAAATATTTCTTCGTGCAATAGAAACAGTTGCTTGTCTATCTGCAAATAACGTTGCTGGGTAACAGGATTTGTTTTTCCAAATAATACTTTGGTGTCGTTGAAGTATATGGCTGCTTTTGGCGGGTCCAGTTCATAGGATGAAAGCTTAAGTTGCCGAGCATCGTATTGTTTGTCTATCGGTGTTTTGAGTAATTGTAGCAAATGTCGGATTCTAAAATTATGGGCGCGAATCTCAAAGGGTGAAAGCATGTGCCAGTGATTGTCCTTTTTAATAAGCTGTATGTCACCATGCTCGCCAGGAATAGTGATGCGGGTGATATTGTTATCGGTCAGCGGCAAAAACGAAATACTGGCTTTATTGTCCGTCTGTTGATCAAGCAAGAAAACAAATATTCCAGCAAGCAGAATCGCCAGACCTATATTAAGTAGTAGTCGAGATTTCATTATTGCTGTTTGCGTTTTAGCCAGATATAAATGCCGGAGCCAAAAAACAAAACCGGCAGGACAATTAAAAAGCTAATACTGATCACGGCTTTTTTCAGATTATCCAGTTCCAGCCGGGTGTCGGGTGATGCCTGTGGCAGTATCGACATTAAATTATCATCTTCGGTGAGCCAGTTTATGGTGTTGACGATGAAGCTCAGGTTGGCGCCCTGGCCAAGGTTATTGTTAGCGATAAAATCACTGTCACCGATAATGACAACGCGCTGAGTTTTATCGTTGTTTTTTATTTTTCGTTCCAGTGCCAGGCCAATGCTATGCGGTCCTTTGATGTCGCCCTTGTCTTCGTCATAGTGAACATCCAGGATGAAGCCGTCGGTTTCAGTCCAGCTATCGCCCTCGGTTAATAGTAGCGAAGTGTGTTTCCATGTGGAATCCTGATTTACCTGCATGGCGGCGGCGGTAATGAACAGGGTGAAATAATCCATTTTTTCCGTTATCGGATGCAGTTTATAACTGATGATGGGCAGCACTGCCGGATGGCTAATGCCCAGTGTGGAACGCAGGTTCTGATCATTGTTTATTGCAACACCATCGATAAAATGCATTTGCAATTTGTCAGCAACAGCCTGTAGTTCTGGTCTGGGTGAAGGATCCTGTAACCACAATAGATTGCCGCCAAGTTCGATAAACTCCTGTATTTTTTTTATTTCTCCAGCCACCAGTTTATTTTCAGGTGCGGCTATAACCAGTGTGTCATTAATTTTATCGTCAAGATTTTCAGTGAGTAAATTAATGCCCTTGATTTTGATGCCCTTACTGGCTAATTGCTTATTCAGGCTCAAATAGCCAATGGATTGTTGGCTGCTGTAATCGCGCTCGCCATGACCGCTCAGGAAATGCAGTAGCGGTGTTTTGTTGCGGTAGAGCCGAATCAGCGCATTGCTAATACTCTGTTCGCTAAGGTCGTTAATGATTTCACTTTTATCGTTGAGCCGGATGCTTGACTGGCCTTCACGGGTAATACCATCGGCTTTGGCAAGGTCGATATCCAGGTTGTGGTCAACCAGGCGGTAGCTGAGGTTTTTTGCGTTTTGCTGATAACGAGAAAATATTTCTTCGGCGCGTTTTTTATAAAGCGGATGATCGGGCTGATAGCTACGAATGCTAACTGGTTGCTCGATTTCATTGAGTAGCTGTAGCGTGTCTTTGCTCAACGAGTTTCTTGCGCCATGAGTCCAGTCGCTACGGATGTTATTCTGCATCGCCAGCCAGCCTAGCAGGCCGATGATGCCGGTGAACAGGATGAAAAATATCGCAGATTGAAAGCGCAATATCAGGCGGCTTTTACGAGTAACTTCCATGGTTAACTTTGCAGCCTCTGGTTATCCATCTGGCGAATGCTGAGGCTGATAAAGAAAATAATGAACAATACATAATAAATAATATCGCTGCTATTCATAATGCCTTTTAGCATTGGCGTATGGTGATACAGGGTGGAAAAATATTTAAACGATTCATTGCTGTTCATAATGGCAAACAAGATCAGCAGGCCCAGACTACTGATGGCCGCAATGATTTGATTGCGGGTTAGTGACGACATATACAGTCCCAGTGAACAAAATGCTGCGCTAAGCAATAACAAACTTATAATGCCGGCCGAAAGTTTTTGTAGATCGAGGTCTGTTCCCATCAGTAATGACAGCGGCATTAAGGCAATAAGTAATACCAGGCAGAAAAAGAAAATCAATATCCCCAGATACTTGCCAAGTACGATTTCTGTCATTGAAACCGGCGATGACAACAGCAGGTTCAAGCTGCCTGAGTTTCGTTCTTCACTCAGAATATGCATGGTTAGCAACGGACAGATGGCGATAAATATCAGCCGGCAATACATAAACAGATCATTGACAATCAGATCAGTCACGCCCCAGGGTGCGTTCATGGCTATTAACTGGGCCTGGTGGTTTTCAAAGCTCTCGATTAAGGCCAGAAAAATTAATGCCAGGATGAACTGCATAACGGCGAGGATGGACCAGGCCAGCGGTGAAAAAAATAAACTGCGCAGTTCGCGCAACGCGATATGAAACATCATGCCAATGCTTCCTGTGCCGCATCCGCTGTAATATCTGCCGCAGTGAGTTCTACAAAGATGCTTTCTAATGTCTGTTTTTCCGGGGTTAATTCCTGCAGCCCCCAGCCATTTTTTACCGCGGCCTGAACAATGTTATCGGTTACGTCAACTGCTGTATTGATGTGCACGCGAAACCGCCCGTCCGTTAATTGTTCTACCTGCTCAATGCCGTCGAGTGCCAGCAATTGTGCTGCTGTTGGTGGTTGTTTATAGCGGGTGATAATGCCTGTGCATTCCATGCGTTGATTGAGTGATTCCATGTCGCCATTGAATACCAGCTGCCCCTGATTAATGACCTGAACTTTGGTGCATACCGCCTGTACCTCGGGCAAAATATGGGTCGAAAGAATGACCCCATGCTGTTGCCCGAGCTGTTTTATAAGCTGGCGAATTTCACGGATCTGAATTGGATCCAGCCCAACTGTAGGCTCATCGAGAATGACGATATCCGGTTTGTGGATAATGGCCTGGGCGATGCCGACCCGCTGCTGAAAACCTTTCGACAGATTACCAATCAGGCGCCGCTTAACTTCCGTTAAACCGCACAGTTGTCTGGCGTTCTCGATGGCGGCATCAATTTCAGTGTTAGCCACGCGGCGTAATTGCGCGCTATAGCGTAAGTATTCATCAACCGTGAGTTCTGGATAGAGCGGCGGTTTTTCCGGTAAATAACCGATATGACTTTTGGCCTGTCGCGGCTGATCGAGTAAATCGATACCGTTGATTAAAATCTGCCCGGCACTGGGGGCGAGGACGCCACTGAGCATTTGCATGGTGGTGGATTTACCCGCGCCATTAGGGCCGAGAAATCCCAGGATATCGCCCTGGTGTAAATCAAAACTGATGCCTTTAACCGCGTGGGTATCGGCATATTGGCGATGCAGGTTTTTTACCTGAATGAGCTGGTTCGACATGGGGAGAAATAGTAATCAGCAAACCCGTGTTAAGCAAGCCTTCAATTTTTTACTATCGAGCTAGCGCTGATTTTTATCTACAGCACTTAATATTTTGGTGGTGATTTCTTCGATAGACATGGCGGTGGTATCAATAAAGGGTATCTGGTGACCTTGGTAAAGTTTTTCAGCCTGCTGGATTTCCCAGACGCATTGTTCGAGCGTGGCATAGCGTCCGTTGGCACGACGTTCTTTGCGTATGCGCTGTAACTGTTCGGCCTGAATCGTCAGGCCATAGAGTTTATCGATATGCGGCTGCAGCACTGCGGGCAGATCAGTTTTGTCCAGGTCATCCTCGGTTAGCGGGTAATTGGCCACCAGCACTCCATAATGCATAGCCATATAAAGACAGGTGGGCGTCTTGCCGCTGCGGGAAACGCCCAGCAGGATGAGATCGGCGGTCGGATAGTTTCTGGTGACTGCGCCGTCGTCATTGTTCAGTGCATAGTTAACCGCCTGTATCCGGTTGGTATAGGCATGGGTGTTCGCCATGCCGTGGGTCTGTCCGCGAATATACGTCGATGACATCTGCAGCTCTTCTTCCAGCGCGCCGGTATAGGATTCAAAATAATCCAAAATCAGGCTGTTGCTTTGTTTCAGATAGTCGCGAATTTCAGGATCAACCAGGGTGCTGAAGATGATTGGACGCTGCCCGGATACTGCGGCAATGTTATTTATTTGCGCAACGGCATGGTGAATTTTTTCCTCGGTATCGAGGAAAGACCAGTGGACTATATCGTATTCAAAATCCTTGAACTGGCTCAACAGCGAGTGCCCCATCGCTTCTGCCGTGAGTCCGGTATGATCCGATAGAATAATGACGGTTCGTTTCATAGGTCGATATTATCTGTTCAACTCACCCAGCGATTTCCAGGTGTCCACCACGGTATCGGGGTTCAGCGAGATGCTGCTGATGCCCTGCTGTAATAACCAGGCCGCCAGCTCCGGGTAGTCGGATGGTCCCTGGCCACAAATGCCGATATATTTATTTTCATGGATGGCCGCAGTAATCGCCATTTCCAGGATTTTTTTCACCGCCGGATTGCGTTCATCAAACTTGTCCGCCACCAGAGCGGAATCGCGGTCCAGCCCCAGGGTTAGCTGGGTCATGTCATTGGAGCCGATGGAAAAACCATCAAAGTATTGCAGAAACTCTTTTGCCAGCAGGGCGTTGGACGGAATTTCACACATCATGATGATGCGTAGTCCGGCTTTACCCCGTTCCAGTCCATTTTCTGCCAGCAAGTTGATCACCGCCTCGGCTTCTTCCAGCGTGCGCACAAACGGAATCATGACTTCCACATTGGTAAAGCCCATGTCTTCTCTGACCCGTCGAATAGCTTCGCATTCCAGTTCAAAACAACGCCGAAATTCTTTCGAGATATAGCGGGAGGCACCACGAAAGCCAAGCATGGGATTTTCTTCTTCCGGTTCATAGCGGGGGCCACCGATAAGATTGGCGTATTCGTTGGACTTGAAATCCGACATGCGAATAATCACCGGTTTGTCTTTGAAGCTGGCGGCCAGCGTGGCCATGCCTTCCACCAGTTTTTCTACATAAAAGCCAACCGGATTTGCGTAGCCGGCGATACGACCGGCAATGGTCTGCTGCAAATCATCGGGTAGCTGGTCGTATTCCAGCAGTGCCCTGGGGTGAATGCCGATCATATTGTTAATAACGAATTCCAGGCGGGCCAGGCCGACGCCCGCATTGGGAATACTGGCAAAAGAAAAAGCATGGCCGGGATTGCCCACGTTCATCATGATTTTTGTCGGCAGTTCGGGCAGGGTGTCGATATCGACGCTATGTACTTCATACCTGAGATGCCCCTGGTAAATCATGCCGTCATCACCTTCGGCGCAGGAAACGGTCACCTGCTCGCCATCGCTGAGCTTTTCTGTGGCATCACCACAGCCGACCACCGCCGGTATGCCCATTTCGCGCGCGATGATCGCGGCATGGCAGGTGCGACCGCCGCGATTAGTGACGATGGCGGCAGCGCGCTGCATGATCGGTTCCCAGTCGGGGTCGGTCATATCGGTGACCAGTACATCGCCTTCTTCGATGCGGGACATTTCACTGGCATCTTTAATGACCTTGACTTCACCGGAGCCGATTCGTTGTCCGATGGCGCGTCCCTGACACAGGATGGCGCCGCTCTCCAGTAACTGAAAACGCATACTGGTTCGGCCAGTGTTGCGGCTTTCGACCGTTTCCGGGCGGGCCTGCAAAATATATAGTTTGCCGTCTTCACCATCCAGTGCCCATTCGATATCCATTGGGCGGCCATAATGTTGTTCGATAATCAGTGCGTATCTAGCCAGTTCTTCCACCTGTGTTTCGGTCAGCGAAAACTGCCGGCTTTTTGATTCTGGCACATCGATTGTGTTGACGCCTTGCTGATCGTTATCGCCATAAACCATCTTGATGGCTTTGCTGCCGAGTGTGCGGCGTAATACGGCGGGCCGTCCTGCGGTCAGGTTTTCCTTGTGGACATAAAACTCATCGGGATTGACCGCACCCTGCACCACCATTTCACCCAGGCCATAACTGCTGGTAATAAACACCACGTCACGGAAGCCGGATTCTGTATCCAGGGTAAACATAACGCCAGCAGCACCCATATCGGAGCGGGCCATACGTTGAATACCGGCCGACAGGGCGACACTCTCATGCTCAAAACCCTGGTGGACGCGATAGGAAATGGCGCGATCGTTATACAGGGAAGCAAATACGGCGTGGATGTAATGCAGCACATTGTCGATGCCGACTACGTTCAGATAGGTTTCCTGCTGGCCGGCAAAAGATGCGTCGGGTAAATCTTCCGCGGTGGCGGAGGAGCGTATGGCGACCGCAGGCGGCTGGCCATTGATAGACATACTGGCATAGGCTGCTTTTACCGCCTGCTCCAACGCTTCCGGCAAGGGTGATTGCATAATCCAGTCACGAATAATCTGGCCAGCTCTGGCCAGCGCGACGACATCGCTAACGTCGAGTCGTCCGAGTAAATCCTCGATAGGTTCTTTTAACTGGTTATGCGCAATAAAATCACGAAATGCATCGGCGGTGGTGGCAAAGCCACCGGGGACCCGCACACCGGCATCGGACAGCTTGCTGATCATTTCCCCCAGCGATGCATTCTTGCCACCCACCTGCGGCAGACTATCCATGGAAAGCTTTTCGAACCAGAGAATCTGTTCCGTCATAATAGAGTCCTCGTGTCTTTGCACAGTATTGTCTTCCATGATTTTACCCGCTTCCTGTCTTTACGTGGACAGTTATTGCTCCTGCACCAGTAACATAACAATTAGATACTTGCCCCAATACCAGTAAGTTAAGCAAAATCGCGATCTAAAGATGCGCTCCTACAGGATTGTTTATGCAGTAGGAGTGACCTTAAGGTCGCGATTGAATCGGGTAATCGCCTTAACTTACTGGCATTGATACTGACCCTCAATGGCTGACTCCCAGGGCAGGCGTTCATGCAGCGTAAAGAAATTCAGGTAATTTTCTATTTCTGAATGCCGGCTTTGACCGGCAGCAGCGCAACAAAACAAAATATCTCAAAGTCTCGGCTTATATATATTGATTCTACTGAGAAAAATTATCCTGCGAAAAAGATGTCTGGTAATCGATGAAAACGGCTGAGGTTTCAGCATAATAAAGTGAATCAGAAATACCCAGGGCCAGGCGCAGGGTGCTTTTTTCCGGCGACTGCAGATTAAGTTTTGCTAGCCAGGTATTTGTCTGTGGATGACTTGAGTGCATGGGTGTGGGTTCCGATGCGATGTTGTCGTCGACATAAGAAATCAGTGCATTCTGTATCGGAATATCAGAACTCAGGCTGAGTTCAATCTGTTGTTCGCCGCTACGTTGGGCGCGCAGGTGCACTTCAATATCGCCATTTACCAGCGTGCAATGGCCGCTTTTATATCGGCAGTTTGAGTTTGCTGACAGGCGATAGCTGTTGCCTTTCTGCGCACTATGGGGTTTTTCCGAAACCACATAGTCGACACCAAAATAAGCAATAATGGCCAGTATCGGCGCCACAAACATTGCCAGTATTACATGCTTGTTTTTTAAAAATTGCATAGCTTTTCCTTTTGCAGGATTGTGACATAAAAAAAGCACTCGAACCTGACGCTCGCGTGCTTTTCTCACCACCAGGACGGGTTAGTGACCTGTTGCGCTGTCTGCAACTGCAGGTACGCGTATATCTTCAACCATGTGCTGGATATGCTCGGGTGGTTCCGCTGTCATCATCGAAACAACATAAGCTACAGCAAAGTTAAATACCGCACCCACTGCGCCAAACGCATTCGGCTCAATACCCATGAACCAGTTAGGCTTCATATCGCCCATGTATGAAGTACTGGCGATGAACATGATGCCCTTGTGCTGGAACACGTATAGCAGGGTGATGGTCAGGCCCGCAATCATACCGGCAATGGCGCCTTCCTTATTGATGCGCTTGCTGAAGATACCCATCATCAGCGCCGGGAAGATAGATGACGCGGCCAGTCCGAAGGCCAGGGCCACCGTCCCCGCGGCGAAGTCGGGCGGATTGAAGCCGAGATAACCGGCCAGACCGATGGCGCCGGCCATGGCCACGCGACTCGCGGTCAGTTCCTGTTTCTCGGTAATGTCGGGTCGGAATATGCCCTTGAGCAGGTCATGGGAGATGGCCGAAGCGATTGCCAGTAACAGACCGGCTGCGGTTGATAGTGCCGCGGCCAGACCACCGGCGGCGACCAGGGCGATCACCCAGTTAGGCAGTTTGGCGATTTCTGGATTCGCCAGCACCATGATGTCTCTATCGACTTTGACCATTTCATTGGTCGCTTTGTCCGCATTGTAGGTAATACGACCGTCGCCATTTTTATCTTCAAATTTCAGCAGACCGGTTTTTTCCCAGTTCCTGAACCAGCTTGGACGTTCGTCATAAACCAGGTTCTGGCCACCCGCAGGCTGAATAGTGTCATGCAGGTTCAGACGTGCCATAGCAGCAACCGCAGGTGCTGTAGTGTACAGGATAGTAATGAATACCAGTGCCCAGCCCGCAGATGCACGCGCATCACTGACTTTAGCAACGGTGAAGAAACGAATAATAACGTGCGGCAAACCCGCCGTACCGATCATCAATGACAGGGTGTAGACAAAGGTGTTGAGTGTGCCTAGCCGCGAGGTCGTCGTGTATTCCGCAAAGCCGAGTTCGGTCACCACCTGATCGAGTCGATCCAGCAAATAAGTGTCAGTACCACTCATCATGCTGCCTAAGCCCAGTTGTGGAATCGGATTACCGGTCAGATTCAATGAAATGAAAATGGCGGGAATGGTGTAGGCACAGATCAGTATGCAGTACTGCGCAATCTGGGTGTAGGTAATACCTTTCATGCCACCCATAACGGCGTAGATAAAGACTATGCCCATACCGACGATCAGGCCCATTTCGTAGCTCACTTCCAGGAAGCGGGAGAAGGCTACACCGATACCTTTCATCTGGCCGATAACATAAGTGACCGAGGCCACGATCAGGCAGACAACCGCAACAACACGCGCGGCTTTCGAGTAGTAACGATCACCAATGAATTCCGGTACGGTGAACTTGCCGTGTTTCCGCAGGTAAGGCGCCAGCAACATGGCCAGTAATACATAGCCACCGGTCCAGCCCATCAGGAATACGGCGCCGCCATAACCAAAGAAGGCGATCAGGCCCGCCATGGAAATGAAAGATGCGGCAGACATCCAGTCGGCGGCGGTCGCCATACCGTTGGCTACCGGGTGAATGCCGCCACCGGCGACGTAGAATTCAGATGTTGTACTCGCACGCGCCCAGAATGCGATGCCAATGTAGATGGCGAACGTGATGCCCACCACGATAAACGTAAGTGTTTGTAGATCCATGATTTATCCCCTTAATCGTGCAGGCCGAATTTACGGTCGATAGCAGCCATTTTTTTCGCGTAAATAAAGATGATCGCGACGAAGCCGTACATGGATCCCTGTTGTGCGAACCAGAACCCCAGTTTGTATCCCCCAATACGTATAGCGTTTAGTTCCTGGACAAATACAATGCCGCAGAGATATGAGATAACAAACCAGACACTCAGGAGTATGGTCATTAGCCTGAGATTGGCTTGCCAGTAAGCTTTTCTAATTTCTGTATTGTTGTCTGACATTTTTATCCTCCGATAATCATCGAGTCGAGAATAACAGGGATGGTCGAAATGGGAATCTCGACATTAGTCTATAGGTAGACTAAGGTCGTAGGCCAAATACAGGATAGATTCCGAAAATCAGCTTAGTATTGCTAAAAAGATAGCGAAACCTTGTCACCCGTTATACTTATCATTGCGCTGGTCGCGTATCTGGCGCTGTTATTCTGGATTGCCCGAGTCGGTGATCGTCGTCGTTTCAGCGCATCGAGCTGGACCCGACATCCACTGGTCTACACCCTGGCGCTGGGCGTGTACTGCACATCCTGGACTTTTTACGGTCTGGTGGGTACGGCGGCATCCAGGGGCTGGTACTATCTGCCCATCCTGCTCGGCCCGATCCTGTTATTTACTATTGGCTTTCCCCTGTTGCAGCGTATTGCCAGTATTAGCCGCCAGGAAAATATTCACTCGATCGCGGATTTTATTACCTCTCGCTATGGCAAGCGTCAGTCTATTGCGGTAATTGTCACTCTGATTATGCTGGCCACTGCTGTGCCATATATTGCCCTGCAATTAAAAGCCGTCTCCGATACCCTGCTGTTCAGCGTCGATAACAGTGCCTTCGCCGGTCAGGACATGACGCTATTCGTGACGGCGGTCATGGCCCTGTTTACGTTGATATTTGGTGCCAATCGGCTGGATGTGGCCAGCTATCATTCGGGCATCATGGCGGCGATTGCATTTGAGTCGCTGGTTAAACTGGTGGCGCTGGTAGCTATTGCCGTTTTTGCTTTTGGGCTTTCCAGTGGCTTTGATCCCGCCGCGATTAACAATAATGCCAATGTTGTTTTTCAGGAATCAACCTTAACGCCTTCTTTCTGGGTGCTGACTCTGGTTTCAGCCGCCACCATTTTCTGTCTGCCACGCATGTTCCAGGTGACTTTTGTGGAATGCCTGAGTGAGCAGCATCTGAAATTTGCCCGTCGCGGTTTCAGCATATATCTGCTGGTGATCGCGATTGCTGTGTTTACTATCTCCTGGGTAGGCAATCAGGTGCTGGCCGGTACCGATGTGACCATTGATACTTATGTGCTGGCTTTGCCTCTGGAAACCGGCAATAAACTGCTGGGCTTGCTGGGTTTTATTGGTGGTTTCTCGGCGGCGACGGCGATGATTATTGTGGCATCGCTGACCCTGAGTCAGATGTTGAGTAACGATGTTATCCTGCCGCTATTAATCCGGCAGCAAAAGTCGCGCGGCCCGATTCCGGATTATTCCCGGGCACTGATTCTGGCGCGACGCCTAACCGTTATCGCGGTTATTTTTATGGCCTGGCTATACCAGCATGGTCTAGCCGAAAATATCGCCTTGACCGAAATTGGTTTAATCGCATTTGCCCTGGCGGTGCAACTGGCACCGGCTATGGTGTTCGGGCTGTACTGGCAGCGTGGTAATGCGAGCGGCATGTTTGCCGGTCTTGCCTGCGGCTTACCTATCTGGTTTATAACATTGATGGTGCCATTATTGAGTAATGCGGGTTTGATTGATTCACAGATACTCAGTACAGGTCTGTTTGGTATTGAATTGTTACGCCCGGAACAGCTATTTGGCATTACCTTCAGCGATGCGTATACCCGGGGCGTGGTATTAAGTATCGGCGCGAACATACTGGCTTTTTATGTCGTGTCATCAATGGATGTTACCCGACTGTCAGACAGGATTCAGGCGGTCGCTTTTGTCAATCGAGAACGGGCACGGCAACATCCCAGTGTGCATGCCCTGCGCATTAACAAAATCGATTTAACCACCATGTTGAGTCAGTTCCTGGGTGAGTCCGCTACCCAGCGTTTATTACAGAATGAAACCCGCCCCGAGCTGGTGATTGCCAGTCCTAAATTACTGGATTATGCCGAACAGGCATTGGCTGGTGTTGTGGGCGTGGCGTCTGCGCGCGCCATGCTGACCAGTTTGAGTAAAGGGGAAAGTCTTGGCGTAGAAGATGTGGTTAATATTTTTGAAGAAACGACCCGTTCCCTGCAATTCAGTCAGGACATGTTGTTTGCTTCATTTGAAAGTATTTCTTCAGCGATTAGTGTGGTCAACGCGGATTTAAAAATTGTTGCCTGGAATAAGCGTTACGAAGAAATGTTCAATTACCCGCAGGGCATGTTGCGTGTTGGACGTTATGTCGCGGATCTGGTGCGTTTCAATGCGGAACGCGGGCTGCTCGGCACAGGTTCGATAGATGAACAGGTGCAAACACGAATCAATCATTTACTGGCGGGTAAATCTTACCGGGTGATTCGAAATCATGATCAGGGCATTATTGAAATTAAGGGGCGACCGCTTGCCAAGGGTGGTTATGTCACTACCTATGATGATATCAGTGAGTTCATTAATACCCAGAATGAACTGGAAAAAGCCAATCTTAATCTTGAGCAGCGAGTGCGTGAGCGTACCGAAGAAATTGAAAAAATTAATCAGTCGTTGCGCGAAGAAGTTAACAAGCGCAGCGCAACCGAAGTGGAATTGCTGAAAGCAAAATCGGCGGCTGAATCATCCAATGCCAGTAAGACGCAATTTCTGGCTATTGCCAGTCACGATATCCTGCAACCGCTAAATGCAGCAAATCTTTACGCCAGTGCGCTGATTGAAAAAAACAATGCCGACCCTGAATTTGGTAACAGCCTGCATCATTTACACAGTGCAATCTGTTCTGCCGAATTAATAATTTCCAATCTGATGGAAATTTCGCGACTGGATACCGGCTCGCTGAAACCGAAAAACAGTCAATTTGCCCTGCATGATGTTCTTGAACCACTGGTCAATGACTTTCGGGTGCAGATCAATCCCGATGTCAGCTTCCATTGGCGGCCCACATCGCTGTGGGTTAAATCGGATGCAAAATATTTACGACGTATTCTGCAGAACTATTTATCCAACGCGGTTAAATACACCAGTCGAGGAAAAATTCTGTTAGGTTGTCGCCGCCGCGGCGAACAAATTGAAATCTGTGTTTATGACACAGGACCTGGCATATCTAAAGCGCATCAACGGCGAATCTTCGATGATTTTTATCGGGTTGCCAACAACAGTGATATTGAGGGTGCCGGTCTGGGGCTGGGTATTGCTTTACGTTTTGCGCAGTTGCTGGATTGCAAAGTCCATGTTCATTCCGATGGTAGCCATGGCAGTATGTTTTCGGTTTTTGTGCCGATGTGCCCTGAAGAAATCTGTCAGGAAAATAAAGTCCAGACAACAGATATTCCATCGGGTCTGGAAAATCTTACGGTTTTTTATGTTGATGATGATGAACACAATATTCACGCGCTAGGTACGCTGATGGATAACTGGGAATGTGAGTTTTCTTATGCCACCAGCGCTGAATCGGCTGAACGTTATGCGCAGGATAATGGAGCGCCCGATGTGATTTTAATGGACTATCAACTGGGTGCTGATATTAATGGTATTCAGCTGGCTGAAACATTACAGAATCATTGGGGTGATGTGCCGGTGTGTATTGTGTCGGCGGCACCCGATGAAGATCTGCCGGCGCGAGTGACTGGTTGTGGTTATGAGTTTTTGCGTAAGCCGATTAAACCGGGGAAATTGCGGGCATTGCTTGAGCGGTATTTGTAGGGCGATTTTTATTGCTTTGTTTCGCCTGAATGAGATATTTTTTCTTTGTGGCGGAAATGATTTTGTTGTTTCGTCCTGCTGGGCGAGTCACTTTTCTGTCTGCAGCAACAGAAAAGTAACCAAAAGAATGCCGCCCCATATCACAAGCCCTTCGGGTGCCTTCGTTGTTCACAATTTTAGCGGCTGCTGCGCAACTCGTGAATCATAAACAACATGATTCACTCAAACATGC
>JAPHRO010000046.1 GCA_026195895.1 Gammaproteobacteria bacterium
CACCGTTGATCGCACGAGTTCTGTAGGAATTTCCTGCTCTTTGATCAATATAGTTGCTGCCGATTTATAAGTAGGCGGCCACACCAGTGCAATCACGACACCAAGCAAAAACACCACCATCATGGTGATGATCATGGATACTTTTCTTCGGCTTAATATTGCCAGGTAGTCTTGTAATGTTTTTTCCTGTTCTTCCATAGTCTTAATACGTTCTATTTGTTTTATAAATTTAAGTTTTTAAACTGCGTTATAATTAATAACTGCTAACCAGTTTCGGCCAGTTGAGAAAAAGATTTATATATATTGCATTCGACTTGCTGTTTTCATCTGTGCTGGTTAAGTTCTGATCAATATAACGGTACGAAAAACTCAGGTTCCAATTACTGGTTAATTTCCATCTTATCGACGGCTCTATACGATATCTTTTACGATCATTTGAATTATCAACACCGGAAATCGTTTCGGTTTCAAATGCATCTAATATTAGCTTTGCATTTAATCTTTCTGATACATTATTACTATATTGATAAGTGATACGTTGTTCTTCCTGAGCACCACCAAAACTGGAAGGCATTACTGTACGCCCTGCACTGATTGAATTAGACGATGTTTCGCTCCTGGCTGTGTAACTGAGACTTACAACTGCACCTTTATCATCGCCCTGTAGATCGCCCAGAATCCTGTCATCAGGCACCAGAAAAAAGCCAATAAGACAGGCATCATCAATACCATCACCATTTGCATCGACCAGGGTGCCCGTATTGCAACCTACTACCTGCGCATCAAACGCTGTTGAATCAATTCGCCTTTGACCAATGGCAAAACTGACATCAGTCGCTTCACTAATTTGATATTTATAATCTAGTTGGGCTATTTGTTGATCATATTCAAAATTGGCATCTTCACTTTCATAATCCGCAAATACCAATGTAAAGCCCAGATTAGAATTTTTCGTTATTTCCCATGTGCTAGAGAAACTAACTTCATTGGTTTCATAATCTACATATCGGGTATCGGTGATTTCATCGTAATCAATATCTGCTGTATTCAATCGCAGTGAAATCAGAGTCGTCTCTGCGGTGCGCCAGTTAACCGAAGGTGTGATTGAGACCTTTTCTCTTTCCGTATGATCCGACAACAATGAGGAGTTGATACTTTCAGTGTCAAAATCAGTATCCAGGGTGGTATTGCGTTCAAAATAGGTGCCCATATTCCAATAGCTACGCTCCGTTTGATAGCCGCCGCTTAAATCAAAGAAAACATTATTGCTATCTGCGTTTTCAACAGACGGATATTGAATGCGTCTTAATCGGGTATCTAATGAAACTTTCCAGAGATTGAGTTCTTCTCCCTTTAATTTCAATCGCGGCTCAAGGGTGTAACCAGACGAACTCTGTTCATCGACTGAGCGCATTCCAACATTATCATTATAATGCCCCCTCAGTGATACGCTGGGCTCGGTGTTCCATTCCGCTGCCATAACTGAGCTACTCGCGTAGAGCACACCGACAAGAGTTAAAGCTTTTCTTAAAAACATGCCCACTAAATCTCAACCCTAAGGCACTACAACCACATCACCACTTTTCAGGATAATGTTTTGCTGCAAGTCTTCTCCCTGGGCAACAGAGTCGTATTCAAACGGCAATGCGGTTTCTTTACCATTCACTCGGCGTAATATTTTTATATTATTTGAGCTGGCATAGGCATTCAGGCCACCCGCCATCGCCAGCGCCTGCATCACATCCATATAATGGGTCGCGACAAATTCACCGGGGCGGTTTACTTTGCCAACTACAAATATCTTGTTGTCATTGATTTTGATGACTGAAACGGTAATCACCGGATCAGGAATGAATTTTTTAATGCCGTTAACCAGTGCCTGTTGAAGCTGTGTGGCTGTTTTTCCACCCGCCTGCAATTCGCCAACCAGCGGAAAAGTAATGCCGCCATCAGGGCGCACCAGCACCTGCTTCTCCAGTCCTTCTTCTTTCCATACGGAAATCTCCAGCAAATCACCGGGGCCCAGCAAATACGCGGGTACATGATTCTGGGTGGGAGCAGCGAAACTGGTAGATAAATTTAAGAGAGCGACGCTTATAAATAAGCATTTAATTATATTTTTCATTAACAACCACTAATAATTACCATCCATTAAAACAGACACATAATAGAATGTACGGGGTTTTGATGCAAAGACTTTGAGGGAGATACTATCTAGATAAGATCATACTAATATGACATGGTAAAACTCATATTCTGTAAATTCGTCTTATTTTTTAATGATTTCATCCTAATAAGAACGCCTAAATCATGCGGGTGACATGTAGCCATATTTCTACCAGCTATTAATATAATGGGCATTGGTCGTCACAAAGTCTTATAATCAGGCTAAATTTGCGATTTACTAAAGAAGCGCAACAATTCACCCTGATTAATAGCAACTTCCCGCTCAAGCCACCAATTTTAAAGCACGAAACTCTCGATACGCAGTCGCTCCCGATTTAACTGCAACCACTGTAAAGCAATAATAGGAATCGCCGAACTAATCTGATTAGAATGCATTAAATCCTCAACGGCATCATAATCCACGACAACAACCCTGATATCCTCACCTTCATGCTCGAGGCCGTGAATACCATCTGCCTTATCACTATCGACCAGTCCACACAGCAGATATATTTGCTCAGAACAGCCGCCCGGGCTTGAATAAAAGGTATGGATTGACTCGAATGCGTGTATGTCCAGCCCTGCTTCTTCCATACACTCGCGCCGGGCAACCTCTTTAATCGACTCACCCGGCTCCACAACCCCGGCCACGATTTCTAATAGCCAGGGCCCCTGCTCATCTTCAATGGCGCCAATTCGAAACTGCTCGATGAGCACCACTCGATCTTTGGCCGGATCGTAGAGTAATACCGCGACTGCATCACCTCGTTGAAACAGCTCACGGGTAATTTCTATTTCGCCTCCGGCATAAGTGTCATGGGAAATACGACATTCATCAACTTTAAAGAAGCCGACATATTTTTTAACCCGGTTAATTAGTTGCCACTTCATTGATCTACCTTGAAATGTGATAAAGTTCTTGTATATATGATAATTGGTATAACTAGATTATGCAGACAAAGGTGCGATTATGCTTGATCATCTGCAAAAATATATTGGCAACGAAATTGTTTATAAAAACACCCGCTGCCAGTTAATTGAAGTACTGGAAGACGGGCCAGCGCTGGTGTTTATATGCCTTGAGCACAAAACATCCATCCAGTCAGATCAGCATGGCGGCGCCCATCGCAGAGTGCATGAAACCTATACTGTACCCTGCCTGAGTGAAGTACATGAAGACCTGCACCCGGTGGTTAAAGAAATACTACCCGATGAAATTCATGTTGAATTTCTGGAATTTTTAATTAGCGCCTGAACCGTCGCATGCACCAGGGACGGCCCCTGATAAATAAAGCCGGTGTAAATTTGCACCAGGCTGGCACCTAATCGTATTTTGTTCAACGCATCTTCGCCACTGGCTATGCCGCCGACGGCAATAATCGGCAATTTATTTTGCAAATGCACCGATAATACCTGCAATACATGATCCGCTTTTTCTTTCACCGGCTGACCACTCAAACCACCCTGTTCGTCTGCGTGCTCCAGCCCTTCCACATTTTCTCTGGATGACGTTGTATTGGTCGCAATCACCGCATCAATTTCATATTCAATAAATGTATGCGCCAGTTGCTCAATGGCATTGTCATCCATGTCCGGTGCAATTTTAACCGCCAACGGCACATAACGCCCCTGCTGATCAGCCAGTGCTTTCTGGCATTTTTTCAATGCAGCCAACAATTCATTTAAGGCTTCACCAAACTGTAAATCACGTAACCCCGGTGTATTCGGTGATGAAATATTCACAGTTATATAATCCGCATAGGGATAGACTTTTTCCAGACAAATCAGATAATCGTCTACCGCTTTATCCGCAGGCGTATCTTTATTCTTGCCAATATTAATCCCCAGCACACCGTTGAAATCTGCGGACTTGACCTTATCCAGTAAATAATCGACGCCATGATTATTAAAGCCCATGCGGTTAATTATTGCTGCCGCCTCAGGCAAACGAAATAATCGCGGCGATGGATTGCCGGGCTGGGCCCGCGGCGTAATGGTGCCGATTTCAACAAAGCCGAAACCACAGGCAGCAAGCGCCTGGAAATAATCACCATTTTTATCCAGGCCGGCCGCCAGCCCGACCGGATTTGGAAATTCAATCCCCATTACTTTTACGGGCAACTGTTTCGGTTTACCAAATATTAATGAAGTCAGTTTTAAGTTATAAATCAGATTCAATGCTTTCAGTGAGAAATTATGCGCTTTCTCAGCATCCAGTTTGAATAAAATTTTTCTAACGAAGGAATAGGGGTTTAAGCCCACTTTTTTCTCCTGTTTTAAAGTCGTTTAGCATAGAGGGTACGAAGGTTGTTAGTAAGTTAAGTAAATTAAGTTAATACTTAATATGTCATCCTGAGCGCAGCCGAAGGATCTGGCTTAGTAAAGCACAAGATCCTTCGGCTGCGCTCAGGATGACAAAAACAATGTATATTAAATTGTCTTAACAACCTTCGTACCCTCCACGGTGAAATATTTTGTCTTAAATCGCCTCAAAATAGTCAACAATGAGCTGCGCTGTTTTATTATTTCGAAAGTTATTTACATCCAGCCGAAAAGCCGCGTGAATAAAACCATCGGTTTCTTCCAGGCGGCTGGCATCCATGTTAAATGCAATCGCATCAATTGCTGCATCAGCATCCATCGACTGCAATTGCATTTTCAGATGTTTTTCACCGACAATACGCCAGTTGGTAATTTCAAATTCACCATCGAATACAGGTTCGGAAAAATGCTGCCCCCAGGGTCCCGCCTGACGTAAACATTCTGCAAGCTGTAAATTCATTTCACTAGCGCTTAGCTCACCATCCGATTCTATTACACCTCTCAGGGCGTTTTCATCTAAATGACGACCGGCTTCCTGTTCAAATGCCTGCTGAAACTGATTAAAATTTTCTGCTTTTAAACTCAGGCCCGCCGCCATTGCATGGCCACCGAATTTAATAATCAGTCCGGGATGTCTAGTCGCTACAGCTTCCAGTGCATCACGAATATGCAGGCCTTTTATTGATCGTGCCGAGCCTTTTATTTCACCATGATCACTATCTGCAAAAGCAATCACTGGACGATTAAATTTTTCTTTAATGCGTGATGCCAGTATACCAATCACCCCCTGATGCCAGTCGCTATTGTATAGCGACAGCGCCATCGGCAATTGTTCATCGCCCAGCTCATCCAGTAACGGCTGCAAATCGGCCATCGCCTGTTGTTGCATGTCCGTTTCTATTGCACGTCGATTACGATTCAGTTCATCGAGCTGCGCTGCGATATCCATGGCGCGAGACATATCATCCGTTAGCAGACACTCTATACCGAGTGACATATCTTCCAGTCGACCCGCCGCATTAAGCCTTGGCCCAACAGCAAAACCAAGATCGCTAGCCACGAGATCACCAATATCACGACCGGCAATTTTTAATATCGCCTGAATTCCCACGCAACACTTGCCGGCACGAATTCGCTTTAAACCCTGGGCGACAAGAATACGATTATTCATATCCAGCGGTACAACATCCGCCACGGTACCCAGCGCCACCAGATCAAGCAGGCTAGCCATATTGGGTTCTGCTCGACCCTGTTCAAAAAACCCCGCATGCCTTAAGGCGGTGCGCACGGCTAACATGACATAAAAAATTACCCCGACACCGGCAAGATTTTTACTGCCAAAATCACAGCCCGGCTGATTGGGATTTACTATGGCATCGGCTTCCGGTAATTGAGCACCGGCCAGATGATGATCAGTAACGACAACTTTTATGCCTGCATTTTTAGCCGCCGCTACACCGTGGATACTGGAAATTCCATTGTCTACCGTAATTAAAACATCCGGCTGATAATCTTTGGCGACTTCAACCAGCTCAGATGTTAAGCCATAGCCAAAATCAAATCGATTCGGCACCAGATAAGACACTTGCGTCGCACCCATCATATTCAGCGCTCGCACCGCCACCGCAGAACTGGTGGCTCCGTCCGCATCAAAATCTCCGACGATCAATATCTTCTGGTTTTGTTCTATGGCCTGTCGGATTATATTAACCGCCTCATCCAGTCCCTTAAGACTGGCCATTGGCATTAAATGCTCAAGCGAATAATCCACCTGTGCAGGATCGTTGATGCCGCGATGGCTATAAATTCGTTTTAATACCGGATGTAAATCAGACTGATTGAGTTCGGCTGATACAGTCTGTTGCAGACGATGTATATGACGTTTATGCATGGCAACTAATAAAATGTTTTATGGGTCTGGGTCTAAGCCAGAATTTTTTTAACTTACTGGCGGTAATTTTATAACAACGGCCATCACCGGAATACAGATTGATTTGCTCGAGTTGACGGCCTGTTAATAATTGATTCAATGGTTCAATCCATTGTGTACACATTTTCTCTAGCGCACTGCTCCAGGCGGATACATCGCCATAACTCAGCGGCCCCATCAAATCATCAATAACCAGCAAGCCATGCCCTGCCTGCTCAACTAATGAATCAGGATAATTATTGAAAGGCAGTAACTGGCAGTGACTGGCTATCGCCATGCCACTGGCCACCGGTTCGTTACTCATCACCCAGTCCCAGGCCACCTGTTCAGCTGCCTGAAAGACTTCACCCTCTCCCCACAGCCAGAGACTGTTTATGGTTAGCTGCCGACTCGCTTCCCGTTGTTCATTTATTTCGTTAGTATGAAATAGCATTTGCGTTTCATTTAACAAGCGTCGCCAGTTAAGCGCGTGCTCACCTGCTGGCAGAAAATGTTTTATATCCCGACCCACCGCATCTGCAAGCGGCGTTGTTGTTAATTCAAGCTTTTGCTCACAGTGTAGATACCATCGATGGGGATGCGCCGGCACGAGTCTTAGGCCATCATCGACAAAATGCTGATTGAAATATTGTGCCAGTATTTCTGCTTCATGCTGCAGCACATTAAGCTGATGCTGATCCAGCAAAATCGCATGATCAATATCCGTTTTAAAATGCACCGGATCTGCCCGATACCAGTAGCCTTGCGAACAATCACAACCATCGGCCAACGCCGATAGCTGGGTAACAGAATAATCTAACTTTGCGTCAAACAACTGCGCCAGTTGTTGAAAATAAGTTTTCACCTGAAGTTGAGTTTTACTGCCCCGCGTAAGCCAGCGTTGCAGTGCTGCACATTGCGGCAAATCAGAATTTGATGCTTCGAGTTCCGGCAGCGGCCCGAGCAAGCCAGGAATTAGCAAGGATATCTGCTTCATGAATAGCCTCGCCTTTAAGATCGTTGGCGCACAGCTTCAAACAAACTGATACCAGTAGCCACCGACACATTTAGACTTTCCACCTGACCGGCCATGGGCAACTTAATGAGTTGATCGCAGTTTTCACGGGTTAAACGGCGCATGCCTTTTTCTTCGGCACCCATGACGATGGCCAGCTTGCCTTTCAGGTTGGTATCATAAATAAAGTTATCCGCTTCACCCGCAGTGCCTACTACCCAGATATCCGCATCTTTCATTTGTTTTAACACACGCGCCAGATTAGTCACCTGTATAAACGGCACGGATTCGGCTGCTCCACAGGCCACTTTTCTAACCACGGGCGTTAAACCCACCGCACGATCTTTCGGGGCTATCACCGCATCGACGCCTGCGGCATCCGCCGTTCGCAGACAGGCACCCAGATTGTGCGGATCCAGTATGCCATCCAGTACCAGCAGAAATACATTGTCTTTATTGAGCAGGGCGTCCAGTGACTGTTCGGGCTGCGCTGTTAAATTACGATAGCGGGCAGCAACGCCCTGGGTTTTATTGCTATTGCAACGTTTTTCCAGGTCTTTCTTTTTAACATACTCAATGGCAATTCCCTGCCGCTCGATATCCTGCACCAGATGCTTAATGCGTTTATCGTGACGACTCGCTTCAATCCAGACTTCAAGAATATTAGCCGGATCATTTTTAAGCGCGGATTCAACGGCATGAAAACCAAAGACGATTTCTGTTTTATGCTTTGCCATAGTGCTATTTTCTAAACTAGTCTTTTTTGGCCGTCTTCTTTCGGGCTGTTTTCTTTTTCACTTGCTTCTTCTTAGCGGCTTTCTTTTTAGGTGCAGGTTTACCGGTTTTTTCCTGAGAGCCTTTTCTGGATTTCCGTTTCTTATTTTCGATTGCATCATAGGCTGCCAGATTAAAATCAATCTTGCGCTCATCCATATTGACACCGGCCACATCGACCGTAATCGAATCACCTAACTGGAACACCAGACCACCGCGTTCGCCAATTAATTTGTGACCCACAGGCTCATACTGATAATAATCTTTTGGCAGCCCTGTAATATGCACCAGACCTTCGATATAAATATCCTGCAGTTCGACAAAAATGCCAAACGATGTCACCGCACTGATAATACCGTCAAAACGCTCACCCACTTTATCCAGCATGTATTCGCATTTAAGCGCCGTCATTGCATCGCGGGTTGCCTCGTCTGCCCGACGTTCACAGGCAGAGCTATGCTCACCCAGAGTCACCATGTCGCTATGACGATAAAAATAACGCTGAACTTTCTGGCCCTGCACAATATGACGAATCGCACGATGCACCAGTAGATCGGGGTAACGTCGAATAGGTGAGGTGAAATGCGCATAGGTTTCCAGTGACAGACCGAAATGACCTTCATTGTCCGGGCTGTAAACCGCCTGACTTAATGAACGCAACAACACAGTCTGAATCAGATGAAAATCAGGGCGCAGTTTTACCTGCTCAATCAGTTCAGCATAGGTTTTCGCCGTGATTTTTGTTTTGCGATTGCCCAGACCAAAACTTAAAATTGATTTTAGTTTTGATTTAGCTTTGCCAAAATTCAGACCCAGACTTAAGATAAAGTCTTTAACATCATCAATTTTTTCTTCTTTGGGGCCGTCATGAACGCGGTACAGACCAGGGATTTTATTGCGTTCCAGAAAACGGGCGGCGGCGACATTGGCCGATATCATGCACTCTTCGATTAATTTGTGCGCCTCATTGCGCTCGGTAGGAACAATGCGATCAATGCGCTGATTGTCACTAAAAATAATGCGGGTTTCCGTGGTTTCAAAGTCAATCGCGCCACGTTTTTTACGTTGTTTTGCCAGCACTTTATACAGATCAAACAGGTCTTCCAGATGCGGCAACACATGCTTGAATTGCTGACGTGTTTTTTCATCACCGTCTACCAGCATGGCAGCAACCTGGTTATAGGTTAAGCGCTCATGGGAGTTCATCACGCCTTCAAAAAATTTGGTGCGAAGCATTTTGCCGTCTTTGTTAAACAGCATTTCGCAGACCATACAGAGACGATCAACTTTTGGATTTATCGAGCACAGACCATTGGATAAAACTTCCGGCAACATGGGAATAACCCGGCCGGGGAAATACACCGAGGTACCACGATTGTAAGCTTCTTCATCTAATGCAGAACCCCGTTCTACATAATGGGCAACATCGGCGATAGCGACATACAGCTTCCAGCCATTGGCGGTCGCTTCACAGTATACCGCATCGTCAAAATCCTGAGTATCTTCGCCATCAATCGTTACCAGCGGCAGGTGACGAATGTCGACGCGATTTTTCTTATCTTCTTCAGTGACTTCTGTGCCATAGGATTTAACCTGCTCCTTGACCTCATCCGGCCATAAAAACGGCAGGCTGTGGGCATGAATAGCCACATCAATTTCCATGCCGGGCGCCATATGATCACCAATAATATCAGTCACCTTACCAATAGGCTGATGACGGAAATTCGGCTGCTGGGTAATCTCGACAATCACGATCTGGCCGTGTTCAGCCTCACCAATATCCTCAATCGGTACAATAATATCCTGAGTCAGACGCTTATTATCCGGGGTGACAAAAGCCACACCACTCTCGATAAATAGTCGGCCGACAACTCGGCTATTGGCGCGCTCCAGCACTTCGATCACGGCACCTTCCAGGCGCCCCCGACGATCCATGCCGGACACCTGAACGACGGCCCGATCGCCATGTAACAGGGTACGCATCTGACGGCCATGCAGGAAAATGTCCTCGTCGCCTTCATCCGGCACCAGAAAACCAAAACCATCAGGATGCGCAATAACACGCCCCGCAATCAGATCTTCCTCATTCACCGGCACATAGCCGTCGCGGCGATTTCTGATCAACTGACCATCACGCACCATGGCATTCAGACGCCGGCGCAGCGCCTCTTTCTGCTCCGGAGAATCCATTTTCAGCACGTCTTCCAGCTTTTCATGGGACATGGCGCCGTCTTCATGGACGACCTGCAAAATCAGCTCACGGCTGGCAATGGGATTTTCGTAGTTACCCTTTTCACGTTCAGCCTGCGGATCAACGAAGCCTGCAGCGGATTTTTTTACCTTATCGAATTTGGGTTTTCTGGCCTGATGTCTGCCAGTTCTGGATTGCGGGGCAGCACCCCCCGACTTGGAGCGTCGACTTTTCCTGTGACTGCTCTTGTCCGAAGCTGATTTGGAGCGGGATTGTTTCTTCTTGCTTGTCTCTTTATTTACCATATTTTCTGGGGCTTTAGCGTGATGCTTTTACTGAAAAACCTAATTGTACACAATCACAGCTAATAATGATCCTGTTCGATGAAAATCACCGCCATGGGAATTGACAAAGTTACAAATAATGCTGTAAAGTTCGCGCCCTAGTCTCGGATCAGCTGATCCAACTGCACCCATGCCGAGGTGGCGGAATTGGTAGACGCGCTAGCTTCAGGTGCTAGTGAGCTTTGGCTCGTGGAGGTTCAAGTCCTCTTCTCGG
>JAPHRO010000020.1 GCA_026195895.1 Gammaproteobacteria bacterium
ACGTGCTAGCAATGTCAGTTCGGATCAAATATCCATTGCCTGGAATGCGTCGTCAGATAATGTGGCGGTTACCGGTTATCGCCTGTATAAAAATGGCAGTGCAACACATTTTGCATCCACGGCCTCATTATCATTTAATGATACGGGATTAGTTTCTGGGCAAACATATCAATACCGAGTGACTGCCGTTGATGAGGCGGGAAATGAGTCTGTAATGAGTAGCGTATTGACGATTACTACATTGGTGGTTGTTGATCCGCAACCTGCTAACCTGTCGTGGACATCACCAACAAGAAATAGTGATGATTCATGTTTGAGCGGGATTGAAGGTTATCGGGTTAGTTTTGGATCTGCGTCTGGCATTTATACACAAACAGTTGATTTATCATTGAGTGGTGGCGAGGTGTTATGTACGCAGTCTGATTTTGATGCAGTGTGCAATGAACCGATAATGTCCTGTAGCTACTCAACCACACCGTTGTCTGCTGGAACCTGGTATTTTGTCGTGCAGGCACAGGATCAGTCAGGTGTTTATAGCATGTATTCCAATGAAGCTAGTAAAATAATTGAATAATATAAACTTATAAAAATGATAAGAATATTCATCCCCCGTTGTTATATAACAACGGGGGATGAATTTATTTTCTATATGAGCTAGGCAGTGGTATCTACGTTGCTGCCCACATTAGGATCAGGATTGACGCGTTCAGTTCTTGGGGCTTCGGTATCGCTTTCGACTTCCGGTGTACTGGATTCGGCTGTTTCCTGAGGTTCGGCGGCAGTGCGCTGATTGTCAGATTGCGGTATGGTAAATACCTGAGATGCGGTTCCCGCAGGGCCTACTGGTGTTGCCATATGATGTCCCTCCTGGTTAACAATAATTAAACCGTCAGAGTTATCGGCTGTATCACTGTTATTTTATGCCTGTTAGTTGCAGAATCATAGGGTAAATCAGTGAATAGATGCGCTGGATTTCAGGGGGCAGGCTGACATGACACTCAATCGACGACAATTTATTCAGTATTTAATGGTGCTGGGTACCGGTCTATATGCCGATCAGGGGTATCCGGCAACAGCCGGCAGACAGCATACCCGTATAATCCCTTCCAGTGGTGAACTGTTACCGGTTGTTGGTCTGGGCTCGTGGATTACCTTCGGTATCAATCTGGATAACCAGGGTGAACTGCAGCAGCGACAGCGTATTTTAGCGGAATTCCTCAATCGTGGCGGCGGCGTTCTGGATTCTTCGCCCATGTACGGCAATGCCCAGCAGGTCATAGGGCGGTGCCTGAAACGTATCGGGCAACATCACGGTTTGTTTTCAGCAACCAAAGTGTGGACGCTGGGCGAGCGGGAAGGCGTGCTGGAAATGGAAAATTCGCGCTTATTCTGGGGACTGCCGCGGCTTGACCTCATGCAGGTGCACAATCTTCTCGACTGGCAGACGCATTTGCCGACATTGCAGGAAATGAAAGCAAGGGGTGAAATTCGCTATGTCGGTGTCACCACATCGCATGGTCGCCGCCATCAGGAATTGATCAAAATCATGAAGAACCAGAAACTGGATTTTGTGCAGTTCACTTACAATTTACTGGATCGAGATGCTGAAAATTATTTATTACCTATGGCCAGAGACAAGGGTTTTGCGGTGATTATTAATCGTCCGTTTCAACGCGGTGGATTGTTCGATCATGTGCGGCGGCATCCACTACCGTCCTGGGCGGCTGATATTGATTGTGATAACTGGGCGCAGTTTTTCCTGAAATTTATCGTGTCACATCCAGCGGTAACCTGCGCCATACCGGCCACTTCAAAACTCGATCATTTGCAGCAGAATATGGCCGCAGCCTACGGCCGTTTACCTGATCCGTCGATGCGTGGCCGGATGATAAAAACGATACAGTCGCTATAGTTTAAAAGGTAATTAACAATGGAGAGTCAAAACGGGTTATTATTTTAATAATATTTGCAGCAGGTATAATCACGGGGCTTTAGGCGAAGGTTATTCGCAAAAATAATAATTATTTAACGAGAAAAAACGCATGAAAAATTTTATAAAAAATGCTCTGTTTGGTGGGTTGATCGTTATTTTGCCGATTGCGATTCTGGGCTTTTTCTTCAAATGGCTATTCAAAACCGTTACCGATATTATCCAGCCGCTCACCAATTATGCTTATAAGATTTATCCGGTATCCGAATTTGCGGCCGATCTAATTGTTATTGGCATAATATTGTTGGCCTGTTTTATCGTCGGTATCATAGTGCGAACCAAGCTGGGAAATTTAATGCATCAGTTGTTTGATGATGTTTTGCAACAGATGGCTCCTGGCTATCGTATGGTGAAAGAGGTTGTTGTACAGGTATTTGGTAAATCGGAAAATTCACCCTTTGCCAATGGTATGGTGGCAAGAGTTAAATTATTCGGGGTTGATTGCCCGACCGAAGTTACTGCTTTGATAACAGATCACCACGCCGATGGCACCTACACCATCTTTATGCCCACCGGGCCCAATCCAACTTCAGGAAATATTTTTCATGTTAACGAGGCACAGGTGATGTTATATCCGGATATAAAACTGGATTCAGCAATGCGAACTGTGATTGCCTGCGGCGCGGGTTCTGGCGAGTTATTCAGTCCAGGGAATAAAGCGGTTACTGCAACTCGGAAATAAACTGATCTTCAATTAACTGTTTTAACAGCTTGCGACAATTGGTGATTTTGCATTTGTCGGCATAGATGCAGCTAAGTTGCAGGTCTTTTACTGTTTCATCTTCCAGATCCAGCATGGCTACCAGGGCAATTTCTTCTTTCTCACGGTCACAAGTCGCCTGCTCCATTAGTTCGATTGTGTTGTAACCTTCAACAAAACGCTTTTTTGCAAACAGTGCTATTTTGTCAAAATCATAATCACCCATGCAACCTGGATTATGGCATACCATATTGGTGAATCCCCAAAAAACGATGCTTTACTTTGTATAAGTTAGCCCTTGCCGAAGTATAGAAGTTTGCAGTAAATCAACAAGTTTTAATTTTCAAAAAAATAATTTAATTAAAGTTTTATTTCTCAGGGGTGGCACTGTTTTTAGCCAAAGGCGTCTCCGGTAACACTGTCATACCAGCCGGCTGCATAGCGCGCTTCCAGTTCCCGGTAGGACTTATCGGCATCCAGTGGACTATTGCCGCCAGAGCCTTTTACTTTGTAGATGCCTTTATTTGTATCGTAGCGATAGACAGCGGCCACCGAAATCCCATAGTCAGGTGCCACCAGGCTATAGCAGGTGTTGACATAAGACGGTTCTGGCATAGCAATGCCGCGCATAGATGATACTATTGCCGCGGCGCAAACTTTTGCCTGACTGTTGGCGGCAAAGCCCGATTTGGGCATTTTGCCGGCAATGGCAGCGTCACCGATGACATGCACGTTGGCGTGTATTCTGGATTCAAAACTGCGTTGATTGATCGGACACCAGCCATCGTTATTGGATAAGCCGGCAATATCAGTAATCGGTGCAGCTTTTTGTGGCGGAATCAGGTTGATGACATCGGCTTTGTGTCTGTCGCCCATTTCCGTGTGCACACTGCGATTTTCAACTTCAATATAATCAAGTCGTCCGCCAGTGCTACCACTGACCCATTCAACCATGCCGGGATAAAGTGCCTCCCATCCCTGCATGAAAAGCTTCTGTTTGGAAAATTTGTCTTTGGCATCCAGAATCAGGATTTTTGATTTCGGCTTATGCTGTTTTAAATAATGGGCGACCAGGCTAGCACGCTCGTAAGGTCCAGGCGGGCAGCGATAAGGGTTTTCCGGTACGCTCATGATAAATACGCCGCCATTGGGCATGGCCGTTAACTGTTTTTTTAGCAGTATCGTCTGGGGACCGCCCTGCCATGCATGAGGGATGCTTAATGCGGCACTGGCATCCATACCTTCGACTTCATCCCATTTAAAATCAATGCCAGGCGATAGTACCAGATGGTCATAAACTAGCGTGTTTCCATTGTCGAGAGTTACCTTTTTTACAGGGGCGTCAATGTCCTGCACATGGGCGTGAACAATGTTGATGCCTCGTTTTTTGTGTGCATCGTAGCCATGACTGATAGCTTCCAGCTTACGCAGATTAATCAGTACCGTATTGCTGAACGGGCAGGTGACAAAGCGGCTGGTCGGTGCAACCAGGGTGATATCCAGTTCTGGATCGAGCCGGTGTAAATATTTAGCGCAGGTCGAGCCACCAAAACCGCCGCCGACGATAACGATGCGACCACTATTTGAGGATCCCGGTGTACATGATGAAATGGCGCCCAGGCCAGAAAAATAAGCTGCAGAACTGCCCAGCAGTTTAATAAATTCGCGCCGCTTTAGTTTTCTCATGTGTTCTCCTATTGCAGTTCGGAAAAATAGTTGGCGATCAGCGTGATTTCTTCTTCTGAATATCCGAGCGCATGACGACCCATAACAGTTGCGGGTCGGCTACCCGATTGAAAATCCCGTAGTGAGGCAGCGATAAATGCTGCGGATTTTCCATATATACTGGGAATGTCCCCTGGGCTTTTGCCGTCAGTGCCATGGCAGCCAGTACAGGGATTGCTTAACATCATACCGCGACTGATCTCGGTGGCATGAGAAATAGAAGCCATGACAGACAGGGTAAATGTAGTTATCAGCAGACAGATTTGTAAATGATTTTGCATAGTTTTTCCATTACAACTGACGTAGTTTAAATACGGTGACTCGCTATTAAAGTATAGTGAAAAAATGCAGGCGCAACAGAATCTTTATAACTATTGATATAGATCGTATTAAAAAAATATATATAGTATGAATTTCAAGCGCGTTGCGGGCGACGGCAGGATCTAAATCAGTTTATACTATATACACTATAAGCTGATTTAATC
The DNA here is from genome assembly GCA_026195895.1 of Gammaproteobacteria bacterium. Taxonomy (GTDB): domain Bacteria; phylum Pseudomonadota; class Gammaproteobacteria; order SZUA-229; family SZUA-229; genus JAPHRO01. The sequence goes on from JAPHRO010000020.1 coordinate 4,901, forward strand.
AGTGCAATTATGCTGAGAGATAAGTTGTTTCCTGCGGATAAAACAGAGTGAGTCAACAATGGTAAAAGTACAACGTATCGTGCTGGATGTACTTAAGCTGCATTCTCCCAATGGGCTTGAGTTTTCTACACAGTTAGCAGAAAAATGTCCGGGCTGCTGGTTTAACTTTAAGGTAATGGAAGTCGACGAAAAAACCGAGACGGTAATCATCGTGGTTGAGTCCGAAGACATTCCTTATGAAGATGTGGCCAATGCAATAACTGCCATGAGTGGCACCATCCACAGTATCGACGAAGTTGAAGTCATTAGCTTTGATGATGTAGAAAGCGTATCAGCCGCAACCGATGTTTAAACGGTTTCAACTGCTATTAAGTATTTCTCGATCACATCTTATTGTGCGTCGCTATTTTGTGGTAAATGGCTTTGATGGCGCATTCACTATGCTGGGTTTGCTGATGGGTTTTTATGTGAGCGATGAGGTGGTGCTATCCGTGGTTATTGCTGCCTGCATGGGAACTGCGATAGCACTGGCGGTCAGCGGTATTAGCAGTGCATATATTAGTGAGTCTGCAGAAAAGAAACATGAGCTAAAAAAACTGGAAGACGCGATGATTTCTGATTTGCAGCAATCTGCACATGGCCAGGCTGCGCGGTTTATGCCGTTTATTGTTGCCGTGGTAAATGGACTGTCGCCTTTTATCTTTGCGCTGATAATAATTATGCCTCTATGGCTGGCGCACTGGTATCCTGGCCTTATTCGTTATCCAATAGTAGCGGCAGCGGCTGTTGCGTTTGTGCTTATTTTCTTTCTGGGTGTATTCATCGGAAAAATCAGCGATAGTTTCTGGTTGTGGGCGGGCTTGCGCGCATTATTAATTGCATTGATTACCAGTTTATTGATTTATCTTGTAAGCCCAATGTGACATCTGTTTTGTAAGATTCTCGTAGAAGCCAGAAATCCTTTATAAACCGGCGAAGAAATTGCTCAGAGTGCCCTAAATAATGTTCGGGTTTTTATTGTTATGTATAGGTTTAGAAAAGCAGATAGTGATGATGTGAATGCCATTGTTGCTTTGATTGAATCAGCTTATCGAGGAAACGCCAGTCGTCAGGGCTGGACAACAGAAGCTGATATTCTGGATGGCCAGCGGACCGATGCTGAGGAAGTAAGCGACTTACTTGCAAAACCCGCCAGTTACTTTTTGTTGTATGAATCTGCTGGTGTGCTGCTTGCCAGTGTTTATCTTGAAAACAGAGGCCGGCAGGGCTACCTGGGAATGTTTGCTGTCAGTCCGAAACAACAGGGGCAGGGAATAGGAAAACGCGTGCTTGATGAAGCTGAAAAAATTATTTTTGATCAATGGCAATGCAGGAGCCTGCAAATGACCGTCATTAGTTTGCGCGAGGAATTAATTCACTGGTATCAACGCAGAGGTTATACGACTACCGGTGACACCCATGCGTTTCCCTATGGCAATCCCCGCTTTGGTTTGCCTAAACGTGATGATTTGAAATTTGTCGTTCTGGAAAAACCGGCAGCGAATTGATTCCTGTTGAATAGAATCTAGTGATCAAGATTGCGGCAACGACAGCCGGGTTTTTTTATTTACCGACCTGATCATCTGAAAATTGCTGGTGACTGCCGTCGCAAAAGGGCAGGTTTGCAGAATGCTTGCATGCACATAACCAGGCTTCACCCGTTTTTTCAGCAACAAACTCTTTTGGGGCAAAATTTGTACCGGTATGTGAGCCGTCGCAAAAAGGCTGCGTTTTTGAGCGACCACAGGTGCAGAAATAGTAGGTCTTACCTGCTACAAGCTGAACACTGATGGGTTGATTGTTTGCGATGACAGGTTTATCCATGGTATTTCCTTCAATAGTGTTATTCGACAAAGGTAGCCTTTTTTTAAAGATTTTTCCAATATAAACTGGCTCAAAATATTTGCTTGCTTATTGTTAATAAAAGCTGAATAAAATAAGGTATGGAAGATTTAGAAAATATGGCTGATCAAGCATGAGAATCTTCTGGATACTGCAGGTGTTTCTTTTTGTAATCGAATCAGCCGGCGCAATGCGCTATTTTGATCATAGGTCAATGCAGCAGAAGAAAAAACCGAATGATAATGAACACTAGTGACATAAAATGTACTGAAGATATCGATAGGGGGCCGTTGTAAGATGACAAAAAAAATAGGCATTCTCACTGCCGGTGGCGATAGTCCCGGTTTAAATGCGGCGATACGCGGTGTTGGCAAGGCGCTGGAAGGCCACTATGGCATGCAGATCGTTGGTTTTCGAGATGGGTTTCGTGGGCTGGTGGAAAACCGCACGGTAGACTTAGGCGGTTCAGCCCTGTCGGGGATTTTAACCGTCGGTGGCACGATTCTCGGTACCGGCAGAGACAAGCCGCATAAGATGCTGGTCGATGGTGAAGTGCGCGACATGACTGAAACCATTATCAAAAACTATCATGCCAATGACTTGCACGCGCTGGTTTGCCTGGGGGGTGGTGGCACGCAGAAAAACGCCCTGCACCTGGCGCAGAGCGGGTTAAATATTATTACCCTGCCCAAAACGATCGACAATGATGTGGCACGAACCGATGTGACCTTTGGTTTTGATACCGCCCTGGGTATTGCAACCGAGGCGATAGATCGCTTGCATAGCACAGCACATAGTCATCATCGCATTATAGTGGTGGAAATCATGGGGCATCGTACCGGTTGGCTAGCGCTAGGCTCCGGTATAGCGGGCGGCGCGGATGCTATTCTGGTGCCCGAGATCCCCTATGATGTGAATAGTGTTGCCGATGCCATAAAGAATCGGGTACGGAAAGGGCGTTCGTTCAGTATTGTTGCTATCGCCGAAGGTGCAGTTTCCCGCGCGCATGCCGACGAGGTTGCAAAATTTGAACAGCACCGTCTGGATGCGACCGATAAAGCAGAAAAAAAACGGGCGAAGAAAAAGCTGGAAAAATTAAGAGCAGTGCATGCCGATCACGCAATTAATCTGGGCCATGAACTTGAAGCACTGACGGAACTGGAATCGCGGGTCAGTATACTGGGGCATTTACAGCGGGGCGGCACGCCCTCGGCTGCCGATCGAATACTCGCTTCCCGTTTGGGTAGCGCCTGTGCCGATTTTATTAGTCAGGGTATTTTCGGCGTTATGGTTGCCGATCGTGGTGGACAAACGGAAGCGGTGCCGCTGGATCAGGTTGCAGGCAGACGCAAGGAAGTGCCGCTGGATCATCCCTGGTTTACAACAGCACGGCGTGTCGGTACTAACCTGGGTGATTGAGTTATCGGTGGCTACAGCGTATCGATAACCATATTGGCCCAGCTAACCGCTTCCACGTTGGCGACAAATAAATCATTAGGTTCCAGCCGCTGGAAAGTGGCATTTTCAAAATCGGAAACTTCGTAAGCCAGTACGCATTTTAATGCTTCGCCCATAACTCCCTGCTGTTTTAGCAAAGCATCAACTACGTCCTGACTCAGGGGCAGGGGTTCAATGACTTCGGCGATTTCACGTTCCATTAAAATATCCAGCGCAGAAAACAGGCCAACAGTGAAATAGGTATCCAGTGGTTTGAGCTGCGCTTTTTCAGCTAGAATCTCACACATCTTGGCGCGTGTCATTGCCAGGTGAATCATTTCCGAAGGGCGATCATCCATTTTTGACATGGCCAGCATCGAAGCCCAGCTACGCAGCTGGTTGCGACCCAGGATAACGATGGCATGTTTGATCGATTCAACTTTATTGCTGAAATTAAAAAATGCTGAATTAATTAATTTTAGTATTTTGTAACTGATAGAAACATCAAAACTAATGGCTTCTTCCAGATCTTCAACATCCGCATTCTGATCCTGTAAAACAGAAAGTAAATTAAGCACCGCGAGTTTGTTAGTCGGTAAACTCTGGCTTTTTATGATACGCGGTCGACTTAAAAAATAACCCTGAAAATAGTCAAAGCCCAGTCCAACGCAGAACTCATATTCATCCAGTGTTTCCACTTTTTCTGCCAGCAGTTTTGCTTTGAATTTTTTTAAAATATTGACATGCTTGATCAGTTCTTGCTGGCCCAGTTGCCTGATATCAATTTTAATAATGTCCGCCATTGCCACCAGGGGTTTATGGGATGGATTATAAATGTAGTCATCAAGCGCAATGATAAAGCCCGCTTTTTTCAGACGTTGTAAGGCTTTTAGTAATGGCAGGTTAACCGGTATATCTTCCAGTACTTCCAGTATCACCTGTTTGGGTGATATGGGCAGCGCATCTTCTTCCAGTAGAAATTGCTCGGTCAGATTGATAAAGGCAAAGCTATTACCGACCAGGCGATCCAGGCCGATTTCGAGGTAACTGTTGATGATAGTGGTCGAGGTGGCGCCATCAGCAGATAGTTCTCCCATGGCGGCAGAGTTGCCGGTACCAGCTCGAAAGAGTAATTCGTATCCATAAATACCCAGGTTGGCGTTGTATATTGGCTGTCTGCCAACATAAATATCTGACATATGCTGCTCAAAAACTTAAAAAATATTTATTCGTTCAAGTTTAGTTTTAATTTGTCGGCATGTGAAGCTGTAAGCAAGTTTATATTTTGGTAAATATGCTGAACTTATTTAAGTAATCGTCTGAGGAATACTTTCATTTCTTTGGCCGCCTGAATATCACCTTTGGCTTCGGCAACGCTAATGCCTTTTTCATAGGTTTCAATAGCCTTATCCCGTTGGCCGCTCTCGGCCAGTGATTTGGCCAGTAACTTCCAGGCTGCTGAGTGTTTGGGATCAAATTCCAGTGCCTTGTTAAAATGAACAACGGCTTCGGTGAATTCGGCCTGTTTAAGCAGTGCCTGGCCCAGTCCAAAGCGTAAAATCAGACTGTCCTGACCGCTATCCAGCATATTTTTTAATACATTGATATCCATGTAACAAACATAATGGCAGAAAATAAAAACACAAGATCACATAAAGTAGGGTTTTGTCATGATATGAATTGATCATGTTAGACTGAGCGCTAGATTGATGGAAGCAATTCACATTCAACTGGTAAACCAGACGAGTTATATATGTCCCAGATTAATATCATGGCTTTGCGTCATTCGGCGTTTTACAGCCCCCTGTTAATGACCATGGCCGGTGGCTTCCTTAAAGATGAAGGGCTGGAACCCAGTTATGTATTATCTACCCCCGATAATACGGTGGTTGATAATATCAATCGAGGTAGCTGCCATCTGGCACAATCGGCGGTAGCCACCAGCTTCGAAGCGTTGGAGCGGGGAGAAACTGTCGATATTGTGCATTTTGCCCAGATCAATAGCCGCGATGGTTTTTTTATCGCAGCGCGTGAGCCCGATGCGGATTTTAGCTGGAATAAACTGGTGGGTAAAAAGGTGCTGGTTGATCATTTCTTTCAGCCATTGGCAATGTTGAAATATGCTTTGTACAAACAGGGTGTTGATTTTAACAGTATTGAAGTGGTTGATGCCGGTGATGTAGATGCCATTGATCGCGCATTTCGCAATGGTGAGGCAGACTATGTTCACCAGCAGGGGCCCGCACCGCAGCAACTGGAGCATGATGGTATTGGGTATGTGGTTGCCGCCGTCGGTGATGCGGTTGGCCCGGTGGCATTCAGCAGTCTCTGTGCTTCCCGCGACTGGTTAAAAACCGATATGGCTCAGGCATTTATGCGGGCTTATAAAAAATCGCTGGATTATGTAATTAATGCGCCAGCGGCTGAAATCGCCAGGCGTGAATTTGCCTATGGTTTTTTCCCGGATATTGATCTTTCAGTGCTCAGGAGTACTATAGAAGGATATCAGCAACTAGGCTGTTGGCAGAGCGATCCGATTATTTCCAGATCAGCGTATGACAATCTGATTGATGTGTTTCTGTTCAATGGTCGTATTAGTCAGCGACATGACTACGATGAAGCGATAGTGTCTCTCTAGATAATGTTTCTCTAGAGAAGTGATAGTCTGACTATTCGCTATTTTAAGCCCCAACCATAGCAGAGGGCCGAAAAAATGACCTACACGAATCAATACCATTCATTGCTGCGGTCCCTGCACAAGCTCTATTCGAAAGTGGGCTTTCTTCATTTACAAAAACGGCTACAGCGTCATCGCCGTGGACCCCAGGGGATCAAACAATACGATATATCTGAATTACTGGGGAAGCATGTCGACCGGCTGACCAGTTGTGCCAGTTCAGATACCTGCTGTGACCTGTCTCAACATCAGCAAAAAAACAGGAGAGGCAAATCATCTGCACGTAAATTTACTCTGGCATCCAGTGCCGTTGTGGATATGAGAAATTCTTTTCGTAAAGACAGGCATTTGTCAGGCAGGGCTGCCAGTTTAGGTGATACCCTGAAAAAAAGTGCCTGGACGCATATGCATGCTGCATTAAGACTGGCAAAGCAGGGGCAGCTTAACTCGGCCAGAATTCATGCCAATATAGCAAACCAGGCGGTTAAAGAAGTTGCCCATTTTATGCCAGAAGTAGAATATGAAGAATTTTCAACAGAAATCAGAAACACCTTGAACAAGGTTAAATGAGTATGGCTATATTGTTTGATCTGGATGGGGTTTTTTATCAGGCAAATCAGGTTATTGACGGCGCAGTAGAAGTGGTCGACTGGCTCCAGCAAAAAAACATTCCGCATTTATTTATTACCAACACATCATCCCGACCGCGCAATGCTCTGGTCGCCAAACTGGCGGGGTTTGGTATCAATACCGATGAGACACATATCCTGACACCGGCAGTTGCGGCAACACACTGGTTAAAAAATAATATTGCTAGCAGAAAGGTGGCTTTGTTTTTGCCGGAAGCAACCCAGATTGAATTTACTGAATATCCTATGTGGTGCGTAGGTGATGACCCTGACAAAGTGGCGGCGGTGATTGTGGGTGATCTCGGTGAGCAATGGGATTTTTCTGTTATGAACCAGGCGTTCAAAATATTAATGGCAGAATCACATCCACAATTGATCGCCTTAGGTATGACACGTTACTGGCAAGCCAGTGATGGTTTGCGTCTTGATGTGGCGCCATTTGTTATGGCTCTGTCACATGCGGCAGGTATAAAGCCTTTGAATATGGGAAAGCCGGCAAAAAGTTTTTATGCGGCAGCTATCAATGTGATAGCTGAAAATGCGGACAAAATTATCATGTTAGGTGATGATATTTATAGCGACATTGCGGGTGCTCAAAAAGCGGGCTTAAAGGCCGTACTGGTACAGACCGGAAAATATCGTGATAATGATTTGCAGCAAGGTATTCAGCCTGATGGTATTTTACACTCAGTAAAAGATTTACCCGAGTGGTGGCGTGAAAATCACCCAGCAGGTCATTAACTCATGACTATGCGCATTCTGACTCTTCTATTTTTATGTAGTCTGTTTCTATCGGCACATGCAGCGCTGGAAAATATTTCCTATCAAACGCAATCTGTCGAGATCAATGGGGATAATTTTTCAGCACAAATACCAACTGGATATAAACTGGAATTGCTGACCGGTGATCTGGAAGGGCCGCGCTTATTTTCGTTTGCTGAAAATGGTGATTTATTTATCGGTGCTAAATCGGATCAGGTTTATCGGCTGGCGCCGCCATATAAAAATCCCCATGCGTTTATCAAACTCAGTGATTATCCGCATAGCATTGCTTTCAGAAAAAACGAAATTCTTATTGCCCGGACCAGCGGCGTGTATCACGCGGAATATAAAACCGGGCAGAAGACATTGTCACAAAAAGAAATAAAATTACTGGCGGCGCTTCCCGGTGGTGGCGGGCATGATAGTCGCACCGTTGCGGTGGGGCCGGATGGGCGGGTTTATTTAAGTCTGGGGATAAGTGGTAACTGCAGTAACCAGTATATTGGCGATGACTATTCATTTTATAATCGACGGGGTGGCGTGCTGGTGCTTGATGAATCGGGTGCCAGGCCAGAATGGAAAGCATTTGCCACTGGCTTAAGAAATCCGGTGGGCTTTGACTGGCATCCGGCAACTAATGTTTTGTATGCCAGTAATAACGGGCCGGATCATCATGGTTATGAACAGCCGCCTGAGTATTTTAGCCGGCTGGATGCAAACTCCTTTCATGGTATGCCCTGGTATCAGTTCAATGGAACAACTATAAATAGAGATACCTGTATTGATGAAAAGCCACCGCAGCCGATCAACGAAGTTGTTAAACCTGTAGCAACATTTGATTCGAGAAATGCACCCATGGCCGTTGCTTTCGTGGCTGATAATGCCATGGATGAACGTTTTAAAAATAGCGCCATAGTGGCCTTGCGTGGCTCATGGGCTACTAAATCGGGTGGTGGTTTTTTTGGTGGTAACGCCAGTCGTCGACATCCGAAAATAGTTGTCGTGCGTTTCGAGCAGGGTGGAGTGCATAGTGTTGAAAATGTTATTACCGGGTTTCAACTGAAAAATGGTGATCGTTGGGCCAGGCCAGTGGGTGTTGGTATTGGGCCGGACGGTGCTTTATATTTTACCAGTGACAGTGGCATCAACGGTTTATTTCGCTTGCAGAAAATAAAATAAAATATGTTAAAGCTGGTATCGAGACAAATATTAAAATTACTGGGCTGGACCTTGATTGAAGATCTGCCGCGCGACAATAAGTTTGTTGTTATCGGTTATCCCCACACCAGTAACTGGGATTTCCCGCTAGGTTTGCTGGCTATGTGGTCAATTGATCGAAATTTTAACTGGGTTGCAAAACATACCTTGTTTAAAGGCCCGATGAAGTATATTTTCAGGGCCATGGGTGGCATCCCGGTTAATCGCAGCTTACACACCGGTTTTATTAAGAATATGGTAGACACATTTAATAGCCGCGATCAGATGATTTTCTGCATCATGCCAGAAGGTACGCGATCAAAAACAGAATTCTGGAAAACCGGTTTTTATCATATTGCACACGAAGCGCAGGTGCCGGTCGCGCTGGGTTATCTGGATTATAAAAAAAAGCAGGTAGGCGTCGGCGGCGTTTTATACCCATCCGGTGATATTGATGCCGACTTTGAAAAATTACGCGAGTTCTATAAAAACAAAGTGGGTAAGAAACCGGAAAATCAGGGTGAGGTTAAATTGAAATCCCGTTAGCCAGATCTGTTGTTGAATGATGTTTCGCCGACTTACCTTAATTGGACTTTTTAACGAACTTTGTCAGAATCACGATTTGCTGACCATTGACCCGGCCTTCAATATGTTCAGGGTTGTCGGCAACCAGTGAAATGCCGCGCACGGCGGTGCCACGTTTGGCAGTAAAGTTCGCACCTTTTACATTCAGATCTTTGATCAAGGTGACCGTGTCACCCGCTTCCAGCACAGCGCCGTTGCTGTCAACATGTTTGACCGATGTTTCATCACTTGCGCCTTCGCCGGTAGCTTTTGCCAAGGCCAGGGTGTCATCATCAAGATACAGCATGTCGAGCAAATCCTGTGGCCAGCCCTCGGCGCTCAAACGGGTGAGCATGCGCCAGGCCATGACCTGTACCGCAGGTATCTGGCTCCACATGCTGTCGTTAAGGCAGCGCCAGTGATTCACATTAACCTCGTCTGTTTGTTCTATCTGTTGCTGACATGTATTACACAGCAGAATACAGTTGTCGGCACTGTCATTTGCGCTGGCTGGGATTTGATAGACTTGCAGCATATCTGTTGCGCCGCATAATTCACATCTGGAGTCGCTGCGGGCATGTAATTCTGTTTCTGTACTCATACTAATTGTGTCTTGGTTTTGGCGCTGTATAATAAAGCATGCAAGATACCATATAAAAAGGTACACTACACAGTTCAACTGAATTTGACTCAGCTTTTCAACGATCAGGGCTAATCAGGGTATTCTGATTCCCTGCACGTACCGCTCCATTTTATCTCGCAGGCACACAACACATGACTACCGACACGGTAACCGCGTTCAATCAGTTAGCGCTGAATAAACTCCTTTTAAAAGCACTCGATGACGTCGGTTATGAAACGCCTTCACCCATCCAGGCAGAAACCATTCCCCTGTTGCTGGAAGGTAGAGATGTGCTGGGTCAGGCGCAAACCGGTACCGGTAAAACCGCTGCCTTTGCTTTGCCGCTGATATCAAATCTCGATTTAAAACAAAAAAACCCTCAGGTGCTGGTGCTGGCGCCAACGCGTGAACTGGCTATCCAGGTGTCTGAAGCCTTTCAGAAATATGCCAAACATATGAAAGGTTTTCATGTACTGCCGGTTTATGGTGGCCAGGATTACCGCGGCCAGATCAGAGCACTGGAACGTGGTGTGCATGTTGTAGTGGGCACGCCGGGACGTGTTATGGATCACATGCGTCGTGGCACCTTAAAGCTGGGCAGTCTGCGTGCGCTGGTGCTGGATGAAGCGGATGAAATGCTGCGCATGGGCTTTATTGATGATGTTGAATGGATACTGGAAAAAACACCGGCAGACAGACAAATTGCCCTGTTTTCTGCCACCATGCCGCAACAGATTCGCCGAATTGCCACCGAATATTTAAATGACCCGGCACAGGTTACCATCAAAAATAAAACCACCACGGTTGATACTATTCGTCAACGTTTCTGGCCGGTGAGCGGCGTGCATAAACTGGATGCCTTAACCCGTATTCTGGAAGCCGAAGATTTTGACGCGATGATTATTTTCGTGCGCACTAAAAATGCTACGGTTGAGCTGGCAGAAAAACTGGAAGCGCGCGGTTACGCAGCGGCGGCCATCAATGGTGATATTCAGCAAAATCTGCGCGAACGTACCATTGATAATTTAAAGAAAGGCAGACTGGATATTCTGATTGCTACCGACGTGGCGGCCCGAGGTCTTGATGTCCAGCGTATCAGTCATGTAGTGAACTACGATGTTCCGCACGATACAGAATCCTATGTGCACCGTATTGGTCGTACTGGTCGAGCGGGCCGTAAAGGTGATGCTATCCTGTTTGTAGCGCCACGTGAAAGGCGCATGCTAAGCGCCATTGAAAAGGCAACTCGGAAAGAAATCGAAATGATGGAATTGCCATCCACCGAGTTGATCAATGACCAGCGGGTTGTCAAATTCAAACAGCGTATTACCGATACGCTGGCAAATGAAGAGTTAGGTATGTTTAGTCAGATGATTGAGCAATACCAGCAGGAACATAACGTACCGGCACTGGAAATCGCAGCAGCGCTGGCCCAGTTGATTCAGGGCGATACGCCATTTCTGTTGCAGAATAAACCGCAACGTCAGGCCGATAGAAACTGGAAAGACGATAGAAGCGCAGCTAGTAACAAGCGCCCTCGACGAGAGCGTGATCGCTCGCGTGGTGAACGAGAGTCATCACCGGGAAAAGAACGTGGCCGTTCTTCCCGAGACAATGCAGCACCGGCCAAAGACATGGCACGTTATCGTATTGAAGTGGGCCATGTCCATGAAGTTAAGCCCGGCAATATCGTCGGCGCCATTGCCAATGAAGCCGGTCTGGACAGCAAAAATATTGGCCACATCGATATCCATGATGATTACAGTCTGGTTGATTTGCCGGACGGCATGCCGAAAGAAATTTTCAATGAGCTGAAAAAAGTCTGGGTGTCGGGTCAGCAGTTGAAAATTTCCCGTTTAGCCAAAGGGGCAGGGGCGGCGAACCCGGAAGGCCGGGCTAAAATTAAAGGCAAGCCCAAAACTAAAAGCAAAACAAAAACGCGCAAAAAACCCAAAGCCAAAACTCGCGCCAAAAATATCAAGCAGAAAGGCAAAAGAATTAAAACTGACGATGCATAGAAACTGCGCTTGCAGCTTGCTGCACCTTTTGATTTAGTGGCCGAGGAACTCGTCAATCAGAATGGCGAGTTTGTCATGCAGGTGGCCTTCAAACTCATCCAGTTCTTTCTCAAACAGGGATAGATATTTTTCTGCCTGACTATGGGTTAAAGTTTTATTGGCAACTTTGTATTGCATTTCCGGTTGTGATTTATCATGTCTGGGCAGTATTTCCCAGTGCACGAAATTCGAATCAACGGATTCCATTTCTTTTTCGGCAAAGCTACAAAATTCAGCCACATGATCTTTACCTTCTGGGCCAAGACAGCCGGGTTCAACTTTGAATAATACGGTTAGTTTTTTGTCCTGTGCCAAAGGCAGCTTGTTATTCATTTTATGTTTTTCTCTGTACGGCTGTACTGATCCTGATCCAGTATTTTTAGCATAGCATAGCTGGAATAATTAACTGCCTGTATTAACAGTTGCATTCACTGTACAGTTTTATTGGTCTGACCAGACAGCGTATTCGTTGCCGCATGGATCACTGAAATGAAACCGCCGACCGCCCGGAAAGGTAAAAACGGGTTTTATAATTGAGCCGCCTGCCGTTTCTATTTTAGCCTGTGTGCCTGCCAGGTCGTTACTATAGAACACAATGAGGGCGCTGCCCGATGTGGCTGTGGCTACCCGATCCGATTTGTAGAAGCCGCCATCAAGCCCCTGATCGGAGAAGGCGCTATATTCAGGGCCATAGTCTGCAAATGACCAGCCGAAAGCCGCGCTGAAAAAAGCCTTGGTTGCCTCGATGTCTGTGGCAGGGAATTCGACATAATTGATTTTTTCATGTTCGTTCATGGCTTGCTTCTTTAATTATCAGTTTTGTTCGCTATTCTGCGGCTATAGATGCCTGTTAAACCCGGTTTGTGACAATGTGCTCAAGTGTCTGGCGCTTGTTTGTTTAAGATCAACTACAGTCAGGGTCGCCTGTTTTTATGCTGGGTCTATCGGGAACCCTGATGAAATATTCTTTTCTAATGATAATGATGCTTATGATGAAAATTATAACGTTGATCAGGCGCATGGGTCTGTTTGCTTTCAGTATGGCTTCAGTCTTGCTGACGGTGGCCTGTAGTTCCCATATTCCGCCTGAAATCAGACAGGCTCCGGCACAGGATCCCGGCGTAGCACAGGTTCGCACCAATGTGGATCGCTATCTGTCACAAAAGATACGCTGGGGCGGCGTGATACTGAACATTGAACACAAACAGAATGCCAGTTGGTTGACCATTGTGGCTCGACCCCTGAATGATGATGGCCAGCCAACGACCGGTGATCATAGCCCGGGACGTTTTATTGCGGTGGTCAATGAGTTTCTGGAACCCATGGTCTACAAGCAGGATCGCGAAATTACCGTGACCGGTCAGTTAATCAGAACAGAAACCCTCAAGGTGGGTGAGTTCGATTATGAATACCCGCTGGTTCAGGTAGACCACCATTATTTATGGCCCGCCAGAATAGAGCCAGATCCACTGGACTACTATCCATACTGGCACTACTACCCGCATTATCCATGGCATCCGTACTACTTCCCGGATCGCTACTATCGTTGATTTAGCCAGGGAGAAATATAATGACCAGTAATTTTTTATTTTACTTTGGCCGTAGCTTATTGAGCCTGATGATGCTCGGTTTACTGCAAGCATGCGCTACCGCACCCGAGTTTGACACCACGCAGGTTGATAAATCCCTGACGCCGCAGAGTGTTATTGCCGAGTCTGCCCTGAGTCGTAACAAGATGGTGCTCTGGGGCGGCACGATTATTGATACGCGAAACCTGAAAGACAAAACCCGGATTGAAATGCTGGCCTATCCACTCGATTCGCGGCAACGACCACTACTGGATAAAAAACCACTCGGACGATTTCTTATTCAGCAGGTGGGTTATCTGGAACCTGCCAGCTATGCACAGGGACGACAGTTAACGGTGCTGGGAAGTGTCGGTAAAAATCAGAGTGGTAAAATCGGTGAAAGCCAATACACCTATGCCGTTATCAATGCCAAACAACTGCATCTGTGGTCAAAAGAGGATGACCGAAACCGCAGCAGTTTTCATTTCGGTATTGGTATCTCCAGGTAAATCGCAGCAACACCGATAGCTTATTTAACATCCTTGTTTAATTTTTTAAACTGTTCGGCCAGTGCATCACATTTGGGTTTTGTGGATTCACAAAACGTTCGGGTGGTAATTTCAATACCGCCATTTTTATCCTGAACGGATCTTTTTATCACCGCAGGATAGGCGGCATGATCTTCCGGTGCAAAAAACCAGATCACGTGATTGCCGTCTTTCACCAGAGAAATAACTGTCCAGCCAGCTTGCTGACTAATATTCGCGGCAGGATTATTTTTTAATTTCTCCAGCGCTTTAGGAATTGAAGATAGGTTTATCGGCATGTCATTACCAGCAAACAGGCCTGCCGAATAAAACATGGCGGATAACAGGATGGCTTTTAATAGTGTCATGGGGTGAGTATGTCCTGGCTGGATCGAGTTATATGGGCGCAACTTTAGGGTTACAGAAGGAGCGGGCCTGGTGTGTTTGTTAGCGGTATATCGATAACTCATTATCACGCCTGTCTGGATCAGAGTCCTCAATATGTTCTATGATTTCAATACTACGAATGTGCTCAACAGGTAAATCATTCTCCCTGGCCCCGCGAAGCACATGCTCTTTATACCAGTCTAATGGTTTTAATTCCGGGCTAATGCTTGTTGCGTAATAGGTGAATGCATCTATAGTTTTTCCAGTATTCAATAAGATTTCCACAATTTTTTGTTCATATCCATAACCAAGGCCTTCATTTCTATCTAACTCAGGCTTCTCATCTTCAGCAATAAAAAAGACCACGCCATACAATTTATGCTCCGGGTTTCCGGTTTTGTAGGCATCACATTTAGCAGAGCCATCTTTTTTACTAATTTTGTGAAATTTTAATTGGTGTTTTTCCAGTATGCCAACATCTGCTTTTTTTGCAGATGGTACCCGAGCAAGAAGACGTCTGATCGACATGTTAGAACCATAAGAAAAGTAATGTATTAATTTTTCCATAATTCCCGTTAACGTTTAAGCTGTGCGGCGCGACGTAAGGAGCGAACTTAACTCACTTGTTATACCTACCGTATTGATTTTTGCTAATTAATTAAGTTAAGACCAAATGCACACTTAACGTTATTTAACACTTGATTTGATTCTTCTTGCGACTTTTGGCTACCAATTCGAAGAATGTCTATTAATTGAGCTTTATCTGACATAAATATTTCCCTACGTTCTCTAATTGGCTTTAATATATCTTGTAAGCACTCTTCTAGAATTTTTTTGGTTGTTCCGTCACCTAAACCACCGTTTTGGTACCTATCCTTCAGCTCATCAATATAAACTGAGTCAGGGTGGAATGCATCTAAATATGTAAAAACAACATTACCACTAATTTGTCCAGGGTCTTCAACACTTAAATGATTAGGATCGGTGTACATCGACTTTACTGCTTTCGATATGTCTTTTTCACTAGAGTTCAAAAAAATACAGTTGCCCATAGATTTTGACATTTTATTTTTACCATCGGAACTTGGTAAGCGAGGCACTTTACTTAATAATGGTCGACACTCCACTAGAATATCATCTTGTGCAATATGATTTAATTTTCTCACTATCTCATTCGTTTGCTCAATCATTGGTAATTGGTCTTCACCAACAGGAATTAAAGTTGCTCTAAATGCGGTAATATCTGCGGCTTGGCTAATCGGGTATGTCAAAAAACCTGTTGGAATTGAGCTACCGAATGATTTAGCTGAAATTTCACTTTTCACAGTTGGGTTTCTCTGTAATCTGGCAACAGAAACTAAGTTGGAATAATACATTGTCAATTCAGATAACGCGGGAATAGCTGACTGCAAACAAATAGTTGTTTTTAGAGGTTCAATACCGACAGCCAAATAATCAGCGACAACATTCAAAATATTGGACGATACTTTGTGTGGATTATGACCGTTATCAGTTAAGCCTTGTAAATCTGCAACTAAAATGGTTTGTTCATGATCATGTTGTAGCTTGACTCGTTGCTGAAGCGAGCCAACAAAATGTCCGAGGTGCAGCTGACCTGTTGCTCTATCTCCAGTTAATATTTTTTCTTTTTTTAAGCTTTTTCTTGGATTGTGCATAATATGACTCCTAATTGTACCATCGGAGACATAAATGAGGTTATTCATAAGCAGTCTTCCGACGGCTTTGAATAAATGTGATTCAGCGCCGCTCTATAAAATAGAACGCCACCATGAAATTGAGATTAAGTTGCATGTATTGTTTGTTTGCATTGATTGACACTACCATTCATCAAAAAATGGTTCAAGGAATTTAGCTTAGTGGGTTAACAGTGTATTAGACAGATTCCTGAATGCAGAAATTATGTCCATATTTAATCATAAATATCTGTATTTAGGTACGTATGCCTGCATCTGGCTCCATTTACTGGAACCGGTATCAGTCTTTCGGATTCAACACCCGATCAATATCGCTCATCGCGTGAAATTCTTCAATGCTAATACCGGCTTTTTTAAAATCCATCGCATCGGGATAACCGCTGGCTTCTTCGGCCAGTTGTCTGGCTTCTTTTAACCAGTTGGCCGACCACACCATGACCAGACGAATATCATCATCACTGAGTTCAGCGATGGCGGTTTGTAATATCTGATAAAAACCATTTCTTGATAAGGGCGTGTGGACGGCTGCCAGCGCAACCACATTGCATTGTTTAAGTGCCCTGATCAGGTCACGGGTATTTTTTTCCAGCAACTGTTGGCGGCTGATTTCAGTGATGGCTTTTATAGTGGATTCGATAGCCTGATATTCTCTGGTGCCATGACTGGCCTGGCCAAAAATAGCGATAAATGATTCCAGCGTGATCAGTGCATCGTGGGTTTTGGTAATGTCACGTGAACGCTTTAATAACTTCTGGCAGAATTTTTCCAGTTCAGCAGAATCAATTTTTATGTTGATGGATGGTGAGTCAGTCATGGCTAATAGGTCTGTGTTGATTGAGGGGCTATAATAGCCCGGTCTGTTTTAATTATTATCTGTCATAAGTCAATCTCAAGGTAGTTTAATGCGTCCCTTTTTAATAGCACTGCAGTTTCTGACCCGTTTGCCGGTGCCGGTCACGGCTAATTTGCAAGCTGAAGAGCTGGGAAAATCTGTTTTATATTACCCTCTGGTCGGGCTGGTAATCGGTTTTGTGCTGCTGATTTTAACTACTGTTTTAAATAATCAGCCTGCGATGTTGGTGGCAGCACTGTTGTTAACGGTCTGGGTGCTGATTACCGGTGGCCTGCATCTCGATGGCCTGGCCGATAGTGCGGATGCCTGGGCCGGTGGTCATGGCGACAGTGAACGAACACTGGAAATTATGAAAGATCCACGTTCCGGGCCACTGGCAATTGTAGTGCTGGTCTTGCTGTTGCTGGTGAAATTCTCAGCTCTGTTTGTGTTGCTTGAACAACAACTGGCGAGTTTACTGTTGATTTCGCCGGTACTGGCGCGTGCTGCTGTGCCATTATTATTTTTGAATACGGATTATGTACGTCAGAATGGACTGGGTGCGGAGATGGCTCGGCATTTACCTGAAAATAGGGTGTATGTAGTGGCGATAGTGGCTTTTTGTATTTTGCCCCTGCTGGTGGATTTACAGAGTGCTGCTGTGGTGGTACTCATGTTTGTCGCTGTATTTTATTTATTGCGTCGCTTAATGATAAAAACAATCGCTGGCATGACCGGCGATACCATTGGCGCGTTGATCGAGATTATGGAAGCGGCGGTGCTGGTTGCGCTGGTATTATAAATTGAAACTAAATATTTATCAGCGCCATGATCTATTGCATGTCGAAATTGTTGTTCCAGTTCTGTTCATTCCAGCGGCGCATCACAGGTTTGCAAACAGTATGTTTTACTCGCATCTGATGTGCTGTTCTGCAGCAGTAGTATCTTGCATTCATGGTAGAATTCCAGCACTTCCAGTATCTTTAATATGATCACGGGCATGATGTTGAAAAACTATTTTCTATTTATTTTTATTGTTATTTTAATGGCTGGTGTTTCAGCGAATGCCAGTGCCCAGATAGTGGTGGTCGATGCGACGGGGCAGACGCTTGCGATTAAAAGTCCGGCTGTAAAAGTAATTAGCCTGGCTCCCCATGCAACGGAATTGCTTTATGCAGCAGGTGCGAGTCATCAGCTAGTGGCGGCAGTGGATTTTAGTGATTATCCGCCGCAGGCAAAAAAACTTCCCAGAATAGGCAGTTACAGCAAATTCGATCTTGAATCGATTATCGCCTTAAAACCGGATTTAATTGTTGTCTGGAAAAGCGGTAATCCCGGTGCGCAGATTGCAGCGGTAGAACGACTGGGTTTTAACATGTTTTATTCTGAGCCGAGAGCGCTGGAAGATGTGGCTGTTGAAATTAGAAAACTGGGAAAATTACTCGGTACGCAACATCGAGCCAATGAAACGGCAGCTAATTATTTGGCCGAATTACAGCAATTGCGTAAGCAGTACAGTAGTAACAGAAAATTAACCGTATTTTATCAGGTGTGGAACGAGCCTTTATTTACGGTGAACGGTGAACATATAATTAATCAGGTCATTGAGCTGTGTGGTGGGGATAATGTTTTTAAGGACATTGAAGTGTTATCACCACGGGTGAGCATCGAATCGGTGATAGCAAAAAATCCCGATGTGGTCCTGGTGGGCATGGTGGAAACTCGAAAACAATGGCTGGATGACTGGCGACAGTGGCAGGGAATGTCAGCAGTAAAAAATAATCACCTGTATCCCATTGATGCCGATTTGATCGTGCGTCATACACCACGGATTCTCGAAGGTGCTCGCATTATGTGTGAATATTTACAGAGTCTGCGAAAATAGTAATCAATCCGTTGTTAATTAATGGTTAATTAATCGATAGGTCACCGGTAACACCTGTGCAAGCTTATGCCCGTTTATTGCCAGCGCCAGTTGTGTTCGTTGTTCAATTTTATTTAATGCCTCCATGGCCGCATTATCCAGAATGCTATAGCCCGAGCTTTTATTGACTTTTATCTGACTAATGTCGCCATCTGACAAAATAATGAACTCCAGTAAAACCTGGCCCTGCCAGTTGCGTCTTTGTGCAGCTCTTGGGTAATGAAAATAGCGGGATAATTCGGTGTTGAGTATGCTGGTTATTTTTGTCGTATCGATGCTGCTTCTGCTGTTTTCCTGTGTGGTCGTCGTTGCGGTGATTTTGCGATCATTATTAGCTGCGGCTATTGGCCGGGGTTCGTCCAGTTGTTTTTCAATGATGGGTTTAATTGCCGTTGTTTTAATAAGTGGCCTGGGTGAGACAGTGGCAATGTGGTGACTGGCGGGTTTTTTCTGGGGTAGCGACTTGCTTTTTTCTGTTGTTAACGAGCTATTTTTTTTACTGAGTTCGATTTCAATATTCGCGCTGCCCTGTTCGGTAATAACAACATCGGTTTTGACGCTAACAATAGACAGGCCAATAAAATGCAGCACCAGCGACAGGGCAATAAAAACAGCGGCTTTATGTGGTGCTGCACAGGTCATGGCATTGATTATTCGATATTGTAACTTAGCGATACAAAAATAGTGCGACCGAGATTGTTGTAGTCGCGAATGGTTTCGTATTCTTTATCAAATAAATTATCGATTTTGCCCTTAACGCTGAGTGATTTGTTGAGCGCATAACTGCTGCGCAGATTAACCAGACCGTAGCCCGGCAGCAGGTCAGTGTTTGCTGCATCATCATATCGACCACCGGCTGCATGCAAACTGACACCAGTTGCGAGTTTGCCAAATTCTCTGTCCAGATCCAGGCGAGCCTCTTTAAGTGCGCGGCGTTGTAAACGATTGTTGGTTTGCTCGTCTCTGGGATCGATCAGGTTAAGATTGAAAGCCAGATCCCAGTTAAACAGTCGGGTCTCGATGCGTGTTTCCATGCCGCTGATGACCGCATTGTTCACATTGTCTGGTGTCCATGGGCTAAAAGGATCACCGGGATCAACCGCCTGCCAGTCAATCAGATTTTCAATGCGCGTTTTATAAATATTGAATGATGCCCTGACGTTATCTGATTTTATATTGGCGCCAATTTCTGCAGAGCGCGATTCTTCGGCTAATAGATTGGGGTTGCCGAAAGTATAGCCGTTGTCGGGCCAGTATAAATCGTTGAAAGTCGGTGCCTTGAAAGCACGGCCATAGGATGCGGTGATGTTGGCCTCGGAGGAAAAGTTCCAGCGCCAGTCAATATTACCGGTGGTAGTATGACCGATGGCATCATTATTGTCGTGGCGTACTGCCAGCACCAGTGCCTGTTGGCTGAACTCACTTTGTAGCTGGCCGAATAGCGCGTGATTGTCCCGCTCGGTTTCAGCATAGTTGCCGGAGGTTTCGATTTCTTCCGTTAAAACTTCATAGCCCAGGCTGATGGTTTGATCATCGCGAAGATGATAGTCGCCCTGCCACAGCGCCTGTTTACGTAAAGTGTTGAATGAACCGTTGGCGGCCGCATTTTCAAAGTCATCAAATTCATCACGCTGCTGGCTGAGACGAATGTTGTTGTCCAGTTTGTCACCGGCAAAAAATTTCAGACTGGCATTGATGGTATTTTGCCGGGTATGGCTTTCGTTGATGGCCGTGGCGTCATAAATATTGTCATAGTCGTTGTCCGCTTCCGAGTGAAATAAACTCAGCGCGGCTTCGCCAAAATTCCCCAGAAGTTTTTTGAACGACGCGGTGACCGACTGGTTCTGGTAACCGTCTTTATCCGGATGACCATCATCATGCACATGAATGCCATCCGTTTTAGTGGCGGCGGCCTGCATGGAATAACTGCCGATGTCAGTAGCACCACTTGTGCCCGCAGAGAGTGATGCGGTGTTATGCGTGCCATAGCCCGCAGTAAGGTTTGTTTGAGTAGCTTCGCTGCCCTGGCGGGTAAACAGTTGCACCACGCCGCCAATGGCCTCGGAGCCGTACAGGCTGGAACGTGGCCCGCGCACGATTTCGATGCGATCAATCTGTTCCAGCGGAATCAGCTCAATGGCCGTTGTGCCCAGCGTGGCCGAACCCAGTCGTATGCCATCGACTAAAAACAGGGTGTGATTGGTATTGGTGCCGCGTAAAAACAAACTGGTATTTGTACCCAGGCCGCCCTGGCTGGTGATATCCATGCCGGCCATTCCTGTCAGCAGTTCTGCGACAGAACTGGCCTGACTATTTTCAATGTCGCTACGACTGATGACAGTAACCGGCGCCAGGGTGTTGTCGACCGTTTGCGTGGTACGGGTTGCTGTTACGATCACAGGATTTAGCAGCCCCTGCTCGGCGTTTGCTAAGCATGAACTAAAAATCGAACTGACCAACAGGGTTGTTTGAATAAGACGAAATTGCATTTTTTCTCCAGTGCACCGCCCGTGCATTTTTGCGGCAGTGAGGAGAATGGAGGTGTGAAGAGAACACGCCCACGCAACCGCCCGCCGCAGTTTACAGTTGGATTGCTTCGGGCCGGTCTCCGGGCTGGTGAGGGATAAACCTGGAAATATCAGTAGATCTTTCCAGGTTGCCTTGATCAACGCCTTCCCATGATAGTCACAGTGGCTATTGCTGATCTTCACTCACTTACCGTTGCGGGGGCAGCACTGGACTTTAACCAGTTTCCCGTTTCACTCGTTTTAACACGAGCACCTGAAACAATAAGAGGCAGCGACTTTAAAGTGCCGGGGTAGGCGTGTCAAGCATCAGGCAGGGGTGAACAGGACGCCGTCAGCGGTCTGGACGGTGTGGATTGGGTGCTGGAATAAATCACTAAGGTCGTTACTATTCAGTAACTTATCGGCACTGCCGGCAAGGCTTTTGCCATCACCGGAAATAAATAATAAATGGTCGCAAAAACGCGCGGCCAGATTAATGTCATGCAGGCTCATCAAAACGATGCGCTGTTGCTGGCGAGCGAATTCGCAGAGTTTGTCGAGGATGCTGATCTGGTAATGCAGGTCGAGGTGGCTATTCGGTTCATCCAGCAGATAAATATCCGGGTCCTGCGTGAGCAAAGTGGCAATAGCAACACGCTGGCGTTCACCGCCGGATAAGGTATTCACCTGGCGTTGCGCCAGTGCCGTCATCGCAACCTGTTCCAGCGCGTGTTCTGCCTTGCTGTAATCGGCTGCGGATTCCCATTGCCAGTTGGCGATATGGGGGTGACGACCGGTGACCACGGTTTCCAGCACACTGGCCGGAAAGACATCTTCGGTATGCTGCAGCAACAGGCCGAGTTTTTGTGCAATGGTTTTGCGCGGCAGTTGTGCCATGTTTTGTTGATCGAGCAACACCTTGCCAGCACTAACCGCACGGAGTCCGGCCAGGCTATGCAGCAGGGTGGTTTTGCCAACGCCGTTTCGCCCCAGCACACCCCAGACCTGGCCCGGTTGTAAATCCAGATCAAGCTGGTGGCAAACTTGTTTGCCGCCAATTTCAATGGATAATTTTTCCGTGCGCAAACTAGCCATGGTGTTTGCCCGTCATGGAACGGTTGAGTAAAAACAGGAAGAAGGGCACGCCAATAAAGGCGGTGATGACGCCGACGGGCAATTGTTGCGGGGCGATAATTACCCGTGCCAGCGTGTCTGAAATCACCAGTAAACTGCCGCCGAGTAACACAGATGCCGGTATCAGCAGCCGATGGTCGCTGCCGGCAATCAGCCGGATCATATGGGGTACGATCAGGCCGACAAAGCCGACACTGCCGGCCTGAGTGACGGCAAATGCGGTGAGCGCCGAGGCCAGTAGAAACAGGCTCATGCGCAGTGGTTTAACCGAAATACCGAGTGCGGCGGCCTGCATATCGCCGCGGGATAAAATATTGAGCTGACGCGCCAGCATGAACGTTATCATCAGGCCGAGCAATAACACGATCAGGCTGGCGATGCTGGGGGAAATGTTGTGAATATCCCCCATGATCCAGAACAGCATGCCGCGCAGGGGTTTGTCCGGGCTGATGGATAAAATCAGGTTAATCAGAGCGCCCCAGCCGGCGGCAATGACCACGCCGGTCAGCAGCAACCGGGCGGGGTTCCAGTTGCCTTTGCCATGGGCCAGGCCAAACACCAGCAGGATGGAGATAAAGGCGCCGATAAATGCGCTGCCGGAAACCCAGCTGCCGGCCAGCCCGGCAGACATGGCGAGCAGGGCGGCAACTGCGGCACCACCGGATACGCCGAGGATGTAAGGGTCCGCCAGCGGATTACGTAACAGTACCTGCATCAACACACCGGCCAGAGACAGTAGCGCGCCGCTGACAAAAGCAATATAGGCGCGCGGGGCGCGCAAGTCCCAGATGATAGTATGGGCAATGCTGCTCTCATTGGTGGATAATGCGGCAATCAGTTGCTGCAGCGACAACTGAATGCTGCCCATTGAAAACGCAAAGGCAAAGCTGGCGATGCTGAGCAGGAATAAAATAATAATGAGGTTAAGTGGCTGGCGCATGAATCGCATGGTTTTTTTATTGAGCCGTGATTATAACCGAAGCGCCAGACTCAGGTTTGGTCGCTGCGTAAATGAGTTACTAATTTTATTGCAATAGAATACAGGAATAAAAAATGGGTTATCGTTTATCAAAAATCTACACCCGCACCGGCGACCGGGGTACCACTGGTATGGGTGATGGCAGCCGTGTTGAAAAAGATCATATTCGGGTAGCGGCCATGGGCGACACCGATGAGTTGAACAGCATACTCGGTATGGTGATCAGTGAATGCGATTCCGCCGAGATGAATGAAGTGTTACTGACAGTACAGCATGATCTGTTTAATCTGGGCGGTCAGTTGACCATGCCGGATTATGATTTGATGACCGAACAACGGGTGCAGTGGCTGGAATCGATACTGGATGAATACAATGAAAATTTACCACCGTTAAAAGAATTTATTTTACCCGGCGGCGGTAAGGCGGCGGCCACCTGTCATCTGGCACGGGCAGTATGTCGTCGTGTGGAACGGAGTCTGGTTTCTTTATCGCGTGAAATGGAATTCAGTCAGCATATTCTGGCGTACATTAATCGGCTGTCGGATTTATTGTTTGTGGCATCCCGTGTATTGAGTCGGGTTGCGGGTGAAGATGAAGTTTACTGGAAGTCAGAGCGGCTGGCCCAGTTGGAAAAATAGCAGAGCGACAGAAATTAATCTGGATATTAGAAATGCGAATTGGTATTGATTTAGGCGGTACAAAAATAGAAGTGATTGCGCTGGATGAATCGGGGAAAGAAATTATTCGTCAACGGATTGCAACTCCGCAGGGGCAATATGACAAAATTCTGCAAACGATTGTGCAACTGATACAGGATGTCGAACAGTCAACCAGGCAAACGGGTAGCATCGGAATTGGCACGCCCGGCGCACTTTCTCCCGCCACCGGATTGTTGAAAAATTCCAATTCAGTTTGCATGAATGGCATGCCGGTTAAAGAAGATCTGCAACAGTTGCTGGGTCGTGAAATTCGCATGGCAAACGATGCTAATTGCTTTGCGCTGTCGGAAGCGACGGACGGTGCAGCAAAAGATGCCCATGTTGTATTTGGGGTTATTGTGGGTACGGGTACCGGTGCCGGTGTTGTGGTAAACAAACATGTGCTAACCGGGCCTAATGCGATTGCCGGCGAGTGGGGGCATAATCCATTGCCCTGGCCAGGGGATGACGAGCGGCCCGGTCCTGAATGCTATTGCGGCAAACTGGGCTGTATCGAAACTTTTTTATCCGGCCCGGGACTGGCGAAAGAATATCTCAGGCTAACGGGGCAGCAATTAACTTCAGCAGAAATTGTCTGCCTGTCCGAGCAGGCGGATACAGTCGCCGAACAGTGCCTGCAAATCTATGAAGATCGCATGGCCCGGGGGCTGGCACATGTTATTAACATACTGGACCCCGAAACCATTGTGCTGGGTGGGGGTATGTCAAATATTCAGCGTCTTTACCGGAACGTGCCTGAAATCTGGGATAAATATGTCTTTTCCGATAAGGTATTTACCCGACTGGTTGCACCTGTTCATGGTGATTCCAGCGGTGTGCGCGGTGCTGCCTGGTTATGGGATGATCGTTAATTAATTGTGTAACAGCGGCTTCTTTATCTATCTACGGGTTTCGCCATAAAAACAGATGGCTGTGGTCTATACTTTGTAGTTGTTCGAGCTCTATTTTTTTAGAGGGAAATAATCTATGAGTAATCCCAATATTAGCCGCCGTTATCTTGCCAGTATTTGCCTGATAATTTCTGCTTTAATTGTGGCGCCGGTAGCTGCTAAAACAGTTGAGCTTAGTTTTGATAATAAAAGAGTCGTTACAGCAGAGTTTTCACAGGGTGGTGCTGAAGCACCCGCAATAATTATATTACATGGTTTTCTGCAGACTCGAGAATTCCATACTGTCATGAGAATTTATAATGCCCTGTCCGAGTCAGGTTATAGTGTTCTGGCACCAACACTTTCTCTGGGACTTAATCGCCGTCAAAAAAGTCTCGCCTGTGAAGCTATTCATTTTCATTCGATGGAGACTGATCTCGCTGAGATTGATCTCTGGGTGCGCTGGCTAAATAAAGAAACCGGTAAAAAAGTCATACTGTTAGGGCATAGTGCCGGTAGTGTTCAGTTGGTGGCGTATGTTGATCAGTTTGAAGATGCGCCGGTTGCACAGGGTATTTATATAAGTCTTGGCCATTTTGGCAGAGGAATCGGTTCTGCCGAAAATCCTGTCGATTATCAACGCGCTGTTGCATCTATTAAAAAAGGAAATACCGGGCTTGAAAAATATGCCATGTCATATTGTAAGGAGTATTTAACTACGCCTCAAAATTACGCCTCCTACTACGAATGGGGTAAAGAAAAAATACTCTCCGCTTTAAATAAGAACAGGATTCCATTGCATGTTATTTATGGCAGCAAGGATCAAAGAATTGATAAATCCTGGATGAAAAAAATAGAAGCCAGTGGATTGAAGGTGATATCAATAGAAGGGGCAAATCATTTTTTTGTTAGTGAATACGAGTTTGATTTACAGGATGCAATAGATAATATTTTGCCAGGCATGTAGGCAGTGTTCATGTTTTCTTCAGTGTGTCATAAAATTATTGGCGTATTAATGTGATTCGATCAATTTCAATAAAATATTTTGTATTAATGTTTGGTATGGCGGTGTTCGTGCTGTTTGTTTTTTATGGCTTGTTGACTTATCACCAGATGCAGGTATTAAAACAGGATTTACAGACGTCTTATCAGAATCTTGCTAATGATGAAATCCGTGTCGCAATCGACACTGCACATCTCGATATAAAAAAACATGCCGTAGAATTTGCCAGCTGGGAAGAGGTGACGCAGCAAATAGACAATCCTTATTATTACGCCTACTGGTACAATCACCGCTCCTTGAATGCCGGTGTTGTTCCTGACTATGTTGTTGATGTCGCTATCTATGATAAATCGGGTAATGTGTTATCTAAAATAGCCTCGTCTACGTTACCGGATGCTGTAACTGAAGATGCATTAACTTCTTATATCGATATTAACAAAGATAAAGTGGAGATGGTTGTCTTTGAAAAGATCGAAAAAGAAAGTCCCTCCGGCATCTTTCAGGGTTACATTAGTATGCGGAGCAACCTGATACCGGAATTGATTGAATTTAAACAGTATAATTATGTTGATCATGACTCAATAAAAATTAAAAGCACGGAAGTATCGAAATTATTGGTTAGTGATTTTTCCCGCTATATCTCATATGATTTGCGACCCAATCCGATTGTCGATGACATGGTTGGCATTGTAAAAGATATGCTTTTCAGAATGGCGCTTATAATCATAGTGCCAACACTATTAATGTATCCCTTTGTTAGCTATCTGGTTGCAAAGCCGCTAAAGGCCATTTCACGTCATATCGATAGCCTGAAGAATAAAACTGCCTCCATTGAGGCGAATTCTCTGGCGAAAAAACTGCCAGTGAGTGAGCTGGAAAAAGTTCGTAATTCTTTGAATGAATATCATCAACAGTTATTTGAAGTGCATAAAAGTCTTGATGATAAAAACAGGGAACTGTGGAACATGGCACATCATGATCCACTCACCGGTGCGCTAAATCGTCGAGCATTTGATGAACATTGGCGAAGTATTACCCAGATGTTTTCCGGCGGGCGGATGGATATCTGCCTGGCGATATTTGATGTCAATAACTTTAAAGCACTCAATGACACCTATGGCCACCAGTTAGGTGACGAAGTGCTTAAGGGTATAGCTCAATCCATTATGAAAGTGTTGCGCAAAGGAGAACATCTGTACCGTTTAGGTGGTGATGAGTTTGCCACGGTTTTCATAAACTGTACGGAACAGGAGGCGCTACATGTTGCTGAACGTTGTCATCAGGCAGTTGTTGATTGCCCGTTTAACGATCAGGGGGTTCTGGAGCCGGTACGAATTAGTATAGGTTTGTCCGAAACACGCAATGTTCCTGATCATGAAATGTTGCTGGCATTACAGTGGCAGGCGGACGTGGCTATGTATTCGGCCAAACAGCCGGGCAAAGCAAACATCGCTGTTTTCTCTGAAGAGATGACTGATAAGATTAAAGGCATATTTTCAAGCTGGGTGAATAATATCGTTTATGAAGCGATTGCTTCCGGAGATGATATTGTTATTTTTTATCAGCCTATCGTCAGACTGGAAGACCGAGTGGTTGAATATTATGAGGCGCTGGTAAGAATTGAACATGATGGCAAAATGGTGCTGCCCAGCGATGTTTTTCAAATAGTAGAAGCAAGAAGCCTGGATGCAGAAATGGATATCGCTATTCTGGAAAAAATTTATCATGATCTGGGGTCGGGAAAAATACCGACCGGTACCGGTGTTTCGATAAATGTTTCAGGGCTGTCTATCGTCACCAAAGACGTTCTGGAAATTTTATATAAATTCACCCGATTTATAGATGACTATAAACTGGTGATCGAAGTCACCGAAACATCCTTGATTACACAAATTGAAGCGGCGAGTAAAAATCTAAATAAGCTCAGGGAAAAAGGCTTTTATATAGCGCTGGATGATTTTGGTAGCGGTTACTCTTCGGTTAGATACCTGGGCACCATGCCCGTTGATATTGTTAAGTTTGATATTAGCTTGATTCGTAGCCTGGCTGATGAAAGCCAGCAGCTAATAGTTAAACACCTGGCAGAGATGATTGCGGGTACCGGACATAAACTGGTAGCGGAAGGAATCGAAACGGAAGATCTGCTGAAGAAAGTCAATGAACTGGAGTTTTTCTATGGCCAGGGGTATTTATTTGGCCGGCCCGAACCCAGGCCGCTGGAACAGCCTGGCTTGCTTGATGGAACGCATTCTTCCTGATAAATATTTCTACAGCCGACTGGAACGAATCAGCATCATTTTTTTGATTTGCATATCTTCAAATGTATAGGGTATACCACCCGTACCCAGTCCCGACTGTCTTAATCCTGCAAACGGCATCCAGTCAACCCTGAACGCCGTGTGATCATTGATCATGATAGCAGACGCGTTTAGTTGTTTATAAGCGTGCATGGCCAAATCGATATTTCTGGTGAACACTGCAGCCTGAAAAGCGAAGTCCAGTGAATTGGCTCGGGCGATGGCATCATCAATGTCATCATAAGTATAAACACAGATCACCGGGCCGAAAATTTCCCTGCGGCTTACATCGGTATCTTCTGGTGGATTAAATAGCACGGTAGGCTGATAACAGCTAGCCGAAATTTTTGTGCCACCGGATAATTTTTCAGCCCCCGCGTTAACTGCATTTTCAACCCATTGATGGACGCGATCATTTTCGCGATGGCGGATCAGCGGGCCGATGTCAGTGTCAGCCAGAGTCGGATCGCCTACGGTCATATTGTCACCCAGTTCCGCAATGGTCTCCGCAACTTTCCGGGCGATGCTACTGTGTACAAAAATACGTTGCACTGATACGCACACCTGGCCGGCATGATAAAAACCACCTTTAGCTAACAGCGGCAGGGCATCATCAAGATCTGCATCGGCTGCAATAATTACCGGTGCTGCACCGCCATGCTCCAGCGCACAACGTGTGCCTGCCGCCAGTTTTGAACGCAGCATCCAGCCAACTTTGGCGCTGCCAATGAAACTAAAAAAACCGACCCGGCGATCACTTACCAGTGCTTCGGCTACGCTAAGATTGGTGGTAGACACGACCTGACACCAGTCTTCAGGTAAGCCTGCCTGATGAAAAATTTTCACCAGTTCGTAACAGGATAAAGGCGTATCTTCGGCGGGTTTTACAATCACCGGGCAGCCGGCTGCAATGGCCGGACCTATCTGATGCACGATCAGATTAATCGGGTGATTAAACGCACTCACCGCAACCACGACGCCGACAGGTTCATGCCGGGTCATTGCCATGCGATTCATTGAGGCGGCATTGATGCCCATGGGAATTTCTTCCCCCTGTGCGGTGCGAATGCATTCGATGCAATTCTTAATGCCATCGATAGCACGCGCCATTTCCACCTGAGAATCAATTAACGGTTTGCCGCCTTCTCGAGCGGCGATCAGTGTTAATGATTCGGCGCGGTCGTGCATCAGGTGTACGGCCTTGCTGAGAATGTCGATGCGTTGTGCCGCGCTTAACCAGCTGGATTTATCATTGAATAATCTGGCGGCTGTAGCTAAGGCCTGTTCAATACCTGCTTTATCGACCGTATCAACAGTGGCGATAAGTTCTCTGTCGTAGGGCGCGGTAACTTCAAGCTTCTGTGCCGCAGGTTTTGCGCCGGGCACCATTAATGAATAATGTTGTGGCATTTTTTTCTCTGTTTATTTTATTAATTATTAAATAGGACAGGCTATATCACCCAGGCGTTCAGTTAGTTTCGTATTGTAGTTTGAGTTTAGCTGATGTTGTCGGCTTTATGCTGTCAGAGTCTAAAGACATCGCCAGCAATATGCAAAATGCTTTGCATCTACTGGCAAAATAGAATGATTATTCTTTCAGTATTTCTCGATAATACGTGCAGCTACTGTTTGATGCCGATGCCGTTGTTTAGCAGATAGAGTGCAAATGAAAACAGACTGACAATAAAAATAACAATAATGCTTAATGCGGTCAGTAAATCTGTATCCGAAATACCTAATAAACCATAACGAAATGAATTGATCATATAAAGTATCGGGTTGATCAGCGATATTTTTTGCCAGAATGCGGGCAACATTTCGATGGAATAAAAAATTCCGCCCAGATAGGTCAGTGGGGTCAGTACAAAGGTAGGAATGATAGAGATATCGTCAAAGCTGTTGGCATAAACTGCATTAATAAATCCGGCGATAGAAAATAGAATAGCCGTCATCAGAAATACCAGCAGTGTAATACCGATGCTATGAATCTGGAAATTAGAAAAAAACATCGCCACCAGGGTAACGACTAAACCTACAATGAGTCCGCGTGCAACGCCACCGGCGACATAGCCGCCCAGAATTAAATAATTGGGCACCGGTGATACCAGTAGTTCTTCAATGCTTTTCTGAAACTTGGCGCTATAAAAAGATGACACGACATTGGCATAGGAATTGGTAATCACCGACATCAGGATTAAGCCGGGAACGATATAGTCCATGTACTTATAACCATCGATATCTGAAATCTGTGAGCCAATGAGTTCACCAAAAATCACAAAATATAAAGCCGTGGTAATGGCCGGTGGTAATACGGTTTGTACCCAGATGCGAATAAAACGTAAAAATTCTTTCGTCAAAATGGTTCTGAAAGCATTCAGTTTTTGATTAAAGGTCATTTTGCTTCCTGAGTGCAGCATCCTGCAGCGTTTGAGCGAGTTCGAGATTATTGCGATTTTTATCAACCAGATGCATAAATAACTGTTCCAGGCGATTGCTTTTGTTGCGCATGCTCAGCACATCGATGCCGTGATCTGACAGTGTTTTAAATACCATGTTGATGCTGCTTTGCTGTTCCAGGTCGACTTCTAGCGTATGGTCATCAATAATTCTGAGCTCACAACCGGGAAGGCATTGCGGCAGGTCTTTTACATTGTTATCAAGATACAGCACAAAAGTTTCCATGTTGAGCTGGTCCAGCAGTTGCCGCATGCTGGTGTGTTCAATGGTAATGCCGTGATCAATGATAGCGATGTTGTTGCATAGACTTTCTGCTTCTTCCAGATAGTGGGTGGTGAGAATAATTGTGGTGCCCTGTTGATTGATGGTTTTGAGAAATTTCCACATAGAGCGGCGGATTTCGATATCAACACCGGCGGTAGGCTCGTCGAGAATTAGCAGTCGTGGATTATGCACGAGTGCACGGGCGATCATCATCCGGCGTTTCATGCCGCCGGAAAGCTCGCGTGCCATAACCTGGCGTTTATCCCAGAGTTCCAGTTGTTTCAGATAACGTTCAGCCCGTTGATAAGCGATGTCTCGCGGAATGCCATAGTAACCTGCCTGGTTAACCAGAATTTCTATCACCGGTTCGAACTGGTTGAAGTTAAATTCCTGGGGAACCAGTCCCAGATAGGATTTGGCTCCCGCCAGATCATCATCAATATTTTTATCAAATATCTGTACGCTGCCGGCGGATTTGTTGACCAGTCCGGCAATGATGCCAATGGTGGTTGATTTGCCGGCGCCATTGGGGCCCAGTAATGCAAAAAAGTCACCCTCATTGACTTCAAGATCCACACCCTTCAGTGCCGGTGTGCCGTTTTTATAGGTTTTTTCCAGATTTTTAATGGTTAAGGCTTTCATTGTTACCAACGGGGTATCGTTATCCTTTGTTGATCAGTTGTTGCTATGGTCGCAAGTTATTGATTATACATTAATAAATACTTAAAGAGTCGATAGCTATTGAAAAGCTGAAGCATAAGTAATACGATTGTCTAAGTATTTTTTATTTTAATGTATTTCGGCTCATCCTACACAGCGTAAATGTGCATGGCTTGTGGCTGAACAAGGAAAAATACGACTAATGAAGGTAAAATTTAAAATTGAAGTATATAGATCAAACGAAGGTGTGTAATGGGTACCAAAGGCTCAGTCAATCGTCAGCGTATTGTAGAAGCGGCAGATCATCTGTTTTATTCGCGTGGTTATAACCAGACTTCATTCAGCGATATCTCTGATGAGACGGGGATACCCCGGGGTAATTTTTATTATTATTTCAAAACCAAGGAAGATATTCTCGCGGCAGTCGTCGATAGCAGGCTGTCGATATTCAGGCAGATGCTGCAGGAATGCGACAGGGTGTCGACTGATCCAGGGGAGCGTCTACTCGCATTTGCTCAAATGCCCGTGCAGAATGAACAACAGATCTTGCAGTATGGATGCCCTATTGGCACGCTGAGTTCCGAGCTGGTAAAAGATCAGGATCATGGAATTTCCAAAGCCAGGCTAACAGCAGTATTTGACTTATTGCGTGACTGGTGTGAAGCCCGTTTTAAAGAACTCGGTTATACCGAGCAGGCGAGAGATTATGCGCTGGATCTAATCGCAAAAATGCAGGGTATGAGCATCATTGCCAATGTATACAACGACGCTGCTTTTTTACATCGCACCACCAACGATATTCAGCAATGGATTCAGCAAATAACCAGCGCCCAGCACTAGGCTAATCCCCCCGGAGATGAATATGAGTCAGGAACAGCAGCAAATAGATCCCTATATAAATGCCTTTCGCGGGCGGTTTACTTCACTGATGCGTTGGGAACATCTGGATAGCTTCTGGGAAACGCTGCGCGGTCAGGCGGATGATAGCTGGTATATTTATGCGATTGGTGAGCCGGCGCCGTTGGCGACCAGCAGTAAACAGCAACTGGAAACTTTTGTTACTGAAATCGATGCGCTGTTGCGCAAGGAACATGAAGAAGATTATTGCGGTATCGTCTATGCCGATGACCATGACCAGCCGGCATTTATTAAAATTTTTGATCCACACAATCTTGGCGTTAGCTGTGGTTTTAGTGAGAATCCGCCATTACCCGGCTGGGTACTGTCGAAAATGAAACCGATTGATCTGGAAAATGCCTTAAGACCGGCGAACAATCGGCGTCGCTGGTGGCAAAAAATATTTGACTAAAAAAGACCGGCTAATTAGCCGGTCTTTTTTATGTAAAAGTGAACCTGTTTATAGCAGGCCTACCAGTTCTGCATGCAATCCCCGATTTTCAACAGAGTGTAATAACTCCAGTGGCGTTGTCCGATCGGGATTGAATTCTACGATCATCAGGTGGGGCTTTTCTGCGTGATATCCCAGCCCAATGACGCCGAACTGATTGCGCATATACTGTTCCAGTTCAAGCTGATGTGGGCGGTCCAGTGTTTCATCGATATGCAACATGATGTCGGTCATTTTGATATCCATAATCAACTCCTCTAGCTTGTCTACCGATAATAAAAGTGTATGGATATTAGCGGAATGAGGCCAACAAATTTAATTAATGGGGGTCTGGATTCGGGCGGGAATTAATTCAGTTTATAAAGTGTTTTATTGCAATGTCAGCGACTGGTTCCCAGGATGATACCGCGCGCCTGTAATTGCTGCAGACTGGCCAGACCCGCATTAACAATCATTTCGTGATCAGCGGCATTTAACATTTCAGCAATCTGCAACAGGATTTCTTTGCCTGTTGCATTGGCTGATTGATTAATCAGATGTAATAGCTGTGCTGTCACAGCATTAATTTCCATAAACTGAATGTCATCCAGTCGATCACGATACACAATCAGATAAGTTGCCTGTTCAGGTGGTTGCGTCGGCAGAAAATCCGGGCTCATCCGATGCACGGGAAACGTGTAGGCGAGAGACCAGGCCAGCGGTGAGATGATCGGATGTTGTTCAAGCAAATCACCATTTGGATTAATCTGTTTTAAATGGCAATCATCGGTCGAAATACTTAATGCCAGTTCCACCCATTCATAATGCGCCAGTTCAATGAGTCCGGTCGGGTCTTCCGCTTGCGGTGTTCGTTCATTTTGTAGATAGCTGAGAAACTCTTCAGATATTTGCAGAAAGTAGGGCGTCTGGCAACGATGTTTTATAAAAAAATCTCGTATCATTTTATGCCAGTGTGCAGCGGAATAAATGGAACGAATAACAGGAAAACCGCTGGCGATAAAACCTTCCACATTGTTATAAAACAGATCGCGGTAGATATTCATGCGCCGATCTTCTATGCCTGAAGGGGGCGCTACATTCTCAGGATCTCGAATATGCTGGGAAAACTGCATTTGCGTTTTAATGAATGTAGGTGTTTCTGTGCGGATCGAATTGTCAGCCATGGGCAAAGGATCCTTTAGTACTGTCTTTATGCTGATTTTGCAGGGCAATTATTTTATCCACTTCAATCAGCAGGTCCTTGACCGGCGGAATATTAAAATCACGTTCCAGTAAGGTAGGGAACACACCAAATAGCTGGTAGGCCTGGTCGAGTAATTGCCATACCTTGTCAATGACTTCAGCACCATGGGTATCAACAATCAGGTCGTCTGCTTCATTGTAATGGCCGGCTATATGGCCGTAAGCAATCCGGTCGCCGGGAAGCGCCTGCAAAAATTCAAGCGGATCATAGTTATGATTTACAGAATTCACATAGATATTATTAATATCAAGTAATAAATCGCAGTCGGCTTCTGCAATTACCGCATTTATAAAATCAATTTCAGATAGTTGCTGACCGGGCGCCGCATAGTATGAAACGTTTTCTATGATTAATCGTTGTTCAATAATATCCTGCACCCGTTTGATACGATCCGCCACGTAGTTGACGGCGTCTTCGGTAAAGGGAATGGGCATCAAATCGTACATGTGACCATCATCGGCGCAATAACTTAAGTGTTCCGAATAGGCTTTGATTTGATGCCGATGCATAAAGTCTTTGACCTGGTGAACAAATTTTTCATCCAGTGGTGTCGGTCCGCCGATATTCAATGATAAACCGTGGATCATAAAATCATAGTGTTCAGTAAACTGGTGTAGCTGTTTGCCTGTTTTACCGCCGATACCGATCCAGTTTTCGGGCGCTACTTCCATGAAGCCAATCTGTTTCGGAAAACTGCTCGGTGAATTTTTTAACAACTCATTTACTGAGTCGCGGCGTAGTCCAAGGCCGGCTCCATTGATTAAAAAGTGTCGGTCACTCATTGTGCATTAACCATGAAACGTTGTTTGATGAAATGGTCGAGGCTGGCTTTGCCGCTGCCGGTAAATAACAGAACCAGTAGCATAATGAAATAGGTGGTCGCAAACTCAATGCCGTTGTTCAGAATAACCAGGCTACCATTTTCGGTGAGCCAGCTGTAATTGCCGTGTTCCTGTAAAATACTTTTGGCTCTGTCTAATCGGTCAATCGCACCAATGGTGCGATCGGAGGCAAAAAAACCTGAGCCTTCTGCAATTGCCAGCCAGCCGTTTTGCCAGTGTACGGTGACTGCGGCAACCAGCATGGTGAACATCAGGGGAATGGAAATCCAGCGAACGGCAAATCCAAGCAGTAAAAAGACGGCGCCAAAAATTTCAGTGAATGTTGCCAGATAGGCCATCAAGCCAGGCAAGGGTAAGCCCAGCCCCCAGTCCGGGTTGCCAAACCAGGCAATAGTATCTTCCATGCTGCCCCATTTTTTAGTGCCCGCCATCCAGAAAATGGGCACCAGATATAAGCGTAAAGCTAAAGGCCCCAGAAAGTCGAAGTGCTTGCTGATATCTAGCAGCGTAGTGTGTGCTTTTATTGCCAGGTCCGTTAGTTTTGCCATGGGGGAGTCCTCGATTATATTTGTTTTTCTTTAGAATTAAGACAATTGACTGTTTTTAAATAACAAAGTTCGTTTGTTATTTGGTTCAGGTTTGAGCTGTTCTTTAATTAGCGGGAATGGTGGCGACGGCTATATCTATATATCGGGGTGAATTTCATCCAGTGCTCGGGAGCATCCATCGGCCTGGACAATCCGTGCCGGAGTGTGTCCCCCCCCCAAAAAAAAGCCCCGAATAAATTCGAGGCTTTTCAGTAAAATGCATACTTCAGCTAATGATTAACCGCCACATTTGCCCTGGCCGCATTTACCTTTTTTAGTGTCTTTTTTATCGCCACCGCATTTGCCTTCACCGCACTTGCCAGCGCCGCATTTACTTTCTTTTTTATCGCCGCCGCACTTGCTGCTTTTACCTTCGCCGCATTTGCCGCCTTTGTTACCGCCACATTTGCCTTCGCCGCACTTGCCTTCGCCGCATTTGCCATCTTTACCCGCAAGTTGCATTTGATCAGCAGCGACGTCACTCATGCCAAAGGGGTTTTCTACTGCGTTGCTCATGGGGCTGATAGCCATCAGGAACAGAAAACTTAACGCCGTAATCAGGGATTTATTTAACAGTTGAGTCATCTTCATTTACCTTCTTTTTGTTGAGGGATTCTGGGATTAAGACGCAAGCAGTCTAGCCTGTTCGAAATGAGATTAACAGCTATATGTACAGACTCATTCGTTAGCCAGTTCACAAATTGATTAACGGATTATCAGCTCAATCCGGCGCGGCTTTTCAGGCAATGCAAATAGCGTGTTTCATCCGGTATGGTGTTCTGGCGCTGGGCCTGCCACATGGCTTCGGCCAGGCACTCCATCATGTCATGTTCGGCATCGTGGCTGGACTTATATTTCTGGGTCAATGCCTGATAAATATCTCTGATACCCATAGGACGATTCGTTGCCAGTTGCTCTCTTAAACCAAGATGCATACCCATGTGCAGAAATGGATTGGTTTGCCCGGCTTCCGGCAGAAAATCCTTATCGATATTTTCCAGCGACTTGTGGTACTCGGGATGTTCCTTGATGACATCGGCTATCTGTTGTTCCAGCGGTGTCAGCGGATGTCCCTGCTGGAATTTCTGCCAGGCATCGGCGTAGGCCTTGCGTAGCTGATTGCGATCATTGCCGAACATTAATCAATTGCCTTTTTATTAAATTCACACAGGTCTTCAATGACACAGGAGCCGCACCGAGGTTTACGTGCAATGCAGGTATAGCGACCGTGTAATATTAACCAGTGATGTGCATCCAGTTTATAGTTTTCGGGGACAAACTTGAGTAATTTTTTTTCGACTTCCAGAACAGTTTTTCCCGGTGCTATTCTGGTTCGATTGGAGACGCGGAAAATATGCGTATCGACCGCAATCGTGGGATGACCAAAGGCGGTATTGCGAATGACGTTTGCAGTTTTTCGACCGACTCCCGGCAGTGCCTCGAGTGCTTGCTGGTCATCGGGAACTTCGCTGTGGTGATGTTCAATTAACAGCTTGCAGGTTTTAATTATGTTTTTACCCTTGGTATTAAACAGGCCAATGGTTTTAATATATTTTTTTAAGCCGGTTTCACCCAGTTCTAAAATGGCTTCCGGTGTGTTGGCAATGGGGAACAAAATATCCGTCGCCCTGTTTACGCCTTTATCGGTTGCCTGTGCCGACAGTATGACCGCAATTAACAACTCGAAGGGTGTGCTGTAATTGAGTTCGGTTGTGGGTTCTGGATTTTCGGCTTTTAATCGAGCAAAGATTTCTGCGCGTTTTTGTTTGTTCATGAAGTCGCTTCGGAGCCTGCCGGTGCAACTATTTTTGGCTGACGTTTTTCCAGTTTTCTATCAATGACATTTTTTAATGCAATGATTAAACCGAGACCAATAAACGCGCCGGGTGGCAATATGGCAAGCAGTAAACCGGAATAATCTTCAACCAGTACAATGGTCCAGTTGGTGGCGATGTCGCCAAACATTAAATGGGCATCGGCCAGTAGGGTGCCGCGGCCGATCGCCTCGCGCATGGCGCCGAGAGCGACCAGTACACCCGCAAATCCCAGCCCCATCATCAGACCATCCATTGCTGATGGCAGTAATTTATTTTTTGAGGCATAGGCTTCGGCACGCGCCAGTATGCTGCAGTTGGTTACGATCAGTGGAATAAAAATACCGAGCACTTTATACAGTTCGTAAAACCAGGCATTCATGGTGAGTTCGATGGTGGTGACCACCGATGCGATGATCATCACGAAAACCGGTACGCGCACTTCCGGGCGCACCCAGTTGCGAATTAACGAAACGATGATGTTTGACGCCACCAGGGTAATGAGCGTGGCAATACCGAGCCCCAGTCCATTAATCACCGTGCCGGTGACGGCCAGCAGAGGGCACAGGCCGAGTAACTGGACCAGTGCGACATTATTGGTCCACAGGCCGCTTCTACTAATTTCGTTGTAATTGACATCACTCATCTGCGGTACCCAGTAAGCGTTTCTTGTGTGCGGAAAAGTATAACAAACAATGGTGCACGGCTTTCACTACTGCACGCGGGGTAATGGTGGCGCCGGTAAATTGATCAAATTCACCACCGTCACGTTTCACCTTCCAGTTGCTGGTATCAGGGTTGTCCAGCGATTTGCCGTTAAAACCAAGAATCCAGTCACTGCGTTTCAGTTCCATGACATCACCCAGGCCGGGTGTTTCTTTGTGGCTGACTACGCGCACACCGGCAAGGGATGCATCGGCATTAATGCCGATGAGCATTTTGATGGCACCGCTATAGCCGTCGGGTGCGATGACAGAAAAAATGACCGCCGTAGTTGTAGCGTCTTTTTTTGCCAGGTAGGCAAGGGAAGGCTCTTTTTGCCCCAGGCGTTCGTCGGGTTCGAGTGTAAGTACGGTACTAATTAAATCATTGTTATAACGTTCAGGTGGAATGATCTGATTCAGGCTGCGCAGCATGGCGCGACGTTCGTTGTCGGCAATTTTTTCTGCAGTAGTTTCATAGGTGATGCCGACCAGACTGGTGCCGATGGTGGCAAACAGCATTAATAATAATCCGGTAACCAGGATTTGTTTGCCCTGGTGCATCATTCTTCCGGTTCCTTTTTATGATGACCGGGGAATTCACTCCAGTGATGGCCAAAGGTGCGCGGCATGGTGTAGTAGTCAAGCAAAGGCGCGGTCATATTCATCAGCAGTACCGCGAAGGCAATACCGTCCGGGTAGCTGCCCCAGGTGCGAATCACGAAAATGAAAAAGCCGATGCCGGCACCAAAAATCCAGCGGCCTCTGATTGTGGTACTGGCGGTGACGGGATCGGTGGCAATGAAAAATGCCGCCAGCATAATGCCGCCGCTGAATAGCTGAAACGTGGGGGGGGTAAAGCTGGAATAATCATACAGCGCAAAACTGTTGGACAGTAAAAACAGCATGCCCAGTAGTCCCGCGGGTATGCGCCAGTCAATGATGCGTTTATAGGCCAGCCATAAGCCACCGGCGAGGAACAGGCCGTTAATCCACTCCCAGCCAACACCGCTGACCGAACTGAACATGGGGCCATAAACTTTATGTTGATGGATGTCATTAATGCTGAGTTCGAGGCCCAGCTGGGTTTTCATGGTATCCAGCGGTGTTGCCATGGTGATGCTGTCCCAGCTCATGCCTGCAGGAATACTGCCGGCAAAAATAACCTGCAGGGTTTCCAGGAAGCCAAGCTGGCTATAGCCGGCAACCGCGGGCGGCACCCATTGGGTCATTTCCTTAGGAAAGGAAATGATGACGATGACATAGCCCACCATGGCAGGATTAAATGGATTAAAGCCCAGCCCGCCATATAAATGTTTACCCAGAATAATGGCCGAGCTGACGGCAATGACCGTGAGCCACCAGGGCGCCAGTTGCGGCAGGGCCATGGCCAGTAGACAGGCCGTTAGCAGTGCGCTGTTATCGGACAGATAAGGCTTCATCGGGCGTTTGCGCAGATACAGCATCAGGGTTTCGCTGCTAATGGCAACTACACAGGCGAGGCAAATATTGATTAGCACGCCCCAGCCAAAGAAATAGGCTGTCGCCGCGGTGCCGGGAATCATCGCCATTAAAACCTTGCGCATAATAACGTTGACGCTGCTGACAGGCGTAGTGTGAGGTGAACTGGCGGTTTTAAATCGCATGGTTATTCGGTTTCCCGTCGTTTATTCGCTTCGTCGACTTGCTTTTGCTGCGCAGCAGTTAAGTTGTCTGTGTTTTTAGGGGCGTCAGCCGCTTTGGCTTTTTTATCCTGCACCCGTGCCAGGGCGGCAGCAATGGCGGCTTTTTTGGGATCTTCTTCAGTTTCATTTTTATCGGCTGCTTCTGCCTGTTTTTTCTTCTCCAGCATGTCTTTTTTCTTGCGTAAGCGCTCTTCCCGTTCGCGTTTTTCTTTATCCAGCCGGGCCTGACGGAAATCATGGCGGATGCGGGCGTGATCAGATTTTTGCTGATCCCGTTCCCGGTTCCAGATTTCGGTTTTAGCGAAGCGATAATATTGCACCAGTGGAATATGGCTGGGGCAGACGTAGGCACAACAGCCGCATTCAATGCAGTCGAACAGGTTATAGTCCTGCACCTGATCAAAGTTTTTTGAGCTGGCATGCCAGTAAAGCTGCTGGGGTAGCAGGCTTACCGGGCAGACACGGGCGCACTCACCGCAGCGAATACAGGGCATGGCGTTATTTTCATCACTATGCTGGTCA
Source organism: Gammaproteobacteria bacterium (assembly GCA_026195895.1). GTDB lineage: Bacteria > Pseudomonadota > Gammaproteobacteria > SZUA-229 > SZUA-229 > JAPHRO01. The sequence continues at coordinate 45,311 of JAPHRO010000020.1, forward strand.
GCTGTTTCAACTAGCAGGCAGTTGCAGCCTTTGGTGACCGGCAGGGAATCGCAATGCATGGTGAAGCCCATCATCGGTCCCCCCATGATCAGCCGGTCAGCATTTTCCTGGTAACCGCACGCCTGTTCGATCAGCGCTGACATCGGGGTGCCGATTAACACCTCCATGTTCTGTGGCTGCGTAATGCCTTTGCCGGTAACGGTGACAATGCGTGATATCAGTGGCTGGCCATGAAACACGGCGCGATAAATAGCCGCGGCTGTGCCCACATTCTGCATGACAATACCAATATCGGCAGGTAAGCCATCACTGGGTACTTCTTTATTAGTGAGGACTTTTATCAATTGTTTTTCGCCGCCAGTGGGGTAGATCGTCGGAATGGCGACAACATCAATATAGTCGACCCCCGCATCACTAATGGCTGTATTTAAAGCGGCAATGGCTTCCGGCTTATTGTTTTCCACGGCGATCAGGCAATGCGCAGTATTCAGGGCATGGCTGATAATTTCTGCACCGGAAATGACTTCATCTGCGCGTTCACGCATGAGCATATCATCGCAGGTGATATAAGGTTCGCATTCGGCACCATTGATAATCAGGGTTTTGATCTGGTGTCCCGGGCCTGGATTCAGTTTTACCGATGTCGGGAACGCTGCACCGCCGAGGCCAACGATGCCGGCATGGCGAACGAGGTTGCGCAGGTCAGCGGGCGACATCTTTTTATAGTCTGCTCTTGATTCAAGCTGAATCCATTCATCTTTGCCATCGGCTTCGATGACGACACATAGCGTCGACAGGCGTGAAGGATGGGGTGCAGGATATTCAGCTATATCTTTTACGGTGCCGGAAGTGGGGGCGTGAACCGGGGCGCTGACATAGGCCGTCGGTTGTGTCAGTGCCTGCCCTTTCAGTACCCGGTCGCCAATATTGACCAGCACCTTACCGGTTTCTCCAATGTGTTGATGTACCGGTATGACCAGCTGCCGAGGTAATTCTGTCCTGGCGATGGGGGTTCCGGTGGACTGATGTTTTTCACCCGGTAGTTTTAATCCACCATGAAAATGCCAGAGTTGATGCGTGGTGCGTGTCATATACCTTATGCTCTCGGGGCCGCAAAATTCTGCTCAGGCAAAGGCCATCGCCAGGTGTCCGGTTCAACTTTGACCGGTGTGATATGGATGCAGTCCACGGGGCAGGGAGGAATACACAAATTGCAGCCCGTACATTCATCGGCAATCACGGTATGCATTTGTTTGGCCGCACCCAGGATGGCGTCCACCGGGCATGCCTGTATGCACAGGGTGCAGCCGATGCAAGTTTGCTCGTCAATCACTACCACCGTTTTAGTGGGTTCCGTGTCGTGTTCATCATCCAGCGCAACGGGTTCGACGCCGAGCAAATCAGCCAGCGCCAGCATGGTGGTTTCACCGCCCGGCGGGCATAGATTGATGGGAGCTTCGCCACTGGCAATTGCTTCAGCGTAGGGGCGGCAGCCGGGAAAGCTGCATTGACCACACTGGGTTTGTGGCAGCAGGGCGTCAATTTTTTCCACTACCGGGTCACCTTCCACGCGGAACTTGATGGAGGCATAGCCCAGCAGCAAACCAAACAGGGCGGCGATAACTGACAGGGTGACGACGGCGATCAGTATAGACATTAATTAACCAGACCCACGAAGCCCATAAAGGCGAGTGACATGATGCCTGCCGTGATTAAAGCGATGGCGTTGCCCTGGAAGACATCGGGTACATCAGTAACGGCAATGCGTTCTCTCAGGCCGGCAAATAATACCAGTACCAGGGAAAATCCCATGGAAGCCCCGAAGCCGTAAAATGCAGATTGTAGAAAACCGTGTTGCTCCTGAACATTAAGCAGTGCAACACCCAGTACGGCACAGTTTGTGGTTATAAGCGGCAGGAAAATTCCCAGAACGTTGTACAGCAGGGGGCTGGTTTTATGCACCACCATTTCGGTGAACTGGACCACTACAGCGATGACCAGAATAAACATGATGGTACGTAAATAAACCAGATCCAGTGGTGCCAGAATGTACTCGTTAACCAGATAGCTACATACTGATGACAGGGTCAGCACAAAGGTGGTTGCCAGCGCCATGCCCATGGCTGTTTCCAGTTTGCGGGACACGCCCATGAAGGGGCACAGGCCTAAAAATTTGACCAGTACAAAATTATTGACCCAGATGGTACTGATTAAAATTATTGCGTATTCGGTCATTTAGAACCCAAAGGAAACATTTCAGATAATATTCACTACAGCATTGTAGTTTAACTTGAATATGTTAATACACATATATTGTAAGCTATGTATATTAGCAAACTGCGAAGTATCTGTCTGATTTCAATATGAAATAAAAATTACCTATTGGCAGATAAACGGTCTTGATTCAGACGCGTTTTTTTGAGTTAATGGTGGCCTTTCCCACTACGAAAGGCGCTGCTGTGGCATAGCTGTCTGAAAACTGATTGGGAACGGGTCAAACAATTAGCAATAGCGTGGGAAAACCGTGATAGTACGGGGCCGGCTTAAATAGCCGGCTTTTTTTTGCCTGTCGATCGAGTTGCAGATCTAGTTGCTATTGGAAAAATCAGGGATCATTACCTATAACTAATACAGTTGAGGTAAATATCTGATTTTTAGGGAGAACCTGACAGGCATGTTATCGACAAATCAATGGCTTTTTATATTCCTGCTGCAACTCATCCTTATTCTAGGTGTTGTTCTGGTTGTCGGCCTGGTCAAATACAAGAATCTCAAAAAACACCTTTCATCCAGATCGGCGGATGCTGAAAACAGCGCTGCTCATACTGCTGTTCCAGATTTTAAAAGCTATCTTCAAACCGAAATAGACAGAACCGGTAAACGTCTCGAGCACCTCAAACAGCACGCGCCCAGTAAGGATGTGTCTGGTCTGAACCTGAGATTGAAAGTGCTCACATTTGAACTGGCGTATCTAGCCATGTTTGGTGGTAGTGACAAATCAGAAGACACCATCAACTGGGATGATGTAAATCTCAGGATATACAAGATTTTGAAGGAGCAGGGCATCGCAGGCGATGCCTCTGAAAAGAAGCGGCCACTGAATAATAATTTAACAGAGGATAATCCTTCTGAGTCTTTGCTGGCGCAACAAACTAAAACCATAGAGCATCTAAAAGCCTTTATTAATGACCTGCTGAATCAGGTCAGCCCAGAATCGCTGCCGAGCAATGAGCTGGATAGTCATTTTCGTGAATTGGAACGGAGTAAGATTGAGCTGGAACAATGTGTGATAATTCTGGAAGATGAAAATAGTTTTCTACGCGATCAAATCGGGGCATTGTTAAAGGTTCAGCCTGACGATGCAGCATAATGATGATATGAATGCGTTATAAGCATCATTACTGTAAAAAAACATCTGGATAATGTATGACTGACAATTCCCTGTCTCCGATTTCCGAAAGGCGCACCTGCCAGCGTGTCAATTTGCATCGACCCATGCAGTTAGAGCTGTCTACTGGTGAAGTAATAGAGGGGCAGGCGGAAGATATAAGTCTGGGAGGCGTTTTGCTGCGATCCAGTACGCCTCTGGACTCTGCATTGCTCGGCCAGTTGGCGACATTATATTTTTTAACTACGGCAAACCAGAATAGCCGGGCCTACCCGTGCCGCATCACTCGAATTATCCAGAATAATATGGGCCTGGAACTGGAAAAGGACGTGATGGCGGCATTTGGTAAGGAATTAACAAAAGGCATGTTTATCAGGAAACAGGCGTTATGAATTATCCAGTCGCCTGGTTGAGAACAGATTCATGTGTATAAAAGCAGGCAAGAATGAGCTGGATTCAGTTAAAGCTTTGATGACGATGAGTTTAAATTCAATTATTGCCGATGTGTTTGATCGCGAGCTGGATGAGTTAAGTCTGGATCTGAATTTACGTGTCGACCTAGGTATGAATACGGCTCAACAGACCGAGCTGGCCAGTGTGATCGCCGAATATTTTGACCAACTGCAAATCGACTTTAGTAAAGTCGTGACCCTCGACGATTTGTTCAATATCGTTGTTGAGAGTGAATTTGAGCATGTTCCCTGTGAAGCTTTTTAATTAAGTCTTTGTTTTTTCTGCTGAAATTTTCTTTTTAGTTTGCGAAGGAACAGCATGTGATCATTGCGTGGTGATGTTTGTATTGCCAATTATCTGAAAGTTCCCTGCACAAATCCTGAATTCGACGAACGGCATATTTTAATGTTGCTATATTAAAAAATATTAATATACTTAAATTATTGGTTCAATTGAACCATAAAGCGCATGAAAAACAATTGTCGTTAAACTAAATGATAAAAGGTGAATTCCTATGAAAACTTTAAAAGTTCTTGCAGTTATCGCTGCACTTTCCGTATCAGCTACTGCCAGTGCCTGGTGGGGTGGTCCCTGGGGTAACAATGGTTACAACAACGGTTACAACAACTGGAACAACAACGGTTGGGGTGACGGTATGGGTGACTTCCTGGGTGACGGTAACTTCGGCTTTAACATGAATGCTAATGCTAACGGCCGTGGTCGTGGTTATGGCAATGGTTATAACGGTTACAATGGTTATAACGGCTATAATGGTTACAACGGTTACGCTCCTTATGGCGCTCCTTATGGCGCTCCTTACGGCTATGCTCCTTATGGTGCTCCTTATGGTTACGCGCCTGCTCCAGCAGCACCCGCGGCGCCAGCAGCACCAGCCAAGTAAGCCTGTAATTCTTTAATTTTAAAGAATTATTTATCAAGAAGAGCTGGTCACTTTCGGTGTCCGGCTCTTTTTTTGGATTAAATTGGGAGAATTACAATGCCTAAGAAAAAAATCGCAGAGACGGAAGTAACTGAAGTAGAACAGCCGATCGCGGAAGACGTAACTGAAGCGACAGCTACAGAAGAAGATACAGCAACGGGTAAAAGTAAAATGCGCATTCCATTTGCCATGGGTATGGTGCTGGTGATGGGTTTTGCCCTGGCTTTAATCGTAACTGTTTTTGGTGATAAAGCTGACATGCTCGTTAAGCAGTTTAATGATGATACTGTGACGCAAGATTCATCGGTTATTGCCAATGTTGATGTTCCTGCGGCAACCGCTGTGGCAGATTTACCTGTGCCAGAAGCCGCCCAGGAAACTACGCTGACTGAGCAGGAACTTGCTGTAGAAGATAGTACGGTTGAAACCAGTGCAGTTACAGATTTGACTGCTATCGAGGTTGGCTCATCTTCCCCGAATGCTGCGGCTATGCCCTATGTCAATGCGATGCCACTCCATGCTGCGCAAGCGTATAAAGACATGCAGCAACAGCGTCGTCAGGCTTTCGAGCGCTCTATACAAAGACAGAAGGAAATGATGACCAATATGTCAGAGATGCGCAAAACTGTGTTCCAGCAGGCTGAAAAGCGTCGCCAGGAAGCAATGGCTCGTATGCAGGAAAGACAGTCTGAAATCGAAAAGCAACAAATGGAAATGTTGCAAAGACGCCAGCAGGCGTTCGAACGTTCTATGCAGAGAACCTGATTATTTGCTGTATTTATGAACCTGGTAACAGAAAAGGCGCACTTACGGTGCGCCTTTTTTGTTTTGATAACAGCACATATTAGACGGAAGGTATAAAAGAAATTGATATTACAATTATATTTAATAGCTTTCCTGACACTATGGGCGCATGATGTTTAGCTGTAAAACTAATTTAAGGAAATGAGAATGAGAGTATTAGCTTTGGTAGCTGCAGTAGCAGCTATTGCAGTGTCTTCGGCTGCGAATGCATGGGGACCTTTTGGAAATAATAATGGTTACAACAACAATAACTGGAACAATAATGGTTTCGGCGACGGAATGGGCGACTTCCTGGGTGATGGTAACTTTGGTTTTAATATGAGTGGCAGTGGCCGCGGTAATGGGCGTGGCTATGGTAATGGCAATAATCGTTACAACGGTTATAACGGCTACAACGGTTATAATGGCTATGCACCTTATGGTTACGCGCCTTATGGTCGGGCTCCCTATGGCTACGGCGGCGCACCAGGTTATGGTCAGCCACCTTATGGCTACGGTGGTGCACCAGCAGGGGCACCCGCAGGCGTGCCGGTAGCACCTGCCAGGTAGATTGATAATTCTTTAGCGTTTAAAGAATTACCCGGTTAAAAGCCGAACACTATGTATTAGTGTTCGGCTTTTTTAATGGGCTGCAAAATATTTCCCTTATGTAAGCTCACACTGATAACGGACGAACGGGCAGAGATAGTATTTGATAATATTAGTGGTTTCTAATAGTATTGATTCCATTGGCTTAGGCCATTAAAGCGCATGAGATTTTGCTGTAAAACTAATTTAAGGAAATGAAAAAATGAAAACTTTAACGATGCTAGCTGCGGTAGCAGCTATTGCTATGTCGTCATCGGCAAATGCATGGTGGGGCCCGTTTGGTAACAATGGTTACAACAACAATAACTGGAACAACAACGGTTTCGGTGATGGTATGGGCGACTTCCTGGGTGACGGTAACTTTGGCTTTAACATGAACGCCAATGCCCGTGGTAACGGTCGTGGTTATGGCAATGGTCACAATGGCTATAACGGATACAACGGCTATAACGGTTACAATGGCTATGCACCTTACGGTTATGCTCCTTATGGTGCAGCACCTGCATATGGCTATGCTCCAATGACTGATGAGCAGAAAGCGCAAATGGAAGAGCAGCGTAAACTGGCTGAAAAAGCACAGAAAGAAGCTTTTGAGCGGCATCAGGAAATGATGAAGAATATGCCTGCTCAACCTCAGCCAGCAGCATTTCAGCAAGGTACATTCCAGCAGGCCCCTTCATTTAAACAAATGGAACAGCAGCGTGCTGAACGTATGAAAATGATGGAACAGCGTCGTAAAGAAGCTGATGAGCGTTATCAGAAGTTTTTGAACGACCGCAATCAGGCTAAAACGGAAACCACTGAAACAGCAAAAAGCTAATTCAGTTTCCGCACAACACAAAGCATGATGTGTTGTTGCATGTGTAGCGTGATCGCCTAATTACGTTCTCCGTTCATGCAACGTGGAGAACGAAATCGCTTTAGCGGCAATCATGCGCTGCTAGGGTACGGTAGCTCCGGCTATCGTACCCGCTTTATTTTGAGCTACCCCAAAGTCCCTCATTGGCAATCAGTCCGATGGGGGCTTCTTCGTTAACATCCCTCTGTTTTGTCCATTAATTAACCTGAAATGTTTAACTAGATCAAAGAAATATTAGTTAATAGTTATAATCTAATAAATATAGGGTGCAGCGCTAATTGTATCTATATGCAAGACAGTCAGCGGGGGGTGATGGTTATGTGTTTCAAGATTCAGGATGGTAACGAGCTTGGCACGGTCAAATTGCTTATGACGATGAGTTTTAATTCAGTCGTGGAAGATGTATTTGGTATTGATCAGGACGATATAGAGCTGGACATGCATTTAGTTCGAGATCTGCATATGAACAGCAAAAAACAGCTGGAATTTTCCAATGCGATTGCCGATATGTTTGATGGGGTATCGGTCGATTTCAGTTCGGTTAAAACGCTGGATGATGTGTTTGATATCGTGGTGGAGCAGGAATTTAGCCATATACCGGAAGAAGCTTTTTCAATGTAAGCAGGCGTTGGTCGAGCACATGATATGGCTGCAACTGATTGGTCAGCAAAGTGATTTAATGGCTCAGTCAGTTGCAGGTATGGTGTTTATTTCACCTTCATACCGGGTTGTGCGCCCTCATCGGGATTCAGTATCCATAAATCTTTTCCGCCCGGGCCGGCCGCCAGTACCATGCCTTCAGACAGGCCAAAACGCATTTTGCGTGGCTTCAGATTGGCCACCATCACCGTCAATTTTCCTACCAGCTCTTCCGGTGCATAGGCTGATTTGATGCCGGCAAATACCTTGCGCGTTTCGCCGCCGATATCCAGCGTGAGTTGCAGTAGCTTGTCGGCCTTTTCAACATGCTCTGCCTTGACGATTTTCGCGATACGCAAATCGACTTTGGCAAAATCATCGAATTCAATTTCATCGGCAATCGGGTCATCCGTCAGCGGGCCGGCCGGCGGTTTCTCAGTGACTGCTGCTTGCTCGGCCAGGTGCTGTTTCGTGGTTTCGATGATCCTGTCGATCGACTCCTGCTCAATTCGCGTCATCAACGGTTTGAACTTGTTGATGGATGCTGGGAAAGTTTTAAGGTCGTCCCAGATAAAATTCCTGTCCAGGCCGAACAATTCAGTGGCAGCTTTTTTGGTGGTTGCCGGTAATACGGGTGCTAACAATATCGACAGAAAATAAAAACCATGCAGCGTTCGTGAGCAAACCTCATGCAGCTCGTCATGTCTGGTTTCATCTTTAGCCAGTAACCAGGGTTTTTTCTCGTCAAAATACTGATTAATGTTATCAGCATTTTTCATGATATCTCTGATAGCCTTTGCGTACTCTCTATGTTCGTAGGATTCTGCAATTAGGAACTGAGCGCCGTTAACGCCATCCATATATTTTTTGTCATTCAGTGGCGATAATAATTTCCCCTGGAAGTGTTTGGTAATAAAACCAGATGCCCGGCTCGCGATGTTGACATACTTGCCGACCAGATCCGAATTAACTCGTTGCTGAAAATCTTCCAGATTCAAATCAATATCATCGACACCGGAGGATAATTTAGCGGCGTAGTAATAACGCAAATATTCAGGATTCAGATTATCCAGATAGGTGCGCGCCATGATAAAGGTGCCGCGCGACTTGGACATTTTCTGGCCATCGACGGTCAGGAATCCGTGGCAAAAGACGGAGGACGGGGTTCTGAATCCGGCGCCGTGTAATACCGCGGGCCAGAATAAAGTATGGAAGCGCGCAATGTCCTTGCCGATAAAATGTACTAACTGGGTTTTGGAATCCGGCCCCCAGTAGTCATCGAATACCAGACCTTTTTTGTCACACAGGTTCTGGAAGCTGGCCATGTAACCCATGGGCGCGTCCATCCAGACATAAAAATATTTACCCGGCGCATCGGGGATTTCAAAACCCCAGTAGGGGGCATTGCGGGAAATATCCCAGTCCTGCAGGCCCTCTTCGAACCACTCTTTCTGTTTGTTGGCAATTTCAGCCTGGGTATGGCCGGCATCCAGCCATTGCTGCAGGAAGTCCTGGAAATCAGCCAGCTTGAAGAAGAACTGTTCCGAGTCTTTTTCGATGGGAGTGGCACCTGAAACCGCTGACCTGGGATTTTTCAAATCAGTGGGCGCATAGGTGGCACCGCAAACTTCGCAGTTGTCGCCATACTGATCGTCTGCACCACATTTTGGGCAGGTACCTTTGATAAACCGGTCCGGCAGAAACATTTCGGCTTCCGGGTCATAGGCCTGGCGCACAGTACGCACATCAATATGGCCATCCGCTTTCAACCGTTTGTATATGGTGTTGATAATTTCCCGATTTTCGTCGGAATGGGTGGTGTAATAATTATCAAAATCCACCAGAAAATCATCAAAGTCCTTGGTGTGCTCGGCATGCATCCGATCAATCAGCTGCTGAGCTTCGATGCCCTCCTGGCGTGCGCGCAGCATGATGGGTGTGCCATGAGCGTCGTCAGCGCAGACGTAATAGCATTCATGGCCGCGCATTTTCTGGAAGCGTACCCAGATATCGGTCTGGATATATTCCACCAGATGTCCCAGATGAATCGGGCCATTGGCATAAGGCAGGGCGCTGGTTACCAGAATTTTTCGTGCGTCAGTGGTCATGTTACTTCGGTATAGGCTGTTTATTAGGGCGCATAAAGTAGCACTTTAGCTGGGGATTTTCATCTTTCTTTATTGCGGGCATGGATAATCAGGATGGCAAAACCCTAAAGTTTTGCCATCGGTGATATCTCTTACTTATCTTTGGCTACGTAAGGGGTGATCTGTTTCAGCTTCCAGATATTCTGGTTGTATTCCAGCATAGTTCGATCGGTGGAGAACTTGCCACTGGCAGTCGTATTGAGAATGCTCATCCGCGTCCAGTTTTCCTGATTCTGATAAGCCTGGGCAATTTGTTGCTGAGCATCAACAAAACTGCGGAAATCGGCGGCTGTGAGCCAGGGGTCATAAGGACTGCTGATGGAATCAATGATCGGGTCAAACAAGCCTGGCTCAAATTGATTAAAATGGCCGCTGCTCAATAACTGCATCACCGCTTGCAGGTCCTTATCGGCTGCAATGATGGCATCCGGGTGATAATTTTTACGCATCTCGGTAACTTCTGCGGCAGTCAGACCGAACAGGAAAAAATTGTCTTCCCCGACTTCTTCCAGAATTTCTATATTAGCGCCGTCCAGCGTGCCAATGGTAATGGCGCCATTCATCATAAATTTCATATTGCCGGTGCCAGAGGCTTCCTTGCCCGCCGTTGAAATCTGTTCCGACAGGTCCGCCCCCGGGCAGATGACTTCCATGGCGGAGACGCGATAATTGGGTAAAAACACCACTTTAAGCAGCTCGCCCACATCCGGATCAGTGTTTACCACGTCGGCCACATTGTTGACCAGTTTGATGATGAGTTTTGCCATGGCATAACCGGGGGCTGCTTTGCCGCCAATCAGCACGCAGCGGTTGGTCCAGTTCTGCGTATCGCCCTGTTTGATGCGGTTATACAGATGGATTACATGCAGAATATTGAGTAGCTGGCGTTTGTATTCGTGAATACGTTTTACCTGGATATCGAACAGGGCACTGGTATCAAAATGAATGCCGCATTCTTTTTCGACCAGCTCGGCCAGACGCTGCTTGTTGGCGAGTTTTTCCATGCGCCAGTTTTTCTGGAAGGTTTTATCATCCGCGTAAGCAGTGAGTTTTTTTAGCTGGCCAAGATCGGTGATCCATTCCTTGCCGATATGCTGGTCAATCAGTTGGCTCATGCCTGGATTGCACATGGCTAACCAGCGCCGTTGCGTAACGCCATTGGTTTTGTTGTTGAACTTGTGGGGCCAGAGTTCATAGAATTCCCTGAACAAACCTTCGATCAGTAACTGTGAATGTAATGCCGCGACGCCATTGACGGAGAAGCTGCCGACGATGGCCAGATTGGCCATGCGCACCATGGGGGTGTGGCCTTCTTCAATAATGGACAAATTGCGTAATTTATCACTGTCGCCAGGCCAGCGGCGGGATGCTTCAGTCAGAAAACGGGCATTGATTTCTTTAATTATTTCCAGTGGCCGTGGTAATAATTTCTGGAATAACTCCACCGGCCATTTTTCCAGTGCTTCCGGTAGCAGGGTGTGGTTGGTGTAGGCCATGGTGTGGCTGGTGATATGCCAGGCCTTATCCCAGCTCAGGTGATGCCTGTCGATCAGCAGGCGCATTAGCTCGGCCACGGCAATACTGGGGTGGGTGTCGTTTAGCTGAAAACAGTGCTTATCGACAAATGTATCAAAATTATTACCTTCGAGTCTGAGCCAGCGGCGAATGGTGTCCTGCAGACTGGCCGAGGCGAGAAAATACTGCTGGCGCAGACGCAGTTCTTTACCGTTTTCGCTGGCATCATTTGGGTAAAGCACCATAGTGATGTGTTCGGCATTATTTTTTTCTGCGACGGCTTCCGAATAGTCACCCGCATTGAATTCTTCCAGATCGAATTCGTCGGTCGCAGTGGATTTCCACAGGCGCAGACTATTAACGGTATCATTGTTGAAACCGGGCACCGGCGTGTCATAGGGAATGGCCAGTACGTCGTGGGTGGCTACCCAGCGTACCCGCAGAGTGCCATCGTCGTCACACCAGTGCTCGGTGTGGCCGCCGAACTGGATGCGCTGACTAAATTCCGGCCGCTCCAGTTCCCAGGGATTGCCATCACGCATCCAGTGATCAGGTTCTTCCGTCTGGTGTCCATTGTGGATTTTCTGGCGGAACATGCCGTAGTCATAACGCAAACCATAGCCCAGTACGGGCAGTTGCAGGGTGGCACAGCTATCGACGAAGCAGGCTGCCAGTCGGCCGAGACCGCCATTGCCCAGACCAGCATCGTGTTCGGCATCGACCAGCTCTTCCAGCTCAATGCCATAGTCGAACAGCATTTTGCTGACCTCATCGGTGATATCCAGATTAAGCATGGCATTACTCAGGGAGCGTCCGATGAGAAATTCCAGCGACAGATAGCAGGTACGACGGGCATGTTGTTGCTCGTAAGCACGACGCGTATTTTTCCAGCGCTCCATCAGGCGATCCCGGATGGTATAGGCGAGCGCTTCATATAGATAGTGATTGGTGCAATGCTCGCTGTCCCTGCCCAGGGTGCGGCTGAAATAGCGCTGAAAATCTTCAGCGATAGCCTGTTTAGCCATGGATATGGGGGGGAGTTCCATTAATTCGGGGTGGGGGATAATGGTGTTGGATCTATCAGTTACTGGCTCTTTCATGGTTGTGGCATCACGTCTGGTGTTGATCTACAGGTTCAATAAGCTTTTTTCTGGGCCAGACTGAAAACTGTATTCATGTTAAAAAATATCAGTCTCAGTCTGGGTGGTTAAATATTGCGCAGAACTTATACATGTGTGGCTGAACAATCTCGGAATATTAATTCATCGTAAGTTAAGTTACTCGGATTTTTTAGTTGAATCCCTTGAAAATGGGCAATCAGCCCCAAATTAGCCCTCTCTAATGAATATTTGGCCTCTATACCAACAATGGTAGGGTTAATTCCAGCCCCGGCTGGTGTAGAATGCGCCATCCTTTAAGTGAGGCCCCCTGCGATGCTGAGGCCTCAGAACTCAGTTTTGGAGTTAGCAATATGAGCGTTTCACAGCAACAGGTTGAAGATGCAATCCGCAAGTACATTGATCCTTATATGGAAAAGGATTTGATGGCAGGTAATGCTATTCGCGATATCGAAGTGAATGGTGATCAGGTTTCTTTCAAAGTGGTACTGGGTTTCCCGGCGACTGGTCATTACGACAAAGTGACTGAAGAGCTGAAAAAACAGGTTGAAGCGCTGGATGGTGTTAGCACGGCCAATATCGAAATCAGCTCAAATATTATTGCGCATTCGGTCCAGTCCAGCCTGAAACCGATGGAAAACATCAAGAACATTATTGCGGTTGCTTCCGGCAAGGGCGGCGTGGGTAAATCGACTACCGCAGTTAACCTGGCGTTAGCCCTGAAGGAAGAAGGCGCCAGTGTGGGTATTCTGGACGCGGATATCTACGGCCCCAGTATTCCTCGCATGCTCGGCATTCATTCCAAACCGGAATCGGCCGATGGCAAGTCTCTGGAGCCGATGGAAGGTCATGGTCTGCAGGCCATGTCGATTGGTTTCATGATTGATGATGAAACACCGATGATCTGGCGTGGCCCAATGGTGACTCAGGCGCTGGAGCAGTTGCTGACGGATACTAACTGGAAAGATCTGGATTACCTGGTGATCGATCTACCACCGGGTACCGGTGATGTACAGTTGACTTTGGCGCAGAAAGTACCGGTGAGCGGTGCTGTTATCGTGACCACTCCACAGGACATTGCGCTGCTGGATGCGCGTAAAGGTCTGAAGATGTTCGAAAAAGTTGAAGTGCCTGTACTGGGTATTATCGAGAACATGAGCGTCCATATCTGTTCGGAATGTGGTCATGCGGAACCCATCTTTGGTCAGGGCGGTGGTGAGAAGATGTCAGAAGATTATGATGTCGATTTCCTCGGTGCATTGCCACTGGATATGAAAATCCGTACCGATGGCGACGAGGGTACGCCGTCAGTTTCCGATGATCCAAATGGCACCGTGGGTATGATTTATCGTGAAATCGCACGCCGTACTTCAGCTAAACTGGCACTGCAGGCGAAAGACTACAGCGCCAAGTTCCCGAATATTGTTATTCAGAACAACTAATTGCTGCTGAGCGGTGGGCAGTGCTCACCCAATCTGATCGTGCTAGAATGCCGCCACAAAATTGTGGCGGTTTTCGTTTTAGGGCTAAAAATATATGAGCATCAAAGCAGACAAGTGGATTCGTCGGATGGCGGAAAATGAGGGTATGATCGAACCGTTTGAGCCCGGTCAGATCCGTACCAATGGTAACGGGGAACGACTGATTTCCTACGGTACATCGAGTTATGGTTATGACGTACGCTGCGCGGATCATTTCAAGATTTTTACCAATATCAATTCTGCCGTGGTTGATCCGAAAGATTTTTCAGAACACAGTTTTGTGGATTTCACGGGTGACGTCTGCATTATTCCACCTAATTCATTTGCACTCGCGCACACCGTTGAATATTTCCGCATCCCACGCAATGTGTTGACCGTGTGTCTGGGTAAATCGACTTATGCGCGCTGCGGTATTATCGTCAATGTCACCCCGCTGGAACCGGAATGGGAAGGCCACGTTACCCTGGAATTTTCCAACACCACGCCATTGCCTGCTAAAATTTATGCCAACGAAGGCGTGGCGCAGATGCTGTTTTTTGAGTCCGATGAAATTTGTGAAACGTCTTATGGCGACCGTGCCGGCAAGTATCAGGGGCAAACCGGTGTTACTTTGCCCAAGACCTGATCTGTGAGCCCGGGCCCTGGACTAGTGGCTCGGGTATACATAGTATCGAAGTAAAAGCAGGCCACTATTTTGATCAGTTTAGAACGACTCGTTGATAGCAGCAGCAAACTGGGAACCCTCCCTGCCATCGTGTATCGCGTATTCGATGCAATGGATGACCCCAACTCTACCGCAACCCAGATTGGCCGAATTATTAATGATGATCCGGCTTTGACCGCCCGCCTGCTCAAGCTGGTGAATAGTCCCTTTTATGGTTTTACCTCCAAAGTCGATACGGTTTATCGTGCCATTGCCCTGATCGGGCATCGCGAGCTGCGCAGTGTGGTGCTGGCCGCTTCTGCGGTAAAAGTATTTGATGGTATACCGGCGGAGCTGGTGAACATGCCGGTATTCTGGAAACGGAGTTTGTATACGGCCGTGGTGGCGCGGGTGCTGGCGGCATTTCGTCGGGAAAAAGAAATCGAGCGTTATTTTATTGCCGGCCTGTTACACGACATCGGTTCACTGTTGCTGTATGTACAGTTACCAGACGAAATGACCCGCGCTCTGTCAATCCAGCAGGCGGAATCGATACCATTGTGGGCAGCGGAAAAAAAAGAACTGGGATATGATCATGCTCAGGTCGGCGGCGCCTTGCTGAAAAAATGGAGCCTGCCGCCGATGCTGTGTCAATCGGTGCGCTTCCATCTGCATCCAGAAAAATCCCCAGAAGTGAGTCGAGATTCAGCTAGCTTGATACACCTGGCCTGGCAAATCATGAACCACTATATTGATGTCGACGAATCGTTGGAGCTTGACAATTTAATTCCAGAATCCGTCTGGCAGGTTGCTGGTTTGAAGTCCGACATATTGCCAAAGGTGCTGGACAAGGCTGGCCAGCAATACCTGGCGTCAAAAGATGTGCTTCTCGCGCAATGAAATAATCGGCCAGTTTTGTGCTCGGGCAAATTCTGTAAGTTGATCATCCGGATCCACTGCCACCGGATTGTCGACCAGTTTGAGTAGCGGCAGGTCGTTGTGGGAATCACTATAAAACCAGCTATCGGCTAAATTATAATCCTGTTTTGCCAGCCATTCGTTTAGGCGGATCACCTTGCCATTCTGAAAACAGGGGGTACCGGCAACCTGGCCGGTATATTTTCCATTAATGAATTCCGGTTCTGTGGCCAGCAAATGCTTGATACCAAAAGCTTTGACGATAGGCGCAGTGACAAAGCTGTTGGTGGCTGTTATGACCACCGGGGTGTCGCCGCTGGCTTTATGCTTAGCAATCAGTTCGAATGAAGCAGGGCTCATTAGTGGGCGGATTTTTTCTTCCAGGAACTGCTGCTGCAAAGACTTCAGTGTGGCCGCATCATTTTCCGCCAGCGCTTTCAGCGAAAAGGCCAGAAATTCGTAAATATCCAGCGTGCCCTGTTTGTACTCATCGTAAAAGCGCTGGTTTTCCTGTTCGTAGAAGTCCCTGTCGACTATGCCCTGTTCGGCGAGAAAGACACCCCACAGGTAATCACTGTCGCCAGACAGTAAGGTGTTGTCGAGATCAAACAAAGCCAGCGCCATAATATTCCCCATAAGTAGATCTAAGGTTCAAACTAAAGGCTATAAATAGCGTCTATAGTTAAAATGCGGTGGCTATTGTACCCAATCAGACATTGCGAAGTGAGCTGATTTTTGGAAGAATCAGTTGTATAACGATTAAGGTGTTCTAAGTGATTGATTCTGACGGATATAGGCCGAATGTTGGCATAATTCTGAGTAACCCGGAGGGTAAGGTTTTCTGGGCGCGCCGTTATGGCCAGGATGCATGGCAATTTCCCCAGGGCGGAATTCGTCATCATGAAACACCTGATGAGGCCATGTATCGGGAACTGCTCGAAGAAACGGGGCTGTTACCCGAGCACGTAAAAGTGGTTGGCAAGACCCGTAACTGGCTGCGTTATCGTTTGCCCAAACGTATGATTCGGAAAAATTCCAGTCCTGTGTGTATTGGCCAGAAGCAGATCTGGTTTGTGCTGAAGCTCGTTGGTTCCGAGAAAAACTTTAATCTCAGTACCATGGATAAGCCGGAATTCGACCACTGGGCCTGGGTGGATTACTGGCATCCCATGTCGGAAGTAGTGTTTTTTAAACGCGATGTTTACAAGAAGGCCCTGTCTGAACTCGAGCCTTTGCTATTTTCAAAGGTCGGCTAATTCAGATCGGTTTTACTATTACCAGAATAATTATCAGTATCAACAGGATCACCGGGAATTCGTTAAACCAGCGATACCAGACATGGCTGTGCCGGTTCTGATCATTTTTAAAATCTTTCACCAGCTTCCAGCAAACGATGTGATAACCGATCAGTATGGCGGCCAGCAGCAGTTTTATATCCAGCCAGAAAAAACCAGAATAGGCCTGCATGGCATAGTCGAAGTACATCCATAAGCCAAGCACCAGAGTAATAATGCCACCGGGTGTCATGATGCCGTAGAACAGTTTGCGTTCCATGATTTTAAATCGTTCGATGCTGGTTTCATCGTCAGACATGGCATGATAAACAAACAGGCGGGGCAAATAGAAAAGTCCCGCAAACCAGGTCACCATAAAAATCACGTGAAAAGCTTTTACCCAGAGCATTTTGTTTCCTTGTTCAAATTTTGCTGCATCTTACCTTGTACGTGGCTGACATCAAAGCTGTTGCCGCTATTCTATGCGCGTGATTCAGTCTATACTTGCCGTTCATTTTTCAATGACTTGTTTGTCATTTCTAAATTTTGATTGAGGTATTCACATGATTAAAGCCGGTATTGTGGGTGGCACCGGTTACACCGGGGTAGAGTTGTTGCGTTTGTTAGTGGCGCATCCGGAAGTGGAGCTGTCGGTTATTACTTCGCGATCCGAAGCAGGTAAATCGGTCGCCGATCTTTATCCCAATTTACGCGCTCATCTGGATATTGCTTTTCAGGAACCCAGACTGGATGAACTGAGTCAGTGTGATGTGGTGTTTTTTGCAACACCCAATGGTACGGCGATGAACATGGCGGCAGATTTATTGAATGCCGGTGTTAAGGTCATCGATCTTGCTGCAGATTTCAGATTACAAGATCCCGCAGAGTGGAAACACTGGTACGGCATGGACCATGCCTGTCCGGATATTCTGGCCGAAGCGGTTTATGGTATGCCGGAAATTAATCGACAGGCAATTAAGTCGGCGCGGATTATTGCCAATCCCGGATGTTACCCCACGGCAGTAACACTCGGTTTCTTACCCTTGATCGAAAACGGGCTGGTTGAAGATCAACATCTGATTGCAGATGCTAAATCCGGCGTTAGTGGTGCCGGTCGTGGCGCCAATGTCGGCAGTTTACTGTGCGAAGCTTCGGAAAGTTTCAAGCCCTATGCTGTCGATGGTCATCGGCATTTACCGGAAATTAGGCAAACTTTATCGAAGATTGCCGGTCATCAGGTGGGGCTGACATTTGTGCCGCATTTGACACCTATGATCCGGGGTATTGAAGCATCCCTGTATGCAGTGATTCAGCGTGATGTTGATGATTTAATCGAGCTATACAGCAAGCGCTATGCTGATGAAGTTTTTGTGGATGTGCTGCCTGCGGGCACCATGCCAGAAACGCGCAGTGTCAAAGGTTCCAACATGTGCCGGATTTCTGTGTTCAGACCACAGCAGGGCGATACACTGGTGATATCATCGGTCATTGATAATCTGGTGAAGGGCGCGGCGGGTCAGGCGGTACATAATATGAATATTATGTTCGGGCTAGATGAAACGGCAGGGATTTCTCAGGTGGCCCTGCTGCCTTAAGTCTCGGTTTGGGGCTAAATGTGTAGTTACAGCTACACTCACTGGCATCGAATAATTAAAGGTAATTAGTAAGAAGTATGAAGCCAACTCCTGTACACAATCAATATTTGATTTCTGTTCAGCGTCCACATTTATGGATTTTATCTGTCGTCGTCGCGCTGATTCTTGTCGCCGCATGCATATTTGCCGCCTATGAATATGGACGGTTTATTGGTGGATTTGATCAGGCCGAGACAGATACTGAAATAGCACTTTTACAAAATAGTATTGTGGCCTTGACAGCGGAAAAGGAAAAACTGCTTAGAGAAAGAGCCGTGCTGACGCGAGGTCAGGATATTGATCGCGATGCCAGTAGTCAGGTTAAGAAAACTCTGGCTGAGGCGCAGGCAAAAATGCTGGAAATGAAAGAAGAGCTGACCTTCTATCGCAACATTGTGCAGCCGAGGAAATCTAAGCGTACGGTGGTGGTGAAAAAAATGGCGCTAACGGACATGGGAGAAAACACCTATAACTATAAATTGATATTGATACAGGATGGCCGGAATGATGTGGCTGTGCGGGGTGACGTGGAATTATCTATAGAAGGTGAACAGGATGGAAAAGTAGTCCGTCTGGATTTGCCAACCCTGTCAACCAAAAAAGTGAGTAAACGACAGAAGTTCGGATTTAAATATTTCCAGAACTTTGACGGTGGTATCAGAATTCCCGATGGATTTAAGCCATTGTCGTTGTTTGTGCGAGTACTGCCCAAGAGTTCACGCGTTCCCAGGGTTGAGGAAGTGCTTGCCTGGGATGATTTGATAGCTGGAGGAGAACAATAAATGTGGGGCAAACCGAAAATTAAATCGACAAAAATTGAGACCCTGATTGGAAACACCATAGAAATACGGGGTGATCTGATTTTCAGAGGTGGATTACATATTGATGGGAAAATTATCGGCAATGTAATCGCCGAAGACGGTTCAGATTCAATGCTGGTGTTGAGTGATCATGGCAGCATCGAGGGTGAGGTGCGCGTGCCTTATGTAGTATTGAACGGAGAAGTAATAGGCGATGTTTACGCGACTGAGCGGGTAGAGTTATCCGCACAGGCTCAGGTTAAGGGCAATGTATTTTACAATATGCTGGAAATGGCCATGGGGGCTGAAGTCAATGGTAGCCTGGTGCATTGCAAAAATGAGAAAAAACTCCTTGAATATCAAAAGGATAACCAGTCTTCGGAAGAACTGGAATCCGAGCCAGACCCAAGTGTAAGTTAATCATGGACTTGGAAATAAAAGTTGACTAAAATACTCAGGTAATGCTAATTTCTCTCGCCATGAGAGAACATATGATGTTGTGGAGATATTTTAATGACTGCTGAAACGGCTGAAAATGCAATTCCTGATCCTCTGGTTTTTACCGACGCTGCGGCAGCCAAGGTTAAAACACTGATTGAAGAAGAAAGTAATCCGAACCTGAAACTGCGCGTGTTTATTTCTGGCGGTGGTTGTTCCGGTTTCCAGTATGGTTTCACTTTCGATGAAGCGATTAATGATGGTGATACTTCTGTGGTAAACGATGGTGTGACACTGTTGATTGACCCAATGAGTTACCAGTACCTGGTGGGTGCCGAGATTGATTACAAAGAAGATCTGCAGGGTGCACAATTTATCATTCGTAATCCAAATGCCCAGACCACCTGTGGCTGTGGATCTTCATTCTCACCTGAGTGATTTTGATCAAATGTAACTGGAAAAAAGGGTGCTTAAGCGCCCTTTTTTTTGTTTGAGCTCTTTTGGCTTGTTATCCTATACGGCTCTACCATATAAGAACTAGAAAAGGTACCTAGATGAGTAGCGAGTATTTACCGGGTCTTGCGGGTGTTCCGGCCACGCAATCTAATATTTCCTATCTGGATGGCGAAGCCGGGCTATTGGCTTATCGAGGCTATCGTATTGAAGAATTAGCGGAAAAAAGCACTTTTGAAGAAACCACCTTATTGCTGCTGAAAGGTGAGTTACCTACCAGCGATGAACTGGCTGAATTTGAACATCTGATGCGTGGCAATCGGATTGTTAAATACAATGTCCGCGAAATCATGAAGAATCTGCCAGTCACCGGACATCCAATGGAAATGCTACAGACTGCGGTTGCCAGCCTGGGTATGTTTTACCCCACTGAAGAAGCAAAATACAGCGACTATAAAATGTCGGTGAAAATCATCGCGCGCATGGCATCGTTAGTCACCATGTGGGAGCATATTCGGAATGGTTATGATCCGCTGTTACCACGCAAAGATTTGAGCTACGCGGAAAACCTGCTGTATATGTTCAGTGGTGAAGATCCTGATCCGGACGTGGCCAGAATTATGGATGCCTGCCTGATCCTGCATGCCGAGCATACCATCAATGCTTCGACGTTTGCTGCGCTGGTTGCGGCATCTACCCTGGCCAGTCCCTATCTGGTGGTGGCGGCCGCTGTGGGCACACTGGCGGGGCCTCTCCATGGCGGTGCTAATGAAAAAGTTGTGCAAATGTTACAGGCGATTGGCAAACCAGAAAATGCCAAAGCCTGGGTAGAAAACCAGCTGGATAATAAAGGTAAAATCTGGGGCATGGGGCACCGGGAATATAGTGTTAAAGATCCCCGCGCGACGATTTTGCAGAAAATGATGATGGTATGGGCGGAGAAGAAGGGCAGTATAAGTCCGATGTTTGAAACTGCTCTGGCAGTCGAAGAAATTTGTGAACAACGGCTGGCTGCGAAAGGGATTTATCCGAATGTCGATTTTTATTCCGGTATTCTCTACAAAGAAATGGGTATCCCCACTGATCAGTTTACACCGCTATTTGCGATTTCGCGTTCGGCTGGCTGGCTGGCACATTGGCAGGAGCAGTTAACGGATAATCGTATTTTTCGTCCGACGCAGGTCTATACTGGCCATACTGAGCGTCCCTATATGCCGATGGATAAGCGCTAGTAATTACTGTTTTCAGCAGGATATACAGCACCCAGAATCACAGGCTTTAAGGCGCCGGTAACATCAGGCAGGTTGCCGGGTTGTCCTGTCAGCGTTTGTTTTGCCAGCCAGGCAAAAGCAACGGCCTCAATCCAGTCAGGCGGTAGCTCATATTGATCGCTCGACGCTATGTGGATGTCTGGCATGGTAGCCTTGAGCAATTGCATTAACTGTACATTGTGAGCGCCACCGCCACAGATGATTAATGTTTTTATGTCAGGTGTATGTGTTTCGATGGCGTAGCGAATACTTTGCGCGGTAAATTCACACAGGCTGGCCTGGACGATTGCTGCACTCAAATCGGAAAAATTTTGTAATTGCCGTTCCAGCCATTGCAGATTGTAGTGTTCCCGTCCCGTGCTTTTTGGCGGTATTCTGGAAATAAATCTATCATTCATGAAATGCGCGACAAGCTCTGGATCTGCCTGCGCGGATGCGGCCCATTGGCCATTTTTGTCAAAGCTTTTGCCTTGATGTTTCTGGATCCAGCCATCCATCAATATGTTACCAGGGCCGGTGTCGAAACCAGAACATGAACCGCCGTCGTCGGCCGGTAGATAGGTAATATTGGCTATGCCGCCGATATTCAGTACCCCCCGGCTTTCATCGTTGCTGCGGAAAAATATTTTGTGGAATGCGGGAGCCAGTGGCGCACCTTCACCGCCTGCAGCCATGTCTCTGCGTCTGAAATCAGCAACAGTAGAAATACCGGTTTTATAGGCAATTCTATTGGCATCGGCAATTTGTAAACTGAATGGATATTTTATGTCTGGACGATGCCGAATAGTCTGACCATGCGAGCCGATGGCTTTTATAGATGAAGCGGAGTGCTGCGATTTTTTGAGCAGTGCTAAAGTAGCGGCGGCAAATAGTTCACCCAGTTCTGCATCCACCTCACCCAGGGTATCCAGGTCTATGCCTGCTTCATTGTGGGCAAGAGTTAATAATTTTTTTTTCAGTGCGGGTGGCAGGGGATGGCTGTGATGACAAATTAAATTAAATGGCTGGCTGCCTAAATCGACAAGGGCCGCGTCTATACCATCCATACTGGTACCTGACATAAGCCCAATATATAACTCGGTCATTAATTTTCGTTTAAAGCCAGAGCGTTGCGAGACAATACGTCTAGTTGCGCGACGTAGCCATAGGTAGTCAGCTCAAAATTATCTTTGTGTCGTTCAGGAATGGGTTTGGTGCTCGGAAATTTTACTTTCAAAGGATTTCGGTGAACGCCATTTACGCGAAATTCATAATGCAGGTGTGGGCCCGATGCCAGGCCGGTTGAGCCGACATAGCCAATAATTTGCCCTTGCTTGACGCGGCTGCCACTGCGAGCTTTACGATTGAATTTGGACAGGTGTGCGTAGAGCGTGCTGTAGCGATTACCATGTTTCAGGATAATGGTATTGCCGTAGCCGCCTTTTTTACCACGGTAAATGACTTTGCCATCGCCAGATGCGCGCACCGGTGTGCCTCTGGATGCGGCATAGTCAACGCCTTTATGAGAACGAAATTTGTGCAATAAGGGGTGGTAACGCTTGGTGGTAAATCTGGAGCTGATACGGCTGAATTTAACCGGGCTGCGTAAAAATGCTTTACGTAAGCTATGTCCGTCCGGGGAATAGTAGCCTGCTGTGTTGGTTGTTGGGTTAACGTAGCGCACCGCGCGATGGCTTTTGCCCTGATTAATAAATTCTGCGGCCAGGATGTTACCGTCTTTCAGCTTTTCACCGTTTTTAAATATTTCCTCGTAGATGAGGGTGAAACGGTCACCTTTGCGGATATCCAGTACAAAGTCGATATCCCAGCCAAACACATTGGCCAGTTCCATGGTCAGGTTTTGCGATAGCCCGGCTTTCTGAGATGCCAGAAATAGCGATGAATCAATTTCACCGCTGGCATAGGCTGAGCGTGTTTCTATAGCGTGCTGTAATGTTCTGGCGGTGAGTCCTGCCTCATCGCGTATAACTCGCAGGTAGCGAATATCATCAACTGGAAAATTCAGTGCCAGTAGCTGACCATTGTCGTCTGTTTCAACCTGAATGATATCACCAGGATGGATGCGCTTGAGCGCACTGGTTTCTGACCCCAGTTTCATTAATTCAATTAATTGATCCGGTTTAATTTTTGCTTTATCAAAAAGGCTCGAAAGGCTGTCGCCGCTTTTTACTTTTAAATCCTGCCAGTCACGTTGCTCATTAAATGCGCTAGCATGCTCTGTTTCGACGGCGTTAGTTGAGCCTGTTAATTGCTCTATTTCAGGTTTGGGTAGTTCAAGTTTGATAATTTCTGATGAAGACTGATCTGAATCAGTATTGGCATTATCAATCGCGCTTTGCAGGTCTTTTTCAATAATGCTAAGGGGTGAGCTGATTAAATCGGTATTTGCTACTGTATTGTCTTTATTGGTGCTCGAAGTATTTGCGATTACAACACCAAGGACTGCGCTGCCGGCAGCAAAAATCAGCCAGCGTAATCCAGGATGACGCCTGGGTTGCGAGCGATTTCGGAAGTCTTTGTTTATGAATGTATTGTAATTCACGGAAATATCTACACTTTTTTCTTTAAAATAGCCTGAAAATACGATTATTTCAATGTTATTTTGATATTGATTTTATTTGATTCGCCGGGTATTCGACATATGCCATATTGTTTTGGCGGGTTATCTGCGTATTTCTGCTGCGCGATAACTGTTTGATATGTGCAATGCTTTTGTCGGCGGCTTCACCCAGTAATATCTGGGGCTGGAAATTTACCTCAATATTGAGCACATTGATAGGTGTTAACTCAAGGGAGTGAAATTGTTTATTTTTAAATATGGCTGTAGCTACCACGCTAACGTCTGCGCTACGGCTGTAAGAGCCAAAAGTGAAATTGCCCAGGCTGTACAGAATAATACCCTGTTTGTATTGTTCGACGGCCTGTAATACATGTGGATGGTGACCAATAACCATGTCGGCGCCTTCATCAATGGCGGCATGGGCCAGTATGGGTTGGTAGTCGCGTAGCTCGGATGCTTTTTCATGGCCCCAGTGGAAGGATACGATGACCAGATCGCATTGATCTTTTAGTCGTTTTACGTCATTGCGTATTTGATGTTCATGACCAAAGGCGCTGCCGGGTCGATCATCAGTGGCCCAGAAGCTTTCCGGGAAGGTGAGAGAATAACTTACGAAACCAATTTTGTGATTATTGCTGTGCAGGATGGTGCCGCGGCGTGCTTCCTGTAAATTCATGCCGGTGCCAACCGTGTGGATGTTCTGCGCGCGCAGGGCGTTGATCGTATCGGTCATGCCAGCAACACCATAATCCATAATATGGTTGTTGGCCAGATTCATAATATTGAAGCCAGCCTTTTTCAGGGCCGGTGCAACCTGTTTGGGCGGGGTCTTAAACAGATATTCTTTATCGCTTAGCACTGTCTCCACATTGGTTAGAGGGCCTTCTAGATTGCCAATGACGATGTTTGAGCCGTTGAATAAGTGTTTTACCTTTTCAAATGGATAGTCATAGCCATGTTGCTGCATGACCGGCTCTGCCGTGCCTCCCAGCATAATGTCGCCGACGGCGCTAATCCGTACAGTGTTGCTATAGGATGATGCTTTATTGTCCGGCGTGCTTTGTGGTGAGCAACCGTATATACATAATATTGCCATGGCAATTAGTGATTTTATTGAATGTGTTGCCATAACTGTTCTGCTCTTGTATAACGCCCTGCTCTGATGTGGATAACAAATTATGGAGCCATCATGTCATCTGTAGACGACGCACTGGATATTATCAAACGCGGTGCCGAAGAAATTCTCGTCGAAGAAGAATTGGTCAAAAAACTGAAAACCGGCAAGCCGTTACGTATTAAAGCCGGTTTTGATCCAACTGCGCCTGATTTACACCTGGGACATACTGTTTTATTGAATAAATTGCGTCAGTTCCAGGAACTGGGTCACGAAGTGATCTTTTTGATTGGTGATTTCACGGGCATGATCGGTGATCCGACGGGAAAGAGCGCGACGCGACCTCCGTTGACTGAAGAAGATGTAATGGCCAATGCACAGACTTATCAGGAACAGGTCTTCAAAATCCTCGACAAGGAAAAAACAAAAATTGTCTTTAATTCCGAATGGATGGCCCGGCTGACTGCCGCGGATATGATCAAATTGGCAGGGCGTCAAACCGTGGCGCGTATGCTGGAGCGGGATGATTTCAAGAAACGCTATAAGGCTGAGCAGAGTATATCTATCCATGAGTTTTTATATCCACTGGTGCAGGGCTACGATTCAGTGGAATTGAGATCAGATGTCGAGCTGGGTGGTACCGATCAGAAATTCAATTTGCTAATGGGCAGGGAGTTGCAGAAATATTATGGGCAGGATCCTCAGATAGTGCTCATGATGCCATTGCTGGAAGGCCTGGACGGCGTTAACAAAATGTCCAAGTCGCTGAACAATTATGTGGGTATCACCGATGCTCCTGGTGAAATGTACAATAAAATCCTGTCAATGCCTGACACCCTGATCTGGCGTTACTTTGAATTGCTTAGCTTCCGTTCCCTGCAGGATATTGCGCAATTAAAAACAGAAATGGAGCAGGGGCGCAATCCAAAAGAAATTAAAATCGAGCTGGCCCATGAATTGATCGCGCGTTTCCATGGTGAGGAAGCCGCCAGAAATGCGGATAAGGCTGCCGGTAATGTTATCAAAGCGGGCGAAGTGCCCGATGACATAGAAGCTATAAATGTGAGTTTGAATGGCCAGAATGATATGCCGGTATCAGCCATTCTTAATCAGAGTGGCCTGGCGGCAAATTCTTCGCAGGCCAGAGACATGCTGAAAAATGGTCGGGTCAAGGTGGATCACCAGGTGGTCGAAATGCAAAGCAGGCTGGCTGCGGGCGAATATATTATTCAGGCCGGTAAAAAACGGATCGCAAGAATTACTGTGCAATAAAAATACGACAAATATGTGAAAAATCAGTTGACGGTATCAGTCAGCGCTATATAATGCGCGCTCTGTCCGGGAAGGGCAGTAGTTGAACCGATGAGGGAGTAAGTAATTTCTAGCTGTATTTGTTAGGAGTTGTTATACTATTCGGCTCGCCTGGAGCGATGTTATTTAAAAATAGAGATTAGATAATTTGTGTGGGTGCTTACGTTAAGTAAGTACAGGACAAGAAACAATCATCGTGCTG
>JAPHRO010000035.1 GCA_026195895.1 Gammaproteobacteria bacterium
ATGTGGATGTGTACTTCGTGCTACAACTGTATTGCACGTTGTCCTCGTGAATTGCCTATTACCCACATCATGCATGGCCTGGCGCACTATGGTAAGCGTTTAGGCCTGGCACCAAAGAACCAGCCGACACTGAAGTTCTCGCAGAAATTCTGGGATAACCTGGTGAAAGACGGTCGTGTAAATGAGCTGAAACTGGGTCTGTCTCTGTACTTCATTAACGGTTTCGCAGAAGGTATTAAAACTGCGCTGAAGATGAAAGACATTGGTCTGGGTATGTGGAAAACAAAACGTATGAACCCTATGGAAATCCTGGGTGGTCATAGCGTTAAAGATAAATCAGGTTTCCACGCCATGATCAAGAAAGCGCAGGAGCTTGAAGAAGCGCGCATTTCTAAAAACGTGAAGGCTTGAGGAGTTAATAATGTCTAAAGAATATTCATTTTATCCCGGCTGTTCATCACAAAAGGGTGCCTCTTCGTCAAACTATCTGACGTCAGTCGGCACCATGTGTGATGCCCTGGATATCAAATTAAACACAATTCCAGACTGGAACTGCTGCTCAGCGTCTATCGGTTATTCCGGTGGTGGTGAGCTGCCTCGTATGGCGCTGTCGGCACGTAATATTGCATTGTCTGAACAGAATAATCCGGGTCAGGAAATTGTTGCAACCTGTGCTGCCTGCTGGTTGGCGACTCGTGAAACCGCAGAGCGTTTACACGAAGATCCAGAGATGAAAGCGGAAGCGGACATCGCGCTGAAAGAAGCGGGTCTTGAGTTGAAAAATGAAACCAAAATTCGTCACATGGTTGAAGTACTGATTGATGATATCGGTTATGACAAGATGGCTGAGAAAGTGGTTAAACCACTGGAAGGCCTGAAGATCGCAGGTTACATTGGCTGTCAGACTAATCGTCCATTTGGAATCGATGGTGAGTCTTTCGAGAATCCTAAATACCTGGATAAACTGGTTGATACACTGGGTGCAGAATCTATTCCAGAGTATGAGAAAAAAGTTTCCTGCTGTGGAGGTGCATTAGCATTCTCCGAGCCAGAAAAGTCTCAGGCACTGGTTAAAGGTATTCTGGAATCGGCTTACGATCACGGCGCAGACATGATTGTTACCCCATGCCCTGTATGCCAGATGAACGTTGAGGTTTATCAGGATCAGATCAATGCAACCTACGGTACTAAATTCAATATTCCTGTAACCTATTACAGTACATTGATGGCAGTTGCCTATGGTGGTAGTGCAAAAGAAGCTTCTCTGGATGGACAGATTATCCGTGCCAAGAAGCTGGAGGAAATTGCTGCTAAGTAATAAATTATTTAGTGAGTGGTTTCTAGAAAGGCATGGCGAAGGCTGTGCCTTTTTTATTGCATGGAATTAATTTCTGTTCTATCGAAATTAATTTTAGCGTCTATAATTTATCTTAAAGTTTTGAGGCTAATAGATGAAAACAGTAGCAGATATTATGACCAGTAAAGTGTTCAGTTTAAAAGAAACTGATAATCTTCATCAGGGTCGGATGTTGATGAAAGAATATTCTATTCGGCATATTCCAGTTATTGCTGAATCCAGTGGTGATTTTGTAGGTCTGTTAACCCAGCGTGATATTTTGAATAATGCGTTTAATGTTGTCGAAAAATACGGTTTTAGCAAACTCAAAAAACGCGAAGAGGATACACTGATTAGTGAAGTGATGACTGCGGATTGCCCTACTATCGAATCGACTGTTTTACTAAAAGATGCCGGGCAGTACTTTATCGAGCACAAGCACAGTTGTTTACCCGTTGTCGATAATGGCCAGCTAACAGGCATACTTACATCGGTGGATTTTGTAAAATTATCAGTATTTTTATTGGGCGATTAATTTTCCAGGATAAGTAGCTGCTGCTCAGGCAACTTCTTCCAGTGGAAAGCGAATCATTTCCACATCCCAGTTCGTTTCGGATGCTGTGAGTATCAGGCAGGAAGGGCCGCCTCGTGTCCGGGTATGTCCAGCGGCACCTGGATTCACTACCCAGGTTTTTTCATCTTTATCGACCAGCATGCTATGGGTGTGACCATAAACGATAACGCGGGCATCCGCGTGGGTTTTGCGCAGGGAATCGTGACAGGGCTTTTGCATGCCGTGGCGATGACCATGTTCTATTTTAAGTTTGCCGCCAGGTAAATCCAGTTCAGCTATCTGTGGCAAGGTATTGACGATATGCGCTTCATCAGCGGCCCATAGGGCTTCGATATCATTGTTACCGGCAACGGCAGTAACGTCAGTATGAATTTGTTTGAGCTGTTTGATTACATGGGCGCCGCAGATATCACCTGCATGGATCACCTGGTCACAGCTTTTAATAACGCTGATGATGTTAGGCTCTATGATGCCGTGGGTATCAGAGATAATAGCTATACGGATTGAGTCGCTGGGGAGGGACATGGAATACAACCTCTCTTAAAAAAATACCGCATAAACAATGAAAACATTAGCTTCAGCTTATGCGGTTTAAGATTTTATGTTTCCTAGCAATTTTAGTCTAGCTAAGAATTATAAAATTAGAATCACCCAAATGTAGGTTTATTCGTCTTCTTTTTTAAGTTTTTCTTCGTCAACTTCCTGTTTATAAGCCAGGTAAGGGTCACGTGCCTTAATCTGTTCCGCTTCAATTTTTCTACGCATTTCAATAACTTCTGCGCGTTCTTCTACGCGTTTGTCGAGTGCGCCGTCAACTTCCGGGATGGTTTTTTCATTAAACAGCACCTGACGCAACAGGCGGAAACCAAAATACATGCAGTCGATATCGCTATTGGCTATCTTGTCGTAGGTCTCGTCATCCAGTGCATAATTGCTTTTAAAGGCAGGGCTTAAAACAAAACGACGG
>JAPHRO010000023.1 GCA_026195895.1 Gammaproteobacteria bacterium
CATGTCCTGCTGAATTATCTAATAGATAACGTGTCATCGTTCTTGATTCAACAGCAGATAGCTTTAAAGTGGCCCCAAAATGATTATCCGTATTTGACATGATCTTTTCCCATGACACAGCAGGAAGTAGACCCGGTTGGTATGGAAAATGACAGCTACCACATGTCTCATTATATGGCTGAAACTTTACCGCAGATACGCCTGGATTTTTACTTTGGCGCCAATCCTTGAATATTTTTCCTCCATCCCCATCCGCATAAGACAGAGAAGAGTAAATACTTATGGACAAAAGTATCAATGATTTAGGTATAATCGACAGGCTTTTCATAGATATCACCAGAAAAATTTTCTGCAGTATATAAATTGAAGCTGAAATGAAACTGAAAATAAATCAATGAATGCAGAATTGAATAATTCGGTTGAGAATAGCAACATTAGCGGCTATGCTGAAAGTCCTGTTGGCTAGTTGAGCTGGCACCCTGAAGCGAAATTTGATCATTATCAGTTATTTCATATTAAACAATAATCGGGACAACCTATGATCAGATCACAATTTTTTCTATTACTAAGTGCGCTATTCATTTCTGCAAACAGTTTTGCCCTTAGTGCTGATGCAATTGAAGGCAAGCAATTCTATCCATCCTGCCACGTATGCCACGATCAGAGCCTTGATCCTCCATTAGGCCCTCCCATGTGGGGTGTCCAACGTCGTTACAAAAACAACACGATCGACGATGAAGACTTTGTACAAAGCATGGTTGATTTTGTGAAAGCCCCTACACCCGAAAAAGCCATTCACAATGAAGCCGTTAAACAGCTTGGTTTAATGCCCCCATTGCCACTGCCAGACGATATTTTAAAGAAAATAGCTACCTACATTCTGGAAGAGCACTATTCGCCACCCTGTGCTCATTGGGAAATCGCAGTGAAGCGCGCTAGTAATAGAGGTGATCTGGAGCATGCAAAAAAAGATCAGCTTATGCTTGAGCGATTTTGTAAATAAAAAACATTTATCATTTTGGCCTGGTTTCCATAAAAATATCAGGACTGTCGGCAAAAGATAATAACTTTGTAATATTAATCAGCGTTGCCTTAACTATCAATAACTAGCCATTCAGCCACCGTTTTACGATCAGGCACACCGCCTGAATGAACAACTTTTCCATCAATCACAACGCCGGGTGTAGACATGACGCCAAAACCCATGATGTCGGCAATATCTTCAACCTTTTCAAGTTCAATCTCGATACCTTTTTCTTTAGCGATATCCTCAATAATTTTTTGTGTTGTTTTACAATTTGCGCAACCGCTTCCAAGAACTTTAATATTTTTCATCTTCATCGAACTCCTCACATATTTAACTATAAACTTATGAAGTTAAAACCCCAGCCCACCAACATGAAGGATACGGCTAGTACAGCGGCATAAAGTGCCAGTGCTGGCCAGCGAATTACCTTCCGCAAAATAATCATTTCCGGTAATGACAGGGTTGCAATACTCATCATAAACGCCAGCGTCGTGCCTATCGCCACCCCCTTGCCTAGCATCGCCTCGGCTACCGGTATCACACCAGTCGCATTGGAGTATAAAGGCACTCCTAATAAAACCGCACCGGGTACTGCCAACCAGTTATCTTGCCCGCCCAGGTGCTCTGTTACCCATTCCTCCGGTACATATCCATGAAATAAAGCCCCAACAGCAATGCCGGCAATCACCCACTTCCAGAGCCGGCCTACAATTTCTTTTACTTCTCCCCAGGCATAACGATGTCGGCCTGAAAAACTTTTATCGGGTTCAGGTAATGAAACTTCACCCATTTTTATTTTCCAGACATAATCTTCGACCCAGCGCTCCGGTTTAAAGTGCTCAATAATGGCTCCACCAACATAAGCGACAGTTAAACCAGCGGCGACGTACATCAAGGTAAGTTTCCAGCCGAGAATCCCTATTAAAATAACAACGGCCACTTCATTTATCATTGGGCTGGCAATTAAAAATGAAAATGTTACCCCCAGTGGAATACCGGCCTCAACAAAACCTATAAACAAAGGTACAGATGAACATGAGCAAAAAGGCGTAACAGCACCCAGGCTTACTGCGCTACTACGCGCTAGCCATTTTGGTTTTCCACGAACATAGTTTCTAACTTTTTCAGGTGAAAGCATCGCGCGCAACAAACCCATTACATAAATAATAACCACCAGCATCACAAATATTTTTGCTGTATCCATGACAAAAAAATGTAGCGCAGCACCAGCATGCGTGGACGAGCTGAGTCCAAACCACTCATAGATAATTAAATTAGCAAGTGCATCAAACATTTATATGTTACTCATGCGATATTATTTTAGTTTCTGGAATCATTAAAATTTCCTGTTATCAGCATTAATCATCACTTGCACAATGTTAAAGCTGCTCAAATTCAAGATAAGTACGATTCATATTAGTACGGTGCAAGCTGCCGTAATTTTCTAAATGCTTAAAAGCAGGCAAGTCATCATATCGTTTCATAACATCTTGCATAGATTCCATTTCCTGAGCTGCTGCACCGATTTTATCAACCAGGAAGTCATAATAATCGCCACAGTCTCGCCTTGCTTTGGCGATATCACTTACGCTACCGTGTCCAGGTACAATAAAATCAGGATTGAGTTTTACCAGTTCATGAAAAGCTTTCTGACCATTCACCACGCTGGACCAGGGCAAAACGGAAAAAATGCGATCTACATAAACAAGATCGCCAGTGAATACAACAGATTGCTTAGGTAACCACACCCAAACATCACCCGGATAATGCGCATCGGTATAATGCAACTCTAATTCCTCTCCACCAAGGCTAATACGGGCAGATTGATCGCTCAATAGCCTGTTGGCCGGTTTAGCATGCGTGCCTTTGAATCGGTTATTTAAAAAACCTTCCATACGCTGCATTTGCTCTTCCGCATGCTGCAGTTGTGTCGCCGCAGTTTTCTGCATGGCAATTATCTCTGCACCCCTGGAAGAAAAGTAATCATTACCTAACCAGCGGTGGTCCTGACTGCCTGTGTTAATAACCCACTTCACAGGCATGTCAGTTACTTCGGCTATCGCATTTTCAATACTTTGGGCACCAAGGTAACTGGCGCCGGAATCAATTAGAATTACGCCTTCTTTAGTAATCACAAATCCTAAATTATTATTCAGCCCCTGGTTTTCTTCACTACGTTGCCCCAGTGGCCCAATAAATGCGTAAACATTTTCGGTGACTTTTTCTGCTTTGGGCGTATAAGCATTTACAATATTTGTAAATAACAATCCAGATAGAGATACACCGTATATAAAATAATTAATCAGATTTCGCATAACATATTCTCACCTGTGAGTTAATCAGTCATTTAGATGACGGTTTACTTTGTTTTTTAGTGCAAATGTTTTTCATACCATGGCCTGGTTTTATTCACTATTTTAACCACCGACAACATTACAGGTACTTCAACAAGAACGCCTACAACCGTTGCCAATGCCGCTCCTGATTGAAAACCAAACAGGCTAATTGCTGCGGCTACTGCCAGTTCAAAAAAATTGCTGGCGCCAATTAGCGCCGATGGCCCGGCGACACAATGGGCAACCTTGAAATGGCGATTCAACAAATAAGCCAGTCCGGAATTAAAATACACCTGTATTAGAATCGGCACAGCTAGCAGGGCAATGATCATTGGCTGAGCTAAAATCTGTTCACCCTGGAAACCAAAGAGTAAAACAATAGTGAGTAACAAAGCAGACAGAGAAACAGGATTGAGTCGTTTAATAATTCTTTTCAGTAGAAATTTTGGTTCAGCTTGTGAAAAAATATAGCGCCGCCATAATTGAGATATTGCAACCGGTAAAACAATATAAATAAAAACCGATAAAAACAGGGTGTTCCAGGGTACTGTAATGGATGATATGCCCAGTAAAAGCCCTACTATCGGGGCAAAGGCAAAAATCATAATCACATCATTTAATGCTACCTGCGTTAAGGTGAAATGTGGTTCACCTCGGGTAAGATTACTCCACACAAACACCATCGCCGTACAGGGCGCTGCGGCCAGAATAATTAATCCAGCGATATAACTATCAAGCTGTTCGGCTGGCAACCAGTCTGCAAATAAACCGCGAATAAATAACCAGCCTAGCAATGCCATTGAAAAAGGTTTCACTGCCCAGTTAATAAACAGAGTTACACCAATACCTTTCCAGTGCTCTTTCACATGATACAGGGCCCCAAAGTCGATTTTCAGCAGCATTGGAATAATCATTAGCCAGATTAATATCGCCACAGGCAAATTAACCCGGGCGATTTCTATGGCACCAATAATCTGAAATGTGCCTGGCAAAAGATGCCCCAGGCCAATACCGACAACAATGCATAAAAACACCCAAAGCGAGAGATAACGCTCAAAAAAACCCATCTCTGTGCCGGTTATTTTTTTTGCTGTCGCCTCGCATTGCGAGCTCATGGTCTTACCTCGTTGGTTTTTATTTCGGACAAAGGTATAGATAAAATCCCTGCAGCCAGTACAAAGATACTGGAGCAGATTAAACAACCGATTAGTCCCTGTGTTTGATAAACCCAGCCTGAAAGTACAGTACCGGTAAGACGACCGCCTGCATTAGCCATGTAATAAAACCCAACATTCATTGATACTTTGTCGTGCTCAGACCAGGCAACAATCAAATAGGAATGCACGGCAGAATTAATGGCAAACACAATACCAAAAGCAATTAATCCAGCAATCAATACCGTTTGTGGCTCATAATCAACATACAATGCAGCGGCAATCATGGTGGGCAAAAACGCCAGAATAAAGGCCCATGTTTTTGCAGTTCCACCATCCGGGCCTTTACCGTGATGACTCTGGCGAATAAGTTTCGGCGCGCTCGCCTGCACCATGCCATAAGCAATAATCCAGATCGCCAGAAAACCGCCTACTTGCATAAAACTCCATTCGAAAACCGAATAAAGATAAACTGGCAGTGCAACAACAAACCAGACATCTCTCGAACCAAACAGAAAAAAGCGTGCTGTGGATAACCAGTTAATGGATGGTGTTTTTGAAAATATCTGATTGAATGCTGGTTTGCTTTTCGACTTGCCCAGCCCCGCCGGTAATAATAATATAGAACCGGTTAATACAACAAACAAGCTGCCGGATAAAATTGCCAGTGCGCCTCTGAATTCAAACCATTCCAGTAACAGTGCGCCGAGGAAAAACCCAATGCCTTTCAGTGCATTTTTGGACCCGGTTAACACTGCTATCCATTTGAATAATTTTGATTCACTATCGTCATGGGGCAGCAGTGTTTTTACACTGGCTTTGGCGGACATCTTATTTAGATCTTTTGCAATACCGGATAACGCCTGTGCCAGCATCACATAAGCAACACTGAGCCAGGCATCGGGCGCCATTAACATTGCCAGTGCCAGCACCTGCATGCCCATGCCAATATGCATGGTTAAGTTAAGACCAATACGAGAACCTAGCCAGCCGCCAACCAGGTTGGTGACGATGCCAAAGAATTCATAAAATAGAAATAGCATCGCCACTTCAAAGGGTGAATATCCCAGCATATGGAAATACAGCACCACTAGCATACGAATTGCACCATCGGTTAAGGTAAACACCCAGTAACCGCCAGTGACTATCAGATAATTGCGTAATCCATCTGTCATTCGTGTTGCATACCAATATGTTCATGCATTAGCTTAACTACCGGGGTCATACAGTTAGTGGTGCAGGATGCGGCCGTCACGATATTATCTTGTTCAGCATCATATTCCTGGTGGTTGCTGTCATACACAAAGTTAATCGCAGGGTCTGGCACAGGGGCGAATGCCAGCACTTTTTTTACATCCTGATCAAAATAACATTGCCGAGTGGATTCAGTTTTAAACGCTCCAGTGCATTCAATCACCAGGTCTATACCCATACCTGTCCAGTTGACATCTGCTGGATTCGCCTCACAGGTATACGACACTCGTTTACCATCAATCAAAATAGTCTTTTCTTCAGGGCAAATATCTCTATCCCAGCAGCCATGGCCTGAGTAAAATTCCAGTAAATGGGCCATTACGTGGCTATCACCGGCGATTTCATTCACATGAACGATGTCAGAGGCCGGGTTGCCTCAGCCTGCACGAAAACCGAGGCGCCCATGCGGCCCAGGCCATTAATGCCCACACCTGCTGGCATGCTGTACTCCTGAATTATTTGATAATTGAAATTAAAGACCTGGTGCCTCAGGCACAGCACGAGGTTCCCGGTCGATTGGGCATCTCTTCCAGCACACTCAGGTCATCGCAAAACGGTGCTTTATCACAATTAGCCCGGGCTGCCGTTGCCAGAATACTGAGGGCCCATTGTTCCAGATCTGGATTAATGCGGTAGTAAATCCATTGCCCTGCACGGCGGTCACTGACTAGCCCATTATTGCGTAACAGCGCCAGATGACGGGATATCATCGGTTGTGAAAGATCCAGTGCATGAGTTAATTCGCAGACACATAACTCACCCTGAAGCTGCAATAGCATCAGGCAGCGCAGGCGTATTTCATTGGATAAAGCGGAAAACAGGGTATTAGTATCAATATTCATAGGCAATATATATGATTATTAATATATATTGTCAATCATATATATTGATTTCTGCTGAAGTGCCTTATTAAAAATTAGAAATATTAAATAAACTTTAGAAACAATGACGCTCAGGAAATACTGATTACGCCCAGCGAATTTGAGCAATATCTGCACAATCACTTTGCACTATCAAAAGCGATACAGGTGTCTGTGGTAAATTTAGATGAAAACGCAGCCGTGTCTGGGGCACCACTGGAGCCGGATATTAATTATTGTGGAACTGTCCTGGAAGGCAGGGCCTCAACACTGGCTATTCTTGCGGTGGCTTATCGATAGTGATAATCGAGCAGCCTCTCTCAGTTTCAATATACTGGTGTTTTATAAATGGAAATTCAGTCTGCCATTTTTTAATGATTTCTTTTTCATCTTTTCTTGCCGCATCATCCAGGAATATGACCGAGTGATTTGATAGTTTGTCGAATAAAAGGGGCAATGCAGGATAGCGTGAATGTTTCTGAATAAAACCTGGCGGCCCATCAATGACTAGCATATCAATACTGCTATCCGGTAGTGACTCTAGTGTGTACCACAAATACTCCTGCTGTCCTATTGCAATGGGAGTTAGAGGTGCGAGCAGGATGCTTGCATGACGGGATAAATTGTAAGGCTGCAGACTGTTGCGCGTGTTATCGGCATATTCTTCGCCATTTTCCAGACTGTACAGGTGGCCCTGATTATTTATCTGACAGCTTCTTGCCAATACTAAACTGGTTAAACCGCTGCTGCATTCAACAATAGTTTCTGGTCGTGCTTCAAGGCAATGATCGATAATAATTTCCAGAAAATCAGCGGCGGCAGACCAGTCTTTGGTGTAGGGAATATTACTTTTTAGCCCAAGTTTCTGCTCGAGAAACTGGTATGAGTCTGGGATTTTATGCACTTTGCTATTAACCTTCTAGAGATGTTTGCGGCATCTGTAGTTTATACAGGGATGCAGTCAGATTAACCGATAAATCTATAATAGCTAAATTCCCCTTATATAAATAATATTATCCAGTCAATATTGAGGCTATTGTTAGTAATACTGGTGGTAATGCTGTGGCAGAGTCAACTGCCAGTTTGCTGTTTCACCTGCAACGATCAATCAGCGGGCGTTGGCTATTATAAGCTGGCGTTTAACCGATGTGAACAATCTACTATTTCGGTGGCTGGCCTGAAATTGTGGTAAAAAATAAAATCCCGAATCAGTAGTAAGTCCGCTTGCTATCAATAATATAATAGCGCGCTATAGCTCTGGTGCTATACTACCTGCAGTTATCTGTTAACTGGATAAACACCTGTATTGGCTATTAGCTTCAGCTTGATATAGTTAAGTTAAATACATTTTCAAAAAAATTAATAATGAAATAAATTTCAATTCTACAATATGGGTAGTCATGCGAAATGAAAAATTTCCTTGTTTCACAAATGTTAACATTTAGCTTACTGGTTTGGTCATTTGGTATACATGCCGAGCTCATCGACAAGCAAAAATATACGGTAGATACGGCAACTGGACTGGACTGGCTGGATCTAACTGAAACCCAGGGATTATCATACAGTGAAGTTTCTGCACAGCTGGAACAGGGTGGTCAACTGGCAGGCTGGTCGTATGCGACCCAGCAACAGCTTAATGAATTGTTCAAAAATGCAGGTCTTGTCAAAGGTTTTAAAACCAAAGAAAATATCGAACCGGTTTCTAAATTGCTAAAATTATGGGGTATTACTCAGCACCGAGTAAACAAGGAAAAGGGGGATAAAAGCAGCTTTCTTTATGGTTTGCCATTTGTAGTAAAATTGCCGGGAAAAAGCATTTACAGGGTATATATTGGATCGATTGGCAAAGTCGGCAAGATCGAAAAAGAAGGTGGACTTGTTTTGCTGAACGACGTTAAGGCTACTCTTTCGATACATGAAAAAAATGTTGATACGGGATCCGCATTAGTTCGTAAAAGGTGAGTACAGCTTATTATGTAAGCTGTAGACTACCCAAATAAAAAATTATTAAGTCAACCGAATAATCTTAACATGCACTGTTATTATACTTGCCGTTGCTACAGGAATGGGCGAAACTGTTAATAGAAATAAAGTTTATGGATTTGTCCGAAAAAAATAATAACTAGAGATCATTCAATGTTTATACGCCTGCTGCTGTTAGGTATATTTTTTACTTCCCCAATTTCTGCCAGCGGGGCAGAGCGTTATATTTTAGACTTCAAGCTTAATCAGGGACAGAAAAAAATTGAATGGGGAAAATCCTTTGTCACATCGAAAAAATATACCTGGAATAAAGGCCTGAAACGTACTTACCTTAAGGTGCGTTGCGAGCAACAGGCATCAGGCAAAACACAGAAGTCACTTTCACTGATTGATCAATTTTCTGGCTTACGAATAACCCACCAGCTAG
This sequence comes from Gammaproteobacteria bacterium, assembly GCA_026195895.1. Lineage (GTDB taxonomy): Bacteria > Pseudomonadota > Gammaproteobacteria > SZUA-229 > SZUA-229 > JAPHRO01. The sequence continues at coordinate 9,042 of JAPHRO010000023.1, forward strand.
AAGGAAATGAGGTAAAGCTCACGGTTGTTCGTGATGTTGTACAGCCCCGGTTGACTGAAATACGTGCGCTTGGCAAGGATGAATGCAGGGAGATATCCCCGGGTGTCACGACGACCAGTCAAAGTTACAGTTTTCCCGCAAGACCTGGAACGAGTGAGCAGCGTCTTTTTGGTGAAGACATGACTTTTCAGATCACACTGCAGCTAATAGGCGCCTCTGCCAAACCATAAACGCTGCGCATACTGCTTAACTATTTTATTAGCCGGATATATTGACATAACACAAGTACACGACTTACTGATGGAAAGATGACGGCTAAATACTTGTGTTTCCGGTGCTGGAATTAGATTATTAAACACAGGCTACAGATTCATTTTTGAAAAGAATATTGGTCTCGAAGGGAGGGGCAATGGCAACACTGACATTCTATGGTGCAACCGAAGGTGTTACTGGTTCAAACTATTTATTAACAACAGACAGTGCAAGCATACTGCTGGAATGCGGCCTGTTCCAGGGGCGTAGTGAGGAAGAAAGCGCCAACAAAGAAGCATTTCCTTTCGAGATAAGTGAGCTGGACGCGGTGGTTCTGTCACATGCCCATCTTGATCATTCAGGGCGGATACCCAAGTTGGTTGCAGAAGGCTACAACGGCCCGGTCTATATGACCCACCCCACGGCTGAACTACTGGAAATAATGTTAAAAGATGCCGCATCTTTACAGGAAAGAGATGCCGAGTGGGAGAGCAAACATCGTCGTCGTGCCGGTAAATCAGACGTTGAACCTTTATACACGATGCAGGATGTGGAAGTGGCGTTAGACATCTGTGAAGGCTTTAACTATGGTCAGCGTCATGAAATTGCCAGCGGCATTGAGGTTTGTTTTCGGGACGCGGGACACATTCTGGGCTCGTCCATTGTTGAAATATTTATCAATGAACAGGGCAAGGAGAAGAAACTGGTATTTTCAGGTGATCTGGGTAACAGCAACGCCGCCCTGTTACGTGATCCAGAAACGGTAGAAAATGCGGATGTGTTATTGCTCGAGTCTACTTATGGTGATCGTAATCACCGCCCAATGGATGAGACCCTGAACGAGTTCGAAAGCATTATTAAAGAAGCGTCGGAGAATGGCGGCAATATCATGATCCCTTCATTTGCCGTTGGACGGACGCAGGAAATCATCTTTCGTCTCGGTGAGTTATACCAGAAGGGTGAGTTAAGGCATCAGGTCGTTTACCTGGACAGCCCGATGGCGATTGCCGTGACAGAAGTTTATCACCGTTACCAGAACATATTTAATAATGAGGATAACCGGGCGCTACAACAGGGCAGGAGGGGCAGCCTGCATTCCTTTTTGCCCGTGCTGCGTTATTCGACCAGCACTGAAGAATCCATGGCGCTGAATAAAATTGAAGCCGGTGCCATTATTATTGCCGGCAGTGGCATGTGTACCGGTGGCCGCATCCGGCATCATTTCAAACACAACATCTGGCGGCGTAATGCGCATGTGGTGATTGTTGGATACCAGGCGATAGGTACGCCCGGTCGTGCGCTGGTCGACGGTGCAAAAACCTTCCGGATTGGTGGTGATGAAATTGCGGTCAAGGCAGAGATTCACACGCTGGGTGGATTTTCAGCCCATGCCAGTCAGTCGCAACTGCTCGACTGGGTAGAGCATTTTAAACAGCCGCATCCAAGACTTTTTCTGATTCATGGAGAAGCAGACGCAAAGGCTGTGTTGAAGGGGCGTCTGGCTCAGGCAGGCTGGTCTGCGGAAATTCCAGCTCCTGGGGAGAGCATTAGTTTTTAAATAGCTGCGTAACAATAGGGCGGATCTGGATGTGAGTTGAGTTTTACTGCGCCTGAAAAAGGCCACGAAAATAAATCGCAACTAATAGTATTAATAGCGAAATAATCCAGAATATCATCGAGGTAGCAATAGATTGTTTTGCTTTTCTTTTTTCAAGCCAGGTACGAGGTTTAAGACCGCGCACCAGAAAAACAATTTTTGCAGCCAGATTGACACAAACAACATTGACTGCAAGCAGCAAAGCTGCTCCAAACGCCAGATTAATCTGCCCTGATCCTAACATGAGTCCGAGGGTTGCGGTTGGTGGTAATATTGCAACTGCGACCATGACACCAACCAGGACACTCGATAAACCTGTTGTTAGAGAGAGTACTGCAGCCGCCCCCGAAGCGAGTGCTAATACTATAGAATCAATGCCAACATCGGTGCGTGAAATAAGCTCGTAACTGTTAATATCGATGGGCAATAGCAGGCCGATAATGAATGAAAGACCTAATGCCAGACTCAGCCCTGCCAGATTGGTTAGCAGGGATTTCCATATTAAAGGCGTGTCACCCAAAGTAGCGGCCAGCGCCAGTGCGATGTTGGGGCCGAGCAGTGGTGCTATCACCATGGCGCCGACGACCACGGCCACATTATTTTCAATTAGACCAATCGCCGCCACGATAGTGGATAAAAAAACAAGTAGCATGAAATTACTGTCTAACTCAGCGTTTTTAGAAACAGATTCATAGAGCTCTTCTCGAGTTGCACTACTTGATCTTCTTTTTTCTTTTTCTTTTTCCTCTTCGTCAATTTCGACTGTTGGCAATGTTACTTCTACAGGTAGTACTACAATTCTTGTGGTTTCGTATCTTCCTAGTTGATTTTGAAGTTCATCCATAACCGCTTGCCTGTAATTGTCATCGACAAGCAGGCGCATGACCCGTCGCTCCTCATCGGGGGAGCTGACATGCCACTGATCGACAACCCCGTGCTCATCACCAATGTGTTGTACCGTTTCGATATGGTCGGGGTGGGTGATGACTTCTATTAATTTCATGTCTGTTTTTTTTAAACCGATAAATCGTCTGAAGATCTATGCATGATGCCAGAAACTCGGGGAATTCTGTATCGCTACTTGATCATGGTAGTTAAATCTCGATCTCTTCTGCAATCGAGCCGTACATCAGAATTCATGTTGTGCAGTATTATCAGTGCTAGCGTTCAATGGTGTACAAAATATCAGCGCCCTGATGCTCACCACTTTCGGCTTTAATCTGCCATTGATCGGCCAGTTGATAGCGCACCGTAAATGTATTGAATGCCTCGACCAGACCAACGCCGTAGCTAACATAAAGCCGCGGTGACAGATAGCGTCCAATGACCAGTGATGCCTGATCACCCTGGTCACTGCTTTCAACGCGCATTTCATCCAGTCCAAATCGATCACCGAGCAGACGGGCCAGTCGATCGCCGCCACTCAAACCCAGTGCCAGTGCCGCCCTGGCCATCATCGAGCCTTCTTCGCCAGAGGCATTTTCCACCGGGCGACCGAGCAACAGATAAGACAGGGCATCGGTTTGCCCCATGGCCGGGATGGTAAATAATTCCAGTTGCGGCTGATCGAGACTGCCCCGAACCTTGATCCCGGCGGTGACATTGTTGATATGGCGCACAGCCCGTAAATCCAGCCCAGGATTGGTCAGCGGACCACCGGTGTATAGCAGCCGACCGTGTTCGACATCGAGTCGTTGACCGTAGGCGCGGTAACGACCTTCCGGGATATTGATTTCACCGGTGGCGCGAGTCAGCTGGCCCGGCTCATCCTGCAGTAACAGACTGCCGCCAAACCGGCCTTCAAAGCCGAAGCCATAAAAATTCACCTGTTCACCCAGGGTCAGACGTGCCCGAGTGATAATCGACCATTTCGACTCTGGTGTTTGTTCACGGCCCACAACCACGGCATCGCCTGACACGCGCGCCGCGGTGGAAACGTCTTTGGGTTGCAGTTTAGCGTAAGGGATATGCACCTTGCCGGTGATATTGATCGTCCGATGCTGCAGTTTAACCTGTAGATCAGGCGATACCTGCAGCCGTGCTTCTGGAATACGGGAAGCTTCGAATGCATCGCCCCGTATGCTGATTTCAGTTGGCCATCCCGCAGCTTTATCCAGTCGGGTCTGACTGTTAATGGTGAGCGTGCCATCACCGGAATGGGCATTAAGCTGAACATTCAGCTTGTCCAGGCCTTCGTTTTTTCCACGGAGATTGAGTTTGTCGATTGACAGGCCGAGCCGCGGAATACGCAGTGCGCCGTTACGTAAATGAATGTCACCGCTTAGTCGAGGCTGGCCGAGGCTACCCGTGACCGCGAGTTTCAGGGCGGCTTCACCCTTGAGATCCTGCACTTCCAGGAGTAAGGCTTCGATCAATGCCAGGTCAGTGACGTTTAGCTGTGCTTCAGCAGTTAAAGCCTGCTGTGGCTGGTTGAGTGTGTGTAACTGAGCGCCCGGTAATGCTGCGTTGATGTGGAACTGATCACCATTAGCCATGGAAAAATCAGAACTGAGGTTGAGGCCGTCTTTATCAAGCCGAGCGGTTAATGTCCCCTGCTGATATTGCCATTGGTTGGTTTCTCCTTCCAGCAAGGGATAGCTCAGGCTTCCCGGCGGTAACTGGATATGAGCCTGCCCCTCAAGTTGCTCCGGTGATTGAAAGGTCAGTTCTGCTGTCGCGTTTAGCACACCGTCTGGCTTGAGTTCAGCAGGCAGCCATGGGCTGAGCAATACCAGTGGGACTTTGCTCAGTTCGAGCTGCGACTGCCAGCGATCATCTGACCTGTCTGCGCTGGCACAGAGGCTGGCCTGTTGCGGGTTTGTCCAGCACAGTGTGTCAGCGACAAGATTTTTATTACTGATATTGATGCTGGCTGGAGCTTTGAGCTGCCAGCTGGTCAATTGCCTGCTCTGAATATCGGCGCGCTCAACGCGTCCTTGCCAGCCGTTGCCCTGTGTCTGGCCGGTGATTTCGATTTGAGCGGCCATCTGTTCGGCTGTTGCCTGAACATTGATCTGCGTGGTATCGGCAGCAATATCCAGTGATTGCAGGGCGTAGTTATTCGTCCTGAGGTTCTGGGCGGTCAGCCTGATATTGACCTGTTGCCAGTTGAACAGGTCGACGGCGGCTGAGCCATCAATTGAACCAATGGCATAATCCTGTAGTTTCAGGTTCCTGCCTGTGACTGTTGTTTTTACAACAGGCGTAGTCCGCGGGCCGCTGATTCGTCCCTGCGCCTGCAATTCACCCGCTGCCTGTGGGTAAAGTTCTGCCAGATTACTGGAGTTGATGCTCCAGTTCAGCGCTAGCACGTCGCCCAGTTGACCCTGGGCACTGACCTGAGAATCGCCGGCATGCAATTCAAAATGATCAAAGTCCAGCATGCCCGTCTGCCAGTTGAACTGGCTCTGCAGGGACACCGGCTGCTCGCGTAAATGACCGGTTAACTGGCTGACATCGGTCTGGATATCCAGCTGACCATTTTTCATCTGGCCATGACTGGTTAATTCGGCATTCAACCGACCGGGCCATTGTGGCCAGCGGCTGGCGGGATTGATACCGGTTGCTTTGATACTGGCCTGCCAGCTCAGTTGTGGCGTCCAGTCGAGCTGTCCAGTGGCCGTGGCTTCACCCTCCAGCGCTCTGACACGCAATGACTGAACGGTTAATCCATTCTGGGTGCCTTCGGCACGACCGTACCAGGTGGAAGGTGCAGCCTGCGGCCAGGGGCTATCCGTTTCCAGTGTCAATTGGTAGTGGTTGAGATTGCCTTTGATAGAACCCTTGCCAATGGCGCTGTCGAACCAGGGGGATGTCTGCATCGGCCAGCGTAGTTTCTGCCAGCTCAGATCCAGTTGCATATCACCGCCATCTGGGCCAGGTGTCCATTGGCCGCTGGCATCGAGGTGCGTGTCACTATCGGGGGCATACAGCTTTAATTGATCAAGCTGAAGGGTGTTGCTGGCGAGTCGTTGCAAGCTGAAATCGGCTTCCAGCGGGCCGGTTTCGTGATGCCGTCCATCTAACCTGCCGGACAGCAGCGCTGTATTGAGATCACCTTTGGCATCCAGGGTTAAGGCACCACTCACCGCGGGCCATTGCGCATCGAGCAGGGCAGTATCGAATTTGGTGACATTGATTCTGGCCTGCCAGTTAAGTTGTTTGAGCAGGTTCTGCAGTTTTGCATCCAGCGTCAGTTGCAGTGGCCCCGAGAGCTGCTGTGTTATACGGGTCGTTTTTAGATTGCCGGTTAGCTGTCCCGTACCATTGATAGTGCCTGTTGCAGGCCATTGGGTTTGCCAGCGCAGGCGCAGGTCGTGGGCATATTTACGCGTTGTGCGTAAATCGCCTGTGATATTCAGATGGAAGTGATCTGCGCTGATATCAAAATTTTTAATATCGATCTGGCTAAACAGGGTGGAGGCGTCAAGCCTGATCTGGTTTAGCCGGAGCTGCTGATTATTTTGCCTGAAGCTGAAGCCATTAACTTGCGCATTATTCAAAATCAATCGCCAGGGCAGGTGAATCGTGGGTGGCTGCAGAGCGGGCTGGCCGGGCACAGGATCGGGCGCTGTTGCTGCCGCAACAATATTGAGGGACTGAATATGGAGACGACTGATATCGACGGTTGTGGTTAACAATGCAGCGGGCTGCCAGTCTAATTGTATTTGATCGACCGTTATCAGATTACCGTCCTGCCGGTATGCGATGCCGTTCAGAGTGATTGGGCCAAGCAGGCGGCCTTCCAGTTTGTCTATGCGCAGGGAATCTGGCAAATAGCTTGTGCTTTGTTGATAAACCCAGCGTAAACCCGTCTGGGTGGTTGTCAGCCAGGCCAGCAACAGGACCGGTAGCAGGAGCAGCGCAAAAATAGAATGACGTATCGACCGTCTCATAAATCAGGTCCGATATTAATATGCAGGCGCCAGGGTTTATCGTCCTGGCTGATGGCGCTTGCCAGATCAATACGCACCGGCCCTATGGGTGATTTCCAGCGAAAGCCAAAGCCCGCGCCCCGTTCGAGTTTCTCGCTAAAATCATCGATGGCATTGCCCGCATCATAGAACAGGGCAAGTCCCCATTTACCGGTGAAACTGTGTTCGAACTCAATACTGCCGATCATCAAATGCTTGCCACCGATGACTTCATTGTTTTCATCCAGCGGGCCGAGTGACTGGTAGGCATAGCCGCGTACGCTTTGCGCGCCACCGGCGAAGAATCGCACCGAAGAGGGGAGTTGCTCAAACTCCTGGGTCCAGGTGCTGCCCAGGCTGCCACGGGTAATAAAACGATTGTGGGCGTCCAGTGAATTAATAGCTTTGATACTGCCATGAAGTTGCGAAAAACCGGTATCGGATACCAGGTTTTCACTGGCGCCACGCAGACTGATATCGAAGCGCAGGCCATCGAAGGTGTCGATAAAGTTATTACCCCAGGTACGACTCCAGTTTATCCCCGGGATCAGTAAAGTCGAGTCACCCCGCTGGTCAGCAACAATGAAATCTTCCTGCTGATAATTGAGTGCAATCGATTCACGCCATTCACCGCGTTTGCGCTTGAGACTGGCACCAATAGTGCGCAGGGTACTTTCGCTGGTATCGGTGGTTTCGTTAACGACACCGGTACTGTAAACCATTTGATCGGTACGCGGATTGAGTACAGGCACCCGGTAATAGGCGCCAATGCTATAGCCCAGTTGCGATACTTTTGTCTCTGTATCGAAGCGGTGACCGGCTGGATTCAGGCGGGGCATTTGCCAGGCAAATTTAGTGCGGGCGCCGGTGTCGCTGCCATAACCGAGTCCAAAACTGAAGCGGTGCGGTTTACGGGGAGACAGTGCTACCATGACCGGAACTTCAGTATTTTCCGACTGCGGCTGGCCGGGTGAAACTTCAACGGTGCGAAAATAATCACTGTCATTCAATGCCTGTTGCAAATCGATGAGCTGATTCAGTAAATAGGGCGAGCCTGTGTCGAAAGTGAGATAACGCCGTAACAGACTGTCGTTGAGTATATTCTGTTGCAGCGTAACCTCACCAAAGGAATATCGAGAACCTCCATCATATTGAAGGTGAACTCTGGCCTCATAGTTGTCGAGATCAATCTCGACTCGATGTTCAGTAAAGCGGGCATCGAAATAACCGCGTTCGGAGGCGAGCTTCGCCAGGCTGGTTTTAATGGTTTCATACTGAACATGATCGAAGATATCATCTTTATGCAACGGCAGATTTTGTAACAGTGTCTGAAACTCAGGGTCTTCTCCCATCGGTTCAGTCAGGCTCAGCTTGAATTCACTAATTAGCAGTGGCGGGCCCGCGTCGATGATATAGCTTGCCTGCCATTTATCGGGCGTAATTTGAATAAGCTCTGTTTTAATATCAGGACGGTAATAGCCAAAAGCCTGCAGCGCTCGGGCTATTTCCTGCGGTGCTTTTTTGTGCAGACGGCGTAAGCGGCCTTCGGTGATTAATACATGCTCTTTTTGTTGTTCGATACTTAGAAACAGACGAACGTTATTTTCCAGGTGCTGTTCAATGCCACTGATCTTTATCTCGACATGAGACTCTGCAAGTAGCATCGTACTATATAAACAGGCCAATAGTGCCAGCAGCATGCGCTGTATAATGTACATCCTGGCTCCCTGATTTTTCTTAATAGAGATGCCCTTCAGTCTGGCTGCTTGTGCGCAACGGAGGTAACGGGAAAGGGATCGGTTGCGCTCCCTGTATAAATTGTGCGATGCGGGAATGGAATTTCAATATCCTGTTCATCAAATGCGTTTTTAATCTCTTCGTGAATGCTGTTTTTAAGTTCCAGAAAATTTTCTCGTTTTGCCCAGACCGAATACTGGATATCTAATGATGAGTCGCCAAAGCCCTGGAAAATATAAAGGGGTTTGGGTTCTTCCAGACACAGTGGATTTTTTTCTGCCACTTCAGCTAACACGCGACGCACATTTTTTAAGTCTTCTTTATAAGCGACGCCGACCATGATATCCAGGCGACGAATCGGGAAACGGGTGACCGTGGTCACTTCAGATTTAATCAGTGATTCGTTGGGGATGCGCACAAATAAATTATCAAAAGTGCGCAATTTAACCGACAGTAAATCAATCGACAGCACTTCACCGGTGGTGGTGCCAACACGAATGACATCGCCGACGGTAAACGGTCGTTCAGCCACCAGGAACAGGCCACTAATTAAATTGGACGCAGACGTCTGCGAGGCGAAACCAACAGCGACGGTTAGTACACCGGCGGCACCCAGTAACACGCTGAGATTAAAACCAAGCTCACGTAGTGCGGAAAACAGGAACAGTACAAAGATCAGATAATAACTGCCGCGTTTGAGTAGCATTAGACCATGGCTGTCCAGTTTTTCGCCGGCGGCTTTGGTCAGGGTCAGGCTAATTAACTTGGCAACAGCCGCACCCACGATGACCAGAATAAAGGCGCGGGTCATATTCCAGATTTTTTCGCTACTTAGAAAAGTGACAATATCAGCCCAGAATTCGTTCATGCTAATCTCCAGTACAGCAATTATCTAAACACAGTATTAAAGGCACGAAACAACACACCATTACTCGTTTTATTACGTGCATCACTTACCAGTGTTGGTTGTTCAATTTCTTCAGGCGGCTCATTGCTGATTTTAAGTTCGGCCATGTCACCGTCCTTGTTCCGGATCAGAGTGATTTTAGGCGTCCACAGTTTGCCGGTTGCCGACGCGTAAAGTGCTAATAACGGTGCGGGCACATTGAGCCGTTCCACGGCAAGGGTGGTATCCGCTTTATTGCGAATAATCACCGGCGTTATTGCTCGGTGTGGCAGTTGCCTGAGTTCATCAACATTTAGGCGACAGTGGGTGGTTGATGCATAGCAGAGTTCCCCTTCTCGGGTCGACGGGCCAAACCAGGTGTCCGATGGTCGTTGAATCGCGATTTCTGTCAGCGCTTTTTTGCGGTCTGAGCCGACGGCTAAATTGATCCACAGGGGTGAACTCACATACAGGTTTACTTCTTCGCCAGCGGTCAGATTAAATGGTGTCAGCGGCCTGGAAATAATGGGCCGATCGGCCAGTAGCGGTGTGATATTCAGGCAGCCACTGCTGTCATTTAATACATAGCGGGAGCTGTCATTCAGATGTTCAGGGAGTTGATCTGTGCTGTTGATATCCCAGCGGGTTGTATTTTCTTCAAAGTCGTCGTTACGCTCATAGGCAAATTGCCATTCGCCGCTGAGTCGGCGTACTATCAGTGATAGTGGACCAATGCGCCATTGCATGCTTTGTTCAGTGTTTACATTGAAACTGCCCCACCAGGATGGTGCTGCGTTACTCTCAATTGTCATATAGCCTCTTTCCACGATGAGCGTCTGGTTGTTTAGTCATTTGCAGGAACATCTGGATATAAAATTATTCAGCCTATGTTCTCATTTTATTTTTAATAATTAAAACGCCACGATAAATATTTTTGAATAAATTCTCTGGTAGTTAACACCAGGTAATTAAAAAATCGGACTCTCCGGGTGCGGGGAAGATTTCAGTTCTGGCGAATGCTCATCCTGAAATTCATCCACTTTGGCTTCGATTTCGTGGATATCTTCAAAGCGGGCGATGTGATATAGCGCGTCACCTTCATTGACCAGTGGCAGATTTGTTCGGCCAATAACAATACCACTATAGGTAGAAGTGATATTGGCTTCTCGTTCGCCAAAGGGGTCGGCAACCACACCCAGTAAAGTGCCTTTTTTTACGCGACTGCCGAGTGGAATCATGGCCCGTAAAATGCCACTGTCCGGGGCACGTACCCATGAACTTGATCTAGCAACAACAGGTTCCTTGGGTTTTTTTGATTTTCTGCTAGAAGGAGGAATCATTTCCAGTGAGCGCATCACATTGATAATGCCTTTTACGCCAGCTCGGATGGATATTTCATCGAAGCGCAAAGCTTCACCCGCTTCATATAACAACATGGGTATGCCATGTTCTGCGGCTGCTTCTCTTAATGAACCATCGCGCAGATTGGATGAAATAATCACCGGCACATCAAATGCTCTGGCTAAAAAATCGGTTTCAGGATCATCCAGATTAGCGCGCACCTGCGGCAGGTTGCTGCGATGAATGGCGCCGGTGTGCAGATCAATGCCATGGCTACTTTGAGAAACGATTTCCTGCATAAAAAGATTGGCCAGCCTTGCCGCCAGAGAGCCTTTATCTGTGCCGGGGAAAGACCGGTTCAGATCGCGCCGGTCGGGTAAATAGCGGGAATGATTGATCAAACCATGTATGTTCACAATGGGAACTGCAATGATGGTTCCGCGCAGCCGTTTCAAAGATGAATGCTTGAGCAGGCGACGAATAATTTCAACGCCATTAATTTCATCACCATGAATGGCCGCGCTGATAAACAGTCGCGGCCCGGTTTTTTTTCCTCTGATGACATGCACCGGCATGGTCATGGGTGTATGCGTATATAAACGGCCTACCGGCAATTCGATATTAGTGCGTGTTCCCGGCTCGAAAGTGGTGCCATTGATCGTTAGTGGCGTATCATCCATCGAGCTTATCCTTTCCCTCTGGTTTTTGTTTTATGGGGTTTGGCATTTTTTTCGATGAATTCGATGATCATGCCCGCAATATCTTTTCCGGAAGCTGTTTCAATACCTTCAAGTCCGGGTGAAGAATTAACTTCCATTACCAGTGGGCCGCGCTCGGAACGCAGAATATCAACACCGGCGACATTGAGTCCCATAACCGTTGCGGCTTTTACTGCTGTGGCACGTTCCGTTGGTGTGATCTTAACCAGTGAAGCAGAACCCCCGCGATGCAGGTTAGAGCGAAATTCACCGGGCAGTGCCTGACGTTTCATTGCCGCTACCACTTTGCCACCCACTACCAGACAGCGAATATCGGCACCGCCGGCTTCTTTTATGTACTGCTGTACCATGATGTTGGCTTTCAGTCCCATGAAGGCTTCGATAACACTTTCTGCCGCTTTTTTTGTTTCGGCTAACACCACACCAATGCCCTGAGTCCCTTCCAGTAATTTAATCACCAGGGGTGCGCCGCCGACCATTTTGATCAGATCCTGAATATCATCGGGGTCGTGTGCAAAGCCCGTATTGGGCAGGCCGACACCTTTACGCGACAGTAATTGTAAAGAACGAAGTTTGTCACGGGAGCGGGAAATGGCCACTGACTCGTTCAGCGGGAATGCGCCCATCATTTCAAACTGGCGTAAAACGGCCGTGCCATAAAAAGTGACCGAAGCACCAATCCGCGGAATAACCGCATCAAATGCATTTAGCGCCTGGCCTTTAAAATGCACTTCGGGTTTGCTGGGTACCACTTCCATGTAGGAGCGCAATACATCAAGCACCATGGGTTCATGGCCGCGTTGTTCGCAGGCTTCAATTAAACGGCGAGTGGAATAGAGTTTTTTGTTACGCGATAAAATTGCAATTTTCATATTATGATTTTCCCAGTTTTTTTTAGTTGCGATGGCGGCCGGTTTTCCGAGCAGATAGGAGGCGTTTGGGTGGACTACGATTCTTTGTTCCATGGCGGTGCGACCAAGCAACATTCGAAAACGCATGTTGTCCCGGTTGGTGAGGGTGATTTCGATCGGCCAGCTTTGATTGGCCAGAACGATATGGGTTGATATGACATAGCGTATTTCCCTGTGCCCCCCGGAATCTGAAACCATTCTTTCATCAATGACTCTGGCTTCACAATACATTTCAGTTTCGGTGTCATCCTGGTGGGGGTGAATACCAAACCGAATCCAGTTTTGATCATCTTTTATAAAGGGTTCGATGGAAAATGCATGTAGACAGGATGTTCTGGCGCCCGTGTCAATTTTTGCCTTCAGCCAGGGCAGGTTCAAATCGGGTAATGACACCCATTCTCGCCAGCCGACAGTGATTAATGTTTGATTCACTTATTAGCGCCTTTTAGCAAAATATGTTTTGCGATGAGTAATTTGGTTTTTTAATTATAAAACAAATGTTTATAGAGAACCTATTTAAAATTGATAAACCACTTTAATTTACTATACATCAGAAGTTTCCTGCTTATTTTCCCGCAGGGGCAGAAAAAATGTTGTTTTTTTCTGCCCCAGTCAATTGATATATTACAGGTCACGGGTCGATCAATTCCAGAGCGTTGTTAAATTTATCTAAATAGATATAAGCATGTCCTCGTACTTGTCAACGGTCTACTGGCCAGAGGAGTGGAAACAGGTTAAATTGGCTGCAGGTAAATAATTAGTAACGTTAAGTTATGGATGTGTCCTGGTTCGATCCGAGTGCTTTAACGTCTGTTGATACACAACGGTTGCTTGAAGCTGATATGATTTTTCGTATCTGTCTACAGATGTTTCTGTTGATGGCGTCGGCGTTCTTTTCAGGCTCGGAGACGGCTTTATTCTCGCTTTCACGACTCGACCTGCAGCAACTGCGGCGTGAACGCAATCCACGGGCTGGATTACTACAGTCGCTGCTGGAACGTCCCCGTCAGTTAATAATTTCCATTTTATGTGGCAATGAAATTATAAATGTGGCAGCAGCGGCCAATATGACGGGCATACTGGTCGCCCTGTATGGTGCTGAACTGGGCGGGATGCTAACGGTTCTGGTGATGGTGCCATTGCTGTTATTGTTTGGTGAAGTGACGCCAAAAACCATCGCTGTTTCCGATCCGATTAAAATCAGTACCCGGGTGATAGCCTTACCATTGAGTGTCTGGGTTAAATTCATTACGCCCTTCCGCTGGGCTGTTCGACTGGTTGCCGATCGCCTGACTACCCTGCTGGTTGGCGAGGAAACCGCGGCAGAAAACATTCTTCGAGTAGACGAGTTTCGTGCCCTGGTTGATGAAGTCGCCAAAGGTGGGGAACTCAGCGCAAGGGAACGCGCCCTGATTTACAATCTGCTGGAAGCAGGCACCACCGAGGTTATCGAAATTATGATTCCTCGCACACAAACCGCCTTTATTGATGCAGATCTGCCGGTTGCTGAAATAGCACAACAGGTGCGTCTACTGCGTTATACCCGATTGCCGGTTTTTCGCGGCAGTCGCGATAATCTGATTGGTTTCATTCATGCTGAAGACATTATGCAGCGCGTGCTGGATGGTATTGATTTTAGTGCGCTGAGTCTGGCGGATATTCTGCAACCTGTGGTGATTGTGCCGCCGACCAGGAAGGTTGACGAGATGCTGGATTTCTTTCGTGATCACAAGGTTCAGGCAGCGGCAGTACTCAATGAATTTGGTGGTATTGATGGTCTGGTGACCCTGAAAAGTGTGCTTAGTTTTGTGTTCGGGAAAATCACCCCGGAAACCGAACAGCAGCCAGCCAGTGTCAAACTGGCGGAGAATATATTTGAAGTCGCAGGGGATATGAAGCTGACGGATTTCGAAAACCTGACAAATTTTGGCATTACGGATTACCGAATGACCACCATTGGTGGTGTGATGTTGCGCATGCTGGATCGTTTGCCAAAGCAGGGTGACACGGTGACTACTGAAGGTGTCGTACTGAACGTACTGGAAATGGAAGGCAATCGAATTGCCCGGTTGCGCGCAAGCAAGGGTGATGCGGTAGAAAAGGTAGTGGCGTTGCAGGAAACGAATCTCGATGAACAAACTAATACAGAAAATCGCTGACGGGCAGTAAGCTGATGATAGATATATTACTGATAATTCTGGCCATGGTAGCGCTGCTTTTATTGCAGGGCTTTTTCTCCGGTTCAGAAATTGCACTGGTGCATGCAAACCGACTGACATTGCATCACCTCGCTAGTCAGGGACATCGCGGTGCAATCCTGGTGCTGAAACTGTTTCGTAAACCTGAAGTGCTACTGGGAACCAGTCTGTTAGGCACCAATATTTCGGTGGTGACGCTGACGACTGTAGGCACCATATTGATGATCCGATTTTTTGGTGAATATGGTGATCTGTACGCCTTTCTGATTTATACCCCCTTATTCCTTATTTTTGGTGAAGTGGTGCCCAAGAGCGTGTATCAGCAAAAAGCCGATTTGCTGGCGCCGATTATTGTTTATCCGCTGCGATTTTTTTCCTGGGTATTTTATCCGGTGGTGCTGGTGTTCTCCTGGGTGGCGCGCAGAGTGGCCAGTCTGGCGGGTGTCGAAGTGGCCCATCGGGAACTTTTTACCAATCGTGAGCAGATACGTACTGTCATAGAAATGGCAGAGCAGGGTGCCGATATTGATGTGTTTGACCGGGATCGCATTTTGCGAGTGACTCAGTTTGCGGATACCACCGTCGGACAGGCGATGATTCCGATTACAGAATCAACAACCCTTGGTAGTAACACCACAACCCGGGATGCAATTCGTCTGGCTCGGCAACGGGCACATTTTCGCCTGCCGGTTTACGAGGGTGAACATAATCAGATTATTGGTGTGGTGGGATTTACCATGTGGGATTTGATGGATCCTGAATTAGTCAACCGCCCGCTGGCTGAACTAATTAAGCCTGCTTATTATGTGACAGCCCATGAAATGCTGGATGAGTTGTTGCCTGAATTGCGCCAACGGCATGATCATATGGCGGTGGTGATTGATGAATTTGGCTCGGCCATCGGCATGATTACTCTGGAGGATATACTGGAAGAAATCGTGGGTGAGGTGATGCATGCGGGCTATACCTTTGAAGGCCATATACCACGACCCAGGTACACTATTGAGGCGCTCGAGGGGAGTGGCTATTTGATGGATGGGCGTGTACCAATCACTGAAGTGGGGGCGTTGCTCGAAGTATCCCTGCCTTCGGCGGAGGCGCACACCATTGGCGGTATGGTGATTTCCCATTTACGCCATATTCCGGCACAGGGCGAATTTGTGATTGAATCAGGTTACCGATTTACCGTAGCTGAAGTAAGTGATCGGGGTATTCAGAAATTGCGGGTAGAACGGGCAGGCTAAAGTTTAGCGGGAGTACACAGTATTTATATCACGCAGCCAGCCAGGCAAATGCCAGTCCCAGCAACACAAATACCGTGCTGCTAAATTTCCATCCTGATAGAAAATGCCGCGATTTATTCCAGTCTATCAGGTGCTGATACTGATTTAGCAGCGCCAGCTCGGCATTTTTCCACAATCGATCGAAAGCCAGCAAGATGGAGCTATACCGCTGGCTCATCAGGTCAAGTCTGTGTTGATACCAGATCCGCAAAGCATGTATGCGTGATAAAGTGCTGTCAGGGGGACGCTGCGCATCATGTAATTGATCAGTGGTGATACAGACACCTGCCAGCAGGGTGCCAAATATCGCTATAAAGGGGTAAATAAGGAACGCGACATACTGCCACAGGGTGGGGTAGCTCAATCCCAGTCCAATCACCGTGACAAACAGGCTGGTTAGCAGGACACTTAACCAGCCAGCTAATAACGCGGTCGAGCGAAGCGAGAGCAATCTGACCATAGCGTAAACCATACCTAGCGTTCCAGCTAGCTGGATAATCCAGCCGATAACATAAAAATCCTGTTCACCTATGGGTAGCCAGCGAGTCATGCCGAGCAGCCCCATGGCTACCGGAATACCGGCGATAAGCACCAACTTTGGTCGTTCTGAGGCGCTGAATGCTGCCAGCAGCCAGATGTGGCAGGGCCAGATGCCGGCTTTGAAGGCAAAGGCCAGCACCACCATCGATAGATAAAATGCAGCATAGGTTCCAGTCATTGCCTGACGAACCGCTGCAAAATCCAGATCGCTGCTGATCGATGCCGCCAGCAGCAGGGCTTCGAATAATGCAAGATCAGCCAGAATTAGAAAGACAAGGTACAGGCGTCCGGCCTGTTGGCTCGGTGCATCGTGTTTCTGCACCAGCAGGGCGTAGAAACTGTAGCCCATGAGCGTTGAGCAACTAAAGAACGTCACCAGATCGCCGGCAAAAATAGTGCCCATATTTCCAGCCAGTGCCAGCAGAAAGAAGCTGGTTTCGCGGGCATAAGCATCATTATTGACCGGTCTGGAAATGCTGGCCGCTGCGAACCAGAGAATAATCGACATGGCGAGTATCCAGCGTACCTCAGTATCCAGGGAAAACCCCGTGCCGAACAGCAGCCAGGGCAATTGCAGCGAGGCATCCCCCGGCAACAGCAGCAGTATTCCGGCCGGCAGGATCGCCAGATGACGTGGCCAGGGCAGGCGTGAATGCAACTGTGGAATGGTCAGCAGTAGCGGCCACAGGATGGCAATTCCCAGCAGCATATTGTTGATATCCAGATTCATGGCTGGTAGAACTCCCGGATCGAAATCAGTTTTGCCCATTCCAGCGGACTAAACGGCAGGGTCGCTAACAGTCCGGCGGCCAATGCCAGCACTGCGGTAAATACCGGGGGCAGTAGTAATGCCCAGGCCGTTTCCTTGTGGCCGAAATGGTGCTCCTCGGGCCAGGGCCCCTGGGGTTTGCGGAACCAGGCGGCATGCAAAATGGGTAGAAAATAAGCGGCATTGAGTAAACTGCTGCCGGCTAACACGATCAGCACCCAGCTCTGCCCCGCGTCCAGTGCGCCAAAGCCCAGATACCATTTACTGATAAAACCGGCGACCGGGGGCGCACCGATCATGCCGAAGGCACCGACGGTGAAGGCGGCCATGGTCCAGGGCATGCGTCGTCCAACTCCGTTCATTTCGCTTACTTTATGAATGCCCAGTGTCTCGGCAAGATTACCGGCACAGAAAAACAGGGTGATTTTCATTAAGCCCTGGTGTACCAGATGCACCACGCCGCCAATGGTGGCGATGGGGCCGGCGATGGCAACCCCCAGTGCAATATAGGACACCTGGCTGACGGTGGAAAAAGCCAGCCGGCGTTTAAGATCGTCCTGATACAGGGCACGCAGGGAACCATAAATGATAGTGAACGCGGCCAGCCACGCCAGTGGTCTGGTTACGCCCAGTCCCGCCGCAAACTCGATGCCAAATACCTCATAGACCACGCGCACGATACCGAAGGCGCCGGCTTTGACCACGGCGACCGCATGTAGCAGTGCGCTGACGGGTGCCGGAGCAACCATCGCCTGTGGCAGCCAGCCGTGCAGCGGCACCAGAGCGGCTTTGACGCCCAGCCCTGCGATCAGCAGGATAAATATAATAATCAGCGCCGGGTGATGTTGCTCGTCCAGCTCAGCGAGAAACCCCCGCGGTGTGAATTCCAGCGTGCCCGTCAGGCTATACAGCCAGACTGTACCTAGCAGCAGCAGAGCGCCACCCAACATGGTATAGCGAAGATAGATCTTGCCGGCATGGCGGGCGACTTCCGTGCCACGATGCACCAATAATGGATAGGTGGACAGGGTGAGCAGTTCGTAGAAGATAAGGAAAGTGATCAGGTTGCCAGCCAGAGCCACACCGACTGTTGCCGTGACGCACAGACTGAAAAAACCAAAGAAACGACTACGATGGGGTGAGCCTTCCAGGTAACCGATGGCATAGACGGTGGTGACCAGCCAGAGCACGCTAGACAGGGAGACAAAGAAAAGCGATAGCGGCCCGGCGCGCAGGACCAGTTCCAGATCGGGGAGCAAAGGGAGGCGCGTTTCGAAATGATACTGGTTGTAAACACCCCAGATCATCCAGCCGACCAGTATCAGTTTCACCAGTGCTCCAGTCAGGTTAAGACTGGTGCGCAGACGTACTTTATCCTCGGGCAGACCGAAAATGATCAGACCGGGCAGCAGTGAACTGGCAACCACCAGCAGGGGAATCCAGTTATCCCAGTTCATGATCTCACCTCGGGAGTAACAAAAACATCGCCGATATTAATGAATTCCAGTACCGAAGTTGCCATGAATCCCAGCAGGATGGCGCCTAATGCGAGTAATAATGCGGCCCATTCCATACGTGCAGGTACCATAGAGGGCTCGTGGGGATGTGATGCCAGCGTGAAGGCAGGGCCGAGTACCTTGAAAATGTAAGCAGCGGCCAGCAGGCCGCCGACTAACAGTACCAGGATGATACCCCAATGGCCCTGTTCCAGCGCGGCTTGCAGCAGCAGCCACTTACCCACGAAGCCGCCGCTTGGTGGCAGTCCCATAATACTGACCCCCGCCAGCGCGAAAGCGCCTGCCGTCAGCGGCAGTCGTTGCACCACGCGATCCAGATCGGCGATGCGATCATGGCCACCATAGCGCAGCAGGTTTCCCGCAGATAAAAACATGGCCGCTTTGGCCAGGGCGTGGGATAGCGCAAGATACGCCACCCCATTCCAGGCGAGGCCACCGGTTGCAGCGGCCAGTGGGAATGCCAGAAACAGATAGCCAATCTGTGCCACGGTGGAATAGGCGATCAACAGTTTCAGTCGCGTTTGTCGCAATGCCTGTATCGAACCCCAGAGTACCGCAGTGGCTCCCAGCAGGCCCAGCAGGGTATCGATGCCATCGCCGAGGGAGCTGAAAATGCTCAGCCATAAACGTAGCAGAATATAGAAAGAGGCTTTCACTACCAGCGCGGATAACAGGGCGCTGACCGGCGTAGGTGCGCTGGCATGGGCCGGCGGTAACCAGAAATGCAGGGGGAACAGCGCCGTTTTTAGCGCCAGGCCGGTACTTATTAATCCCAGTGCTGCCCAGACAGCGGGTGTTGATTCCATGCGCACTGCCAGTGTCTCGATATCCACGCTGCCAAAACTGTGATACAGCAGGGCAACACCCAGCAGGTAACACATCGAACCCAGTAAAGTGGCCAGTAAATAACGCATGGCGCCCGCGAGTGCCTGTTTGCCTCCGGTCAATGCAGCCAGGGCGACGGCCGCCAGCCCCATCAATTCCAGGGTGACGTAGAGGTTAAAAATATCCGCGGCTAGAAACAGGGCATTCAGCGCGCCCAGCAGCAGTAGCCAGATGGGCCAGAAACGGATTTCGTCATGGCGTCTGGTGAAATAGCCGGTCGCGTAGATGCTGACTGCAAATCCGACCAGGGCTGTCGCGGCGAGCATTAGCAGGCTCAGGCCGTCGGCAAACAGGCCGATGCCCAACGGAGCATTCCAGCCGCCGATAGCGTGGTGGAGGCTGCCGCTGCTATCCTGCAATTGCCAGCCCAGACCGGCAACTGAAGCCACACCGGCCGCAGTGGTCAATATGCCCAGTAGCCTGGCGATGGCCGGCCACAGGAAGCAAAGCATACCGGCCGCTAACGGCAGCAGGATCAGCAGGGCATCAAAAGGCATATGGGTGAGCATGGCCTGCATCAGACTAGTCCTGCTGATCGTCAGGTAGTTCGGCGTGACCGGTTTCCATATATAGCTTTAGCATCATGGCGAGTGCCAGCGCGGTCGCTGAAACCGCCACCACGATGCCAGTAATGACCATGGCATGGGGCACAGGATCGGGTGCAGCGCCGCTACGTCTGGCCAGAGCCACCAGCAGCAGAAAAACGCCGCTGCCCATCACATTGATAGCCAGGATTTTCCGCAGCAGATGTGCCCGGGCAATCAGTGTATACAGCCCGAGAGAAAACAGGCCAACACCTACCAGGGCATACAGTGATGCGGTCGTCATGTTGACTCCTCGTTATTTTTCCAGGGGTGACCACCCAGAAATAGCGCCGCCAGAGTTGCACCAATAGACAGGGTCGCTACCGTCTCCAGTAGCAATATCAATACGCCGGCCTGTGCAGGCGGGTATTCCAGTAGCTGGCCTTCGAATATCAGGGTGACCGCAGCCATGCTGATGAAAGCCACCGGGCCGGCCAACAGAATGAGTCTGGCCAGCAATGCTGACATTTTCGTCTGTAGCTGCCAGCCGGATAACAGCAGTAATACACCCGCTGCACCCAGGATCGAGCCCGCCTGAAAGGCGCCGCCGGGTGCATGGGAACCCACCCATAGCAAATAGGCGGCGACCAGAATTAAAACCGGAGTCAGCAGACGTGACAGAGTGTCGAGCACCGTGCCGGGAAAAGGGTCATGGTGTTTGGCTATACCGCCAAGGGACCAGACACCCAGCAGGGCGATCAGTAATACCGTCATTTCGAGCAGAGTGTCGTAGCCGCGAAAGTTAAGCAACACCGCGGTCACCGGGTTTGCGACGCCACTGTTGGCGAGCTGTGTGCTGACTTCGCTACTCAGGCCAATGAATTCCGTGGGTAAAGTGGTTACGGTATAACCAAGTCCGAGGGTAACCAGCAGGAGTGCGCTAAAGGGTAGCCACGGCAGGGATTGCGGACTCAAATGCGTTTTAGCACTGGATAGATCCGCTGGCTCGGCAGCATTCGTCGAATCCAGTCTGGCCAGTGCAGCCAGCAGCAGGGCGCCGGTCAAACCGGCACCAATGGCGGCTTCGGCGAGGGCGACGTCCGGTGCATCCAGGCGCACCCAGGCCAGGGACATTAACAGGCCAAAGGCAACGAACAATACCACCGCCTTGAACAGGTTCGGGGAGGCCAGCGCACGCCAGGCGAGCCATAACAGGCATAGTCCTAACAGGCTGTCGAACAACCCGGTCAGCAGCTGCATTACTTCCACAAACGCACCTTCTTCTGTAATGCGCCTCTGGCAATCAGGTGGGCCACGCTGGCGCCCGCGAGTAGTACCAGCAGCCAGATCAGCAATAATTTGCCGACCGCCGTCCAGGATTCAAGTTGTAACATCAGCCCGAGGATGGTCAGGCCCAGACCGAGGTTGTCTGCTTTGGTCAGTGCATGCAGCCGGGTATAGACGTCGGGAAATCGCAACAGACCGAGTGTACCGGCCAGAAAGAAAAAGGCGCCGCCGAGGAGTAATATGACAGAGACATAATCAATGACTGTCATGATCGATCTCTTTCGTCGGCCAGGCGCGTTGTACGAAGGCTACGGCAGTGATTGCCGCCAGCAGGGCAAATACCAGTGCTACATCTCGCAGGGCGGGTTTGTCCGTAGCCTGGGCCAGCAGCAGCAGTATAGCAACTGCCGTGGTACTGAATAACTGGGCGGCCAGCATCCGGTCTGTGGTACTCGGGCCGCGGAGTATGCGCCACATACCGGCACCGAGAGTCAGCAATAGAAACAGGGCTAATGCCAGGTAAAAAGTCTGCATGGAATATTAATCCTTTAGATACATTTTATAGTTCATGTTTTCATGCTGTCTGGTCTGGTTTCTTCAGGCATCTGCAGAACCATCCCGAAAATTTTCCCGACGTGTATTTCGATCACGGCTAATTCAGCCAGCATGTCCTGGTGTCGGTCGAGTACGTGTACTTTTAGCAGATTCCCTGTTAGCGACGCGCTCAGTGTACCGGGTAACAGATTCGCCGTATTGGCCATGAACACCTGGGGAAGACCAGCGGGTAACTGCATCGGGTAATCAATGAGGTCAGGCGCGATGGGCAGGTCAGGATGAAATGCTCGCCAGGCCACATCACTGCCGCCGCGCAGGGAATGGAGCAGGAAAAAGGGAATAAATTTCAGAAACTGGTACCAGCTAAAGGTAGTGGCTGGCAATAAGCGGATGCTGATCATAACGGCCAGTAGTATGGCGGGTACACCTATCCATAGTGATGCTGTTTCGCCATCGCTCAGCAGCCACCAGATCAGCAGGAATAGCAGACTGCGTGACAACAGGGCCGCACCGGTGGCTGTCATTGCAATCCCTGCCATCTGTTGCTAATTGCCAGGGGCATTAGCCGCGCCCCGCCTGTTTCGAATATTTGCGTAATATGAGCTTCTCGATTTCGACCAGAACGAGTACCGATGAGCCGACCATGATGACCCGTAACCAGGCATCGAGACTCATCCCGGTGGTGCCGAATAGCATCTGCATGGGTGCAAGGTAGGTAAAGCCCATCTGGATTACCAGCAGCAGACCAATAGCATAGAGGACATAACGGTTGCCGGACAGTCCCTCGCGGGTCAGTGACGGTGCCACTAGATAACGGGCGCTGAACAGATAGAAAATCTCGAACATCACCAGGGTATTGACGGCAACGGTACGCGCCAGTTCGATAGAAGCGCCATGATCACGCTCCCAGATGAACAGGCCAAAAGTGCCGGTTACCAGGATTAATGATACAAAAATGATGCGCCAGACGAGGAAGCCGGACAGGATGGGATGTTTGGGATTTCGAGGTGGGCGTTGCATGACATTGCGTTCGGCCGGTTCGAAAGCCAGCGTCAGTGCCAGAGTAACAGCGGTAATCATGTTGATCCACAGGATCTGGGCGGCGGTAATTGGCAGCATTTTCCCGGAAACGATGGCGGCAATAATGGTAAAGGCTTCGCCACCGTTGGTTGGCAGTATAAACATCAGCGATTTTTTCAAATTGTCGTAGACCGTACGACCTTCCTCAACCGCGTGGGCGATGGAGGCGAAATTGTCATCGGTCAGTACCATTTCCGCCGATTCTTTGGCCACTTCGGTGCCTTTCAGTCCCATGGCCACACCCACGTCGGCGCGTTTTAACGCCGGTGCGTCATTGACACCATCACCGGTCATGGAAACTATTTCCCCCGCTGCCTGTAGTGCGGTCACCAGTTGCAGTTTCTGCTCCGGTGAAACACGGGCAAAAATATCCGACTGCTGTACTGCTTCCTGCAACTGTGCTGCCGAATAGTTTTCCAGTTCGCTGCCGTTAACAACCGTTACGCCATCGCCTATACCCATCTGGGTGCCGATAGCACGCGCGGTGATGGCATGATCACCGGTGATCATCTTGACGCGAATTCCGGCGGACTGGCAGGTGCGTACCGCTGCGGTGGCTTCTACACGGGGAGGGTCGATGATACCGATCACGCCCAGCAGGGTCAGCCCACCTTCGACATCAGCGAATGTCAGCGTCTGTTGTTCAACGGTGGTTGGTTTGAAGGCGATAGCCAGTAATCTCTGGCCGCGGCTGGCCATGTCGTGCATGCAGGTTTCCCAGTAGGTTCTGTCGAGCGGCGAGTCGTCGCCACGCATGCGTTGCAGATGGCACATGTCCAGTACCCGTTCCGGCGCGCCTTTCAGGTATATAAAGCCATGGCCGAGATGATCGTGATGCAGGCTCGCCATGAAACGGTGTTGAGATTCAAAGGGTATGGCATCAGTACGCGGGTACTGACTTAGACAGAGATCGTGATTCAGTCCAGCCTTGAGCGCCAGTGTGACCAGCGCACCTTCGGTGGGATCACCCTGCATCTGCCACTTGCCATCGACTTCAGTCAGGCTGGCATCGTTGCACAGCAGAGATGCCTGAGCTATTTCGCGCAGCAGTGGGAATTCACCGGCGGTAATGCCCTGATCGTCCAGCGTAAATCCACCATGTGGATCATAGCCGGCGCCGCTGACCTGACAAACGCCGGCCCCGGTAGTCACGGTCTGTACCGTCATTTCATTGCGGGTGAGGGTGCCGGTTTTGTCGGAGCAGATGACGGTAACGGAACCCAGTGTTTCAACCGCAGGCAGACGTCGAATAATGGCGTTTTTCTTTGCCATACGCTGTACACCAATGGCCAGGGTAATGGTCATGATGGCGGGCAGTCCCTCGGGAATACCGGCTACTGCCAGTCCCACGGCGGCGAGAAACATTTCACTCAGTGAAAAATTCTGCAGCAGCACGCCATAGGCAAAAGTGGCGGCAGCGACCACTCCGATGGCGATTGTCAGCCATTTGGCAAAGGTGGCCATCTGGCGGAGCAGCGGGGTGGTGAGCATCTGGACATGGTGCAACATCTGGCTAATGCGGCCGATTTCGGTGTGATCCGCCGTGGCTATCACCACGCCCTGGCCCTGACCATAGGTTACCAGGGTGCCAGAGTATGCCAGGCATTTACGATCGCCTATGCTGGCCTGTGCAGCTACCGTCTCAGTGAGTTTTTCCACGGGTACCGATTCGCCGGTCAGCATGGCTTCATCGATGCGCAGTTCTCGGCTTTTAAACAGGCGCAGGTCGGCAGGTACCTTGTCCCCCGATTGCAGCATGACCACGTCACCCGGCACCAGCTGATCTGCTGCCAGGCTGATAAATTTACCATCGCGTCTTACCAGTGCCTGCTGGGAGAGCATGTTGCGGATGGCATCCAGCGCTTTTTCTGCCTTGCCTTCCTGAATGTATCCAATAATGGCATTTAGCACGACAACACCCAGGATAACGCTGCTATCCACCCAGTGACCTAACAGTGCCGTGATGACGCCTGAGGCCAGCAAAACATAAATCAGCACGTTATGAAACTGGGACAGAAATCGCGCCAGTGGGCCTTGCTTTTTCGCCGGACGAAGATGATTGAGTCCGTGTTCCTTGAGTCGCTTTGCAGCATCCTGCTGAGACAAACCGTCAACTGAGGAGGCTATTTTCTGGAATACAGTTTCGGTGTCGTCGCTGTGCCAGGATGAATTAAGCGTCGCCTTGTCTTCAGTCATACAAACCTTCCTCGAAGGGTTTTTATTCACCTGCTGGATAGTCAGATATTCTGACAACAGATTTAGTTAATTTTTATTACTATTATTTTCTTGTCAGGTAATTTTTTCTGGCTTGCGTTCCCGTTCAAAACTCATTGAGGTAGTGACACGGATTGCGGCCAGAGCCAGTAGCAGAACGCTCAGTGCATAAATACTGTCGTTTTCCAGTTTGTGATCGAAAAGTTCGATCATGATATGGCGTAAAATAAAAACAATGCCGGCATCTATAATTGGCGTTAAGCGTAATTTGTGCTCGGTGAAATATTCAACCAGCGCGCGGGATAGTTCGATCAGGATGTAAAGCG
This sequence comes from Gammaproteobacteria bacterium, assembly GCA_026195895.1. Taxonomy (GTDB): domain Bacteria; phylum Pseudomonadota; class Gammaproteobacteria; order SZUA-229; family SZUA-229; genus JAPHRO01. Next base: position 34,576 of record JAPHRO010000023.1, read on the forward strand.
TCAGTACATCAGAAAAGATATAGAGATAGCTGCCGGTAATGCCACTTACCTGAAACAGTTCACCGATGCGATAAAACAGCCGCACCACGCCAATGATCATGGTCAGGGTGATGAAAAACAGGATGACGGCAAATACAAGATTAATGATCCGGTTAAACAGTTTCTCCATATTGCTGGAAGACAATAACGAACTGGTTTTAAACATTGACTCTATCCCCTTACCCGGTATCAATGGCCAGGTAATTTTTATTTTTAGTATTCAGTAACAGGCTATTTATCATAGTGGTTTGTATTTAATAAAACACTACCTGATGAATCTATTCATAAAAGAAACACTGTCGCCAGTCCCAGAAAACTCAGGAAACCAATCACGTCGGTGACGGTAGTCAAAACGACTGCACCAGACAGGGCGGGATCTATGCCCATCCGAGATAGAATAACCGGGATCAACACGCCGGAAAACGCGGCTGCAATCAGGTTAAGTATCATGGCGGCAGCAATAATCGCAGCAATGCCGGTATCCTGGAACCAGACAAAGGTCACAATCGCCACCACGATAGCCCAGACAAATCCATTCAATATGCCGACAAACAATTCTTTATTACCCAGCCAGCGCAAATTGGCATTGCTGATCTGGCCCAGTGCCAGGCCACGAATAGTCAGTGTTAAAGTTTGACTGCCGGCAATACCACCCATGCTGGCAACCACCGGCATTAACACGGCCAGCGCGACAATTTTATCCAGCACGGCTTCAAAGCGACCAATCACCCAGGCCGCCATAAAAACTGTCAGCAGATTAATGCCCAGCCAGACAGCGCGGCGCCTGGCACTGGGAAAAACCGGCGCGAACAGATCTTCATCCTGATCCAGACCGGCACTGGCCAGCAGCGCCTTGTCGGCTTCGGCAAGAATTATGTCGACCACGTTATCTACTGTAATGCGGCCGAGTAATATCCCCTGTTCATCGATGACGGCGACTGAAATCAAATCACGTCGTTCGAACAGTTGCGCCACATCATGTTCGTTGGCATCGGCCTGTACCGAGTCGGCAGCAGGCTGCATGATGTCGGCGACCAGTGTGGATGGATGTTCTGACACCGCATCGGCCAGCGACAGTTTGCCAAGATAAGCGCCATTGTCATCAGTGACCATCAGTGCATCGGTGTGGGAGGGGAGTGGTTTCAGTCGTCGCAGATAACGCAGTACCACCGCCAGTGATACATCGGTGCGAACACTGATGACGTCGGTACTCATCAGGCGGCCGGCGGTGTCTTCGTTAAAGGACAGGGTGGTTTCCAGGCGCTGACGACGGTCCTGATCCAGTGATTCCAGCACGGCCTCGCTGATGTCGCCGGGCAGCTCGTCCATGACATCGGCAAGGTCCACCACATCCATGCTTTCGGTCGCGGCAACCACGTCGGCATGTTCCATTTCACCAATAATGCTGGCACGTACTTCCTCGCCCAGATAGGTCAGCGTTTCGCCTTCGATTTCCTGCGGCAACAGTGCCCACAGCCGTTGACGTAAATCAGGCGGCAGTGATTCCAGCATGACTGCTATTTCAGCGATATGCATATGCTCAACATAGCTGGCCACGGATATGTCATCCCCGGCTTTCAATAGACCAATGATGTAATCCACCTGATTTGGCTCGTTGTTGTGCTCGTCAATATTGGCAGTAACCTGAGTCATAATATTTCTGTCTTATCTGTTTTGGCTTATGTGTTGTCGGGGGCTGAGTCAGCGTTAATTTTTTCCAGTTCTTCTGGATGCAGTTTTTCAATTAGCAGTTTACCCACGCGGTGATTTTCGACGCTTTGTACGGTAAAACGAAATCCGTAGGCATTGATCTCGTTGCCGATTTCAGGCATTTCCCCTAACGAGGCCATACACAAACCGGAAAGGGTATTGGCATCAAGGCCATCGGGTACCAGCAGGCCGATGTTGCGCTCAGCGTCGGACAATGACACCAGGCCATCAGCTTGCCACCGGTTTTCTGCGATCTGGGTGATGCTGTTGGCGTCGTCTACCGCATCGGTTTCATCTTCTATATCCCCAACGATTTCTTCCAGTAAATCTTCCAGGGTAACGATGCCGACCAGGTCGCCATATTCATCTGCGACCAGCGCCATATGCGCACGTTTGGCACGCATGGCATCGAACAGGTGGGAGACTTTTTGCGACTCGGGAACAATAAAAGGTTTGCGGCAATAACGTGACAGATGGGTCCAGGGTTCCGGGTCGTCATGTAATATGCCGGCATAGAGATCTTTGGCCAGAACGATGCCGACGATTTTGCTGTCGTTATCGCTATCAACCAGAGGAAAACGGGAATGCCCGCTATCACGGAGCGTGGCCAGATTGTCGCTATCGTCACCATGAATATCCAGCAGTTTTAAGGCAGTGCGCGGAATCATGACACGACCCACATGGCGTTGATCAAATTCAAACAGATTGCGTAACATTTCTGCTTTGTCGGCACCCAGCTCGCCATGTTCTTCGGAGGTGGCCACCAGACCTTTGAGTTCATCATGGCTATACACATCGCCGTGGGTGGCTTCGGCGACTTTGAACAGGGCCAGTATTTTGCTGGTCGATGCATTGAGTAACCAGTTGAGTGGAAACACCAGCAAATAGGAAATGTGCAGCGGATAAGCAATCCACAGCGCAACTGGCTCAGCTTTACGAATGGCCAGGGTTTTGGGTACCTGTTCACCCACCACAATATGCAGTGATGAAAAAATTAAAAAGCCGACGATAAAGGCCGTGGTGTGTAGCATTGCATCGGGCATGCCCCAGTCATGGAACAGTGGTTCAAGCAGAGCAGCAACGGCCGGTTCACCCACCCACCCCAGTCCCAGCGATGCCATGGTAATACCTAATTGACAGGCCGCCAGATAGGCCTCCAGTTTATGCTGGATGCGCAGGGTGAGCGCCGCCGCTGAGCGACCTTCGTTGGCCAGGGTTTCAATGCGAAAACTTTTGGCTTTGACCAGGGCAAATTCTGCCGCCACGAAAAATCCATTGGCAGCAAGTAACGCAACGACTGCTATGAGACTAAGAGAAATATTATCCATTGATGTGCCTGTTTGGGGTTATCTGCTATTCGACAGGGTACAGGTTAATGCTGTGTTGCCGTATGTAATAAGATAAAAAGTTTTTTTATTTAAATTTTCAATACTAAACACGAAAATTTTAGCCGCTTATCGCTAGATACTGTTTTCAATTTTGCGCTTTACCTGTAGTCTGAAAGCCATATAAATTGCTGGTTATGCTTAAGAATTTCGCAATGTACGATACCCCTGGGTATTCAGCAACAGGAATAATCATACAAACGAATAAAAATTGTATAGACCAGAGTGATCTGTCAGCAAACGAAGACTCGCAGCAATATTTGCTGTGTATTCGAGAGAACAACAACCCAAGGGAGCTCAGGCATCCTGCATAAATTATGATGGATACTACTGGGAAAAATTATGAATGATTCAGCATCGATAATTGAAGGCCTTACTTCCGTTTTTCAGAATATCGGCGAGCAGGCATTACTGTATTTACCAAAAATTGCGGCGGCAGTGATGCTACTGGTTGTTGGCTGGTTACTGGCCAGACTGGTACGACTGCTGGTGGTGCGCGCAATAGGCAGTCTTGATCATGTGTGGCAGCGGCTAGTTTCCAGACGTGGGCTGGAACATATGCAGTCGCGACAACCACCGACCCGTATTGTGGGGGAATTAGTGTTCTGGCTATTGATGCTGGTGTTCGTGACTCTGGCGACGGAGGTGCTTGGGCTGGATGTGTTTGGAACCTGGCTGAAACAGATTGTGAGCTATTTGCCTCTGGTGGTAGCGGGTCTGCTGATCGTACTGGTGGGTTTTATTGTCAGTGCACTGGCCCGTGATCTGGTGGCATCAGCGGCAGGGTCGGCAGGACTGGCGCGAGGTGATCTACTGGCGCGCACTGCGCAGATGATCATCCTGTTTATTGCCATTATTCTCGGCATCGATCAAATCGGCATCGATATTATGTTCCTGTCGGTGGTGGCCGGTATTATCCTGGCGGCCATGCTGGGTGGTATTGCACTGGCTTTTGGGCTGGGTGCGCGTACCCATGTGAGTAATATCATTGCGGCTAATCAATTGCGCCAGATTTATCAGATCGGTGATAAAGTGCGCATCGGCGATACTGAGGGCCGTGTTATTAGTATCACGGTATCCCGGGTCATTCTGGAAACCGCAGAAGGCAGTGTCGATGTGCCGGCAAAAATATTCGATGAACAGGTAACGGTTCTGCTTGAGAAAGGAGCCTTAAAGTGAAAATCGATAATCCCCTGAGCAGGGACTACCTGCTGCATTATCCGTCTGAAGCTGCCCGGGTGCTGGAACAGGTTTCCGTAGATCATGTGGCCGCACTGCTTGGTGAATTACCTGTCCAGCAAATAGTACCGGTGATGGCGGCCATGCTGCCCAAAAAAGCGGCAGCCTGTATTGCGGCCATGCCGGCATCATCGGCAGCTCGGCTGGTGATTGAAATGCCGATAGCGGCGGCGGCCCGATCATTCCGCTTACTGGCGCCCGCTTATCAGGATGAATTATTAAAATACCTGTCAGAAAAAAAACGTCGACAGCTACAGCGCTATCTGATTTATCCGTCCAGTTCCGCCGGTGCCCTGGTGGATTCAGATGTTGATGTGCTGCCGGTAAATATGACGGTAAACGAGGCAATCCGCCAGCTAAAACAGTTTGATCATCCTGTCCGGTATGGGATTTATATTGTTAATGAAAAATATCAACTGGTGGGTATAGTCGATTCCGGCAAAATGTTGATATCCGATCTGCATGCCAGATTAAAAGACATCATGATACCTAAGGTTCAATCAATTTCAGCCCATGTTAATTACGAAACCCTGTTGCAACATCCGGGCTGGCAAAGCCATCGCAGGCTGCCGGTGCTGGAACGCGACAACACGCTAATCGGCATACTGCATCAACATCAATTGCAGGAAGTGATGGGCGATACAGGTTCAGCAATCACTGTCGATCCGGTTGATGATTTTCTGTCTCTGGCCAGTCTTTACTGGCTCAGTCTGGCCCAGTTTCTGGATGGTATTCTGAGCACCCACTCCAGCAAAGGAGAGCGTTGATGAGCAATGCCATGCCCGCGATTCAGGCGCTGAATCAGGCTTTTTTGAGTGACCATCTGTTGCCCGCACAACGGGCTGCAAACCGATTATCGACGGAGGATCTGCTAGAGCTGTTCCAGCAACTGTCGACGACCGATATGATTCATCTGTGGGATGGCTTAACGCTGGATGTGGCAAGCCTGGTGCTACAGAAATTACCGGAAAAAAAAGTTCGCCAGGTTCTGCAACGGGGCGATCCCGTTTATACCGCCCGCGTGCTGGTAAGGCTGCCAGATAATGAGCGCCAGCAGAAAATGCAGTTGGTCGATAGTAGCCGGCAACGTGAACTCAGTGCCCTGGTACAGTACCCGGAAGACAGTGCCGGCGGGCTGATGGATCCACGGTTTCTGCCATTAAATGCATCGCTCACGGTGAGGGAAGTGTTGCATCGTATTCGGAAATTCAAACCCCGTTTTACGCGTCAGCTTTATATTATTGATGGTGAAGGAAAACTCCAGGGCATGGTTGAAATGCACCGACTGGCGCTGGCGGAAGCGGCTGACACATTGTATGAACTGGCCCAGTCTGTGCCAGGGTTTGTGACCGCCCTGGCTACCCGGGAAGAAGTCGTCCAGTTACTGGAAACCCATCGCGTTACCGACTTGCCGGTGGTGGATATCGCCGGACGCCTGATTGGCATTATTCGCTACGATGCCCTGGTGGATGCGGTTCGAGAAGAAAGCAGTATTGATATTCTGACCATGGTCGGTGCCAGTCGTGATGAACGCGCTTTATCATCGGTGGGGTTTGTCGTGCGTAAACGTTTGCCATGGTTATCGATTAACCTGCTGACGGCATTCCTGGCGGCAGCCGTGGTGGGTTTGTTTGAGAGCACAATCGCCCAGTTCACCGCACTGGCGGTCCTGTTGCCTGTGGTCGCGGGACAATCGGGTAATACGGGGGCGCAGGCGCTGGCCGTTACCATGCGTGGCCTGGCCTTGCGGGAGATTGGCACCAGTCAATGGCTACGCGTTGCCTGGAAAGAGGTTGGCGCCGCTTTTGTTAATGGCGTCGCGATTGCACTGCTGACATCACTGGGGGTGCTGGTCTGGAGTTCATCGGTGGGGCTGGCGCTGGTGATCGCTTCGTCGATGGTGATCGCGATGGTGGCGGCGGCTTTTTCGGGGGCGATTATCCCGGTCGCGCTTGCTTCCCTGGGCCAGGACCCGGCACAGTCATCTTCGATTATTCTTACCACCGTTACCGATGTGGTGGGTTTTTTTGCCTTTCTGGGTATAGCCACCGTGCTTTCGGGAATGTTGTAATATGCAAATGAGTTTTCTAACCATAGGCATGCTGGCCGGCGGCCTGGGCCTGTTTCTGCTGGCGGTAGGTATGATTACCGATGGCCTTAAACAGGCGGCTGGCAACACCTTGCGCGATATGCTGGCAAAATCAACGCGTTCACCGGCGCATGGCATTGTCACCGGCTTATCCATAACTGCCATCGTACAGTCATCCAGTGCGGTTACCGTGGCGACTATCGGTTTTGTCAATGCCGGCTTGCTCACCATGTATCAGTCACTCGGTATTATCTATGGTACGAACATTGGTACCACCGTGACTGGCTGGCTGGTAGCCATTATTGGCTTTAAAATCAAAGTCGAAACCTTTGCGTTGCCAATCATTGGTATCGGTATGCTATTGCGGCTCACCGGTGGAGAAAGTCGCCGCGCGCCACTGGGTATGGCGATAGCGGGTTTTGGCCTGTTCTTTATTGGTATCGATGTATTGAGGGAGGCTTTTGAAGGGCTGGCGACGGCTATTGACCTGCAGCAATTTACCGTCGATGGCATTCCGGGTATTTTGCTGTATGTGATGATAGGGTTCCTGATGACAGTACTGACCCAGGCATCCGCCGCGGCCATTGCTATTATCTTAACCGCAGCCACCGGCGGTATATTAGGTCTGTACGCCGCCGCCGCCATGGTCATAGGCGCGAATGTGGGCACCACCTCAACCGCGGCTTTTGCTGTCATCGGTGCTACGCCCAACGCGAAAAGGGTTGCTGCCGCACATATCGTGTTCAATGTAGCCACCGGTATGGTGGCGCTGCTGATTATGCCCCTGCTGTTCTGGATTGTGAACGTCACTAGTGAGTTACTGGGCCTGGAACATATTCCCGCCGTGACCCTGGCTTTATTTCATACCATATTCAATATCCTCGGCGTATTGCTGATGTGGCCACTGACTGATCGCATGACTCGGTTTCTGGAAAAACGATTTGTCACTCAGGAAGAGATCGAAGGTCAGCCGCGCTATCTCGATAAGACCGTCGCAGTTACGCCGATGCTGGCGGTGAATGCTTTAACGCTGGAACTGTCACGCATTGCGGCCGTCGTCAGGCGCATGGCCATGGCGGTATTGAGTGCAGAATACGGCCAGAGTAAACGTATCACCAGCGATCATATTGTGGTGTCGAAACTGAGCAATGCCGTTGCCGTATTTATTACCCAGCTGGAAAAAGGCGTGCTGTCTGCTGAAGTCGCCGAACAGTTAACCAAAGTGCTGCGTGCCGAACAGCATTTGCTGTCCTGTGCCAGTCAGGCGCTGGAAATTTCTCAAATGCAGTCCAGTCTGGAGTCTATAAATGACAGGGCGCTGGTGGAAAGCATATCGGCTTTTCGGCTGTCGGTTGTTCATTTAATGGAGCTGGCGAATCCAGAGAGCGAAAAATTCTCATTTGTCGACTGTGAAACGCAACTGGAACGGGTTCAGTCCAGATATGATGATGTGAAGGACGAGTTGTTACAGGCAGGTGCCGAGCTGCGTACGCCCATACCCGGCATGATCAAAGTGATGGAACAGAACAGCCAGATTCGACGTATGGCGCGCCAGATGGTCAGGGCGATGTACTACCTGAGTGAGCTGTATGCCGTGGTCGAGGTGCTTAAACCTGAGGCAGAAAAGAGCCTGTCGGATAAAGACAGCATGGCACAACATAGCTAGCGGCTTAACGCAGAAAGGTTAGTTACTTGTTTAAGTATATAAATGCTTATTTTGAAGGGATGGATGCCCGTAGCTGCCTGTTAACTACGCTGCTGGCCAGTCTTCTGCTGGGCGTTGTGGATTATCTGGTGGGGCCGGATATTTCATTTTCTGTGTTTTATACCCTGCCGATTATGCTGGCTGCCTGGTACGGTGGTAAACAGACAGGATTAACCGTCGCCGGGGTTTCGGCGGCAGTGTGGCTGGCGGCTGACCTGGCTGCTGGCAGCCAGTATTCGAATCTGCTGATTCCTGTCTGGAATACGCTGGTGCGCTTGTCATTTTTTCTGATTATTCTGTGGCTGCTGTTAATTGTACGCGACAAGCTGGCCCTTGAAGAAAGCCTGGCGGATACCGATCCGTTGACGGGTCTGGCAAACCGGCGTTTTTTCCAGGAACAACTGGAACGTGAATATGCCCGGGTTCGACGGTATCCGGAGCCCTTCACCATTGCCTATTTTGACCTGGACAATTTCAAATATGTAAACGATAACCTGGGGCACGATGTTGGTGACGAGTTGTTAAAGACGGTTGCCAGTACCTTAAGCAATAGTATCAGGGCCACCGATTTTGCCGCGCGGCTGGGTGGCGATGAGTTCGCGGTACTGTTCCCGAAACTGGAAAAAGATTCGGTACTGGCGGTTTTGGAAACCTTGCCGGCTGAGTTGTTGGCCGCCATGGGGGATAATAAATGGCCAGTGACCTTTAGTATTGGTGCGGTGACGTTTTCTGAAGTGATGGGCTCCAGTCGCGACATGATCAAGCAGGTAGATGACCTGATGTATCAGGTTAAAAAATCAGGCAAAAACAGTATTCGTCATGTTGTCTGGCCGGAATAAAAAGTTGACTCACATTCTTTTTGAAATTGCTTACAGCCAGCGTACGCGACGGAACAGATACAGCATAACCACAGCAATACCCGACATGGCTGACAGTAGTATGTAATACCCGTGTTTGCTTTTCAGTTCCGGCATGTTCTCGAAATTCATACCATAGATACCCACCAGCAAAGTAAGCGGTACAAAAACCACGGTAACGATGGTTAGCACTTTCATGATTTGATTAAGCCGGTGACCGTTTAAACTGATATAAGCTTCGATGAGATCGGTAATCACATTCTGATATAAAGTAGACAGGCTATTGAAGCGTTCGATCAGGGCATAGATATCATTGAATGCAGCATGCTGATGATCACCGTTATTTTGTAACTCATTGCGCAATGTGCCAAACACCTCGACATAGTAAGCCAGTATGCGATGCATTTTGCGCAAACCTGTATTGTAGCCGACCAGTTCTTTCATCAGGGTATCTGTTGGGCTATCGAACAACTCGTCTTCGATGATATCCAGGCGTTGTTCCAGATCCAGTAAAACGCCGCCATAACGCTGGGCCACCCGATGACTCATGGCTGCGACCAGCGTCATGGGCGATTCGTCAGTGGATCCGTTCTGTTCCAGTCGTTGCCATAATCTGGCCAGATAGGGCGATTCTTTAGTGCGTCGCGTAATCAGAAATCGATCACTGGCGAAAAAAGCCAGTTGGAAAGTATTGAAATCCAGTGAATCCGATTCTGCATCGAGAGGTTTGAGTAACAGGTAAATATAATTTTCAAACACTTCAAAACTGGGGGGGTGGCGACTCCGTTGTGCTTCGCTGATAACGTTGTGATCCAGCGCAAACTGTTCGCTCAGAAATAATTGTTCTTCAGTCACCGACTCTTCATACAGGTCAACCCAGATCCAGCTATTCGGCTGTGCCTGCCATTGCTGCAATAATTCTTTACCGCCCACCTGGCTGGTATTGTTATGGCACAACATAAATTGCATCATAAGGAGTCTCCCAAATTCATTTTTATTTAACTATCATCCGAGTTATTCAACTGATCAAAACCGCTGCGCAGATGCAGATCGCGTTGGGGGAATGGAATTTCAATACCCTGTTCATGAAACCGATCCCACACGCCAAGCAGAATTTCACTTAATACATTGGAGCGTCCATTGGTAGGATCATCAATCCAGACGCGCAATTCCAGATCGACTGAGCTGTTACCAAAACCTTTTAACAAACATCGCGGTTCCGGTTTTCGCATAATGCGCGGGATGGCTAATGCGGCATCAACACAGAGTTGCATGGCCAGGCGAACATCTGATTTATAGGAAATACCAACCGGCACTCGCAGGCGGACAAGATTGTCGCTGAATGACCAGTTCTCTACCCGTTCGGTGATTAATATTTCGTTGGGGATAAGATGTTCGATGCCGTCACGGGTAATCACCGAGACATAGCGTGCACTCAGATGATTGATCCAGCCAAAAGTCTGGCCCACAGAAATGACGTCACCGGGTTTGATGGATCGGTCCATGAGTAGAATCACGCCGCTAACCAGGTTGGAAAATATTTTCTGTAATCCAAAGCCCAGACCCACACCCAGGGCGCCACCAAATACCGCCAGTGCGGTAAGATCGATGCCGACGGCCGAAAACGTAATCAGCAAAGCGGCGGTGATTAAACCAATGTGCAACAGCTTGACGCTGAGCACTCGCATCGCCGGGGTTATATTTTCTGAACCTTCCAGACGACGATCAAGAAATGTTGCCAGTACACTGGCCAGCCATAATGACAACCACAGAGAAACCCCGGCTTTTATCACCACCAGTGGTGACAGACGTACTGCGCCGAGTGTCAGCGACATGCTGTCCAGGATTTCCAGCGTCGGTGTGAGCCAGCCAAAAATATTTAAGATGGCCAGCGTCCAGGCTACGCTTGCCACGAGGCGTGCCGCCATCCGATTTTTTAACAGCTTGGAGGCAATGCGTATTAAAAGCCAGGCGCTGAGCAGACTGGCAACAGGTACCAGTAGATGATGTGAATGGCCCAGATAGCTGTAAGTCTGAATGGCAAACCATTGCAATATTAACCACACCAGAATGTTGGCAAATTCATTCAGTGTCACAATTACGCGGTTGAAGCTGGCCACGCGGCCACTGATCGTGCTAAATCGTACCAGCATGCGCTGAAGTTGTGGCGTGAGTAACCAGCGGGCCAGTACAAATACCGCCACTATAACGGCAAGCTGTAGCCAGATTTCGGGAGAGCTTAACGAATGTTGTAAAGCGTTAAACTTTTCTGTTACGAATATATTTAGCTGATTTAGTTCTGGCCAGTCTGCCATCCGCGCGACCTTATGAGATATTTATTTTGATAACTGATTATGGGTCAACTGCTGCATATATACCACAATAAGCATTGACTTCTTGTGTCGCCAAATCAACAATTATGTTTGCAGGTGTGTTCAGGTTCTAAATCGGGTTTTATCTTTCATTCACTTACCTGCGGGTGCAGAATATGGATTATTGTTCTGATTCACAATTGGGCGAAGTCGTTAGCTTGCTGGCAGAGTCGACCAGAAAACGCTGTTTGAGAAAGCTGCGACCAATCAGCATCCGATATTTAAAGTTTTTTCGTTTGGCAAGATTAACCGGGGTCAGGAATTGCTGGTTGCCGATACAAATCAGCATATTGACCACCGGACGTTTAAGTGGCTCGGTGCCTTTACGTTTAATGCGAGTATAACGTTCCAGCGGGCGTTCAAATACCTGCGTATGACCAGAATTATTGATTACCGTAAAACGAATCCATGGATTGCCATCACGGTTGAGTTTTTGCCAGTCAGTAATATCCAGCGATGAATTGTCTGCGCCGGTATCGATTTTGGCTTCCAGCTCCAGCCCTTCCGGTAGTATTTTAACCGACTCGATCCAGCCGATCGTGGTCAGGGGTGTGTTTTCTGCTGAGGCATGGGTGCAGTAAAAAATAAATAGTATTATTAAATAGCGCATGCTTGTTCCTGGCGGCTTTCTAGATTAAGTTAAAGTATAGGTGATGTTTACCCGCAGTTTTCAATGTAATAAAGCATTATTTTTATTCTATTAAATTTAATAAAGAAATATAAATGCATGAATCCACTATAACCTCCGAACGGGATAATCAGCAAAAGATGCGCAGGATAGCGATGATTCTGTTCGTTGTGGGACTGGTGCTGATAGCTGTGCACTACATGTTTCTTCAAACACAGCAACTGAATAGTGATGAAAACTGGCTGATTACACTGGATACGACCCATATAGTTAAATTGCCTGGCAGTGTTATAAGTATCCAGCCACCCTATGAATCAGAAAATATACGTCTTACAGGGAGGAGTCTTAATCACACCGGTTTGCGCGTGATTCCGCCGTTACGCAATAGTCTGAATAAACGCGCGCTAAGGCTGCGTGCCAATCAACCGGGTACCTATCAGGTTAGCGTGGAATTTTCATTACAGCTTGGCCAGACGCCTCATTTCCATGAAGGCATTGTTACGCTACTGGATACAAAGAGACGACAGCATTTTCTGGCCGACAATGAATGGTTACAGCTTGAAGATCCTGTATTTGAAACAAAACTTACCGATATCGGACTGAATGAGATAGAGCGCGAGAAGTTACCGGAGAAAATATTTCAGTTCGTCCATCAATTTGCCAGTTATGACCAGGCCAGTTTTCGTACTGCCCCACGTGTGCTTGTATCACGCGCCGGGAATCACCGGGAGCGGGCATTACTCATGGTTGCTATGTGTCGTAAGGCGGGTATTCCCGCGCGAGTCATTACCGGTATTGAACTCAAGGATGACCCCTCGGTTAGCCCTGATTACTGGGTTGAAGTTTTTATTAATGACCACTGGAACATTTTTCATCCGGGTCTTGGCTACCGTGATAGCCTGCCAATAAATTATGTCGCGCTTGATAAATTCGGTGAGGGTATCGTATCTGCTGCTATAAAAGGGTCACCGATAAGTAGCATGAATTATGTTTTTACTAACGACATTATGATCGAGCGTGAGCCGGTTAGCAGCAGTGGTCCCGATAATACGCGCAGTGAGTGGTATCAGGTTTTCATGCTGGACCGTTTGCCTGCTGATACGCGCGAACAATTATCTTTGCTGATGTTGCTACCACTGGGCGCATTGTTATGCAGTTTGATACGACAGCTTGGTGGTATTCACAGCTATGGTGTGTTTACACCGACCATACTGGCACTGGCTGTTACCTATACTGAAACAGAAACCACGGTGCTTATTCTGGTAATTACGTTACTGCTGGTATATTTTGGTCGACCCACCTTTCATCAGGAAATGTCACGCACGCCGCGATTATCGATTATCTTCACCCTGGTTGCTACCGGTATGGTCATTGGCGTTTCGATACTGGATTATTTTTCAATGGCCACTGATGGTCATCTGATTCTGCTGCCCATCGTAATTATTACCTCGTTGATTGACCGCTTTTTCTCCGCTATTGAAACACACGGTTATCATATTGCATTTGTTCGGCTGGTGTGGACGTTTATCCTGACGCTTGCCGTGTTGCCGGTATTACTGCTGGACTGGTTGGGTGGCTGGATACTTCGCTATCCAGAATTTCATATATTAACATTGGCCCTGTTAATTCTTGTTTCTTACTATCCCTTTGGCAAGCATAAATTCCCGAGCTGGTTGCGCTGGTTAGTCGAGCCGGAAGAAAAGAGTGCTAAAAAATTTGCTAGAAAAAGTCGCGTGAAACGTAAAAAACCAACACCGTCCTGACAGCAGTTTTGTGCGTGCCCTGGTATTTATTAGTCGACTGAATTATCAAACAGATCAGTTTTTGCGATGCGATGTTATGCAGATAGCACTGGAGAAAGCTGTTTCGACCATTGGCCATGATTTCCACGGTAATCGCTGTCAGGATCAGGCCAAAAATACGATTGATAATATTAAGTCCTGTCGGGCTCAGTATTTTTCCAGTGCTCGATGCCATATGCAGAATAAACCATAATGTCAGGCAGTCCAGTGTTCCATGATTATGTGTTTACAGTATTATTGGTTTCAGGTGTTTAATACAAAGAATACGACATTAAATATAATGTATAGTTATTTACTATGAAAATAATTAGCTGAATTACCTGGATAATATAAATGTTTCGATTTATAGAGAAATTCTTTCTCTTGTTTATTGTGTATCTTTTTGTGCCACTGAGTGCCTCGGCTGAAGTAAGTGAAACAGGCGAGAATGTTGAAGAAGAGTCTGTGCATTCTAACCTGTCATCTACTGAAGCAGCGCTGTCAGTGAATGAGCCTATGTATTTTGTCGTGGGTGGCGATGGTGAGACTAAGGGCCGATTTCAGTTTAGTTTTAAATACCGGGTTTTTGATGAAGATAGCCGCATTGTTAAAAATACCCACTGGCTAAAAGGGTTTCATTTTGCCTATACTCAACGCTCCTTATGGAACTTGAGTGCAGACTCACGCCCTTTTGAAGACTCCAGTTACAGACCCAGTTTTTTTCTTGATTTTTACTCGCCAGCAGAAAACTATCGGCCGGGATTTATTCGTACCGGATATGAGCATGAATCAAACGGTCGAAGCGGAGGTGCATCGCGCAGTGTGGATACATTTTTTTTCTGGCCTTTCTGGGCCAGTGAGTGGGGTGATCAGGAATTACTCATTGCGCCTAAATTCTATGCTTATTTTTCGCGCAGTGACAACAATCGAGATATTGATGATTATCGAGGCTACAGCGATTTCTGGTTAAGTTATGGCAATGAAGATAGCTGGTTGTTATCAACAACATTACGCCACAGTAGTAAAAATCATAATATGATTCAACTGGATATTTCTTATCCTGTACGGAAGAAAATATTTTCTCGTACCGGTGGCTATATTTATATGCAAATATTCAATGGTTATGGCGAAAGTTTGCTCACCTACAATGAAAGACAGGATACACAATTTCGCATAGGTTTTGCCATCGTACGGTAAACAGAAAATTAAACTGCATATTGGGAACAGGTTCTCAGGTGTTTTTTCAATCAATGTAATTAATTAAGGATGTAGGAAATGGAAGCAGTGCCGATGAATACGTTTGTGTGGCTGGGTATCCTGTTCTGTATTAGTCAGTCGGCCATGTTTTCAGGTTTGAATCTGGCGTTATTGGGTGTGAGTCGTTTGCGTCTGGAAGTGGAAGCGTCTACTGGTAATGCAAGGGCGTTAAAAGTATTGGCGTTACGGGAGGATTTTAATTTTCTTCTCACTACAATTCTCTGGGGTAATGTGGGTATTAATGTTTTGTTGACGCTATTATCCAATTCAGTCATGGCGGGTTTGACTGCTTTTTTATTTTCTACTGTGCTTATAACTTTTCTGGGAGAAATTACTCCGCAGGCATACTTTTCACGTCATGCTATGCGAATGGGTTCTATGCTGGCACCCTTGCTACGCTTTTATCAATGGCTGCTCTATCCTGTTGCTAAACCCAGTGCCCTGGTGCTTGACTGGTGGTTAGGTGAAGAGGGTATACGCTATTTTAAGGAACGAGATTTAAGAATGCTCATTCATAAGCACATAGAAGCTGATGAAACTGATGTCGATCGGCTGGAAGGTATTGGCGCATTAAACTTTCTGGCGCTGGATGATATTACCGTTACTCAGGAAGGTGAGTTTGTTGATCCTGCAAGCATTATTACGCTGCCGATAAAAGATGATGTGCCGGTATTCCCGGAATTTGAACGCAACAGTCAGGATCCTTTTTTGCTGGAGATCAACAGCTCGGGGAAAAAATGGATAATTATTGTAGATGAAAAAAAACAGCCGTGTGTGGTGCTCAACGCCAATGCTTTTCTGCGTGCTGCATTATTTGGCGAGCAGTCAATAAATCCACATATTTACTGTCATCGACCCATTGTTGTCAATAATGTTCGCACCTTGCTGGGTAAGGTGTTATCACATCTAAAAGTATATCCAAAGTCTGAAGTCGATGATGTTATTGATAATGACCTTATTCTGATCTGGTCTGAAGAAAAGCGTGTTATAACGGGGTCTGATATTCTTGGGCGTTTACTGCGTGGTATCGCTTTGCGGGACCTTGTTAAATCTAAATCATGAATATTGATAATTTTAGACTGCTAAAATGTATGTGCCGTTAAGGGACGATAAGGAACGAGGTAAAAAACGATGAATAAAAAAAGTATTTCGCATCATCACTATATTCTTGGAATAATGAGCATTCTTGTAGTTCTGGTTATAGCGTTACAGAATTCAGACACGGTTACGGTTCGCTTTCTTTTCTGGGGTTTTGAAATGTCACGATTCATTTTAATACTGCTGGTGTTTGCTATTGGATTCCTATCGGGTTATATTTTTCGAAGTGCACGAAAAATATAAATTGATTAAAGCAGAAGTGTTGTGAAAACAGGCGCAGAAAATTAATTCTGTCCTGACTGATTATGTTTGCAGACTAGCCGGTGGCTTCGGCAGGCGAGGCTTTCAGTATTTCAGTTTTTATCATCCAGCGATTCATTAGCTTGGCAGCAACAAGGTCACCACAGACATTGACCGCGGTTCGGCTCATATCAAGAATACGGTCAACGCCCATTATCAAAACAATGCCAGCCGTGGGTACACCTGCCGTTTCAAGTACCATGGCAAGAATTACGATGCCAACGCCGGGAGTGCCTGGTGAACCAATTGATGCACCGACTGCGGTAACGATAACCAGCAGTAAAGCACTCATACCGAGATCAACGCCAAACACCTGGGCTAAAAATATTGTGGCAACACCCTGATATAAAGCCGTGCCATTCATATTAATGGTGGCGCCCAGAGGTATTACAAATTGCGAGACAGACGGGTGAACTTTAAGTTTTTCTTCGGCGGTCTTGATCGACAGTGGCATCACTGCTGCTGAACTCGAGGTAGAAAAAGCCAATAACAAAACATCCCGGCTATCGTTTAAAAACTGCAGCGGTGATTCACGGGTAAAAATATATATCAGCAATAAATATACAGACAATAATATCAGCAGGCCAAGCAATACCGTGCCGACATAGACCCCCATACCGAGTATCGCATTTAATCCAATCTTGGTGGTTAACTGCGCCATTAATCCAAAAACGGCTATGGGTGCCAGGCGCATGGCCCAGCCGACGACGGTCATGCAAACTTCCTGCAATGACGCCATTAAATCTAACAGGGGTTTTGACTGTGTGGGCTGCATCATCACCAGCGCGATACCCATAATCATGGCAAACAACACGACCTGTAACATTTGGCCTTCAACCATTGAGGTTAATGGGTTGGTGGGCAAAATGGTCACCAGTTTTTGTGGCAGTTCAGACAGGCTGGGGGCTGCGACCTGCGTCGAAGTTGCGGGTGCTGATGCGGTGCTTGTCTGAAGAGTCATCCTCAGGTTATCGGCGTCGACAAAACTGCCGGGATTAATGGCTATTGCAACACCCAGGCCAATAATAATGGCCAGGGTGGTGGTAATCACAAAATAAATGACAACCCCTGAACCCATTTTTCGCAATTGTTCAAAGCTTTCACTTGCGGTTAAGCCGCGCACCACAGAAGCAAAAATTAATGGCATGACTATCATTTGAATCAGGGTCAGGAACAGTTGACCGGGTAAAGCGAGCCAGTTTCCAATCGTTGTTGCGGTGTCCTGGTCAAACCAGCCGGTGGTCGGTCCAATTAGCATCCCCACGGTAATGCCCAGAAACATACCAATGAGAACTTTTAACCATAAGCGACCTGCCACCAGTCTTGTCAGGTGCTTGTTGAGGAAATCGAAAGGCGTATTGATAGTTAGATATTTGCTAATCATGGCTTTATTTGAAACTGTTTTAAAAGCTAAGTCTATTTAAAAACAAAATAGCTACTAGATGTAAATCAATAGAATACCGATACAGTAAAAATTACAGGATAATAATGTATTCGCTAAAGTTACTATATAGTTAAAGTAACTATCATGCTCAGTTTTCTGAAAACAGAGGTTTAACATGGCATCGGTCGTCTGGCACAGTGCTGCTGCTGAAGATGTATTACAGCAACTTGATTCTTCCTTATCCGGTTTGACAGGCGCCGAGGCTCAAAAACGTTTACTCGAACACGGCCCGAATGCTATTCCCGAAAAGCACCGCCGTTCAATACTGGCCATGTTACTGGCACAGTTTACCGATTTCATGATTTTAGTGTTGCTGGCGGCCGCATTGATTTCCGGAATTATTGGCGAGCCGCAGGACACCATTGCCATTCTGGTGATTGTGTTACTCAATGCCATTATTGGACTGGTGCAGGAGTTTCGGGCAGAACGTGCGGTGGCTGCCCTGCGCGAAATGGCCGCACCCGAAACACAGGTGCTGCGCGATGGACAGCTGGTCACGCTGGCGGCTGCCGATCTGGTGCCCGGCGATGTAGTCATGCTGGAGGCCGGCAACATCGTGCCCGCCGATCTGCGCTTGCTGGAAGTGGAAGAGATGCTGGCGGATGAGTCAGCCCTGACCGGAGAATCCCATCCGGTCGATAAGCAGATTGAGCCACTCTCTGAAACTGAACTTCCCCTGGGCGATCGTCAGAATCTGGCTTTCAAGAGCAGTCTGATCACCCGAGGCCGTGGTATGGGCGTGGTGGTGGCCACAGGCCTGGGAACCGAAATTGGCCAGATTGCAGAACTGCTGCGGGGTGAGGCTGGCGTAAAAACGCCGTTACAGGTGCGGCTTGCGCGCTTTGGCCGATATCTGGCCCTGGCCGTACTGGCCATTTGTGCGGTGGTGTTTACCGCCGGCCTGTTGCAGGGGCAGCCGGTGTTGCTGATGTTTTTAACTGCGGTGAGTCTGGCGGTGGCGGCGATTCCAGAAGCATTGCCGGCCGTGGTGACTATTTCTCTCGCGCTGGGTGCGCGCAAACTGATTTTACACAAGGCGCTGGTGCGTAATCTCCCCGCCGTCGAAACCCTGGGCTCGGTCACCTACATCTGTGCCGACAAGACCGGTACGCTGACACAAAACCGGATGACCGTGGAGCTGTTTTTTGTCGCAGGTGAGCGCAGGGATTCGCTCTCCGATCCGCAAATTCAGCAGATTTTGAACGAGCTGGGAGAAGCGCTGGTACTTAACAATGATGTCGCCGAAAAGGACGGTAAACCGGCAGGGGAGCCGACCGAATTAGCTCTATTTGAAGCGGCACAGCTAGCAGGTTTTGACAAAGCAGCGATGGAACAGGCAAAACCGCGACTGGCGGCTATCCCGTTTGATAGTCAGCGCAAGCAAATGACCACCTTGCATCAGGCATCGGACGGTGTCATCGCCTATATTAAAGGGGCGCCGGAACGGTTGTTGCCACAATGTTCCCGAGCACTGGCCGCTGACGGCGAACAGGCATTTGAGCCTGAAACCGTACTGGCAGAAGCAACCGCTTTAGCCCATGAAGGCTACCGGGTGCTGGCACTGGCAAAACGAGATTTTACGATGGTGCCGGAACCACTCGAGCCTGCAACCACGGAACAGGATTTAACTTTTATTGGACTGGTGGCACTGATTGATCCGCCACGCTCAGAAGCCTCACAGGCAGTAGCCGATTGTTTAACCGCTGGCATCACACCGGTGATGATTACCGGTGATCATCCCGGTACGGCCATGGCCATCGCCCGGCGCATCGGAATTAGTGACGATGATCAGGCGACTCTGAGTGGTGAAGAACTGGAAAAATTATCCGATAAACAGTTTGCCCATCTGGTCGAATCTGTGCGGGTATATGCCCGTGTCACACCGCAACAGAAATTACGCATCGTTAAAGCACTGCAGGAGAATGGTGAATTTGTAGCCATGACCGGTGACGGTGTCAACGACGCACCGGCATTGAAGCGTGCCGGCATCGGTATATCAATGGGGCAAAAAGGCACGGATGTTGCGCGCGAGGCATCGGACATGGTTTTGTTAGACGATGACTTCGCAACAATCGTGCGTGCGATAAAAGCAGGGCGGCGCATATTCGATAATATTCGCAAGTTTATTAAAGACACCATGAGTTCAAATTCAGGCGAGATCTGGACGCTGTTCCTGGCGCCGTTTCTCGGCTTGCCCATTCCCCTGTTACCAATCCATATTTTATGGATCAACCTGGTCACCGATGGTTTACCCGGACTCGCCTTTGCCGCAGAACCGGCTGAAAAGGGAATTATGCAGCGGCCACCACGTCCGCCAGAAGAAAATATTTTTGCGCATGGCATGTGGCAACATATTATCTGGGTGGGGTTGTTTGTGGGCGGTATATCAGTCGCATCTCAGGCCTGGGCTATTTCACGCGATGTCAGTTACTGGCAAACTATTGTATTTACCGTATTAACCCTCTCGCAATTATTTCATTCACTTGCGGTGCGCAGTGAAAACCAGTCACTGTTTCGCATAGGTTTGTTCAGTAACCTGCCAATGCTGGGAGCGGTGATGTTAATGTTGCTATTGCAGATGGCGGTAATTTATACACCAGCACTGAATAGTATTTTTCACACGCAACCCTTGCCATTGTTTGATCTTGCCGTTTGTCTGGTGTTGTCTTCCAGCGTATTAATCGTTGTGGAAATTGAAAAATGGCTGATGCGTAGCGGTGTTATTTATAGCAATACCAGGTCAGGCTAAAATCAGCTTGATGAATTAAGCTCGGGTTAGCAGTTGTTATCAATTGGCTGGTATCAAGATACGAATGGCAAATTGATAAAGTCACCATGGATCTTCGATGGGTTCTTATGTGTGAATTTGTTTTAGCAATATCTGAGACACCGCCTGGACTATAAACAGCAACGATGAAAACGCGTGACTCTGCAATAACAGGCCAGACGTGATTCAGCAGAATTTTAATGGAGGATTTTATAGTGCCGAGAAGAGGGCTGGTATCTCTGGCATTAGTAAAATATTCTTCAATGGGAATCTACAGTAATTATGGCAAGCCTGGTGATCTGTACTGGATTACGAGGGTAAACACGGACGTAATATTTGCCTGCATCTTCAATAGTAATTGGGATTACAATTTGTTTTTCACTAGCAAGGAAACAATCCTCAATAACTGTATCGAATATTTCAGAAACAAAATGGACCGTGACTTTTTCATCTTTGGCCAGACTCAACTCAAGGCGATAGGTGCCGGGTAATAAAGGGCCAACAGGCACGAAATAGTTTTTCTCTACCAGGGTTGACATCTTCCCCAGGATTTCACTATTCCAGATCCGTTGCGGAGGTACAGGTGCTGACATCGGATAATAGGCGCATTTTTCTTTCATGTGGTTCAGTATGCTGAACAATTCTTTTTGCAGCCATTTTTTTTCCGATGCCTGGTTGTAGTGACGCACGATATGCTCAATGGATGCTTCATAAGCATCACCAAA
This sequence comes from Gammaproteobacteria bacterium, assembly GCA_026195895.1. Taxonomy (GTDB): domain Bacteria; phylum Pseudomonadota; class Gammaproteobacteria; order SZUA-229; family SZUA-229; genus JAPHRO01. The sequence continues at coordinate 55,972 of JAPHRO010000023.1, forward strand.
GCTTGCTCGTCCACTGCATTGAGCTTCATGGCATTTGGCACAAATGGTATTGAAAATAATTACAGATTCCTGAAAGGGTTTATTTTCAGTGGGGAATGCCTGGCTGGAAATCAGTAGAAGAATAAGTATCCACTGAGTTCTGCTGATGTAAGCTAGTTTCATTTTAAAATTTTTTTTCAAAATTCTGAATTCGGGTCATTTATCAGGTCTGGACGTGATATAGATTCAGTATATCAGGGAATCTCTTACCATACTTGCCCAAAGCTTCCCTGGGTACAGGCGATGCCATAAAAACCAGCACAGGAAGATTCGGTATTATCCACGAACGCATGCTCAATCGGGTGCGCCTGCCCACCTCCTGCTGTCAGATTAACTGCGGTGGCCAGGCTGATATTTCCATCAATAATCAGCACACCAGGCCATTCAAGATCGATCACAGTCTGGTGGCCAATATCTGTGAGCGCCCATCGGTGGCAAAAATTCTAATGCCCGTTCCAGGCCCACCATGCAGAAACTGGTGATGGCCGGGTTGCCGAATAATCCACCTGGATGGCCGGAGGCGACTGTAGCAGTAAAGACCATTCTCGACTGTTATAAACAGGATGCCCATGACTGGGAGCGTCTTGGTGAATGGGTCGAACGTATCGGCTGGCCACGCTTCTTTGAAATGACCGGCTTTCCGTTTACCCGTTACCATATGGATAACTGGCACGGTGCCCGCAGTACGCTTAATCATTCTATGCATATTCGATTTTAGTAAATTGACGATGCTGTAGAGCAGCCTTGTAAAAACAGGTGACAGGAGCTGGGAACTATCATGCCTCGATCTGCCCTGGTGTCTGTTCCTGTTTTTGCCCTATTTGGCGATGGTGATTTATCCCTCATGTTAATAACAGCATAACGGATTTCATGTGATCACCATACGCATTTTAAATTACCTGCAGTGGCAATAATGTCACCGGCAGTGGGCGAAAAACATTTCACTTATGAACTGCTAATAATAACAGGCAAAGCTGTTGCTCATGTAAGGAGGGAATGGCTTGTGTTTGCCGAGGTTTTTATATCGTGCCGGATGTAAACAACCGCCTCAGGGTGAAATGCAAAAGCCGATGGCTATTATCTGATTTTACAAAACGCTAGCAGTTTTGCGAGGAGCTGTAAGCCATTACTATGATGTCAGTTTTTTTAATAATTAATCAGAGCTGACTTAGGCTTTACCTGGATATAGAAGAGGTTGACAGCTTCCCCTGTAAATATGAATTGCTTTAAATATCAGAGTTAAAGGGAGCTGAAGAGATGGGTTTAAAATTGATTAATGCAGTATGTTAGGCACCATCTTCCGTGATGTACACGTACAGGATAATCCGCTTTTTCAGTGCTGGTTGAGATATTTGTGTAATCCCGAGAAATTATGCTTGACACAGGAAAAGGTTTTGTTCTACGGTGTTTCTTGTTTCGAAACAGGAAATCGTAATGGAACTAAAACCCCAGGATACCTTATTGGTGCTCAAATATTGGTCTCTCAAGCAAGATGGTCTGGATAGTAGTGTCCGCGGTATTTCGGATGCTATAGGTATTAGCCCAAGTGAAGTTAGCAAAGGAACCAAACGGTTAATGGCGTCACATCTGGTTGTGGAAAGGTCGGGAGGTGTATTTGCCGAAAGCGGTGCGCTACTTGAATGGCTGTGCTATGGGGTTCGCTATGCTTTTCCACAGGAGAGTATTGGTTACGGGCGAGGTATGGCAACTTCATGGAATTGCCCGGTTTTAGAAAGTGAGGTCAGCCCACCAGTTCCACCCCTGGTATGGCCAGTATCCGGTGGTGATGTCGAAGGTGCGTTAATTAAGCCTATTCATAATTCCGTACCCCTGGCTGCCAGCCGTGATGAGCGTTTATATCAGGCAATGTCTTTGTTAGAGGCTATTAGGGGTGGTAAACCCAGGGAATTAGCTATTGCCCGAGATCTTTTCGCCCGCTTGATTAAAGGGAATTTATGAACGGCAAAGATATAAATTTAATACAGCTGGATTTAATTGCGTCGGCTTTAGGTGATTTATTGTCACATGTTACGTTTGTAGGTGGCAGTACAACAGTATTGCTAGTCGATGAGGCTGCACATTACGGTGTACGTAAAACAGACGATGTGGATGCCATTATCGATGTGGCAACTTTGGTTGAATACCATAAGTTTTCCCAGAAGCTACGCGACCTTGGTTTTCGGGAAGATATTGGTGGCCCTGTCTGTCGTTGGCTTTACAAAACTGATATAGGCAGCGTGAAGCTGGATGTAATGCCGATCGATGAAGAAATACTCGGTTTTTCAAACCGTTGGTATAAAGAAGCAATTGTGGAATCGTTAGAATTTAAGCTGCCCAGTGGAATTCTTATTCATGTTGTTAGTCCTGCTTATTTTATAGCAACGAAGTTTGAAGCATTTGCTGGTCGTGGAAAGGGTGATTATTTTAGCCATGATCTGGAAGATATTGTTTTTGTGATGGAAAACAGGGGAGAGTTGATTACTGAGTTAATGAATAGCTCTGAAGAGTTAAAGCACTATTTTTCAGGTCAGGTAGCATTGCTGCTCAATGATGATTTTCTAAATGTATTGCCTGGGTTAGTAAACAACGCCGAATCAGTGAGAGTTATAGAAAGTCATTTAAACTTAATGAAAACATGGTCGTAGAGATAAGGAAATAATAAAAAAAATGAGCGCATCAGTAATAGTAAACAAAGTCTGGAACTACGCCCACGTCTTATGTGACGACCGTGTGTGATATGGAGATTATTATGTAGATGTGGAGGCCCTTGAAGATCTGGTTGTCGATGAAGAATTAGAAGCGCCAGGAGGCTTAACCGCTGGGTTTAATGTTTTTGAGTCTATCGGTGCGGTACGTCGAGAAACGAGATAATCTGACTTTCTAGTTATTAATCTGTTATGAATGTAGTTTCGCTATATTAGATAAATACGAGGGTTTTTTAGGACATGACTCCTGGGCTTAATACACTATAGATCATGCTTAAGAATTGAGTGAAGAATAAGTGTATCAAACTGTTTCTGAGCTCTGGTTATATTAAAATAGTTAACGGGACAGCAGTGGTTTTAATTGATTTTTATGAAGGGTAGTAATGATAATTTGTGTGCTCCGCACTATCTATTTCCGTGTACCATACACGTAAGTGTGGTGCCGAGAATGGGTTTTATGCGTTATTAAATAGCATTGTTATCCCAATACAGAGGGAGGTGCAGGTTAAGTTATAGTTTGCTTCATGCGATATAAAGCGTACTTGTTAATTTTTTAGCAAAGGCCTTTTATTTCCCTGTAATTTTCCAACTATAATGATTACAGCTTTTCCGAATCATAAGGTTTTCTATGAAAAAATTCTTTAAATGGCGAAATGAGTGGTCTCTGGGAATTGAAGTAATGGACTTGCAACATCGCCAGCTTGCTGAAATTCTTAATAAAATAGTTGAGCTATATCTTACAAATGGCGAACAGACAGATTTAACACAGCGATCAAATCAACTGCATGAACAGCTGAATATATTCTATGACCAGGTCAAGAAACATTTTTATGATGAGGAAGATCTGATGCACAAGACAAATTATTCCGGTCACACAGATCATGCCCATGAACATTTGATGCTGCTTGCAGAATTAAAACACTACCTAAGGGAAGTTGAAGAGAAGCAAGATGATATCAATACAGATACCTTAAGTTCATTAAAAACATGGTTTATTTCACACATTATAGAGAGTGATAAGGAATTTGCTGATTTCCTTCATGCGAATACTCAAGATGACGTCATCTCGATAGATTCTGTTAGTAGTAATTAGTGGTATACAGACATCGGGAACATAGTTCAGATATTATTGTTATTAGTTAGTAGAAATTGTCATCTTGAACGCCCCGATGATAAATAGAAAGGCGGCTTTTTTAGTCGCCTTTTTTAATTCTATTGAATGTCCGCAGCCGATAGCAGTCATATAACCACAATCAAAACTATTCAGCTTTATATCCAACAAAATTATTTAATAGTGTGGTGCCGATGAAAGGACTTGCACCTATCTGTTGCTCCTGAAATAGTAAATATATTCAAATAGTTAGAAATCTTATTGTGTTGTAAGAGCTGCATCAGTGTTATTTGTCATTTGGCTGGTTACTCGATAACTCTCCAATGTATTGATTTGAATCAGCTTTTTATTTTCTAATCAGGACAAAATATTAAATTAGCGGACTGTAAGGTAAGCTAAATAACAAAAAGAACAGGGAATGATTAGACATGGGGCGATTTGTAAGAAATATAGCATTATTATGGCTTGGGCTTGGTCATGCTGCATTCGTCGTGGCTGATGTCGTTGTAGATGATTCGCTGGGTACAGCCAGGCAAGTGTTAACAGGGCCTGACTACCAGATAGATGCCAATATGGGACAGCAACAGGGTGTGAATCTGTTCCATAGTTTTGAAAGTTTCAATCTCCTTTCTTCAGAATCAGCTAACTTCTCTGGTCCCGCTGAGATTGGCAATATCTTTAGTCGAGTCACCGGCGGCAGCTCTTCCAGTATTAATGGTGTCCTGGGATCTGATATTGCCGGAGCAAATCTATATTTTCTTAATCCTAACGGTATTGTGTTTGGCGATAGTGCCAGTCTGAATTTGTCAGGTTCCTTTTATGCCTCAACGGCTGATTATATCGATTTTCAGGATGGCGCTCGGTTCGCCGTGGCGAACTATACAGCTTCGGATGTAACGCTAAGTGCATCGCCCATATCGGCATTTGGATTTTTAGATAACAGCCTGGCGACTATTCAACTTAACCAGTCGGAGCTAGCGGTAAATGATGGCGAGACCATTGGTTTTTATGCGGGTGACATTTCTATAGCGGGAGATAGTCGAGATGCACTGACAGGTTATATGGATAATCTATTGGTGAGCGACGGTCGAATAGAGCTTGTTTCACTGGCTTCATCAGGTGAAGTGAATGTGGAGGGAGCGAATCCTGTCATCGATTCTGGAACATCCAGGGGCAATATTAGTTTAACTGAATCAGCTGGAATAAATGTCGAAGGTGATCCCGGCGGTACAGTTGTAATTCGTGGTGGTCAGTTACTCGTCAGGGAAAGTGTTATTCATGCAGCCAATATTGGCACTACGGTTCATGCAGGCAATGCCGTTGATATCGAATTAACGGGTGCGATGACCGTGGAAGCGACCACTGTAAATGATGCTGGGGTGGGTGCGTCAAATTTTTCTACCGGACAATCGGGTGACATCAATATTGAGGCGTCAGCCTTAAATATTGTTAGAACCAGTGGGGTGTATTTCCCCGCAATACAATCGTATCAGTTTGGTGATGGTACGACGGGCGATATTCGAATCGACGCAGATTCTATTTATTTGCGAAGCGCACAAATCGATTCAACCGTCTCCAATCAGGGTGATGTTTATGGTAGCAGTGGCAATATATTTATTACGGCAGATACCATTGAATTAGATGGTTCCGAAGATGGTACATATATTTCAACCAACTCTGCCAATTACGGCAATGCTGGCAATATCACCATTAATGCCAATGAATTAATTGCCACGGGCAATGATGTATATTCGGATTTTATTGGAATCACGACGCAGGTTAATAGCTCCGGAAGAGGTTCCGCATCGTCAGGTGATTTGAATATAAACGTTGCCAATATTGCGTTATACAACTCGGCACAAATTAATGCTGCGCGCAGAGCAGGTGGTGGTACCAGCGGTGACATTACGGTTAACTCTGATTCTATTTTAATCGAAGGGCGTAATACTGCTTATCAACCGGCGGGTATATTTACCACCATCGAATCGAGTGTAACGAGTGGTGACGGTGGGCATATCAATATTAATACGCGTGAATTAACTATGAATGAATATGGTCAGATTAACTCATTTGTGAACTGGGCGCCGGTACTAAATACCATTCGTGGTGGTGATATTAACATCACAGCAGACACTATCAATGTTAATACAGCCTCTGCAATTTATGCATCAACTTTTGGACATGGTCGTTCGGGAGATATCAATATAAATACCCGTCGACTGGATTTAACGGGATCGGATTTAGTCGATTACTTCGGGCGACAGACCGGTATGTATGCTTTTACGGGAACAGGACTTGCTGATGCTGGAAATGTAACAGTTTCGGCATCAGAAGCAATATCTATCAAAGATGGTGCGCAGGTCGCACTGGATACCTATGGTTCCGGCAATGGCGGGATTTTAACTTTTGATGCACCACAAATAACAATATCAGGATGGAATGAGGCTAGAAACATTGCATCGAGTGTTAGCGCGGGTGTTCGTAACTTTGGTTATCCAGCCCCGGGTACGGGTGGTACTTTAAACTTTATTGGCGGCAATGTTGATGTACTGGATCGAGCCATGGTAACGGTGCAAACGTACATGGATGGCGATGCAGGCGTTATCAATATTGATGCGGATAATTTCACCATGTCAGATGCTACCTTGCTAGCAACCAGTTTTTCAGCAGGTGACGCGGGCAGTATCAATGTAGTCGCAGACAACATAACCATGAATAACGCCTCGGTGATTAAATCCTCTACTACGGGAACAGGTACTGCTGGAAATATTTCTATTAGTGGAGGCAATCTCACCATAACCGGTAGCGATGTGCTGGCTGATCACCAACAGCAACAAACGGGGCTATACAGTAATGCGGGTGTTAATAGCTCGCAGGCGGGCAGCATATCGGTGAATTTAGATGGTGATTTACTGATAGAAAATCAGGCCCAGGTTCTGGCCGAAACGGAAGGAGCTGCAGAAGGCGGCAATATTAATCTTGCTGCTCGAAACATTATGCTGCGAGACGAGGTGTTCATTTCAGCAGAAAGCACAGGTGTTGGTAGAGCAGGGGATGTTACTCTCAACGCTGCTGTTGCATTACGTATAGATGATAGTGAAATAAAAACTGAAACAACCCAGGCTGATGGTGGCAATATCAATCTTCTTGCAACAGACCTGATGACGATTAAAGACTCTATCATTTCAACCTCAGTGCAGGGTGGTGCGGGTAATGGTGGAAATATATTTATCGATCCGCAGCTGCTATTGATTGACAAGTCACAAATTATCGCCAATGCATTTTCGGGTGCTGGGGGTAATATTACTATTCAGGCAGTAAACATGTTGATATCTGAAGATTCAATGATTAATGCTTCATCGCAATTAGGTATTGATGGTGAACTGGCGTTTAATTCGTTGAATGATAACGTGGGTGGTCAGATAGAGAAGCTATCGACACCTGCCGCTGACAGTTCAGTTAATTTCAAACAAAATTGCGCAGCGAGTAAAAGTATTTATAGCAGCTTCATCGTCAGTGGAGTAAAACGCGATATACAGGAACATACCGGGCTCTGGATAAGTGATTTTTCACAATATAAACAAGGCGATAAATCTGCACGCCTGGGGCTCAATCAAAATAAAGGTTGTAGTTAAAAGGATATTGCTTAATACATTGTCGTGCTACTGATATGAAAAAAATAATAATATATAGTTTTATTGCTATTAATATCTGCATGGGAATTGCCAATGCAGTCACTATTCCTCAGCAAAGGCCATCCGACAAACCTCTGGAAATGCCGGGGGAAATAGAACCGGATGAAGTATTCCTGTTGCCACCTCCGTTGCTGGATTCTGATGATTTTTCATCTAGTTTAAATATTAATGTTAAAGCCATTGAGCTATCGGGCAACAAGGCGATATCGTCAGATGAGTTATTGAGCATTGTTGATGCTTATACGAATCGAATGCTAGATCAACACTTGCTCAATCAGCTTCGCAATAAAATCACCTGGTACTATGTAGAAAAGGGATATCTAAATTCGGGGGCTTATTATCCCGATCAGGATCTTGCCGATGGTGTGTTAAAGATTAGTATTATTGAGGGGAAAATTACAGAACTGGATATTTCAATAGAAGGAGACTTAACGGAAGCCTATGTCAGGCAGTTATTGTCGATAAACACAGATCGTATTTTCAATATGAACGAAATAAAAAATCGTTTATACATTTTGCAGCAGTATTCGAATATCGCCAAAGTTGACGCTAATCTGCTGCCGACAGAACTAAAAGGTAAAGCAAAGTTGATACTACGGGTAACCGAAGATGACCCACTACATTTTTCAGCTTTGCTAAATAACTACCGTCCGCCGAGTGTTGGTGAATACCAGGGTGTTTTTCAGTTAGATCATTTAAATTTAACCGGGCAGGGTGATCAGGGCTATCTACTCACTAGCGTTACGGAAGGTTTGCGTAATATCGACGGGCAGTATCGCTATCCTTTGGTACCAGGAAAATATGATCTTGGCGTATTCGCAAGTACCAATGATTCAGAAGTAGTAGAAGATGTACTTAATCTGGTTGATATCGAAAACGAATCCAGCTTATGGGGCGTTAGCGCCCGGTACGTGCCCTATAAAACGCTATATAGCGAATTGAATTTATCATTGAGTATGGAGTTTAAAAGCAGTGAGACAAGGATAGATGGAAGCCCGTTTCTCAGTGTGAGTGGTACAGTTGACCCGGAAGTTCGGGCCAGTATTGTGCGTTTTTCACAGGAATGGTTGCATCGTGATAGAACGTCAGTGATGACCATGCGCTCCATGTTCTCTGTTGGCCTGGATCGTAACAATGCAACTATTGTTAATGGCCCGGTGGATGCAAAGTACGCCGCCTGGCTGGGTCAGCTGCAATGGCGTAACAAAACTTATAAAAATCAAAGTATTGAGCTTCGCTCTATGATACAGCTGAGCAACGATCCACTATTGCCGTTTGAACAAATAGCGGCAGGTGGTCGTTATACAGCTCGTGGTTATAGAGAAAATGCCTTAATCCGTGATAATGGCCTTATTGCAAATCTCGAATACTATGTGCCTTTCAAAATAAATAAATCCATATATCCCCTGAATGTTGTTTTATTTACCGATTATGCGCAGTTGAAGAATAGAGAGCGTACTTCAGGAGATAGTAAGTCTATCTCATCTGCGGGCCTGGGTATGGTTGGCCAAATCGATAAGCACTGGTCCTATGAGATGTTCTGGGCTCATGCCAATAATGATCTCCAATCTACTACAGATGATGCCTTGCAGGATGATGGGGTTCATCTTCAGTTTCGGCTGAATTACTAATCCTGAGTTAATAAATACCAATAAAAATTAAACCCTTTTTTAAAATCGAGTGTCCTGATAGTAAATAAACAAATTTAATGCGGTTAGCCGGATTATTATTACTATTAAGGACAAAGATATGATTTATAAAGTAGCGGCAGTTTTATTGACCTGTTTGGGGCTTGTAATAGCAGGGTGTGGGGGAGGCGGCAGTAGTGGTAACCTGACGCCGTATGATGGTGCAGATGTTATGCCAAATGACGGATCAGAAAAGGTCAGTGTGTTAACAGATATCCAGATTACCCTGGATAAATCCTTAGATCCGACAACCGTTAATGCGAACAATGTTATGCTGGTTAGTAAATTACCTGTTACCGGTACGTTGGTTTATGATAATGCAAACCAGGTTGTTACGTTTACTCCATCAAAGCCTCTTGAGTACGATACTCGGTACATATTGAGACTTTCTGGTATTAAAGATGACGCAGGTAATGATCTAAGTTATCCCGAATATTCGTTTAAAACCTATGTTAACCCAATTCGTCAGAGAATTTATTACTCCTCAGGAATAACCACATCTTATATTGAATCAACACAGGACTCGAATGGTAATGAAATCCAGACCGTACGATATGGTGGTGCCGGAAATGATGGCGTCTGGTTAACTTCTGATGACACGATTGCCTCTTACGGTAAAAGCACCTTTGATGACAATAACAATAAACTACAAAATATTTCTTATGATGGCCCTGGTTTAGATGCGAACTGGCTTACAGCGGATGATGAAGTATCTAATCACATAGTCTACGGATATAATTCTAATGGTGATAATACAGAGTTTATTTATTATGCTGCATCAGGAAGCGATGGTATCTGGTTTACGAATGACGATACGGTAAGTACCCACAATGAGCACTTGTATAATACAGATGGGCTAATAACCGACCTTATATACAGGTCCTCAGCGGGTGCAGATAATGTGTGGTATACATCTGATGATGTTATAGGAACACACGTCGAATATGTTTATGATAATTACGGAAATGCAACCCAATCACATTATTATAATGATGCGGGTAACGATGGAATCTGGTTAACTGTAGATGATGTTATATCACGATCAAATATAACCAGTTATGACGTGAATGGGTTTAAAACCCAATATGTTTCTTATAATCAGCCTAATAATGTAACCAGGGGATATGGGGTTTATGACCATAATAGTAATGGTAATTTAATAAGAAGTATTAATTATAATGCCACAGGTGCTGATGGCATCTGGTTTACAGCAGATGATATTATTGCGGATTATACAGTTAACTATTACGATGTTGCAGGCAATAGAACGCAAGCAGTAAGGTACAACGGTGAAGGAATGGATGGTGTGTGGCAAACCAGTGATGATGATATTGCACATGTTATGGAATATGACTCTAGTCTATAGTTTAGTTTAAACTCAGGTCTATTATTAAAGCCCTGTCAGGTAACTGGCAGGGCTTTTTTTATCTCATAAAAAATCTTCTTAAAAAATCGTATATTTTTAATCCCTATTTCATCGGCAGGTGTCCTAGTATAAAGAATAACGCTAATGGATAGCTGTCTGTGACAGACTTTAAAAATGAAAAAATTCTTCAGGATTACTGGTCAAGAAAACAGGTTCTGGAACAGTCTAGTAGACGATCTGATCGTCAGAATTTACTTGAGCTATTTGTCGAATTATTGCCAAAGGTGATAGGTGCTGAACGATGCAGTGTGTTTATTTCTGACTATGATAATGATCAGTTGTGGGTGGAAACCGGTACAGGTGTAATGCAGCGACAAATAGAAGTGCCCATGGCCAATTCTATGGTAGGTCATGTAGTTCGTCATGGCGTGACGAGCATCCGTATGAATATGGATAAAGAACCGGGAGCTCATAAGTTAATAGATCAACAAACCGGCTTTAAAACTCGTAATGCAATCTGCGTCCCTGTTATCAGCCTGGTTCGTGATCAGGTAGTGGGCGCAATTCAGGTTTTAAACAAACATAATAATATTCGATTTACCCCCTATGACAAAGAAATACTACTGAAAGTGGCATTTCATATTCAGTGGTCAATCGAAAACACACTGCTTAACCAGGATCTTTTGTCTATGGCTGAAGAGATGATGAGCAGTAATAGATAAAAGGTAATGAGATGAGAAAGAAACAGTTTTTAATACTGATCGTATCTGTTATTACACTCCAAATAGGGGCGAACTATTACACTTATTCTTATATGAAGGAAGAGTTGAAAGAAATAATCACTCTGACTGATATATCGGGTAATTCTGCAGAAAATACGCTTACTTTTGCAAATACTTATTCAAAGACAGAGACTTGTATTGCTCAGGATTTCTCGGTCTCGCTGAATGATATAGATCAGCTCATGCAATCACGCCTGGAAGATTTGCATTTCTCGATCCTGCAGGAACTGGAGCAGTCCAAAAAATCGCAAGCTAATCACTCTATTGCTCAGTCTGAGCTGTCTGAAGAACAATTGACAGCACAGCAACTGGCCAACCAGCAAGCCACCCAGATCATAGATGATTTACTCATCAGTGGGATATTGACCAGAGAAACTAGAACTCAGCTTCATCAGTCGCTTTCAAATTTGTCAGCTGAGCAGTATTCGGCTGCTATGGATCGACTAATGACGGCTGTTAATGAGCAGAAACTGGATACCCAAAATCTTGGCTTGATGTATTAGTTTTTTAAAGCATAACAAGGAGAATAATATGAAAATTATAAAATCTATAACCAGCGGTGCAGCCATTATGGCATTAAGTTTGTCGGCTTACGCAGGGAAACATGTCAAAGGAGAGGTTGATGTCTATTTGGTAGGATTCGAGGTTGTCATGGCAGCTGATATGAATGTCAGATTTAATGATGAACAAAGCAGCAGCTCTTTTGTAGGTGTGTCATATAATTCAACAGATAAAACTGTTTATTTCGAAGGTTCCGATACAGGCTTTAATTTTTCGTGCAAGGTGAGCCCAACAAGTTCTTTATATGATACAGCTTTGTCTATAGCCAATAACTTAAGGCATGGTAGTCGAATAATAGTTAGAAGATATAACTTTAATAACCTGTGTCGATACATTCATGTGACGCATAGATCAGACAGGCTAGAGTAGTCAATGATTAATAACTAAACAGAAAAAATAAAGGCCAGATATATCTGGCCTTTATTTTTGGGTGTTTAACTATTTAAATAATATACAGAGATCCACCTAGAATAAGGTGCACCAGGCCAACTCCCAGGCAGGCCAGGCCAATAGTCTGGGAATAAACGTTAAGTTGTTTAACTTTATCTTTGGACTGGTCAATCTGGTCTTTTAATTTGCCTTTGGCATTTTTCTTGATTGTGTCGTAAGCCAGAATCAAACCGAGCAATACCGCGGTCAATTGAGGAATAATAGAAGCCAGGATATTCAGGCTAATAAAGGAGTATACAAATCCAAGAACACCCAGGGCTAAGGCCGCAAGACCAATTGGTATGGATAACTTGTCCAGCTCAGTCAGTACTTTGTCTAACGCAGGCGCTTTCTGGTTTAGAAATGCTTTAGCAGCAATCATACCGGCTACAATATTGACGACAGACAGTAATAACCAGAGCAGGGTGCTCATTGTTCCGTCACTGGAAGATGGATCAAAGGTTCCACCACGAGCCTCGGACCAGCCTTCAGGGCAGCCCATGCAGAAAGCCTTGAATTTAAGTTGGCTCCAGTTGCCGCTGGTCTTGTCTGAAATAAATACGTAGGTCATAAAGCGACTGATGCCGTCATTGTCCTTGTCGTGGAATAATACGGTACCCTGAATTTTTCTGTACTCAATTTTGGTGTCACGGTAGATTCCAGATTTCCAGTCTGAAGTTACAGAAATCTCCAGCACTTCCGTCTCATTCTTGATAACGGAAGGATTTAACGCCTTGAGCATCTGCTGTTTGATATCTGAAAGATCGCCACCAGAGTAACTGTCTGAAGGATAATCGACCAGTTGTTTTGATTTGTCCTGGCGATCGGCTTCTTCTTTAGCAACCTGTTTGGCTTCGTCCATTGCTTTTTCCAGATCGGGCAGGTATTTAGTCAACCATTCATTGAAAAAATTAAGCTCACTGGCGGGCGAACTAAAGTTCTTTGTGACACTACCTGGAATAGGGTTGATCACCTTATGCATGGTGCTGGTGAAGTTATCGGCACTGGTATTGTATTTCTTCTGCAGTGATAGAAAATACTTGGTGATATCTTTTAGCTGATTGTTTTTAAAGTCCAGAGTTTCCTCATGTAGTGTCTGTAACTCTTTCTGATCCCAGGAAAAACCCTTGGGTCGATCATGGCTTTGCTGGAATGCAGAGGCTTCAGCTACCATTTCAATGAATATTTTTAAATCTTTCTGGGCCTGCTCGCTGAGTTCTATCTTTTCATTATCGCCCATGGCGTTCTTCAAAGAAGCCATGTATTTGTCCAGGTGTTTATTGAAAAAGTTCAGATCCATATCCAGCAGACTGAGTTTTGCTCTGGAATTATTTCGGAAAGGATTATCGAATTTCTGCATATTGCGTTTGAAGTAATTAGCATTTATGTCATATTTCTTCTTCAGATTATCAAGTTGTCTAGTGATGTCCTGAAACTGGTTTTGTTTAAACGACTGTGCTTCCTTATAAAGCTTATTTACATCAGCCTGGCCCCAATTGTCTCCAGTAGGTCGAGTATGACTCTTCTGGAACTCGGCAGCTTCAGATGCCATTTCAATAAATACTTTTATATCTTTCTGAGACTGTTTGCTCAGTGCGGCTTTTTCATCGTCACTCATAGCCATGGCCAGGCTGGTATGCAAGCCAAGTGTAAGTACGGTAAGAAAGCTTAAAATCCGGTTTGCCCATTTCATTTTGAGACTCCTGTGATGTCTTTATTTGGTTTGTTTGTTAATAAGAAACCACAGGGGTAAAAAAGGATTAATTTATTTTGAAAAATAGCAAATATTTATTGTTTTCGAATGGATGGGTTTTTTTAGTGCTTATCTAATAAGATATTAATGAAATCTATTATTAATGAGAAGATAAGGAATTCAACGAAGGTCATGCATTGTCTCAATGTTGACAATTAAAAACAGAAGACTCCAGTAACTTGGCGATATGGGTAGATAAAAGTAACCCATAAGAATTAGAATAGATGCAAGAAAGGGTGTTGGATAACTGTGTGCTTCATAGCCAGTTTTTGTTTTCCGGTAATTTATTAGTTGTCGAGTGATGCCAGCTATCACCACAAAAAAAGTAATTAAAATTAATATTGAATCGGGTAGTCAGTCGAGATTATTCATGTGGACTCATGTGTGGCAGTAGGTGGAAAGGATCGGATAAATGAGTTTCTCTGCGACACAGTAAGTGTCACAGAGAAACTAAATGTAGGCGTTAATCTAGTCGTGATCTTCGTACGAAGAACAGTATTAATCCGCTTATAATTAACAGAAGTCCACTCATGGTGCCACCGCTGCTGTTACCTGTAGGATCAGGATCAGGATCAGGAGTAGGTGTAGGTGGTGGTGTAGTCGACGAGCCTGTTGTACTGGTGAAGATATCTCTGGTCACAGAGCCAAGTATCACGGAAGTATTATCGGGAGTATGCCTGCCTCCGATATTGACAATAGTATGTGCCGAATCCCCGTCATTGGCCGCTGAGGTATGACGGACATTGATCTGATCGCCATTTTGAACATAACCAATATGTCTTTGATACATGGTGGAACCATTTAGAGCGTATTCGCCATCAACAACGTTTAAGGGAACAGTGATGTTAGGGCCCAGGCCAGCTACTGTGATCATATCCGATGTGACCAGCGTGCTGGCGCTCGCTCCGATTTCATCTGTGAAGCTGAAAGCATCCGCCAGTGTGTCCAGGGTGCTTCCTTCATATCGTGTTAAGGTGAATTGAGTTTGAGTTCCCGAAGAATAACCTGCATTGACTATGTTTCCATCTGTTTGAATCGCTGTGGCCCATGACCATGTCATGCTTGGGGAAGTGGCTTTGCCCCCTGTACCGAAACTTGAATCAAGAGAGCCATCAGTGTTGTACCTGAGTAGCATGTCTGATGTGCCAGACAGTCCACCGAGCAGGATTTTGCCATCGGCCTGGAGTACGACTGAATAACCCTGATCTCGGCTATACGCGTTACCGTCAGTAACAACGTAGCCATCGGTATCAAAGCTGGTGTCCAGCGAGCCATCACTGTTATAGCGAATGAGTAAAAAGTCCGCGCCATTGGTTGTAGACATACTGTCCCTGGAAAATCCGGCGACCAGTATTTTTCCATCTGGCTGGATTAATATATCTTTGACATCGTCACCAGCTTTAATATCCAGGCTTTCAGATACACCATCGGTGCCAAAGGTAGGATCCAGGGTGCCATCACTATCCAGCCGAGCAACAAATGGATCTTTATTCCCCGAGCCAGATACTAAAACCAATTCACCACCGATTATAATTTTGCCATCAGGCTGGATGGCTATGGCTGTAGCAAGATCAGGTATGCTGTTTGTAGTGCCAATATCGAGTATCAGTGCACCTGTTCCATCGAACGTCGTATCCAGGCTGCCGTCACTGTTGTAGCGTAGAACTGCTATATCATCCTGGATTCTACGAGTTTGTGCACTGACTAGAATTTTTCCATCGGGTTGTAGAGCCATTCTGGTAGGTGTATCCGCACTAATGTTGTTGCTCTGGGTCGACGCCATATTAATGTCGGTGACGACGCTGCCATCCATATCAAAACTTGTATCCAGAGTACCGTCAGTGTTGAACCGTAACAGCGACACATCTTCACTGCTGGAGCCGCTGGCCACATTCCAGCTGGAACAGAGTACGACAATTTTTCCATCCGGCTGGATGATCATATCCTTTGGTTCGTCACTTAATGAAGATAGTTGGCCAACGACTGTTCCTGAAGTTCCGAAGCTTGTATCCAGTGAACCGTCGTTATTATAGCGAGAAAGGGCGTAACGCTTGATATGGTTTGTTGTGTTAAAGGTGTAGCCAGCAACAACTATTTTGCCATCTGTTTGAATAGCCATGGCTCGTATTACTTCAGCAGCACCACTTACAATAGTGCTAGTAACGACGCCATTGGTGCCAAAGCTGGTATCAAGATCACCCGGCGCGGCGAATACGGGATTTGCCATGAACAGGGTAGTGCCGGTAATGATTCCCATCATACTCCTGAACAAATATTTTCTACTAGTGTTCATTTCTCTCTCCTTACCTAAGTGTAAATTCATGTCTTTGCTCGAAACTGTTTGCGATGCCTTTGAATCACCAGTTTCCATGCCAGTGGAAGTAGTAGTAATTCCAGCCAGCCAATACTGCCTCCACTGCCACCGCCCAAATTGTCATCAGCCGCGATACCGGTTCCAGTAATAGAAACTGTAATAATGGTTTCGTCGGGATCGTCCGATGGGATATCAAAATTGTCGCTAAAGTCGTTTGCGAAAGTCGGTTCGAAGAGGATTCTGAATGAGCAGCTGGTTGATGGTGCGATGCTCTGACCTGAACAACCGTCATTGCTTGTACTAAAGGGTGCTGCGAGTGCGTTATTGTTGGCAATGTTTCCAATCAGCAGGTCTGCGTTGCCATCATTAGTGAGGGTGATGGTTTCAAATGCTGATTCAAATTCAACAATATTGCCAAATGAAATTAGATAATTGGTGAACGGTGAAGCGGTTGAGGTTACAGTAATATCAGGTACTGCCATTCCCACGCCCTGGCCACTAAGATTAATAGTGACTGGACTTTCATCAGCATCATCTGAAGGGATATCAAAACTATCGCTAAAGCTTGTGCTAGATGTGGGATAAAAACTGACGTTAATAGTGCAATAAGTTGAAGGTTGTAGAACCAGCCCTGAGCAGGTATCAAGTAAAAAGGCGAATGGGTTAACCAGGCTATCAATCTGGGCAATCTGGCCAATGGTTAAATCTGCTGTGCCAGTATTTGTGACGGTTATTGTTTCGCTTTCGGCCGTAAATTCGGTAACACTGCCAAAATTAACCAGAAGATCATTCGCAGGTACGACCTGATCGGTAATGGTGATTTCTGGTGCAGGTGCAGCCCAGCTATAAATATAAGTGGAGCCAGAATTCAGGCCACTGTCATCGTCCCGGTGCGCGCCGATTGCAATGAAATCCCCATCAATTGAAACGGAGTTGCCGTATTCGTCATAGCTTGAGCCATCGGACGACTCCAGTTTCTGTAACTGGGACCAGTTGCCGTTCATGTCACGACTGAATACATAGGCTGAGCCGGTATCGGTGCCTCGGTCACTATCTCCAACGGCACCGACAACGATTCGGTCACCACTGATCGAAATACGGTGTCCAAAATAATCCGATGCCGTACCATCGGTGGCCAGAAGCTTGTCCTGTTGTGACCAGATACCATTAGTATCACGAACAAAGGCATAGGCTGAGCCAGAATTGCTACCGTTATCGTCGTCGTAGTAAGCGCCAACCGCAACCGTGTCGTTGTCTACGGCTACCGAGACACCAAAGAAATCGGTTGTTGCACCATCTGATGCAGTGAGTTTTTGCTGGGTGCTCCAGTTACCATTAGTGTCACGCACATATACTACGGCCGACCCCTCGTAACTGAGGTCGAAATATACACCGACTACCGCCGTGTCGTTATGGATGTCTACCGAAAGGCCGGCGAATTCGCCGGCATCACCAGGGGCGAATTCTGCTGGCTGCCCCCAGTTACCGTTCGTATCACGGGTGTAAACATAGGCGCGACCTGCGTCTGTTCCAGCTGCGTCGTCTTTGGGGGCGCCGATAATGGCCGTGTCATTATGAATTGCGACACTGAAACCGAATCTGCCAGTATCTGAACCGGAAGTAGGATTGAGTTTTTGCTGTTGTGTCCAGTTGCCATTCGTGTCGCGCACAAAAACATAAGCGGCACCTGCATGGCCAATGGGGTTAGTATAATTACTATAGGGAGCACCGATAATGACCGTATCACCACTGATGGCAACAGCTTCACCGAAACGATCATAGGCTGCCCCATCACTGGGAAGCAATTTCTGTTGTTGAGCCCAGTTGCCATTGGTATCGCGAACGAAAATATAGGCGGAACCGGAATGCTCACCATTATCACCGTCGTATATAGCGCCGACAATGGCTGTATCGCCACTTATGGCGACCGCTTCACCAAAGCTGTCCTGGTAGGCGCCATCTGAAGCTAACAACTTGAGTTCATTGGCGAAGTTTGCAGATGCTGTTAACGGTGTAAATATCAGTGATATCAAAGCGATAAGAGCTGGCAGCTTTTTGTTGTTCATTTTTAAACCCTTCCCTTAAAAACAGCGCATTAATGAAATTGCTTTGCTACTGTGTTACTGCTGAGAAACCGCAGTCTTAAAAAGGGTTTAATTTATTTTCTGTCAGGGAGAGTTAAAGAGGGGGTTGGTAGCTTGTATTTAGCGTAGACACAGAAAGGCTCATTTTATTGGGATAGGGCAGTGCTATTAAGGATAAGTGCCGAAAAATGCTTATAACCAGTTGCCAATCAGTAAAAATGGCGCCCAGTAACCGGGGTGGCGATAGCGAATATTACCTATCATATTGCGTTGAGCCAGTTGCAGGGAGCGGGCTTTACCCAGGTTGTTCTGTTTAAGATTTTTATAGAATTCATTCATTAACAGGCTGGTTGCTTCATCATTTACCTGCCATAGGGTTGCAAGTGCACTACGAGAACCAGCTTTAACGGTGATGCCTGCGAGACCGAGAGCAGCTTTTTCATTGCCTGCCGCCGTGTGACAGGCGCTCAAGGTTAATAAATCCAGTGGCGTGTCTCTAAATCGATTAAAGCCTATGTAGTCTGCCAGTTGGCCGACATTGATTTTTTTATCATAGGCCAGCACAAAGGATTTCTGTATATCATCGTTAAACTCGCCGTGGGTAGCAATATGAGCAATGCTATAGGTCTCGTTGGTAAAAGCAGTGGATAGCGATTGGCTATTAAATTGCTCGTCTAGCATGATTTCAGACTGAAAATGCTGATTTATGTCATTCAGTTCTTTTTGCACGTGATTTAAAGGTGCATAGCCTGAAACCGATTCTGACAGGCCAGTGAGCAAAATGGTTTTTGCCGAATCTGGTCTACCTGTATCCGTTAGATTTAGTCCGGGCGATGTCGCCAGAGCATATTTTTCAATTAGAAACTGGTTGCCGTCATGTAATGCTGCTAACGGTAGCCCGTTGAGCCCATAGCCTGGAATGGCGATCAATGTTGATACCTGTGCGGCTTTGAGCTCATTTTCAATGGGTCGAACAATCGTGTCGTAAAGATGTTGCGCCAGATCCAGGTAGCTTCGTGAGCGTCGTTTCTCGAGGTGCTGCCTAAACTCTTTAATATCTTCCAATAGGACTAATTTATTCAGAGGTAATGTAAATTGTTTTATTTCGTTTTCTAAACTGAGTAAGAGTTCCAGTCGGTCATTAAATGCTATTGGGTAGAGTACCGCTGTGTTGTTGTCGATTATCGATTCTAGCGTTCGGATACGTTGCTGAGTTTCTGTAACGCACTGGTCCTTAAAGTAATTTTGTAAATCAACCGCCTTTGATTTTTCTATTACTTTCCTGGCAGTTTGCAATGTTACCTGTTTTTCTTCATGGGTAAGTGATGAAGTGCGATTTAGTAGAGCGTCAGCATACTCAATGTACACTTCTGCTGTATTACTTGATCTTAGAGATAATTTATCAAACACATCTGACAGGGAAATATTATGCTTTTCAATGTTATTAATACTGTTCTGATAATAATCAATGGCAGCATTTATGTCAGTAGCCTGTTTATAGTATCGGGCAAGTTGCCAGTTTGACTTAAAAATTAATTCTGGATTCTGAATTTGTTGTGCCAGATGGTGAGTTTTTAGGGCCTGGTCAATTGCATGCTTCGTTTGACCTGTCAGGCTATATAAAATTGACTGTAGTAAATAGGCGCTGGCTCTGTTTTCCTTAGTGGATGATGTGCTTAGAATCTGGTTAAGTAAATTAAAAGAATAAAGAATTAACGATTTATTATTGGCGTTATTCTGGGACAGTATTTTCTGTAGTATTTTTGCCTGGCGGATCGCTGAAATTTCCAGGTCCTGTTTGTCTGGAAACACAGATTCTAATTCAAATGGGTTGTTTTCCTGAATAATATCAAAGGCGTTTTTATAATTACCGAGATGTAAGTGGGTGATTGCCAGATTGTTTTTAAGTCGAAAATCAATGTATTTGTTCGTGTTTAAACTTAAAGCCTGGCTGATAGTGTTTTGAGCATCAGTCAGGTTGCCAGACAGGATCTGCGTGGTAGAAAGATTGTTCAATAATTCTACGTATAATTTACTGTTTTTCTCGGAATTAATCTGGCTTATAAGATTATTAAAACAGTTATGCGCCTCGGAAAATTGAGTGTTTGTTATCAGATTGTTGCACTTTTGTGCGTCATCAATATTGCTGGCAGAAACGTTGAGGGCTCCTGATAAAAAGCAAATGCAGCTGATCAAAGCGCTAAATTTGCACCAGTTTGTTCTCACTAGTTTCTGAATAACATCCATGATCTGATTTTATTGTTATTAATTTGAAAGGCCAGGCCCTGGTCTGCATATATTAAATTGCTACCATTTATAGAATATTGAACGGAGCTAGGGGTTCCGTAATTGCGATAGATCAACTTGTCTTCACTATTGACGCTGAGCCCCGTTTGAGTAATGCCAGAAAAAGACTTATCTACAATTAGGTAATTAATTTCATCTTCGAGTGAAATGGTGTTAATGCCATTGTTGAATCGACTAAAGGTGTAGATGTTTCCCTGCAGATTAAACTGAAAGGAATTGATGAGTTTCCAGCTGTCAGGAATCTCGTCAATATAATGTCCAACCTGAACATCGTTGATGTTTTCTGGAGCATGAGAACGGGATATATAAGTAGTGATTCCAAGCTGTTTTTTTACTTTATTGGCCCAGTGGCTGTGGTTATCCAATGCCAGGTATTGTGACCAGTAATCTTTTGCTAAATCCTCACGCGAGGACTGTTTGGCCAGTAATCCTAAATTGAAAATTGCATTGATATTGTCGTGGTTCAGATCAATAGCGGATAAAAGAAACTGTTCTGATTTTTTAAGATCGCCAACGGCTTGAAAAGCAATGGCCAGGTTATTATGAATATTCGAATTCTCAGGATCTATGGTGATGGCTTCTTTTAACAGACCAATGGCTTTGTAGGCCTGGTCGTTTTCCAGGTATGCACATGCCAGATTACTATATGCCAGGGTATAGTCTTTATCTTGTGAAATCGCCTGTTGATAATATTTGATCGCCTTATTTAACAGGGTTTTATATTTCTCGTGATCAGGCGTGCTATTGCTGCGATCGAATGCCCGTGAGTAGGGATCAAGTTCCAGTGACACTCGATAATCGTTTCTGGAGTTATGTGGGCGCAGTTGAAGTGCGAGCTTGTGATTGCTCAATGCAAGATTATGGTTTACTTCTCGTCCCGGATAAAATTGCCTGAACTCTTCAAATGCTGCTATAGATTGCTGATAATCGCCCGCCTGATGAAACCATACGCCTAATCTGAACAACAGAGATTGTCTTCTGATTTCGTCCATACGGCTGGTGACCGCTATTTCACGTTGTTCAGCAGAGGGGTGTGTTTTAGAAACAAGATCAGGATTAGCAGAAAACCGAGTAATCCAGTTTTCAAAAAAACTGCCATTGGTAGAATGACCCAGAATATTATCAGGATTAAAACCAGCCATAATTGCAAAAGTCAGCCCCTGTTCATCAGCCCGAAGTTCTTTTGAAAGAATCTTATGGTTTTCTGATGCTATCCGTTGCAATTCTTTCTTTTGTATATTGTTATTGTGCTTAGAAGCAGCAAGTGTTTGAAAGAATTTCATATGCCAGAAATCATCTTCCAGTTGATGAGCGATTTCATGAGCCAGGATGAAAGCAAGGATGTCGTCACTTTTGCCAGGGTGTTTTTTGGTAAATTTTAAGGTATGTTCTGAAATGATTATCCAGCCATCGGGGATAGCCATGGGTAAGGGAAGGTGTTCGGGCGCGTTTTTAATAATTAGAAGTTGAGGTTCGATACCATTTCTTGTGCCCGCGGTTCGAACCAGCTGGTTAAAAATACTATGTGCCTTATCGGCTTCCATGCCTGATGCTTCGTTATAGTTGTTCTTCCAGAAACTGATGCGTTCTTTTGGATTTACTGGTTGAGATATAGCCTGCGAACTGAGTATAGCGGTGAGAAGGATGCCCAGCGTAAGCCAGCATCTGAAAAAATTCTGTCCCATGATGGAGTATTTCATGTGCCATCTATCCAATAGGCTAACCAAGTATTGAGTTTATTGTCTCAATAGCGGTGGTGAGTTGTTTAATATCAGTTTTTTCAAGACTCTTCTTGCTTAACACTGAATTTATCGTATTCCAGTGGTCATGAACCCCTTTGGGAAAATCTATGGTTCTTAAGTCCTGAAAAAGTACCTGTCCTTCTTCCTGTATTGATTTTGTATTTAATAAATTAATCTGCCTGCTTTCTGTTAATAAGCGTACTTTGGTAATCCAGATTCCGGATCGAAACAGCACAAAGTCGTTTGATGAAAGGGATTTCGCTAGCTGGTCTTTTGTTGTTTCAAGGGTGGCGGCAATATTATGGGTAGACACTGTTAAATGTGAAATGCCAGCCAGATTGTGTATGGCTTCCAGTTTTTTAGTGCTGTTAGATAAATCCTCTTTATAGAAATAGGCGGTTGATAACGCATATTGTTGGCCAAGATTAAATACATTAAGAGATGTCGACTCTGTAAATGAAAAATGTGAATGCTGGATGTTTTCCAGTTTTTGTATGTCAATCGCAGAAAGATTTAGCTCTTGCCAATAGTGATCCTGTTCAGGAATCAGGTAAATAGTAAGGGCTATCAATAATCCCAGGGCAAGAGCCGGTTCGGCTAATTTAGCGAGGAGAGGGAGTTCACTCCACCAATAACGAAGTTTAGCTAAAACACCAGTATCAGGTTTTGTCGTATTTTCGATGGGTGACTCTGGTTTACATTTTTTCAGAACATTATCAGCAAAACTATTCCAGAATTCAGTTCCAGGATCAGGAACTTCATCGGCCTGGCTGAGCTCAATAAATGCTTTTTGCTCATTGTGATAGTTTTGAAGTTCAGCATTATTATTCATTAAAGCTTCTATTTCAGCGCGGCTATTATCATCCAGTAAGCCCAGGATATAGTCGTCAATCCGTTCCTGAAGTTCCTGCGATATCTCTGACTGGGGAGTATTATTCATAGTCATCGCCTTGCATAAATTGTCGTAGCGTCTTTAACGCGTGATGATAATTAGCTTTTGCTGTGCCAATCGGGCATTCCATTATTTCAGCTACCTGCTTAAGCGTACATTCCTGGAAAAACCGTAGCTGAATTGTTAAACGCTGTTTTTCCGGCAACCGAGAAATTACCGATTTTATCCGGGCTTTCTGCTCATCGTCGAGGACGTTTTCACAACCCGTATCAGAGCCCGTCTTTTCAATAATCTCGGGTTCAACATTTTTATCGATTCGTTGTCGGGCTGCACTTCGATGATGGTTTTTGCTCAGGTTTATAGCAATCTTATATAACCAGCTTTTAAAAGCAGCATGGCCCTGAAACTGGGCCGCTTTCCTGTAAACCTGAACAAAGCTGGCCTGACATATATCCGAGGTATCGTCATGATTACCTACCTGTCGCCAGACAAATCGATATAAATTATGTTGATGCCTGGAGACTAATTCCTTAAATGCTGACTCGTTTCCATCCAGAAACTGTTTTAATAACTCATCATCGGTCATTAAATCACCAGAATTACTGCCAAGACACCGCTAACTGTGGAAGGGTTTAGTAAATAGCACATATTGCCACGAATTTATTATTTGTTGATTATTAGAGAAATTATACTGGTGATTGGGGGTGGTATCTATTGATTAATCTCCTTTAAACGTCCGTTTTATCTTGTGAGTCAATTATCAGCCATTATTCATATTCCTCGTTATGACCGGTAAATCTTCAAATTTTATTAATCCCTTTTTTGCCCTCTGGTGTCATAGCTGTGTATTTAGAATTTTTAAAAGATTTTTGTGCATATGGAATACCCAGGGGGTGAAAAATGTACCAACAGCTATCTTTAAAATGTAAGGCATCTATTCTAATTTTACTTGCCGCCATCGTCACTGCATGTGGAGGTGGTGGTTCTTCGTCCTCTGGTAATCCATCAACTATAGCAGCCAACAAACCCATCGCTCCTGGCGCAGTATGCCCTAATGGCGGCATACAGGTTGACTCTGGTATTGATGACAATGCCAATGGCGTACTGGATGCCAGTGAAGTTGATGTGTCTGAAATCATTTG
This sequence comes from Gammaproteobacteria bacterium, assembly GCA_026195895.1. Classification (GTDB taxonomy): domain Bacteria; phylum Pseudomonadota; class Gammaproteobacteria; order SZUA-229; family SZUA-229; genus JAPHRO01. The sequence goes on from JAPHRO010000023.1 coordinate 80,582, forward strand.
CAATGGCGCCGATGGTCTAACCAGCCTGATAAGCACTTTTGACGAGCTGGCTGGCAGCAACTGTGAATACGGCGGTACACGAGTCGATGCAGGCATTGATACCAACAATAATGGACTGCTAGACAGTAGTGAAATCACTGCCACCCATTATCTGTGTGCCCTGACAGGTACAACATTCAATGGATTGGTATTTCGCAGTGATGCAAATTTAACAAACACCTTTCAATTATTTCGTACGGCACCGAACAGTGCCAGCGTTAGCAAACTGGCTGGACCGAGATATGCATCGGGGGATGTCGAAAACTCATTTCAGATATCACCAGATCGCAGCAAGGTTGCATTTCGTGGCGATCTTGATACTGATGAGGTAAAAGAATTATATGTCATTAGTTTGCTGGACGGCCTGCCACCCGTCAAAGTGTCTGCACCTATGGTAACAAACGGAGATGTATTAGATTTTAAATGGTCACCCGACAGCCGCCGTATTGTTTACCGAGCCGATCAGGATACCGATGGTGTATACGAGTTGTTCACCGTTCTAGCGGATGGTACGGGCAACAGAAAGGTGAGTGGTGTACTCGTTGCGAATGGTAACGTTCGTAATGATTATAGCTGGGCACCAGACAGTAGCAGAATTGCATATACTGCGGACAAAGATACCGACATTGTTACTGAACTGTACACAACTTTGACCACAGGACTGGATACGATAAAAGTGAGTGGCACAATGGGTGTCGGCGGTAATATACAAAACTACAAATGGGCCGAGGATGGTAGTCGTATTGCCTATCTCGCAGACCAGGAGTCGGATTCGGTTTTCGAGCTCTACACGGTGACACCAACAGGGACGGCTCGAGTCAAGGTATCGGGTACATTACCCACAGGTGGAGATGTCGATAACGGATATAGTTGGGCACCTGATAGTAGCCGTATTCTTTATCTTGCAGATCAGGATGTTGATAACGTAACGGAGGCATACACCGTGTTGCCCGATGGCACAAACAATATCCAGGTTTCCGGTATTCTCGTTTCTAACGGAGATGTTGCCGTTGCCAACTGGTCACCTGACAGCAGCCGTATTGCTTATCGTGCAACCGAGGATGTTTCCAATGTTGCTGATATTTACACGGTATTACCTGATGGCACTGGCCGTATCAAGGTTTCCGGTCCGGTGGTGGCCGGTGGCTCGGCTGGCGCGCACATCTGGGCACCCGATGGAAGTCGTATACTTATTATTGGAGACCTGGATATAGACGAAACATACGAACTGTTTACCGTGTTACCCGATGGTAGTGGATATACCAAGGTCTCCGGTACACTGCCTGCTTTTGGTGATGTCAATAATGGTCTCTACTGGTCGCCAGACAGCAGTCGCATCGCTTACACAGCAGATGTCGAAACAGATGGAGTAGACGATCTTTATGTCGTACTCGCCGACGGAACGGGCCATGTAAAAGTGTCCGAGCAACAACGGACCAGTTCTGCGCTTGGCGTGCTTCATTCTTATCAATGGTCGCCTGACAGCAGTCGTATCGCCTATATTTCAGATGAACAGGCACCGTCAATTCAAAATCTATATACGGTATTAGCGGACGGCACGGGACGAGTTAAGGTTTCACAGGATATTACAGACTATTTTGGTGTTGCTAGTATGGCGTGGGAATAAAGTTAAAGAACCTTCACAGGGAAGTGACAGGACTATCAGTTATCCAAGTTGAGCTCAATTTAAGAATTAAAATTGAAAGAAATAACCAATATTTTGTTTCAGTTGAAGCAGGCAACAGATTGCCCAAGGATAAATTTACAACGATATACAGAGAGAGAATTATGGTGCCGAGAAGAGGACTTGAACCTCCACGAGCCAAAGCTCACTAGCACCTGAAGCTAGCGCGTCTACCAATTCCGCCACCTCGGCATGGGTGCAG
>JAPHRO010000050.1 GCA_026195895.1 Gammaproteobacteria bacterium
AGGCCTGATCGTTACAGTGATCGTGTTCTTCCTGATGATATGGGCGTATGTATACGCATTCCATCCTAAAAACAAAGAGAAATTAGAATCGCAACGTCACATCATATTCGAAGTTGATGATGATGACAAAGACGCGGAGGACTCAAAAAAATGAGTGATGAAAACAAATTCCCAGGTGAAAACAACACCGGGCATATCTGGGATGATAATTTGCGTGAATTGCTGAATGATCCACCAACCTGGTGGCGCATCGGCTTTCATGCAAGCTGGATTCTGGTGGTAGTTTACACCCTGCTTTATCCATCCTGGCCTTTAATCAATACCCACTTTAAAGGCCTCATGGGCTGGACATCGATTAATGAATATAAAACAGACCTGCAATCGATCGAAGATGTTCGCGCACCCTACGAAAACAAACTGAAAAACATGACAGCAGCAGAAATTCTGGCTGATGACAGTCTTTCTAACTATGTTGTTCGTTCTGCCAAAGTACTGTTTGGTGATAACTGTTCGGCCTGTCACGGCAGCGGTGGACAGGGCATTCCAAACTTTCCTGTTCTTGCCGATGATGACTGGTTATACGGCGGCACCATCGCAGACATCGAAATGAGCATCACTGCAGGCCGTCAGGGCATGATGCCTGCGAATGCAGCTATGGTAAATAACGAGGAAGCTGACAAACTTGCCAATGCAATTCTGGCCGGCAATATCACAACTGAACCATTGTATATGGAAAAAGGCTGCGTCGGCTGTCATGGCCCTGATGGCAAAGGCATAGCACCTTTAGGTTCAGCTAACCTGACTGATAGTATTTATCGCTTTGCATCGGCCAACCAGCTGGCGAGCATCAAGCAAACTATTTTGCATGGTGTAAATGACCCGGTTGATACTGAAACCCACAATGCAGTTATGCCGTCTTTTGGCGGCACTAAACTAAACGAAACTGACATTAAGAAACTGGCAGTTTACGTTCATAAACTGGGTGGCGGTAAGTAGTTAGTACTAGGCAGTAGAATTGTTTTCTATAATAATCGGAGCTGTAGCAATACAGCTCCATAATTCTGGGGAGAAGTATTATGGATGCAGTAGCAATAGGTTCAATACTCGCACTTGTAGGCACTATCGTCGTTCTTGGCATAGCCGTTTACAAAATTATTGATGAGATGAACAAAAACAATTCTGAAAACTAATAAAAAGGGGCATAAAGCCCCTTTTTATTTTCAGACTATTCAATAACTTAAAAATAGTTTCACATCATCTTTTCACAATAAGAATTCACTTATATGTGATATAATCACAGCGTTTTTTATCATTGAGATTCATAATTCAGCCATTAGCCAGGAACCTGTTTCAAGAGCTATCATATGTTCCTGATATAGAATTCCAATCAATTTTTTGCGGTTTATTTTTTAAAAATCTCAGTAGATTGTTGCAGGAGTAGATGTGAATACACAATCAAAACAGATTGACCAGAAACACGTTGATGAGCTTTATGAAGAAGCCAGCTACTGGCACGTAAATACAGGCGATGAAATCATACACGCCAAGCGTATGCCCGGTCGCTTTAGAACCTATAAATGGTTTTCCATGTCCGTCTGGTTAATGTTTTTTCTGGGACCTTATTTACGCTGGAAAGACAGCCAGGCCATTTTACTCGATATACCGAATCGAAAATTCCACATCTTTGAAATTACCATCATGCCGCAGGATGTCTGGCTATTGGCAATGGTACTTTTATTCTTCGCCATTTTACTGGCCGCGGTGACGTCCATTGCCGGACGCGTATTCTGCGGCTATTTCTGTTTCCAGACAATCTGGACTGACATTTTCACCTACATTGAAGAAAAACTGGAAGGCGCACCCGCAAAAAGACGCAAACTGGAACAGGCCCCCTGGGATTTCCAGAAAATAAAAATCAAATTTATTAAACATTCGTTATGGATACTAATAGGTGTTATAACAGGTATTTCGTTTACCGCCTGGTTTACCGATGCCTTAAATTTATGGGCTGAACTGTTCAGTCTGCAAGCAGATATTTTCATCTGGCTGCTGATACTGACGTTTACATTGGGAACTTATATCCTGGCAGGTTTTCTGCGTGAACAAACCTGTTTCTGGTTATGCCCCTATGCGCGAATCCAGGGCGTAATGTATGACTCTGAAACCATATTACCAACTTATGATGTCGCCCGTGGCGAACCTCGTGGCCGCCTGGCCAAAGGCAAGCCCGTAGAAGGCAACGGTGATTGCATCGACTGTAATCAATGTGTAGCTGTATGCCCTACCGGTGTAGATATCCGCCATGGCCAACAGGAAGGCTGCATTACCTGTGGCTTATGTCTGGATGCCTGCGATTCCGTAATGGACAAGATCAAACGCCCCCGCGGGCTGATTCGTTACGCATCATTAGACGAAATACAGGGCAAGGAGCAGTTACCTCTGTTCAAGCGCCCGCGCGTTTTAATATATTTTGGTATCATGATACTTGCGGTTTCAGGCTTATTATATGGCCTGTTGAATCTGGGTACTTTTGACTTCAAAGTCATCCACGAACGTCAGCCATTATTTGTACAATTAAGCAGTGGCGCCATTCAGAATAAATATGATTTAAAAATTCTGAACAAGACAGATGAAGACATGCATATTAGTATCGCAGTAGAAGGTGCAGAAGGTATAGAGACTCAGGGCATTAAAGAAAAAATGTTATTGCCGGCGTCACGACTGACAAGCTTTACCGTATTCCTTCGAATTCCAAAAAACAATCTGAAAGAAGAAAGAACACCAATTAACTTCAGAATTCAATCATATGAAAAGCATGAAGATTCTACTGAATATTTAAGCATGTTTTACGGGCCTAAATTTTAAAGACCAAAGTACGATATTCACATATAGGTAACTATTAATGAGCACCACAGCGATGAATAAAAAATCATTTTCACAGGACAATCCTAATCCATGGAGAAATCCCTGGGTTATTGGCTGGCTTGCCCTGGTGGCAATTGTTCTACTGGTTAATATAGTGATGATCAGCCTGGCTTTTATCACTAACCCCGGACTAGTCAGCGAAGACTACTATGAACGTGGTCAGGAGCATGAACAGAATGTTAGAAGCCGAATTGCAGCACGTGAAACTCTGGGCTGGACAGTAAGCACAGATTTCCCACAAAATCCTGTACAAAATCGTAAGGAACTTTATCGCTTTAATATTGTTGATAAAGCTGGTAATCCTCTTACAGGTGCTGACGTTAGTTTAAATGCATATCGTCCTTCCGACGCTGAAGCAGACTTTAATGTAAAAATGACCGAGACACTTACCGGTTTATATGAAGCAAGAATCACCTACCCTCTAAAAGGCATCTGGGAATTAAATATCAGCATAAACCGAGATAACGATGCTTACGATTTTACTCGCCGCTCTAGCGTCATTACAGAATAAGAATTTGTCTATCCGATGACAGATGAAAGTTGTTTTCATTGTGGATTACCTGTACCTGACAATAGTAATTTTGAAACTTCAATCGAAGGTAAAAAACAAAAGTTCTGCTGCCTGGGCTGCCAGTCTGTTTGTAAAATGATTTACGATTCGGGTATGCAGGGTTTCTACCAGCGCACACCTGAAGGCCAATTGCTTGCCCCGCCCCCTGAAATTCCCAAAGACGTCGCACTATACGACATTGACGAAGTGCAAAGCGAATATGTTGAAACTCTGGGTGAAGTTCGCGATATTCATTTACTCGTTGAAGGCATTCACTGTGCCGCCTGCGTCTGGTTAATAGAAAGAACGCTTGAAACACTGCCCGGAATAATTTCTACAAATGTTAATCTTGCCAGCAAACGTTTACACGTCCGCTGGCATAATGATCAAATTAAATTATCGAGCATAATTCAGCACCTTGGCGATATTGGCTATGCGGCGATACCTTTTGATCCGGAAACCGCTGAAGGCGCCATAAAAAAACAAAACCGCGCATTATTATTCCGAATGGCATTCGCCGGTTTCACCATGATGAATTTACTCTGGGTTTCCATAGCATTGTATACCGGCGCAGACAAAGGTGAATTCAGATCCCTGTTTCACTGGATTGGATTTGCGCTGGCCACACCTACGCTTTTTTATTCAGGCTGGCCATTTCTAAAAGGCGCATGGACAGGATTAAAACGATTGCACCTTACAATGGACTTGCCCATTGCCATTGGTGCGAGCACCACCTATCTCTATTCTGTATATGTGATGACGGCAAACACTCAGATAGGCGAAGTATATTTTGATACTGTGGTTAATTTTATTTTCGTCATACTGGTTGGCCGTTTTCTGGAAGCCAAATCAAAACGCCATGCAGTTGCTGCTACCCAGCGCTTGCTGGACTTACAACCCAGAGTCGCTACCGTCATCCGCAAAGGCGAAACCCAGATAGTACCCATCCGCTCAGTCAAAACAGATGAAACAGTATTGATTAAAGCAGGTGAAAAAATCCCTGTCGATGGCATTATTGTAGAAGGACATTCGGCCATCGACGAAGCCATGCTAAGCGGTGAATCGACACCCGTTAAGAAAAGTCTCAGTGATAGTGTTTCGGCTGGCACCATAAATATTGAAAGCGCCCTTAGCGTTAAAGTCAGCGGAACTTTACGCAATACAGCACTCGGTAAAATTATCAGTCTTGTAGAAGAAGCACAGGCCTCGAAAGCCCCTATTCAGTGTATTGCTGATCGGATCGTACCCTGGTTTGTTGCCATTACCCTGCTACTTGCGTCGTTAACTTTTGCCTGGTGGTATAGCAATGGTATCGATCAGGCATTGCTAGCAGCAACGGCCGTATTAATTATCACCTGCCCCTGCGCTTTTGGCCTGGCCACCCCAATGGCCATTGCTGTTGCCTCGGGCCTGGGTGCACGTCATGGCATCCTGGTAAAAAATGGTGCTGTACTAGAATATCTTTCTGCTATTGATCATTTCGTATTTGATAAAACCGGCACTCTGACCGAAGGGAAAATGCGTATCCGCGAAATTTATAGCACAGACTTTGACCAGGCAAAGCTGCTGCACCTTTGCGCTGAAATCGAACAGTTTTCTGAACACAGCATTGGTCGCGCTATTGTTAAAGAAGCTATCCAACGTGGATTTAGTTTAACCACTGATCGTGTTAAAAACTTCAAAAGCAAGGCAGGTTTCGGTGTTCAGGCTGAAATTAACCAGCAGCATTTCTGTATTGGCACAAACAAATGGATGCAGGAAAACAATGTTAATCTGGACGCTTACATTCAGAGTAAAACACATGAGCTTGAATTAAATGGCATCACCTGTGTACATATCGCCAAAGACGGTATCGAAACAGGTTTATTTGCTGTAGCAGATAAACTCCGAGATGATGCTTTCGAACTCATCCATAAGCTGCGAAATGCAGGTATTAAAATGACCCTGCTTAGCGGTGATCGTAAAACAGTAGCCGAAGCGATAGCCCATGAACTGGGTGGCATGGACGTTATCGCAGAAGTATTACCAGAACAAAAAGACCAGGTGATAAAAGAGCTGCAACAAGATGGTAATAAAGTGGCCATGATCGGTGATGGCGTCAACGATGCCCCTGCCTTATCAAGAGCAGACGTTGGTATTGCAGTAGGTTCAGGCACAGATGTATCCATGGAAAGCGCCGACATTGTTCTGCTTAGCAATGAACTGAATAAAATACATCTGGCGTCTGCCCTGTCCAGACGTACACTAAAAACTATCAGACAAAATATCGGGATTTCGTTCACTTATAACATTATCATGGTGCCCCTGGCGATGATGGCCCTGGTAACGCCACTGGTAGCCGCCATATCCATGCCGATCAGCTCGCTGGCAGTAATTGGTAATGCCGCTAGAATCCGTACATTATTTTCCGAAAAATCGTAGTAAAATAGCAATATTGAAACACAAAGGTAATTTTCGATGGATGTAATTTACGGCCTTATCCCACTCATGATTATCCTTGGCCTGGCTATGGTCATCATCTTCTTCTGGAGCGTTAAAAGTGGACAATATGAAGACCTGGAAGGGGATTCAAACCGTATTCTTATGGATGATGATGACCCCAAATTACCGGATGCCGATAAAAAAGATCAAAAAACCATTGATAAAAGAAACTGGCCGGATGCAGATTAATAATTTCTCACTTTGAAATTATATTATTCTGAATTTTCTTACTTTCTGCCAGATCTCCATGCTTCATAATTTTCTTTGAGTCCACTTTATTGCCCGGTACAGTATGCGGTATTTTATTTTTAGATACGCAAGGCTTATCCTGATAGGCTGTTCGTCCATATTGATCTTTGCATTTATATAATTTCGCCTGGGCATTTGACACAATCAAAAACAGGCAGGTAATTGATATGATTTTTATCATTTTGATTTCCATTTTAAATTAAATATAAGTTAATCAGCCAACTTACAGGCCAGTAATTTATCTGAGTTTTATTACATTCAGAAATAGAATAATCAGGAAAATATATTATCCAGTTAAGACAAGTAAAACCCTTTCAAAGAATTATTAAATATTTATTAACCTCTGTCATCAGACAATTCTGATCAGTCGTAGGAATTTACTTACAAGGCAGGCGACGCGTAGATATTTACTACAACCAGTCTCTATGAATCAGGTATTTTTCATATAATTCTGCTTCCGGTGTTCCAGCCTCCGGTTGCCAGTTGTAACGCCATTTGACCAACGGCGGCATCGACATCAATATGGATTCTGTGCGACCGCCAGACTGTAAACCAAATAAAGTACCGCGATCAAACACCAGATTAAATTCAACATAGCGGCCTCTACGATATAATTGAAAATCTCGTTCTCTTTCTCCGTACTCAATATTTTTTCTTTTCTGGACTATTGGTAAATACGCGCTGAGATAACTGTTACCGATACTTTGCATAAACGCAAAGCATTTATCAAATCCCCATTCATTTAAATCATCAAAAAACAGTCCACCGATACCACGCGGTTCATTGCGATGTTTTAAATAAAAATATTCATCACACCATTTTTTATACTGGCTATAAACATTATCACCAAATGGTTTACAGGCATTACTGGCTGCTTGATGCCAGTGAATGACATCTTCTTCAAATGGATAATAGGGCGTTAAGTCATAGCCACCACCAAACCACCATACCGGCTCCTCGCCTGCTTTTTCTGCCACAAAAAAACGTACATTTGCATGTGAGGTCGGTATATAGGGATTTTCTGGGTGAATAACCAGAGACACGCCCATGGCCTGAAAACTACGGCCGGCCAGCTCGGGTCGATGCGCAGTTGCAGAGCCAGGCAGTTTTTCACCATGTACATGGGAGAAGTTAATGCCTGCACTTTCGAATATATTGCCGTCAGTCAGGACACAGCTGCTGCCGCCACCGCCCTGCTCTCGATGCCAGACATCTTCTTCGAATAGCTTAGCACCATCTTCCCTGGCCAGAGCAACACAGATCGTCTGCTGCAAACCTGTCAGGTAATCTTTTACCGCATTAAGATTTACATCACCCATTATCTGCGCCTCTGTTATATTGGTAGCAATAATTACTTAGCTGATTTTTTTTCTAATAGTGGCGCTAGAATTTTATCAAAATTTTTCGGATGAACATATTGCAGAACTTCTTTAGAGTTCTGACTTAACACGACATCAAGCCCCTTGCTCGGATAGAGCCAGTGAACGGCATCACTCTCCGGGTCATTTAATTTTTGTTCTGGCTGACCGAATCTTTTTTCAATCAGTTCATCATCCAGATTGATAGCTGGCATGTAGGTAATACTGATAATATTTGTTTGCTTAACAATAGCTATATCATCCGGGTGCATGGTTACTTTTCGCTCACCACTACCCATGGTGCTTATGCGCACACCATTATCATACATGGCTTTCAATTGATCTTTTTGCAAATCAAATCCAATAACCATTTTCGCTTTTAATCCGGCTATAACCAGCTCGTTGAAATAGGCCTCCACAACAGGATCACCCTGTTCAGGCACAAACATAGTGAATTTTGCAAATTCATTAAACTGCTTTTCGACTTGAGCCAGATTGCTTTTACCCAGGGTAATTTGAAATACCTGCGTTGAGCCATCGGGTAAATTTTGTATCACCCAGGGAAAACCCAACACTGGGCGGTCATGATCTATTTTGGGTGAATACAACATACCCGCTGCCAGCGCAATTGCAGAAATAATCAATACACTGAGAAAAATATGTCGCGTCATAATTATTCTGCTGCCGCTGCTTCATCCACCAGCGGTTCTAACGAACCTTCCGGAAAACGATCCTTAACCCAGTCAGGCAATATGCCAATTTTGGCATGGTGCAAGGCTTCTGACTCCATAATAATTAACACCAGAACGGTAACCATGGTTGGCAAAAAAGCGGCCCCACCCAGCGCCCAATGTTGCGGCCTTAGATTACCCCCGGAAACCAGCCAGATAATTCCAAATATCGTCAGCATGATGCCAATCATAATTAGAAACACGCGGCTCCGCCTGGCACAAAGCTGCCAATGGCCATTTACATACCATGATGCTTTAGTTTTTGCACGATGCGCGCCATAAAATAAATACAGTAAACTCAATACAGAAAACACGGGGACAATGACGACATATTTCGCCAGAGAACTCGCACTAATAATGGCAACAAATAATAGTATGTGATTAAAAATCAGATTAGTTAAAAATATTTCGTGGGGAATTTTAGCTTTCTTACTTTCTTGTTCAGAAATTTCAAACTGCATGGTCATAGATTCAGCAACAACAGGTAATTTTAGAGGCTGAATAATAACATTTCTGGCCGCTCAATTCCTTAGAATAGACGTTGATAATTCTCCGCACTCAGGCGAGCAATATCTTCCACGCCTGTTTTCCGGACATCCGCCAGACATTCAGCGACATGCCTGACCCAGCCAGGATGATTCTGTTTGCCACGATGAGGTACCGGCGCCAGATACGGAGAATCGGTTTCGATTAGAAAGCGATCATCCGGCACCTGCCGGGCCACTTCTCGCAACGCATCGGCATTGCTGAAAGTCACGATACCCGAAAAGGAAATATACATCCCCATATCCAGCGCCTGTCTGGCCATCTCCCAGCTCTCTGTAAAGCAGTGCATAACACCACCACAGGCCTGTACATTGCCCTGATCAAGAATATCCAGGGTATCCTGCTGAGCATCACGGGTATGCACGATGACCGGTTTATTCAGTCGATTGGCCACCTTTAGATGCAGCCTGAAACTTTCCTGCTGCTCCTGTTTACTGTCCTTACCATAATAGTAATCAAGCCCGGTTTCCCCTATTGCAACAACTTTTGAGTCTGCGCCCAGTTCGTATAGCTGATCTTCACTAGTCGCCCGCTCTTTGCTATCTGAAGGATGCACACCGACAGAAACATCAATGCAATCATAATCATCAACCAGATTCCGCATATTCTGATACGCCTCGAGATTAATGGAGACACAGAGCATACGACTGACCTGGCTGTCACGAATGGTATCCAGCAGGCTCGGAAAATGGTTATTGAAATCGTTCAGATCGATGCGATCCAGATGGCAATGGGAGTCGATAAACATAGGAAAAACAAATATTCAATTTGTTCTACCTGAAACAGGCAGAAACTGGGATGGATTAGCAATGTGAATTACATGGTATGGGTCGTGCGATCGGCTTTTAAGGCACCCGCCAGGTAGGTTTCGATCTTGGAGCGAGTGGTACCATTATCCTGTGCGCCAAACTGAACCCCAATACCGGCTGTTTTGTTACCCTGGGCGCCTGCAGGCGTCATCCAGACGATCTTGCCCGCTACTGGCAAGCGTTCTTTATCGTCCATTAAAGTCAATAACATAAAGACTTCGTCACCCAGTCCATAGCCTTTATTGGTCGGGATAAACAAACCACCATTTTTTACAAATGGCATATAGGCTGCATATAACGCTGCCTTATCCTTGATTGTAAGTGAGAGAATACCCTGTCTTGGAGCAGCACCTGCGGCCATGATTTAACCCTGTTTAATTTGTCTGTTCCATGATATTAGCAAATCTTCCCACAACATTTGAGTATTTAGTGGAATTGATTGCACTCGGCGCAACTGGATCACCTCATCCAGTAGCCCAAACAGGCCTTGCTGGTTTGAGCCCGCTACCATTTGCTGTAGCTCATTTTGATAATCGCTATGTACCAGACGGCTCACCGCACCACCCTGGTGTAATTTCAGCAGATCCGAAATCCAGTCATATAGCCAGCTTAAAAGATACTCACCGGGAGCCTTTGACAACTTCGCGGCATGCTCAGTCACAGCCTGATTATTAGCAACGCCCAATAATGCTTCTATTAGTGATTTACGGTGTGCGACTACCTCTGATGCCGCCAGCTTACAGGCCAGCAAGGGGGATCCATGTGACAGGCTGAGCATGAGCTCAGCATCAGCCGTGTTATTTTCCGTCATCCATTGCTCTGCGACACCACTTTCCGGTTGTTGAAATAGAACATTCTGACAACGACTACGGATGGTAATCGGTAAACGGTGGGGCCGGGAACTTACCAGGATAAGCACAGTATTTTCTGTTGGCTCTTCCAGGGTTTTCAGCAGACTGTTTGCAGCATTGATGTTCATATTATCCGCCAGAGCAATAACCGCCACCTTGTACCCCCCAAACTGCGAAGTCATCGATAAACTGGCGCAGAGCTCACGTACCTGATCAACCTTGATCGGCTTGTTGTCCTCTTCAGGCTCCAGCCATAAAAAATCTGGATGTGTACCTGCTGCGATTAATTTGCAGGCCTCACAGGTGCCACAGCTCTGCCCCGATGGCGTCAACTGTTTGCATAAAAGCGATGCTGTCAGCTCATGGGCAAAATCCAGCTTGCCCAATCCTTCGGCACCCTTAAAAAGTAGCGCATGGGGCAGACGGCCTTGCGCAATCTGTTGGTGTATCTGTTGCCATTGGTTTTGCTGCCAGGGATAGATCATAAATAGGTCAAAGCTGTTGTCTACGAATAGTGCGCATAATAGCACCAATAACCCAATCGGAAAAATACCTTACAAACAAAAAGGTTTAGCAAGAGTCAAGCTACCTTTCGTCGATTAGTTTGATTTATCTCAAGATTGATATTAATAATCACCAGCAAATAACTATACTGGAGATAACAGCAATGCTGTTCCATCGAATCTGATAGCTAAATGAGAATGTTGAAGGAGAAGAGAACATGACCCTTAATATTGCTGGAAAAGCCATTGAAACAAATCCACAGGGATATTTGTGTAATCTGGCAGACTGGAGCGAAGACTATGCTGAAAAAATTGCGGCTCAGGATGGCTTAAAGCTATACAATGATCACTGGGAATTGATTTTATATTTCCGTGAATATTTTGAAGAAAATCAAATGATGCCCACCATGCATAAAGTTGTGCGTGAATTAGGTAAAAAAGGCATGAGTTTTCATGAGCAGAAAGCCTATGAAAAGCATATCTATCAGTTGTTCCCAAAAGACCCTGCACATGAAGTCTGTAAATTGGCTGGACTGCCAATGCCACAACCTGATGACTGAAGCCTGTTTAGCACTACAATAATTTATAAAGCTGAGGTTTTGGCCTCAGCTTTTTTATATCAGATTATCAAAAACTTCTTTAATCTGAGATTGAACATTATCCAGATCCTTTGATGCGTCAATCACTTTTATTCTGTCAGGCTCCTGTTTAGCGCGAGCCAGGTAAGTTTCACGAACACGATTAAAAAAAGCATCTCGTTCCTGCTCGAAACGATCAGGCTCACTGCGCTTACCTGCCCGCTCTCGACCAATGTCAACCGGCGCATCCAGCAACAGGGTTATATCCGGCCGCAAGTCACCTAACACCCATTGCTCAAGCCCGGCAATACGATCCATATCCAGTTGACGGCCGCCGCCCTGGTAGGCATAAGTCGAATCGGTAAATCGATCGCACAGCACCCATTGCCCCTGTTCAAGCGCAGGACGTATCACCTGGGCCACATGCTCTGCGCGTGCCGCAAACATCAACATCAGTTCAGTATCATCTGACATGCCTTTAAAATCTTCACCCAACAAGGTATTTCGCAACGCCTCGCCTAACGGTGTGCCGCCAGGCTCGCGCGTTTCAATATATTCAATACCAGCCCCATCCAGTAAAGATTTTATATATTCCAGATTGCTGGTTTTACCCACACCCTCTGAACCTTCAAGGGTAATAAATAATGGTTGATTAGACTTATTATTCATTAATTTGCACTACTTAATAATTGTTCCTGTCAGTTACTATTTTTTATTTCTTTTACGCTGATATTTATCAACTGCTTTTTCATGTTCCGTTAATGTTTCTGAAAACACGTGACTTCCAGTTTTGTCGCCACGCGCCACAAAATATATATAAGGCGTTGTATCCGGATGCATAACTGCGTCAATGGCACCCTGACCTGGCATGGCAATAGGCGTTGGCGGCAATCCTTTTCTAGTATATGTATTGTAAGGTGTATCGCGTTTTAAATCCCGGAATCGAATATCGCCATCAAAACTGGGGCCCAACCCATAAATCACCGTTGGGTCGGTTTGCAAACGCATTTTTTTACGCAGGCGATTAATAAAAACACCGGCAATTTGTGTGCGTTCTTCAGCCAGAGCCGATTCTTTTTCCACTATTGAAGCCAGGGTAAGCGCTTCGTAGGGGGTATCGAATGGCAAGCCAATATCACGCTTAGCCCATGCCTGATTTAAACGCCTGTCCATTTCATCGTAAGCACGTTTTAAAAACTGTATATCTGTCATACCTTTTGGAAAGTGGTAGGTGTCTGGATAAAAACGTCCTTCTGGATGCTCCCCCCCATGACCGATACGCTGCATGATCTCCGCATCTGTCAATCCTTTCAGATAATGCTTTAAATAAGCTGATTCGTTAATTTGATTCATCATCTGCCAGAAAGTGCGGCCTTCGACTAAGGTTATCGAGTATTGCTTAACTTTTGCATTTTCCATATCCGATAATAAATCAAAAGGCGTCATTCCTGGCGTGAGTTTATATTCACCGACTTTCAGTTTTTTTGCCTGCCCACTAATTCGAGTCCAGACTGAAAGATAAAAAGGTCTTGATAGAATATTTTGCTTTTTTAAATCTCTGACCAGAGATGATGCTGAAGACCCCGATTCAAACTCGTAATATGTAGTTTCAACGAGATTCATAGGACTGCTCAGAAAACTATACATATCAATCGCTAATGCAACACCGATCAGCAGCGACAATATTATTAATTTTTTAATTAATTTAAAGATCATTTCCCGTTTCAATCCTGCGCAATTGTTCCGCCAATTTTTTAACTATAAAATTATTTTTATAATTTATATTTTCTAATTTTTTTACTGGCCAGACACCAAACAAACTATTGGTTAGAAATACTGCATCCATTTCCAGCAACTGTTGTCGTGTAATATTGGTTTCATAGACAACCATACCCTGATCTTTTGCGATGGTGATAACTTTATTTCGGACAATGCCGGTAACACCTGCTCGCGACAGATCTGGCGTGTATAAAACCTCATCTTTAACGCCGAATACGTTACTCATGGTGCCTTCAATGACATAAGCCATATCATCGAGCATCAGGCCTTCAGCAATTACATCACCCGACCATTCATTACGTGCCAGCACATTGTCCAGCCGATTTAGATGCTTTATACCTGCTAATGAAGGATTGACTGAAATACCTGTATCACAAATTCTAACTTCCACTCCATTATTAAAATTGCTTGCGGGATAATCAGGCCAGTCATAACAGGCGATGACTCGAGTTGTATTTATGGCATGGTATTTATAGCCACGGCCACCGACACCTCGTGTCAGTATAAGTTTAATAACGTGATGGTTGTTAGTAATAGAAAGTTTCTGTAAATCTGCCAGCCACTGTGATTCATCTATTACAGGTAGATTCAAACGCTGGCAGCCCGCATTGAGGCGTGCAAGATGCTCTTGCCAGTAAATTAGCCGGCCATGTTTATAAGCGATGGTTTCAAATAATCCATCACCATATTGCAGACCCCGGTCCCGATAATCAATACCCGTTTCTGCCTGGCCGTTAATAATTACAGAAGTCATGGTTCAATCCTGCAGGGCCATAATCAAACCCTTGGCCTTGGCCCGGGTTTCATTGAGTTCATGTTGTGGCTCTGAATCTGCGACAATACCACCACCGGCACGAAAACGTAGCTCCGATTTTTTGCGCACGATGGTTCTAATTAATATATTTAAATCCATGCTGCCATCGTGGTTGAGAAAACCCAGTGAACCAGTATAGGCACCGCGCCCGGTCTGTTCCAGTTCTGCCAGTATTTCCATACAGCGCACTTTAGGACAGCCGGTGATGGTACCGCCGGGAAAAACAGCTTTAATGACCTGACCGGGTGTTATGTTATCTTTTAAACGGCCTTTCACATTGGATACGATGTGATGCACATGCTGATAGGTCTCCAGCACCATCAGCTCATTAACGTCTACACTCCCTGGCTTGCAGATACGTCCAAGATCATTGCGCTCCAGATCAATCAGCATAATGTGTTCTGCCCGCTCCTTGGGATGCTCCATAAGCTCATCTGAAAGCGACTGGTCTTCCTCTTCATTTGCCGACCTGGGTCGAGTGCCGGCTATGGGGCGCGTTTGCACTATGTTATTTTTAACTTCAATTAAACGTTCCGGCGAAGAACAGATAATTGCCTGCTCACCCAATGTAACCAGCGCATTAAACGGGCCGGGATTATTTTTGCTTAAATGATAAAACAGACTGGCATCATTTATGGGATTTTTAAGACGAGTTTTCCAGGCTCTGGATAAATTAACCTGAAAGACATCACCGTCGATAATATATTTTTTAAGCCTGGCCACTTGCTGGAGATAATTTTTTTCATCATCTTCCTGCAACTGGTCTATTAATATTTCCTGCTTGTATAATTTCTGATCTTTATCATTCTGACTTTGCAGATCCTGCTGGATTTCATTGAGATACTGACTGTATTTATTTTCTACAACCAGATGTGCCTGTTTGAGTTTATGATCGACAATAATCGCCGCCGGGAAACGAGTCGCGAATGCCACTGGCAGACCATCTTCGGCTGGCGGTAATTTCAGCCCGGGTTCTATTTCGGCCGCCAGTTCATATCCCAGATACAGAAACCAGCCCCCGCTAAAAGGCAGCTCAGCAGAAATCTCAGCAATGGATTCAGCCGTCCATGCAGTATCCAGCTCATCTAGAAAATTTGTTGCAGCATCAAAGGTAATCGTCTGTTGCGAACAGGCAAATAAAATATCATAGCGGGCCAGATCATTGCCTTTGGCAATACTGGCTAACAGATGGGGATAACGCCGCCGGTGTTTGGCATGCAGCGCCAATAGATCAGGAATAACATCCAGAGTCTGAACAGTGATATGAGAAGCGCCCATTTAATATCTGGACCCTGGAGTTAATAATTAGACTTTCTTGAACAGCAGTGAACCGTTGGTACCGCCAAATCCAAATGAATTGGATAAAGCAACATCAATCTTCATATCGCGCGCTGTATGGGGTACAAAATCCAGGTCACATGCTGGGTCCTGATTGTCCAGATTAATAGTTGGACTCGCTACCTGATCATGCAGACTCATCACCGAGAATACCGCTTCGATGCCACCCGCTGCACCCAGCAAATGTCCGGTCATGGATTTGGTAGAAGTAACCGCCAGTTTCTTCGCATGATCACCAAAGGCCGCCTTGACCGCCATGGTTTCAGCAACGTCACCCGCCGGTGTCGACGTACCGTGTGCATTGATGAAATCGACATCTTCGGGATTGAGGCCCGCATCGCGAATGGCATTGAGCATGCAGCGCGCCGCACCTTCACCACCTTCAGAAGGCTGTGTCATGTGGTAGGCATCGCCACTCAGACCGAAGCCCGCCAGTTCACAATAAATTTTGGCACCACGGGCTTTGGCGTGTTCATATTCTTCCAGTACCAGCACACCGGCGCCATCACCCAATACGAAACCATCACGGTCCTGGTCCCAGGGACGACTGGCGCGTGTTGGATCATCGTTACGTTTGGACAGTGCACGTGCGGCGGCGAAACCACCCATACCCAGAGGTGACGAGGCTTTTTCAGCACCACCGGCAATCATCACATCAGCATCGCCATAGGAGATCATTCGCCCTGCATCACCAATACTGTGGGTACCTGTTGTACAGGCCGTCACGATGGCGATATTAGGGCCTTTGATACCATATTTAATAGAGAGATTGCCGGAAATCATATTAATGATTGAGCCAGGAATCAGAAAAGGAGAAATCTTACGTGCGCCACCAGAATTCAGTGCATCCTTGTTTTTCTCGATCATGGGCAGACCACCAATACCGGAACCTATCGAGACGCCGATGCGCTCCGCATTGGCGTCGGTAATTTCAATGCCAGAATCTTCAATCGCCTGTTCGGCGGCAGCCATTCCATAATGGATAAAGGTATCCATTTTTTTAAGATCTTTCCTGGGAATATACTGAGACGCATCAAAATCTTTCACCTGACAGGCAAAAGTCACTGAAAATCCTTCAGTATCAAAATCAGTAATCTCGGCAGCGCCACTTTTGCCTGCCAGAATACTGTCCCATGAATCTTTCAGATTATTACCCACGGGTGAGACTATGCCTAACCCTGTAACAACGACTCGACGCTTAGCCAAGAAAGTTCTCCATAAATAATTAACAAGGGAGACACTGGATAAGTCTGGTTAGATTTAGGCTGAACCAGAATTGTTCCAATTTGTTTCGAAGTGAACAGAAATAGTCATTCTATTGCTGTGATCTTCGGTATGAATCGGAACGATTCTGGTCAGCATAAAATAATCATGACTTTTTCAGAGTCTCCCTCTATACAAACTAAAAAAGGGCAGACCATTACAGTCTGCCCTTTTTTCAGGTTCTATTAACTGTGAGCGTTAACGTAATCCAGAGCCTGCTGAACAGTGGTGATTTTCTCTGCATCTTCGTCTGGAATTTCGCACTCGAATTCTTCTTCCAGAGCCATTACCAGTTCTACTGTGTCCAGAGAGTCTGCACCCAGATCATCAACGAAAGATGCTGCATTAGTAACTTCGTCTTCTTTAACACCCAGTTGTTCTACAACGATTTTGCGAACGCGTTCTTCAACACTGCTCATGTAATTTTCCTCTTGTTCGAATAAGTAGAGCTGCGCGGTATTTTAGAGAATTACGCCACAGCATGCCACTAAATTCTTTCATGTTTTTGATATATGATAAGCTTATTTATAATCAATGACTTATAACGCATACTTAAAGAGCATTATCACTCTATGGCATGTACATGCCGCCATTTACGTTGATCGTTTCACCAGTAATGTAGGCTGCCTGGGGTGACGCAAGAAAGGCAACTGCATTGGCAATGTCTTCAGGGTTCCCCAGTTTGTTCAGCGGAATTTGTGAAATCAGCGCATCCCGTTGCTCTTCTGGCAGGGCTTTAGTCATATCCGTATCAATAAAACCAGGCGCTACCGTATTCACGGTAATACCACGAGAGCCGATTTCGCGCGCCAGTGATTTACTGAACCCTATGACACCTGCCTTGGCCGCAGCATAATTGGTCTGACCCGGATTACCGGTTAAACCGACGACCGATGCAATATTAATTATTCGGCCACCACGGGCTTTCATCATCGGACGAATAACAGCTTTGGACAGACGGAAAATCGACGTCAGATTGGTCTGCATAATGTCATCCCACTGCTCATCTTTCATCATCATTAGCAGATTGTCCCGGGTAATCCCGGCATTGTTGACCAGAATACTGACATTGCCAAATTCATCGGCGATAGCCTTGAGTACAGCTTTAATTGATTCAGGGTCAGTCACATTTAGTGCCATGCCCTTACCGCCTGAAGCAGAGAGATATTCAGTGATTTTTTCAGCACCACTTTCGGAAGTCGCCGTACCAACAACGGTCGCACCCTGTGCCGCCAGCGTTTCCGCAATCGCTTTACCAATGCCGCGACTTGCGCCTGTTACCAGCGCGATTTGACCTTCTAGATTCATTTATCTCCCCCTGAATTATTCTGCTAAAGCGTCGATGAATTTTTGCAAATTTTCGGCACTATCAATAGTGTAATTAGTTGCTGATTTATCAATACGACGATTCAGGCCAGCCAGCACTTTACCGGGGCCACATTCGACAATGGCATCAATACCCTGAGCCATCATGTTGTTCACCGTATCAACCCAGAGCACTGGATTGTGTAACTGTTTCTGCAAACCATCCGCTATTTCAGCAGGATCCGCATGTGTTGCCGCATCGACATTCTGAAATACTGGAATACGTGGTGAATTAATATCAATTTCAGCCAGTTTTGTACCCAGTTGTTCTGCCGCACCTGCCATCAACGAGCTATGTGATGGCACGCTAACCGGCAACTTCAGCGCACGTTTGGCTTTTGCTTGTTTGGCGAGCTCCATGGCTTTTTCCACCGCTTCGGTATTACCCGCAATCACCACCTGCCCTGGAGAATTATAATTAACCGCCTGGGCAATCAGATCACCGGTTGAAGCCTGTTCACAGACCGATCTCACCACGTCGTCATCCAGCCCCAGTATTGCCGCCATGGCACCGATGCCTTCGGGTACGGCCGCCTGCATTAAGCGGCCACGTTCAGCCACCAGCTTAACGGCATCTTCAAATTTTATCGCACCGGCGCATACCAGCGCCGTATATTCACCCAGGCTATGACCGGCAACCACCACCGGCTGTTCATCGGTACTCTTACGTAATATTTTCCAGGCAACTACACCGGCCGTTAGCATAGCCGGTTGCGTAATTTCTGTTTTATTGAGTTCTTCCGCAGGCCCTTCAGTCACAATTTGCCAGAGATCATAACCCAGTGCCTCGGAAGCACGTGCAAACAGCTCTTTGACTTCGGAATGCTGTTCAGCCAGTTCCGCCATCATGCCAATTGATTGAGATCCCTGACCCGGGAAGACACATGCAAATTTCATTATTTTTTAAACCTTTTAAAGCTGTAACCACAAAGGGCACGGGGAACACAGTAAAAACATCTTAATGTCATGATTAAATTTCAGATAGTGGGTGAAATTTAAAATAAGTTGTCACCACTGCGACCGCTATGTCCTCGGTGTTAAATAAGTATTTTTTTATCTAGAGACCCAACACATCCTGCATATCAAACAATCCTTTTTCTTTACCCTGTAGCCACTTCGCTGCCCGCACAGCACCTTTGGCAAAAGTCATGCGACTGGAAGCTTTGTGCGTGATTTCGACGCGCTCACCTTCAGTTGCAAACATAACCGTGTGATCGCCCACAATATCGCCGGCCCGAATGGTTTCAAAACCAATGGTTTCTGGATCCCGGGCACCGGTTTGACCTTCACGTCCGTAGACTGCACATTCATCCAGATTACGTCCCAGGGTATCGGCTACCACTTCTCCCATACGCAAGGCAGTACCAGAAGGCGCATCGACTTTATGACGATGATGTGCTTCGATAACTTCTATGTCGGCATCATCACCCATAATGGCGGCAGCAGTCTGCAATAGTTTGAGACACAGATTGACACCAACACTCATATTCGGTGCAAACACAACCGCGATATTATTCGCTGCATCTTCGATGATTTTCTTCTGTTCCGAACTAAAGCCGGTGGTGCCAATAACAATTTTTTTATTATTCTGTTTGCAGGTTTCCAGATGATCCAGTGTGGAATCTACCGTAGTAAAATCGATCATGACATCAAACTGATCGACCATACTGTCTATATCACCTGCGACTGCTACGCCAATGGAGCCAATACCCGCCAGCTCACCGGCATCGGCGCCAATCAACGAACTATCGAGTCGCTCGAATGCCGCGGTGACCTGACAATGATCTGACTGATTACAGGCTTCGATGAGGGTTTTACCCATACGACCACCCGCCCCGGTTATGGCAATATTTAACATTATTTCTTCGCCTTAATTTCTCTGTTACCAGCTCAAGTAGCTATAGCCTTTTTCCTGCAGCTCCATAATATCGGCGGCACCAACCTTGACCATTTCCGCAAAAGGGTAAATATCTTTTTCAGTCCAGCCCAGGGAATTCATGGTATTGCCACAGGCGTGGAATTTTACACCATAATCGGCGAGACTTTTGATTTTTTGCCGGGTTTTCGGCGAGACATAGCGACGAGGATTCAGGCCCAATACATGAATACCAGGCCCAAAGGCGGTGACAACAATGGTTATATTGTCGCCATATTTCCTTAGCATTTCACCAACAGCAAACAGAACGGCATCATGGTATTCCTGATCCGCCTTATTGAATTGAAAGACCACATTGTGATCAGTGGGATCGCCGGGAAAACGCATATCATCGGTTGCTTCCGATTCAGCATGAATATTTCTGAATGGAATCAGTCCTGCGGTGATTGATGCCAACCCAGCAAGTAAACGACGACGGGTATTCATATTCCCCTCCCCCAATTTTTGTTTTAACGACTCATATCATCAAAGAATTTTTTCACACCATCCATCCAGGAACTATTTTGTGGATTATGGTTTTTCTTATCACCACTCATGCTGGCATCCAGTTCCTGCAACAATTCTTTTTGCTTGGCTGTTAGCTTAACCGGTGTTTCAACGACCACTTTACATAAAAGATCACCGGTAGGTCCACCTCGAACCGGTGATACACCTTTGCTTTTCAGGCGGAACTGTTTTCCTGTCTGGGTTTCAGCAGGGATTTTTAACTTAACCCGACCATTTAGTGTTGGCACTTCAAGCTCACCGCCCAATGCGGCAGTCGCCACACTGATCGGCACCTGACACAGCAAATTACTGCCGTCGCGTTCAAAAATAGGATGAGGTTTGACATGCATCTGCACATACAGATCCCCTGGCGGGCCACCGTTCTCGCCGGCTTCACCTTCACCACCCAGACGAATACGATCCCCATTATCGACACCGGGAGGCACTTTCACTGACAGGGTTTTACGTTCTTCAACCCGACCCTGGCCATGACAGCTACCGCAGGGATCACTGATGGTTTTACCCTGACCGTGACAATGGGGACAGGTTTGTTGTACCGAGAAAAAGCCCTGCTGAATTCTGACCTGGCCAGTACCACCACAGGTACTACAGGTGGTTGGTTGTGAGCCTTTTTTAGCGCCAGTGCCGGCGCAGGTTTTACAGCTCACCAGTGTAGGTATTTGAATTTTAACCGTGGTACCGGCTACCGCATCTTCCAGGCTCAGTTCCATGTTGTAACGTAGATCGGATCCACGATAGGCGCGACTGTGTCCGCGGCCACCACCGCCAAAAATATCACCGAACACATCACCAAAAATATCGCTGAAATTACCCGCGCCCGCGCCGCCGCCAAAACCGCCGCCAGCCGAAGCATCAACACCGGCATGACCATATTGATCATAAGCGGCGCGTTTCTGGGCATTCGACAGCACATCAAATGCTTCCCTGGCCTCCTTGAACTTTTCTTCATCACCCCCTCTATCCGGATGATGTTTACTCGCCATGCGTTTGTAGGCTTTTTTCAGATCTTTTTCATTAACGTCTCGGGCAACACCCAGGACTTCGTAATAATCTCGTTTGGACATGGTATCGGTAGCCACTTTTCTAATTACTCTTTCGCCAATTATTTTTTGAAATAACCCGGCTTCATACACAGGAAATGCCTGGACGAAGCCAGGCATTCCTTAATCCACCATCATAATGCCTGGTTGATTATTTGTCTTCCTTAACTTCCTCAAACTCAGCATCCACAACTTCATCATCGCCACTTGCCTGAGCCTGCTCAGCACCTTCTGGCGCAGCACTTTCCGCACCAGCCTGTTGTGACTGGGCATAGGCTTTTTCTGCAAGCTTACCGGCCGCTTCGGTCAATGCCTGAGTCTTCTGCTCAATGGCTTCCTTATCATCGCCATCCTTAACTTCGTTAAGTTCTGCAATGGCTTTTTCGATGGTTTCTTTTTCACCAGCATCAACCTGGTCACCCAGATCTTTCATCGATTTCTCCGCAGCATGAATCATGTTGTCAGCGGTATTGCGTGCCTCAACCAGTTCTTTCTGCTTACGGTCTTCATCCGCATGGGCTTCCGCATCCTTGACCATTTTCTCGATCTCGTCATCAGATAAACCTGAAGAGGCCTTGATCACAATCGACTGCTCTTTGCCCGTGGCTTTGTCTTTCGCCGACACATTGAGGATACCGTTGGCATCAATATCGAAAGATACTTCGATTTGAGGCACGCCACGGGGAGCCGGCGGAATATCGCTCAGGTCAAAACGACCCAGTGATTTATTACCCGCCGCCATTTCGCGTTCACCCTGTAATACATGAACGGTAACCGCACCCTGGTTGTCATCCGCAGTCGAGAATACCTGCGACGCTTTAGTCGGGATGGTAGTGTTCTTATCCACCAGCTTGGTCATTACACCGCCCATGGTTTCGATACCCAGTGACAGAGGTGTTACGTCCAGCAGCAGGATGTCATTAACATCACCACCCAGGACACCGCCCTGGATAGCCGCACCAATGGCTACTGCTTCGTCAGGA
>JAPHRO010000010.1 GCA_026195895.1 Gammaproteobacteria bacterium
ACCGGTGCCGGATTCGCCATTGATCAAAACCGTGATATTGGATTTTGACAGGCGACCGATAGCGCGAAAAACTTCCTGCATGGCAGGCGCTTCGCCAATGATTTCGGGAGTATGATGCTGTAGTTTGGCGTTGCTACGTTCTGCCTGTTGCTCGCTTTTTTTACAGGCGCGCAGAGCCAGGTCGACTGCCTCGTCGATATCGAACGGCTTGGGCAGGTATTCGAATGCACCGCCCTGATATGAAGAGACAGCGCTGTCCAGATCAGAATGGGCGGTCATTATAATGGCTGGAATGTCCGGGAGTTGTTCACCAAGTAGCTGTAAAAATTCCAGTCCGTCCATGCCCGGCATACGAATGTCGGTAATGATGGCGTCGGGTTTTTGTTGCTCCAGGCTAGCGACTGCCGCGTCGGCAGTTTCGAATGAAGCTACTTCCAGTCCTGCCTGGGAGAGTGCTTTTTCCAGCACCCAGCGTATCGAGGGGTCATCGTCGACAATCCAGATGTGGTGCTTAGACATCCATGGTCTCCAGAGGTAAATAAATGGTAAATACGGTTCTGCCGGGCTGGCTGTGGACTTCAATCAGCCCGCCATGCTGGTTTATTAATGATTGCGCAATAGACAGGCCGAGTCCGGTGCCTTCGGCGCGTCCGGTCACCATCGGATAAAAAATCTGTTGCTGCAGGTCTTCCGGAATGCCCGGGCCGTTATCAATAATGTCGGTTTGCAGCACCAGTTTGTGATGCTGGTGGCCAATGGTGAAATGACGCTGTGGTCGAGTGCGATAGGTAATTTCCCCGTTGCCCTCCAGCGCTGCGATGGCATTGCGGGTGATATTAAGCATAACCTGAATAAGCAGATCCGGATCGGCCATCAGTTCAGGTAAGCTGGGATCATAATCCAGATTAAAATAAATGCCCTCGGAGACCTCGGCCTGAACGAGCTGACGGACATGTTCCAGTGCCTGATGAATATTGGTACTGCGTTTCCTGGGGACATTATTGGGGCCTAACATCCGATCCACCAGCGATTGCAGGCGGTCTGCTTCACCAATAATGATCTGCGTATATTCTTGCAGGCCTGCATCGGGCAGTTCGCGTTCTAACAACTGTGCAGCACCGCGCAGGCCGCCCAGAGGGTTTTTAATTTCATGGGCCATGCCGCGAATAACGTTGCGCGTTGCGTTTTGTTCGCTGAGTAATTTTTCTTCCCGCGCGATGCGTATATGGCGGTCCATCGATGAAATCTCCATCAGCAGCACATCGTTTTGATCGGCCAGTTGAATTGGGCTCAGCATATAGTCAACGGTGATGCTGCGTTCGTGGCCGAGTCTGATCGAGACTTGATGTTCGGCAATGGGCTGGGCGTTTTCCAGCGACTGGTGCAGGCGATCAGCAAAGTCCGGTGCCACAAACATGAGTTTATCGAGGCCAATGCCAGCCGCGCGTTTGTTACTGATATGAAACAGATTCTCACCCGCGGGATTCAAATATAGAACACACAGTGACTTATCCAGCAATAAAACGGCGGTGCTTAGATTGTCCAGAATGTTTCGCTGGAAACCTTCTATTGGCTGAATTTTTCTGTTCATGGTTTATGGTTGTAGCAAAAACTGAACCAATCATTATTTATCGGATAAGAAATGCTGGCTATTAAATTAAATGTAATTAATTCAAAAAGTTATATGTAAAATTCTAATGTACACGGGGACTGAATTCGGACGCCCTGGGACAAATATACAGTCGTCTCATGTTGATTCAACCAGTCTGCACCAGAATGGTGCAGATGTGCAAGTGTCAGGCTAATAATTTATGGTGTTGCGTCGGAATCGTCTAGGGGGCTTTTTTGTGTAATTTGGAAAAACGATGCATATGAATCGTGACCGTGTTACTGGTTTTCAGTAATTTACCTGCGGCACTTCTGAGTTCTGCTGTGAGGGTATGGCTGCCTCGATCAACAAAACTCAGGGTGATCGAGGTGTTTTTTGATTTGTTAATCTTGATCCGGTCATCGAGCAGTATATTGATGTAATGGTTTTTTTCGAGATTAAGCGGAGGATCAATAGCGAGTGCTACGGTCAGATTACCAGCGTTGTCACGAATCGTTGCATTATTCTCCGGACTGCTGATGGCAAATTTATTGTACCTGAACGTATCGGCTTCAGGTTTTGCCTGTTCAGCCGGCTTCCTGGGCGTGTATTTGACCGCTGGCGTGGTTTGCAGTGGTGGTAAATCCAGCGATTGCATATCCCTGGCTGGAGGTGAGTCTGAATAGTGGACTTCACCGCCTTCATCAACCCATTTGTAGAGTTTGGCCTGGGCGTGGACTGTCGTGAGTAACAGTAATAATGTTATAAAAATTCGCATGTTGAGAGCTTAGTGGGGATTATAATGTTATGCAATGACGCAGTATGAAAATGTAAGCGAAGTGTAGCAGCATAAAGACGCTATCATTATATATGGCCACAAAAAAAGCCCCGCATTGCGGGGCTTCTTATATGCATTCTGTTTAAACCGAGAGGCTTATAAAGAGTAGTACATGTCAAACTCAACTGGGTGAACCGCCAGACGAGAGCGTTGCACTTCTTCGTCCTTCAGATCGATGTAGGCACTGATCTGATCATCAGTGAATACGCCGCCTTTGGTCAGGAATTCACGGTCTGCATCCAGTGCTTTCAGTGCTTCATCCAGAGAGAAGGCAACCTGGGGGATGGCTTTTTCTTCTTCAGGAGGCAGGTCATACAGGTTTTTATCCATTGCATCGCCAGGGTGGATCTTGTTTTCGATACCGTCCAGGCCAGCCATCAGCATAGCCGCAAACGCCAGGTATGGGTTTGCTGTATTGTCCGGGAAGCGAACTTCAACACGGCGAGCTTTAGGGTTGCTCACGAATGGAATACGGATAGAAGCAGAGCGGTTACGGGCAGAGTAGGCCAGCATAACAGGTGCTTCGAAGCCAGGAACCAGGCGTTTGTACGAGTTGGTAGAAGCATTGGCAAATGCATTCAGTGCCTTAGCATGCTTGATGATACCGCCGATGTAGTACAGCGCTGTTTCTGACAGGCCGCCATACAGGTCGCCGGTGAACAGGTTAACACCGTCTTTTGCCAGTGACTGATGCACGTGCATACCGTTGCCATTGTCACCTACCAGAGGCTTAGGCATGAATGTCGCTGTTTTGCCATAGGCGTGAGCAACGTTATGAATGGCGTATTTCAGTACCTGAACTTCATCCGCTTTTTTAACCAGGGTGTTGAATACCACACCAATTTCACACTGACCTGCAGTTGCTACTTCGTGGTGATGTACTTCAGTTTCTACACCCATGTCTTCGATAACCAGACACATGGCAGAACGCAGATCCTGTAAAGAGTCTACCGGTGGTACGGGGAAGTAGCCGCCTTTAACGCCGGGGCGGTGACCCAGGTTGCCAGTTTCAGTCTGTTCGCCTTTGCTCCACTCAGCTTCTTCAGAGCCAATCTTGTAGAAGACTTCGCCCATGTCGTTTCTCCAGGCAACGCTGTCGAATACGAAAAATTCGTTTTCTGGACCGAAGTAAGCAGTATCAGCAATACCCGTAGACTTCATATACTCTTCAGCGCGTCTGGCAATGGAGCGAGGATCACGCTCATAGCCCTGCATAGTTGCAGGCTCGATGATGTCACAGGAAATATTAAGAGTTGCTTCTTCGCAGAAGGGGTCCATAACTGCAGTTGAAGGATCTGGCATCATGATCATGTCTGATTCATTAATACCTTTCCAGCCCTCGATAGAAGAACCGTCAAACATTTTTCCTTCTTCAAAGGTCTCTTCCCCTACCGTGTGAGCTGGAACAGAAACGTGCTGCTCTTTACCGCGTGGGTCGGTGAAACGAAAATCAACGAATTTAACTTCATTGTCTTTCATCATTTTTAAAACGTCATTAGCTGACATGTGTTGTCTCCAAATTGATATATATAACTGAACCTGAAACTTGTCGGATTTAGGCCATCGGCCTGATTACTGGATCGACCTAAATTCGACAGGTTTCTCGAGCGCAGGGCTGTAAACTTGCAGCGAGTTATTTTGCATGAAATGTGCCACAAGGGAAATGCGAAAAATCAGCTATTTAGGGGCTTTTTGATGCGCTGCGCGCACTCAAATGGTGCGGTTCGTCAAATAGCGCACCATTGTTGTGCGTTCTAGGTGAAATAGACCGATACATCTCGAATAAAGGCCAGATGCTTACTGGCGGACTGGATTTTTGCCTTCAGTGCGGATGCGGACTCAAGTGTATCCAGAATATCAAGCGGGAGGGTAATTTCGATATCGATTTTGCCATCCAGATAATGCAGTGTGGTGTCGCTAATATGCTGCGTTTCCGCTATATCTTCCCAGCATTTAGTCAGCAATGTCATGACTTCACTACGCAAGGGCAGGTCTTTGCAACTGTTAGGGGCGTGTTCGTCATCTTCGGGGTCAATGTGTACGGTAACATCATTGATATCATCGAAATTTTCGACCAGGGAATAAGCGACGGCTTCAGAAATCTGGTGGCCTTCAGAAACGCTCAGTCGGGAATCAACCAGTATATGCACATCAACCAGGGCATTATGGCCCATGCGCCGAGAGCGCAGCATGTGCATTTCCTGTACCCCATCCACATTCTTGATGTGCTGTTTTATTTTGTCGATAGTTTCTGGTTCAAGGGCGGTATCAACCAGTTCCTGTATGCTCTGGTGACTCAGATCCCAGCCAATTTTAGCAATCATCAGCGCGACCAGAATCGCGGCAATGTCATCCAGTATCGGCCAGCCGATCATGGCGCCCGCAATACCGATGAATACGACAATAGAGGAGATGCTGTCGGTACGGTGGTGCCAGGCATTGGCTTTCAGCATTTTTGATTTAATACGGCGTGCTGCGCGTATAGTGATCTGGAACAGGCCTTCATTGCTAACGATGGAGAAGGCAGCAATCCACAGGGCAATGGCGCCGGGGGCGCTTAATGCGGCGGGTTCTACCAGGCTTTCAATAGCATCAATGGCTATGCCCGCTGCCACCAGAATAAGAAATAGCCCCACCCCAATAGTGGCCAGTGTTTCATAGCGTGCGTGTCCGTAAGGATGTTCTTCGTCGGCTTCCTGGTTGGAATGCTTGGCAGCATACAGCACCATGGCATCGCTGATTAAATCGGAAAACGAATGAAAGCCGTCGGCGATCAGGGCATGGGAATTGGCGGCAAACCCCGCTACCAGTTTGCTGATAGCGAGTATAATGTTAACAATGACCCCAATAATGGTGACACGGTTGGTCTCTTTCTGGCGTTGTTCGAGGGATATATCCATGCCGCGATATTGTGGTGTGACTGCATGTTTGTTGCAAGTCAATTATTTGCCTGCCAATGAATAATATATACTTTGGCGCTCATTGAAATGGTGATATGAAATGAATTATTCGTTTGAAGTTGAAAACATAAAATGTGGCGGCTGCGCCAGTAGCATTAAAAAGCGCTTACTTGAAGATGCGCGGGTCAGTGATGTGGCTGTCGATGTCGAAAATGGCCTTGTCAGTATCGAATCTGTAGCAGATGCCAGTGATGACTGGCGTGCGGCATTATTGAAAATGGGTTATCCCGAGTCCGGCACGGCTGCAGGCATTGCGGCGGCGAAAGCCAAAGCCAAGTCGTTTGTCAGTTGTGCGATTGGTAAGGTTGATAACGCGGTAAACAAGTAGCATTACTGTTCTGCGCAGATCTCAATCGTTACAAAAACCTCATCACCGGCGTCGCGAGTTGCCAATATTTTGTGGCCATTGATGCGGGACCAGGCTGGAATATCGTTAAGTGCGCCGGGATCTGTGGATACCACTTCCAGTGTATCGCCGACAGCCAGTTCGCTGATTTTGTCCTGGGTACGAATGACCGGCATGGGGCAAAACATCCGTCGTGCATCAAGTTCATAATGTGCCATTACACGTACCATTCCGGTTGAATACTTCCCGGACTCATGGGTTTTACTTCCAGAGTGACGGTTTCGCCGTTGGTTCTTCTGGCTTCGATTGTAACTGTGTCGGCGTTTTTGCCCTGGGAAAATCGTGCAGTGATTTGAGCGGCGAGCTGCAGGTCTTCGTCGCTGGCTACGCCATCGAGCAAAGTTAATGGTCCCGGATGGCTGAGGGTTTTGAACGAAATGTAATTATTTCTGTAACCTTGCAGAAATTTATTTTCACCATCTTCACGGCCAATGATGAGCTTGAAGTGCGGTGCCGGACGAATATGCCGCCCCACCTTAAGCAGCATAATGTCGTCCATTTCATATTCACGATTGCCGCGGGCATCCCATAAATCGACCAGTTTGGCAGAATAGTTCTCATCGGTGAGGAAGCAGCAGCCACCGGCGGGTTTGGCATAATCTTCAAATCCAAACTGAGCCGCCAGCGCCATCTGGGGTTTGCGGTTGCGGCCCGAAAAATCATAAAGCCTGTCACGATCGACCCAGCCTGCTTTTTCGGGCAGGGTTTCAGGTAAGTTCTTTGCACACAAAGGGCGCAGTAGACGATCATCGGCGCCGGATTCTCGTGAAACCACTGGCATGGTATCTTTGCGTTGGGACATGGGCCGCTGGCCGACAACTTCGCCGGTAATAATAAAATCGAAGCCGTTTTCTTCCGCCCACTGTCTGGCCTTATTGACCATGAAAATCTTACAGTCCAGACAGGGGTTCATGTTCGCGCCATAGCCGTGTTTTGGATTCAACAACACGTCTTTGTATTCTTCAACGATATCGATGATGTGCAATTTAATGCCCAGTTGCTCCGCTGACCACAGGGCATTGTTGCGCTTCGGCTTATCCTTGTCTTTTTTGCGAATAGCATGGGTATGGCCTTCGACACAGAAGCCGGTGAAGAAGTTAATGCCTTCGACATGAATGCCCTGTTCGAGCATGACTCTGGCGGCGAGCAGGGAATCAAGTCCGCCGGAAATAAGGGCTACAGCTTTACGTTGTGACATACAGAACCAGGTTGGAAAACGGCCAAACCACACATTTTACCAGATACTGTTAAATTAATGGTGATATAGATTGTGGGTGATCTGTGGAATAGCATTGGTCTCCTGCAGCAGAATCCGATAGGCATTCTGGCTGGAAGTATCACGCCACAGCTCCAGTGCCTGAAGTGGTTGCAATGCGGCCTCACTTCGAATGTTCTGTAAAACATCGATTAATTGTACAAAGTTGGTGGCTAAAAGACGATAAAGTTCTGCAAATGATCGTTTCAGGAGATGACTTAAATTGTCATAGGCTGCCTGTCCCAGGCCGACATAATAGCTGACGCGAACCAGGCGTTTATCGGCGCGCTGTGGAAAAAGTCCGGAGAGTAATAAACATTGATCGCCTACTTCACGTAGATTTTGCTGTTGTGACTGTCCGGTAAGCCTTGCTGTGTTCAGGTAATCGGGCGCGAGTGCCCTGCTCGCCAGTTCAGGATTCTGGGTAAAGCGTATTAGTGTAAAAATAAGGTAGCTTTCGACTTCTTCATCGAGGGTGCAGGCGCACCGATCTTCGGCTTCCAGCAATAGTTGTTTCCACTGGGATGTAGCGGTGGGGGCAAGTATCAACCTTTCAGACATATATATATCCGCTGAAAAACTATCTTGTTATATATATAGCTTATTATTGCAGGGAGTTTTCCGGTGTAAAAACTGTAAAGCAAAAAAATGCCGGGGTATCCCGGCATTTCAGTCAACTGGATTGAATATTATTTATTGTTTTCTTCGACGCGCGATGCTCGCCAATCCAATTAAACCAGAGCCAAATAACCAGACTGCTGCTGGTACAGGTACCGGGGTAATATTAATTCCGTTATCCATGGAAATAGATAAATAATGTGTCCCTTCCGTGAGAGAAATGTTGCTGGTTGAAAAAGTACCAGATGAAGAACTGCTATTGGCGCTAATAGTTTCATTAAGTAGTGAGCCAATAGAGTTATTATCAATGCTTAAACTTAGTGATGACCAGGCGGTTCCATATC
Source organism: Gammaproteobacteria bacterium (assembly GCA_026195895.1). Taxonomy (GTDB): domain Bacteria; phylum Pseudomonadota; class Gammaproteobacteria; order SZUA-229; family SZUA-229; genus JAPHRO01. The sequence continues at coordinate 8,010 of JAPHRO010000010.1, forward strand.
CGTCGCCTGAAAGTTCCATATAGTTATCCAGTATAAAAGAGAACTGGAAATTTGCGCCGCCACTACCGACATTAATTGTTGCATTGGTTAAAGAATTTGATCCAGTAGCGAAAGCAAAATCCAGGTTATCTGAAATATACCCTTCGGCGATACTGGAAGCAGCACCTAGTCCACCGTTAATGTCAGTTGAGGTAACGACCGCGTCTGCATAAATAAAATCTGTATCCGAGATTGAGTGTGGATGCGAATAGAACTGGTTGTTATAGCTGGTGCAATCGCCAATACAGCTTGCTGCTGTATCACTGCCAGTCATGCCAAGGTCAACATTTGCCACACTGTTGCCGTTGCTATCTGCTGCTGCTGCATTGGAGAAAGAAAAGCCGCTAACAGACACATTATTGGTGGCACCCGTTATGCTAAATCCAGTGACATTTGTGTAAGAAACTGCATAGATTGAAGCTGCCTGTGACGGCATTGACGATCCCAGTAAACCTGCGCACGCAAGGCTGGCGATAATTTTTATTTTTTTCATATAACTGAATTCCATTTGGTTTCCATTTGGTTCGTCGACTAGATTAAACAATAATCAGGCCATAGTGTAATAAATCAAGAAAATTCAACAAGTTAGTGGGGTTTTCCTGTTTCAGGCAATGATAAACTGTCGGATTTGTTAACAGGTGTCGAAATCGTCAAAATTGGAAAATAATAATTATAATAATATCAATGCGTTATCATGTCCTATTAATGTCCGACATTAGTGGTAAAAGGATGTTTGTCGGAAATTCTGACAAATGTCATGTATCTTAAATTTTCCTGTGTAATCATGGGTTTACCCTTAAATGGAAATACAGGATCAGGGGGTCACCACTGGATCTACAGGTCAGTGTGTTGCTTTCTGGTTGATGTTTTTGGCTTAAAGGCTATGCAGGCTTTCAGTATGGTTTATACTTGCGCGTTCGTAAAAAGCTAAACAGAACCAAAGATTTATGGCATACGACGCATCAACTTTTCAGGGGCTTATCCTGGCTCTGCAGGACTATTGGGCTAAACAGGGCTGTGCAGTATTGCAGCCACTGGATATGGAAGTGGGGGCTGGCACCTTTCACCCCGCCACTTTTTTACGTGCTATCGGCCCCGAGCCCTGGCGCTCGGCTTATGTGCAGCCCTGCCGCCGACCTACCGATGGCCGCTATGGCGAGAATCCGAACCGTCTGCAGCATTATTACCAGTTCCAGGTGGTATTGAAGCCCAATCCCGATGATATTCAGCAGCTGTACCTGGAGTCACTAAAAGCACTTGGCTTTGATCCGCTGGTGCATGATATTCGTTTCGTGGAAGATAACTGGGAATCGCCCACCCTGGGTGCCTGGGGCCTGGGCTGGGAAGTCTGGCTCAATGGCATGGAAGTCACCCAGTTTACCTATTTCCAGCAGGTGGGTGGTCTGGAATGTAAGCCGGTAACCGGTGAGATCACTTACGGCCTGGAACGTCTGGCGATGTATTTGCAGAATGTAAAATCGGTATTTGATCTGGTCTGGACCAAAGGCCCACAGGGCGTGGTTAGCTATGGCGATGTGTTCCACCAGAATGAAGTCGAAATGTCCCATTACAATTTTGAACAGGCGGACACAGAATCATTATTTGCCTGGTTTGATACCTGCGAAACAGAAAGCGCACGCCTGATTGAACAGGGCCTGCCCTTGCCAGCCTATGAAATGGTGCTGAAAGCCTCACACACATTTAACTTGCTAGATGCCCGTCACGCAATTTCGGTGACCGAACGGCAGCGATATATTTTACGTGTACGCACCCTGTCCCGGGCAGTGGCACAGGCGTATTACGAGGCACGTGAGGCGCTTGGCTTCCCCATTTGTAAAGCTGCAAACAGGGAGGCCAGGTAAATGAGCAGACGTGATTTATTGATTGAAATTGGTACCGAAGAATTACCGCCCAAAGCACTCGATGCTTTAAGCGATGCTTTTGCCGAGGGCATAGCGTCGGGGCTGCAAGAAGCCAATGTGGAATTTGATGAATACATTGCCTATGCCTCACCGCGCCGATTGGCCGTATTACTAAAAAATGTAAATGAATCCCAGCCGGACAGCGAAGTCGAAAAACGCGGCCCGGCAATTAAATCGGCTTTTGATGATGCGGGCAATCCGTCCAAAGCCGCCGAGGGCTTTGCCCGTGGCTGCGGGGTTGCGGTCAGTGATCTGGAAACCATGAAAACCGATAAGGGTGAATGGTTGTTATTCCGCATGCAGGAAAAAGGTAAACCAACAACAGCACTGGTGCCCGAGATTGTCAGTCAGTCGCTGGCGAAATTACCCATTCCAAAACGCATGCGCTGGGGCGACAGCAGTGAAGAGTTTGTGCGTCCGGTACATTGGGTCGTATTGTTGTTTGGTGATGATGTTATCGAGGCGACTATCCTGGGTATCGCTGCCGGGCGTGAATCCCGTGGCCATCGTTTCCATCACCCGCAAGGTATCAATTTACAGAATCCCAATGACTATATTGATCGACTGGATAATCCGGGCCGTGTCATTGTGGATCGTGATGTGCGGCGTCAGGCGATTCTGCAGCAGGCTGAACAGGCGGCTGAAAAACTTGGCGGTCGTGCCCTGATTAATGATGACCTGTTGCAGGAAGTCAGCGCTCTGGTTGAATGGCCGATAGCGATAGCCGGTGATTTCGATGAGCATTTCCTCGAAGTTCCGGCGGAGTCCTTGATTTCATCGATGCAGGATCATCAAAAATATTTTCCGGTGACAGATGCTGAAGGCAATCTGCTGCCGCACTTCATTACGATCAGTAACATCGATAGTAAAGATCCCGACAGGGTTAAGGAAGGCAATGAGCGGGTGATTCGACCACGGCTTGCAGATGCGGCGTTTTTCTGGCAACAGGATTGCCGGCATCCACTGGAAACACGCATGGCGGCGCTCGATAAAGTCGTGTTCCAGAATAAGCTCGGTTCGGTGGGTGACAAAAGTCGACGGGTAGCAAAAATCGCCGAAAAAATTGCTGAGCAACTGGGTGCGGATAAACAGCATGCACATCGTGCTGCCCTGTTATCGAAATGTGATTTGATGTCTGAAATGGTGGGTGAGTTTGCTGACTTGCAAGGCATTATGGGTCGCTATTATGCGGAGAAAGATGGTGAAGCTGAGGATGTGGCCATTGCGCTGGATGAGCAATACATGCCGCGTTTCGCCGGTGATGAATTGCCCACCACCATGACTGGCCAGATTCTCGCAGTGGCGGATAAAATTGATACGCTACTGGGGATTTTTGCTATCGGCCAGAAGCCGAGTGGCGTTAAAGATCCGTTCGCCTTACGTCGCGCCGCCATTGGTGTTTTACGAATACTCATTGAGCGAGATCTGATGCTGGACTTGCGAGAGATTCTTGGTTTTGCAGCCGATGCTCTGGAAGATGTGATTGATGCAAGGGATGTGGTGGAAGACGTTGTTGATTTCATGCTGGAACGGTTGCGTGTTTACTATACCAGTCAGGATATCCCGCTTGATGTATATGATGCCGTTGCCGTTTTAAAACCAACACGGCCGGTTGATTTTGATCGTCGTGTGCTGGCTGTAAATAGTTTTCGCAGTCTCGATGCTGCAGAAAGTCTGGCGGCCGCCAATAAACGTATCCGCAACATCCTGAAAAAAATCGATGGCGAATGCCCGCAAACCGTTGACGTGAATTTATTTCAGGAAGATGCTGAGAAAACCTTGCATGAAAAAGTCGAAGCGTTTGCTACTCTGGTAATACCGATGTTTGCTCAAGGTGATTACAAATCTGCACTGGAGGAATTGTCAGCACTGCGTGAACCGGTTGATAACTTTTTTGACAAGGTCATGGTGATGAGCGATGACCAGACCTTAAAAAATAACCGGGTTGCTTTGCTGGCTAAATTATATGGGCTGTTTCTGGAGGCTGCTGATTTATCCCGCCTGCAATCATGAAGCTTATTATCTTAAATCGAGACGGAGTGATTAATCACAGACTCAGTGGTGGCATAACAACGGTGGATGAGTGGCAGGCAATTCCGGGTAGTCTGCAGGCGATGGGTCGGCTGGTGCAGGCAGGCTTTAAACTGGTAATTGCCACCAATCAGCCGGGCATTGCCAGTGGTGTTCTTGATCTGGAAACCCTGCATGCCATTCATAGTAAAATGGAGAGTGAACTGGAACAGTATGGGGGTTACATTGATGCGGTATTTTTCTGCCCTCATGGGCCAGACGATGGCTGTTCGTGCCGCAAACCTGAAGCCGGTTTATTTCAGGATATTGCTGCACGCTATCAGAGAGACTTAACCGGCGTGTATGCGATAGGCGATACGCTGGAAGATGTAATGGCCGCCGAATCAGCTGGAGCCAGTCCATTGCTGGTTAAAACAGGCGCGGGCAAACAAACTCTACGCGACAATGAGAACATGCAAAAAAATATTTCCGTTTACAAAAATTTATCAGCTGTAGTAGACGTAATATTAGTGGAGTAAGCAGTGAATTTCGAAGGGCTGCCCGTGCGGCGACAATCAAAACCTGAAATGTATATACGGGCCAGTATTTTCTGGTTTTTTCATGTGTTTTTTTTAATTCCGGTGGTGGCGCTCGTATTACTGGCGTATCCATTTTCAGTCCATGTGCGCTATGCCATAGGCTCAAGCTGGGCAAAAATAAATATGAGTTTGCTCAGATATATTTGCAATTTAAGCTATCGAGTAGAAGGGCTGGAAAATCTGCCCGAAGGCGCCGCTATCGTGCTGTCCAATCATCAGTCAACCTATGAAACCCTGGCCTTCCAGAAAATATTGCCGCCGCAATTATGGGTGCTGAAACGGGAACTGTTACGTGTGCCCGTATTTGGCTGGGGTCTGGCGCTGGTCGATCCCATTGCCATCGATCGCAGTGCCGGGCGAAAAGCGATTGATCAAATGGTGGAGCAGGGCGAACAGAAACTTGCCGAGGGTCGCTGGGTTATTATTTTTCCAGAAGGTACGCGTATTAAACCCGGTGTTAAGCAGCGCTTTAAAATGGGTGGTTCCATCATGGCCTCCAGGCTGGATTATCCGGTTATCCCCATTGCACACAATGCCGGTGAATACTGGCCAAGACACAGTTTTATTAAATGGCCGGGAACGGTCACCATTGCTATTGGCCCTGCAATCCGGGCCTACGGTCGTGATCCAGATGAAGTAAACATGGAAGTTGAAAGCTGGATAAGAAACAAACTGGAAGAAATAAGCGATCCACAAAATTGGAATCGATAATACCGGGCCTGTGAGCGAGCCCTAATTTCAATTTGATAATTTCTTACCAGGCATTTCTGCTATCGTATTTAACCCGCTGTTCGCAAGTTTAAGCCTTCATTTTCCTGATTAATCTGCGAATAATTATTCGCCAATCAAACAGCAAATTGCCCTGGTTTGATTTGCATCAACGTGGTTGTTCTGCATAGACTGGAATATGCAGAGCATGAAATATCTAGCGCATCTACCGAGTATATTGCTCGGACTGCTCATCAACGTTTCTGCTTATGCCTTGCCTCCGCTACAGCTCTATGTGGAGCTGACGCCAGAAGGTGGTGTATTGCGTCCACCTGCGGGACGATACGCAGGACCGGTGGTCATTACTCGGCCGATAACTATTGAGGGTCGGGGTGAAGTCATTCTTGATGGGGAAGGCAGTGATACCGTGCTTGCTATCCAGGCCAATGGCACGACTATTCGAGGTCTGCAAATAACCGGCTCCGGTGATTCTTTCGACAAGGTGGATGCAGGCATTGTTATTGAGGCTGACAATAGCCTGGTGGAAAACAACAGGCTCGAAGACGTATTGTTTGGCATTCATTTGCGTGGCGCAAATAATAATATAGTGCGAGGTAACTACATTAGTTCCAAATCTATTAAGCCCAGTCTGCGAGGCGAGGGGCTTAGATTATGGAACAGTTATGACAATGTTATCGAAAATAATGATGTTGTGGCTGTCCGCGATAACTTCATTACCAATTCATCCAATAATCGTCTCCAGGGAAACCGGATCAGTGATAGTCGAATTGGTATTCAACTGGTTTTTGCCCATGAAAATGAAATTATAAATAATTCCATTAACAATAACCGAACAGGTATTTTGTTATTTTATTCAAATGACCTGCTGATTCAGGAAAACAAAATATTTCATCTACGCAGTTTTTCAGGCGCGGCTCTGGCATTCAAAGAAAGTAGTGGGGTACTGGTTAAAGATAATGAAATACTACACTGTGCAGTCGGTATTACTGCAAATGCGCCAGTGCATCCTGAAAATATTTTGACGCTTGAAAATAATCGTTTTGCATACAATGATGTGGCGCTGTATTTTTATGGTGAAAAAGGCGGGCATATAGTCCGCAAAAATCGTTTTGAACAAAATCTTACCGATGTACGAGTAAGCGCGCCATCCACGGCTTTGGCTAATGCCTGGCAGGAAAACTACTGGGATACCTACCAGGGTTTTGATTTAAACCATGACGGAACAGGTGATACGCCCCATGAACAATATTTATATTCTGATCGCATCTGGATGGATCGGCCAATGACACAATTCTTTCGTGGCTCGCCGTTAATGGAATTTATTGATTTTGTCGAGCGATTAACAAGTTTTTCAGAACCGAAAATGGTGCTTAGAGATCCGGCGCCTAAATTTCAATGATTTAGTTATCCGGAAAGTATTAAGTGTTATTTAGAAATGAATGATTTCTGTGGCTGGTAAATGCCTGTGCCAGTGTTAACGATTAGTTATTAATGGGGTGGAGACAGGGCGCTATTTCTTCATTTCTGGCGAACAAAGACACTCAATTAAGCGTTCTATCTGTTTTGTGCAACAGCCACTTCCCATTGTGGCATAGGTCTGTTTTTTAATCTCTGCCACTGTGGTGGCCCCATTAATGATGGCATTGATAATATCCATCTTAAGAACATCATTGCAGACACAAAGGTTGCGCTCTAAATTTTTTTTAAGAACGGGTGGGAGTTTATCCAGAGGGCTTGTGTCAGGATCAGTTTTCAAAGTATAAGCAGTATAAACACCCTTGCTCAGCATAGTCAAATCAGAACAATAAAGGCTTCAGGGTAAATAAATAATTTATTTTTCTATCTCTAAATATTAACTAATCTAAACTAGTTTTTACTCTGCTCCCAGATACTGCTGATAGTTAAGCATTATTATATTTTACCGTGGTAAAGGCGCGTTTTTTAGTATCGTAGCGACGTTTACAATCTGGATTTTCCATGGCTTCGATAAAAGCCGCATTAAAATCATAAATGCGATCATCATAGCCGTGCGTATGCAGTGCCGCCATGAAGCCATCGCTGCTGCCCGTTGCTGCAACATATAGTGCTGGAATATGGTTATTTAGAATCGTCAGGTCTCTGGGGTTTTCGTAGGATGCCCGGCAACTGCTGTCATCGATGGCATGGAAGTTTCTGCACTTGATCGACCTGACTGGATATATCGCACAGGCGTTGTCGACCAGCAACGGGCATTGCTGGTTAATTGTGGCATGCTCTTCATGGCTGAGATTTTTTGCTTCTTCAATGTTACGCTTTGCTGATTGAATAATCTGCTCAATCAGTTGTTCATCCAGTTCTGCTTTTACAAAGTCCACCATAGCAAAGACTTCAACAGCATCGACAACAACTTTGAAATAGCAGCAATAGTTACACTCCTTTTCACAGGCTCTAGTCTGATCCGATTGAGCAACTACCTGCTCAATAAGTCGGTCATGGCGAGCGTGAAAAGCGATTAATGCTTCATGGGGTGAACAATCCATCAGTTCTGAATAGCTCGTCTCAAACGCCTGGCTGACGGCGCTGGGTTTGGTTCGCTTAAACATTCGTGGTGAGCTCTCCAGAGAGAAAGTTGTTTGATAGATATTAAAATATGCGAACAGCATAGTACAGATCTGATTTATCGTGGTAGTTTAAATCTGATCTAACAATCCTGTCTAAATGGTCAGCGTATTACTTCTGAATACCGAGTTTATTAACAAAATTGGCCGATAGTTGTTATTGGGTAGCTAATTAGAAACAAAAATAATAAATATTCATTTTATATGCGCTTGGGCATGGAAGAATATGTGATGCGCGACAGTTAAGGTTTACTGGTTGCTGGAGACAGTGACCAGCTTATCTATATTTTGGGCCAAATACTTTTTGCAATGTTGAAACTACAGACTAAATAATGCAATCGCATTGCTGCTGGTAATATGGCTAATATTTTCCACCGTATCATTACGTAGTCGTGCCAGTGTTTCTATTACATCAAAAATGTAGTAAGGCTGATTGCGTTGCCCATGATGTTTTAATCCTGGTTGATCGGGGGCGTCCGTTTCGACAAGCAGCTTTTCCAGGGGTAGCTTGGCGGCAATGCTATGCAGCTTACTGGCACGATCATAAGTAATAGCGCCGCCAAAACTAATATAGAAACCCATGTCGATTAATTGCCTGGCCTGTTCCAGGCTGCCTGAATAACTATGGATCATGCCGGTTAATGACGGATATTTTTTTAAACACAATATAACCTGTTCAGTGGCTTTGCGTGAATGGATGACAACGGGAAGCTGATTTTCATTTGCTATATCCAGTTGGGCTTCAAAGAATTCCTGTTGTTTATTTTTATCGAGATCTTTCAGGAAAAAATCCAGCCCGCATTCACCTACTGCGACAGGCTGTTCGCGTTTTATCCATTGATCCAGTTTATCCAGGTCTGAGTGACAATGTTTGTCTATGTAATAGGGGTGCAGACCATAGGCCGCATGGCATTCGAGATAGTGGTCGCAGACTTTTTTTAATCGCGGCCAGGTGGCAGAGCTTATAGCCGGAACGACGATATGTTCTATGCCAATGCTTTTGGCGCTAGCCAGTACCTGATCACGATCATCATCGAAGTCTTCAAAATCCAGATGGCAGTGGCTATCAACAATCATGTTTTTTATTTTAGCTCGAACTTATGCTTAGTGATATTCTGTTTTGGGTGAAATATCAGGCGTCCTGCCTCAGGCGAAATACCGTACATCCTGTACATGCGCCACTCCTGTGCTTCCCTGCGCCCGTGGCATACCGTACATTCTGTACATAAAAAAGGCCCGCATAGTACGGGCCTTTGTTGATAGCAAAGCGCGGTGAATTAACGCGCTTTCCTGGATTTTTCAATCATGTCATGAATGATGGGTGTCAGGATAACTTCCATCGCCATACCCATTTTGCCACCGGGTACCACAATAGTATTGCGACGCGACATGAACGAATCATGGATCATGTTTAACAGATAAGGAAAATCGGTATTGAATTTTGCAGGGTCTTTGAAACGGATAACCACAAAGCTTTCATCCGGTGTTGGGATATCA
>JAPHRO010000006.1 GCA_026195895.1 Gammaproteobacteria bacterium
CCTGGGAGTAAAACTTGTGCCGACATGTGAGCCATCACAGAATGGCTGGCTTTTAGATCTGCCACAGGTACAGAAATGATACTCCTGGCCTTTTGCCAGAGTGACCATGACCGGTTTGTTGTCAGCGATTACTGGGTTAGACATATGCTTGCGTTCCCCTGGGGTTTATTAATATTTTAAGAAAAGCCTTCCCGCTCATGCGGCAGCATGAAATCAATCTCCGGTCCCTTTGGCACGATGCCGGTCGGATTGATTGAGCGATGACTGGCGAAATAGTGATACTTGATATGATCCATATTGACCGTGTCTGCCACGCCGGGGACCTGGTAAAGCTCACGTGTGTAAGCCCACAGATTCGGATAATCCATCAGGCGTTTTTTGTTGGTTTTAAAGTGGCCGTAATACACCGCATCAAAACGTACCAGGGTGGTAAACAGACGCCAGTCGGCTTCAGTAATTTGATCACCGACAAGATAACGCTGTTTTGTTAACCTGTCTTCAAGTTCATCCATGGTGCGGAACAGGTGATCATAGGCAGCATCATAGGCCTGCTGTGTTTTGGCAAAACCGGCGCGGTAGACACCGTTGTTTACATTGTTGTAAACCGGTTCGTTGATCGCATCGATCTCGGCTCTCAATGCTGCAGGGTAAAAGTCCACGGCATCATTAGCAAACGCATAAACGCAGAATTCAGCATGCGAATAATTTCAGATGATTCATTGTTTACTATCGTCTGCTGTTTTTTATCCCATAATACCGGCACCGTAACCAGTCCATCATAATCAGGGTCGACCTTTTGATAGTTTTCATATAAATAGTGGGCATGGTTGATATGATCTTCCGTTGCGCCCGGGTATTCTCCGAACACCCAGCTTTCCGCCGGCATCAATGGATGCACCACGGATACGGATATCACATCTTCCAGCCCTTTTAGTGTGCGAAAGATCATCGTGCGATGCGCCCAGGGACAGGCGTGTGAAACATAAAGATGATAGCGCCCCGGCTCAGCAGCAAAACCTGCTTCGCCAGTGGGTCCGGCGCTGCCATCTTTCGTTACCCAGTTCCTGAAACCCGATTCGGATCGAACAAACTCACCTTTTACTGTTTTCAGTTTTCCAGACATGTTTTACCTCTGCCTTTATGGCCTCGTTCAAGTGAGATCATGCGCGTCACAGTCGATGCAGGCGTTTACTGTTTTATACCTTCCACCGACAGGATCATCTCGACATCTTTCGATTTTGGCCCAAGATTTTTCACGATACCAAAATCTGCCATAGTAAAGCGGGTGGTGCCTTCAAAGCCACGGCGGTAGCCGCCCCAGGGATCAGCGCCAGCACCAATGAATTCCACGTCGATTTCCAGCGGTCTGGTCACCCCGCGCAAGGTGAGGTTGCCTTTGAGTTTTCCAGCGCCGTCTTTACCCGGTGTGAAGCTGGTGCTGACGAATTTTGCTTCGGGGTATTTGTCGACATGTAGAAAATCGTCATCGCGTAAATGTTTATCACGTTCAGCATGGTTTGAATCGACACTGCTGGTTTTTATAGTGACTTCAACGGAAGCTTTTTCTGGCTGCTTTTCATCGTAGTTGAACTTGCCGCTGAAGTCGTTAAAGCGACCATACAACCAGCTATAGCCAAGATGTTGCACCCGAAACTGGATGAATGCGTGCGCACCTTTTGTGTCAAGCACATAATCGTCTGCCATCACAGACGCGCTGCCCAGGGTCAGGCCTGCAATCAGTAAAGAAGTGGTTAATGTTGGTGATTTCATGGTGTTCTCCTGTTGTTATATAGAACGAACTTATTTGCCGAAAATGCGTTTTAAGGTGCGATCCCGGTCGATAAAGTGATGTTTAAGAGCGGCCGCTGCATGCAGCGAAACCAGTCCGATTAAAATAGAAGCCAGTATCAGGTGTACCCAGCCGGCGATGTCTTCCTGCCTGGGCAGGGATGTAATGCTTGCTGGCACGGCGAACCAGCCGAACACCTCGATGGCACGATTATCGGCGGTCGAGATAAGATAACCGCTCACCATAATTGCCAGTAACAAAATATAGATCAGCCGGTGTGCCATCTGCGCCAGTTTTATCTCCCACGGTTTGTGGCTGGTCAACGCGGCTGGCGGCGGTGTTAGTAGCCGCCAGCACAGGCGAAAAATGATAACGAAGAAAAGCAGGACACCAATACTCTTATGCCACCATGGACCCTGCTTGTACCAGTTATCGTAGTAATCCAGTCCGGTCATCCATAAGCCCAGGCCAAAAAGGCCAAAAACGGTTATCGCCACCAGCCAGTGTAAGCTAACGGCAATCAGGCCAAAGTGAGTTGTACTGTTTTTCCACTGCATAGTCATGCCTTTTTATTTATCTCGCCTGATCCAGGCTTTATCACGGACAAAATTGTTAGACTGATAATCTTGCATTGCCTGATCAATTTCCTGCTTTGAGTTCATTACGAACGGACCATACTGAACAACAGGTTCATTGATCGGTTTACCGCTGACCAGCAGGAACCGTGCCCCGTGTTCTCCGGCGATAAAGTCAGGTGTGTTATCTTCCGTGCCCAGTTCTATGAATGTATTGGTGGCGATATTTTGCCTGTTGAACTGGCCATCCCCCTCAAAGATATACAGAAAACTGTTGTGCTCTGCTGGCAGTGTATGCTGAAAATGTTTTCCTGCATTTAACTTCACGTCGAAGTACGATACATCGGTGATGTTATCCACGATAGGTGCAGCGGCGTCACCGAAATGGCCGATGAGTACTTTCACGCTGTAATCGGGTGTTTCGACCACGGGAAAATCCCCGGACCTGTATTCCTGGTACTCGGGTGTATCCATCTTGTTGGCTGCAGGCAGGTTGATCCAGAGCTGGAAACCCCGCATCAAACCGTTTTCCTGTTTCGGCATTTCCGAGTGGATCACACCACTGGCGGCTTTCATCCACTGGGCGCCACCAGGGCCAAGCTTGCCGGTATTGCCCATGCTGTCCTTATGTTCCATATCGCCATCGAGCATGTAGGTGAAGGTGATAAAACCACGATGTGGATGCGACGGGAAACCGGCAATATACTCATCCGGATTATCACTGCCAATCTGATCGAGCAGCATAAACGGGTCATAATTACGTAACGCGGGTATCCCGATAGAGCGGTTTACCGTAACGCCCGCACCTTCCGATGTCTCCATCGCAGGGATGTAGCGTGTTGGTTTGGCTTGTGCACTCATCATCTTCTCTTCGTTGTGTGTGATTTTTTAATGTGGCTATTATTGTCATTGTTAAATAAAGAATAAACAGTGATAATCAGAAATGATTGTTCTTTATATCGCAACAATAGAGAAGGGTAATGGATCGCTTTGAGAATATGGCCACATTCATTCGAGTGGTTGAAACCGGCAGTATTAGTGCTGCCGCAGACAAGCTTGGCGTCGCGAAATCCGCTGTTAGCCGGCGCTTAAAAGAGCTGGAAGGGCATCTGGGCGTAGAACTGTTTCATCGCACGACCCGAAAGATGAACCTGACCGATACCGGGCGCGCCTTTTATCATCAGTCGGTGCGTATACTGGAAGATGTCATCGAAGCGGAACATGCTACTTCACAGGCCCATGGCACATTAAAAGGCAGTTTAAAAATAGCCCTGCCATCAACTTTTGGATTGATGCATATGGGGCCTGCTATTAATGAATTTCTACAGGCAAACCCCCAGATAGAATTTGATCTGGATTTTAATGACCGTGAGGTGGGTTTAATCCAGGAGGGATTTGATCTGGCGATTCGCATCGCCAATCTACCTGATTCAAGTTTAATCGCGCGTCGACTTGCGCCCATTCAGTTCGTTATGTGCGCCAGTCCGGCTTATCTCGAACAGATGGGTGTGCCCCGGTCAGCGGATGAATTGAGCGAGCATCAATGTCTTGTTTATAACCTGCTGCGTGATTTTGAACACTGGCACTTAACTGACAGTAATGGCAGAGAAATCAGGGTAAAAATATGCCCATACTTAAAAGCCAGCACGGGGGAGTTTCTTAAAGATGCGGCGGTAGAAGGTTTGGGAATTATTTTAGTGCCGTCATTTATCGCGTACAAAGAGGTTGAAAGTGGTGCTCTGGTGCAAATACTGCAAGAGTATAAACTTCCGCGGCTGGATGCATATGCTGTTTACCCGCAAACGCGCCATCTTTCACAACGTGTCAGAGCCTTTGTGGATTTTCTGGTAAAGCGATTTGAGGGGACTCCCTATTGGGATTTATGTCTCAGGAAACCATCAGCTTGATGAGTAAGCGATGATTTTGCGATTCTCAGCATTGATTTAGGCGCCAATATTAAGGTCAAGAGTTTTTATTATTAAATTAAACCTGCTCGGTTTTCGTGACGAGGGTGGAACCGCCATAAATAGTGGGTTCCAGCGACGACTGGAAAATCACTGATTTGAAATTGGCTGTGCCAGCAAGGGGAAAGAATGGTGGGCCTGGAAGGACTTGAACCTTCGACCGATCGATTATGAGTCGAGCGCTCTAACCAACTGAGCTACAGGCCCTGAGAGAGGGCGTATTGTAAAATTTTTTTGTGTACCCTGATAGTTCGGCTTACGCCTCCTGCGCTCCACCTTGTGCTATCGCACCCCGCTACAGGCTCGCGTTGCGGTTATACGCTGCTAGTATGTCGAAGGCATACAACAAACAAATCGTAACTGGCGCATATTATATGCACCAGTTTTATTTGAACAAGTTTTATTCTTCGCCAATGAAACTACGCAGGTGTTCTGCACGAGAAGGATGGCGTAGTTTACGCAGGGCTTTTGCTTCAATCTGACGAATACGCTCACGGGTAACATCAAACTGTTTGCCGACCTCTTCCAGGGTATGGTCGGTATTCATGTCGATACCAAAACGCATACGCAGGACTTTTGCTTCTCTAGGTGTTAGCGTCGACAATATTTCCTTGGTTGATTCGCGTAATGACTCACCGGTAGCGGATTCAATTGGCGACAGAATGTTAAGGTCTTCAATGAAATCGCCCAGATGGGAATCTTCGTCATCGCCAATCGGTGTTTCCATGGAAATCGGTTCTTTGGCGATTTTTAATACCTTGCGTACTTTGTCTTCCGGCATTTCCATCTTTTCTGCCAGTTCTTCAGGGGTCGGCTCGCGGCCCATTTCCTGTAGCATCTGGCGGAATATGCGATTCAGTTTGTTGATGGTTTCAATCATGTGAACCGGAATACGAATAGTACGAGCCTGATCTGCAATCGAGCGAGTGATCGCCTGTCGAATCCACCAGGTAGCATAAGTCGAGAATTTATAGCCACGACGATATTCGAATTTATCGACTGCTTTCATTAAGCCAATGTTGCCTTCCTGGATTAAATCGAGGAACTGCAGGCCGCGGTTGGTATATTTTTTCGCAATTGAAATTACCAGACGCAGATTGGCTTCCACCATTTCTTTCTTGGCGCGACGTGCTTTAGCTTCGCCAATGGACATCTTGCGATTGATTTCCTTGATGTCGGCAATGCTTAAACCAAATTCTTTTTCCAGTATGGCCAGCTTTAGCTGAGTCTGCTTGATTTCTGGCGCCAGTTCGTTGAGCCGTGCTGAGTATTCATGGCCTTCATCCAGGTACTGGTCAATCCATTTTGGATTTGTTTCGTTGTCCGGGAAGGATTGAATCAGCATTTTCCGCGGCATATGTGCTTTGTTGACACACATATTAAGAATGTGGCGCTCTAGCATGCGTACGCGATCAATAGTGATGCGTAGATCTTTGGTCATGGCAATGATGATGTTGGGCAGGAATTTTAATTCCATGAATACATCAGCCATGTCTTCACGGGCAGCCACTGCATTCTTTTTATTTTTCTTGCCTAGTGCCGCGATGGTCTTATCGTATGCTTTTTGTAGTAATTCGAACTGTTCCTTGGCACGTTCAGGATCCGGGCCAGTATCGACTACTTCGACAGTATCGTCATCGTCGTCTTCATCATCATCTTTTTCCGTATTGTCGCTGGGCCCGGTGGTAATCGGTTGTGCAATTTCGTCGGTCTCATCGCTACGGAAGCCGTTGATCAGGTCGGTCAGGCGAACTTCTTCTGCTTCAATACGTTCGATGGTCTTTAGGACCTGCAGGACTGAGCGGGGATTGGTTGCCAGAGCGGCCAGTACCTGTTTCAGGCCTTCTTCGATGCGTTTGGCGATGGCGATTTCGCCTTCACGGGTCAGCAGTTCGACGCTGCCCATTTCGCGCATGTACATGCGGACCGGGTCAGTGGTGCGACCAAACTCGTTTTCAATGGAGGCCAGAGCGGCAGCAGCTTCTTCGGCGGCAGTATCGTCAGTGGCGCTGGCATCGGTCAATACTAATGATTCGGTATCGGGGGCAACTTCATGCACGGTGATGCCCATATCATTAATCATATTAATGATGTCTTCGACCTGTTCGGGATCCACGATGTCCTGGGGCAGGTGATCGTTTACCTCTGCATAGGTGAGGAACCCCTGTTCCTTGCCTTTGGCAATCAGTCGTTTCAGCAGGGATTGTTTATCCTGCTTTGATTTAGGCTGATCGGGTGCTACTTCGGGCTTTTGCTGTTCTTCCTGGGTCATGGTCGCCGTTTCTATAAAAAAATCGATGTCAAGAATTCAAAACTGAACCAGCCATTTTAGCATGGATATATAGAGTGAGCCATATTAACTCCAAATTAAATTATGTACAGGATGTACGGTATGCCGCGGGCGCAGGGAAGCGCAGGAGCGGCGCATGTACAGGATGTACGGTATACAAAAGATAATGTGTGTCAGCGGACGATGCATTTGCGGGTCGCCTCCACCCGCAAGGACGGCGCAGGAGCGGCCAAGGCAAGATATACGCTATTCAGCGAACGCAAGGATGTGCGAGACCTGTTGTGTTCTATTGATGAGGAATAGCGGGGACGACTCCGCTGGATTGCTGCTACCAATTGAATTTCTGTTCTAAAACTGGCAAGGTCTGGTGCCTGTTCTATGTAACGAGGAGTCAAACATGGTTAGTCTGGAAACTCCAGTATGCAATTTTGGGCTTGATGCCGTCGATTTTTCTCTGCCCGGTGTTGATGGTAAGACCTGGTCGTTGCAGGAATGTAAAGGCAAAAACGGCTTGCTGGTTATGTTTATCTGTAATCATTGTCCCTATGTCAAAGCGATTCGTGATCGTATTGTACGGGATACCCGCGAGCTAAAAGGTCTGGGTGTTAATTCCGTGGCTATTATGTCGAACGACCCCTCGCTATATGAAGAGGATTCCTTTGAAAATATGCAGAAAGTTGCCGAGGAATTTGATTTCGATTTTCCTTATTTGCTGGATGAGTCGCAGAATGTTGCCAAAGCGTTTGGCGCAGTCTGCACACCTGATTTCTTCGGCTATAACGGCGATTTGAAGTTACAGTATCGGGGGCGCCTGGATGAAAGCCGTAAGGAATCCGCCGCCGCTGATGTACGCCGTGACCTGTTTGAAGGGATGAAGCAGGTAGCTGAAACAGGCCAGGGGCCAGAAGATCAAATTCCCAGTATGGGTTGTTCAATCAAATGGAAAGATGAGTAGCCGGGTTATCTGATCTGGTCTGGATATCTGAATTTTTTATTACGCAATAAGCTCAGGTTGTTGTAACTGGTCGCTGATAGGCGCTGAATTTCAGTCTTTTGGTGACTCAGGTATTTGCTTCTAATTGATTGAAATATAAAAAATAATGGATAATTACGGGTTGTCTGTATCGACGAGTTTTGGGCTGGCGTAGAGATGCGTCATTGTTGATTCAGATTAAGCGATAGCCACTCCTGGGCCAATTCCCTAGTTGCTGAAATCACCCAAGTAGGGGAAAATAGCGCCCCTTGCGTTTCCGGGTCTGTGTTTTCGACCCCGCTAAATATTTAAGAATACCAAGGTCATTGCGCATAAGCGGGGTGGCCACTGAATTTTAAACTTTGATTGGAGAAAAGCCTATGTCATCGCGCAGAGAGCTTGCTAATGCAGTCCGTGCCCTGAGTATGGATGCCGTTCAAAAGGCCAACTCTGGCCACCCAGGTGCACCTATGGGTATGGCGGACATCGCTGAAGTTTTATGGAACGATCACATGAATCACAACCCGACTAACCCGGGCTGGGCGAATCGTGATCGCTTCGTTCTGTCCAATGGTCACGGATCAATGCTGATCTACTCACTGCTTCACCTGACTGGCTATGATCTGTCTATTGACGACCTGAAACAGTTCCGTCAACTGCATTCCAAAACACCAGGCCATCCTGAATACGGTTATGCCCCTGGCGTTGAAACCACCACTGGCCCATTAGGTCAGGGCATCACCAATGCTGTCGGTATGGCAATTGCTGAAAAAGCCCTGGCCGGCCAGTTCAACCAGAAAGGCCACAATATTGTTGACCACAACACTTATGTATTCATGGGTGATGGTTGTTTGATGGAAGGTATTTCCCATGAGTCCTGTTCACTGGCCGGTACTTTAGGTCTGGGCAAGTTGATCGCGTACTGGGACGACAACGGAATTTCTATCGACGGTCACGTAGAAGGCTGGTTCACCGATAATACGCCGGCGCGTTTCGAAGCTTACGGCTGGCACGTTATTGCTGATGTTGATGGTCACGATCCAGAAGCTATCCAGAAAGCGACTGAAATGGCTAAAGCCATGACTGACAAGCCAACACTGATTTGCTGTAAAACAACGATCGGTTTTGGTTCGCCCAATAAAGCGGGTTCACATGCCTGTCACGGTGCGCCACTGGGTGAAGAAGAAATTAACCTGACCAAGGCTTCGCTGGGTTGGGATCATGGTCCTTTCGAAGTGCCTGCTGATGTCTATCACGGTTGGGATGCAAAAGAGAAAGGCGCGGCTGCAGAAGCAGCGTGGAATGACAAATTCGCAGCCTACAAAGCTGAGTACCCAGAACTGGCGGCCGAGTTCGAACGTCGCATGTCTGGCGATCTGCCTGCTGACTGGGCGCAGAAATCTGCTGACTACATTGCTTCTGTTAATGCGGAAGCAAAAAGCCCGGCAACACGTCAGGCTTCATTAGCCTGTATCGAAAACTATTCGCCAATGCTGCCAGAACTGTTCGGTGGTTCGGCTGACCTGGGTTGTTCAAATCTGACTGAATGGTCTGGTTACAAACCAATGGATGCTAACGAAGTATCAAACTACGTGCGCTATGGTGTACGTGAATTCGGTATGTCGGCCATTATGAACGGTATTGCGCTGCACGGTGGTCTGATTCCATTCGGTGCAACCTTCCTGATGTTCTCTGAGTACGCACGTAATGCACTGCGTATGGCGGCACTGATGAAACAGCGTTCTATTTTCGTTTACACCCATGATTCTATTGGCCTGGGTGAAGACGGTCCTACGCATCAGCCGGTCGAACAGATTCCCACCATGCGTATGATTCCTAACATGGCGGTATGGCGTCCCTGTGATGCAGTTGAATCAGCGGTTGCATGGCAACAGGCGATTGAACGTAAAGACGGTCCAACTTGTCTGATCTTCTCGCGTCAGGGCTTGCCACATCAGCAACGTACTGATGCACAAATTACTGATATTGCCAAAGGTGGTTACATCCTGAAAGATTGTGATGGTACTCCGGACGCAATCATTATTGGCACAGGTTCTGAAGTTGCACTGGCGACTGGCGCGGCTGAGGCGATGTCTGGTAAGAAGATTCGTGTTGTATCTATGCCATCAACCAATTTATTTGATGCGCAGGATGCCGCTTACAAATCATCTGTATTAATCAAAGGCGTTCCAACTGTTGCAGTTGAAGCTGCTGTTACTGAAGGCTGGTACAAGTATGCTGATGCGGTTGTAGGTATCGATCGCTTCGGTGAATCTGCGCCAGCAGATCAGTTGTTCAAAGAGTTTGGTTTCACTGTTGAGAACGTTGTTAAAGCAGTAGAAAGCGTATTGTAAAAACTTAAATGTCATTCCTGTTGCCTGCATATTGCAGCAGCAGGGACGACGAATAATTACATTTTTTAAAATTATATTGAGGATAATTATATGACTATTAAAGTTGGTATTAACGGCTTCGGTCGTATCGGCCGCATGGTATTCCGCGCTGTTTACAATGAATTCAAAGACATCGAGATTGTAGGTATTAACGATCTGCTGGATGCTGACTACCTGGCGTATATGCTGAAGTATGACTCAGTACACGGTCGTTTCGCGGGTGAAATTTCTCACGAAGCTGGCGCAATGATTGTTGACGGTAAGAAAATCCGTCTGACTGCCGAACGTGATCCTGCTGATCTGAAATGGGGCGACGTTGGCGCAGATATCGTTATTGATTGTACTGGTTTCTTCCTGACTGAAGAAAGCTGCCAGAAGCATATCGATGCAGGTGCTGGCAAAGTTGTTCAGTCTGCGCCTTCTAAAGACGGCACACCAATGTTCGTATACGGCGTTAACCACACTGAGTACGCGGGTCAGAAAATCGTATCTGCAGCTTCCTGTACTACTAACTGCCTGGCGCCAATGGCTAAAGTTATCAATGACAAGTGGGGCATCAAACGTGGTCTGATGACTACTGTTCATGCTGCAACTGCAACTCAGAAAACTGTTGACGGTCCTTCAATGAAAGACTGGCGCGGTGGTCGCGGTATCCTGGAAAACATCATTCCTTCTTCTACTGGTGCGGCTAAAGCAGTAGGTGTTGTGCTGCCAGAACTGAATGGCAAGCTGACTGGTATGGCTTTCCGTGTTCCTACTTCAGACGTTTCTGTTGTGGACCTGACTGTTGAACTGAACAAAGAAGCTTCTTATGCAGATATCTGTGCAGCGATGAAAGATGCATCTGAAAATGGCGACATCTCTAAAACTCTGGGTTACACAGACGAGAAAGTTGTTTCAACTGACTTCCGTGGCGTTGGTTTCTCTTCAGTTTTTGATGCAGAGGCGGGTATCGCGCTGGACAGCACTTTCGTTAAGCTGGTTAGCTGGTACGACAACGAGTACGGTTACACTTGTAACATGATGCGTTTTGTTGAGCACGTAGCTGCTAACTAAGTCGTAAAGTCTTAGTTGCCCAAAAACCAGTTCAATTATTGGACTGGTTTTTGTCATCCTGACCGAAGCGAAGCGTAGTGGAAGGATCCTGGTGTTTTACCTGTAATGGCTGCCAGATCTCTCCATTTCGCTATCGCTCCAGTCGAGATGACATTATTTATGCATTATTTATGCATTGTCTTATCCGAAAGAGAGTTGTTCGTTAAGTATTAAAATTTATTTAACAAACAGTTTTTAAAATATTCGAAATTCTTAGGAGTTATTCATGTCTTTCATCAAACTGACTGATCTTGATCTTGCAGGCAAACGCGTATTAATCCGCGCTGACCTGAACGTACCTGTTAAAGATGGCAAAGTTACTTCTGATGCGCGTATTGCGGCATCAATGCCAACTATCGAACACTGCATGAAAGCGGGTGCTGCGGTAATGGTTATGTCTCACCGTGGTCGTCCTGAAGAAGGTAAAGCGGATGAAGAAAATTCCATGCAGCCCATTGCAGAAGATATGTCTGCCAAGCTGGGTAAAGACGTTCGCCTGATCAAAGATTACCTCGACGGTGGTTTTGATGTTGCTGGTGGTGAGTGCGTACTGTTAGAAAATGTTCGTTTCAATGCAGGCGAGAAAAAAGACGATGAAACCTTAGCGAAAAAATATGCAGCTTTATGTGATGTGTTCGTGATGGATGCATTCGGCACGGCGCATCGTGCACAGGCGTCTACTCACGGTGCGGGTAAATTCGCGCCGACTGCATGTGCTGGATTGTTGCTTGCAGGTGAGCTGGATGCACTGGCTAAAGCATTAGCAGAGCCAGCGCGTCCAATGGTGGCCATCGTTGGTGGTTCAAAAGTTTCTACCAAACTGACTGTGTTAGAAGCATTGTCAGAAAAAGTAGACCAGTTGGTTGTTGGCGGCGGTATTGCAAACACTTTCCTGAAAGCGATGGGCCATAACGTTGGTAAATCATTGTGTGAAGATGACCTGGTTGATACAGCGAAAGCACTGGTTGAAAAAATGAAAACACGTGGTGCGAATATTCCCATCGCGACTGATGTTGTTTGTGGCAAGGAGTTTTCTGAAACTGCAGAAGCAACATTGAAAGCCGCAGGCGATGTTGAAGATGACGATATGATTTTCGATATTGGCCCGGATAGTGCGAAAGAGCTGGCAGATATTATTGCTAAAGCGGGCACTATCGTGTGGAACGGCCCTGTCGGCGTATTCGAATTTGATCAGTTTGGTGAAGGTACTAAAACGGTTTCTATGGCAATTGCAAACTCACCTGGTTTTAGTCTGGCGGGTGGTGGTGACACCATTGCAGCGATCCAGAAATATGACCTGTACGACAAAGTGTCTTACATCTCGACTGCGGGTGGTGCGTTTCTGGAATACCTGGAAGGCAAAACCCTGCCAGCAGTAGCCATGCTCGAAGAGCGTGCAAAAAGCTAACCGCCTGGGCTCCGTTTAGGGACCGTTGTATTTACTAATGTATTTTTTGAGGGACATGCCTTGCGTAGAACCAAAATAGTCGCGACTCTTGGACCCGCTACTGATGATCCAGGAGTTATTGATAGGCTGGTAAAAGCCGGTATTGATGTTGTGCGACTTAATTATTCCCATGGCACCCATAAAGAGCAGAAGCGACGTGTGGAAATGGTACGTGCCAGTGGTGAGAAACAGGGGCGTGTCATAGGTGTGCTGGCTGATTTACAGGGGCCTAAAATACGTACTGAGCGATTTATCGACGGCAAAGTGAAACTCAAAAAAGGCGCCAGGTTCATTCTGGATGCTGACATGGATCCCAAAGCAGGCAGCAGAGACGGCGTTGGTATAACGTATAAATCTTTGGTGCAGGATGTAAAACCGGGCAATACCCTGTTGCTGGATGATGGCCGGATGATCCTTAAGGTAGAGAGTGTTGAGGGTTCAAAAATCCATTGTATCGTAGCGCAGACGGGTGTGCTGTCAGACAAGAAAGGCATTAATCTGCTGGGTGGCGGGCTTTCTGCGCCGGCGTTAACGGATAAAGACCGGGAAGATATCAAAGCTGCCGCTGATATCCAGGCCGATTATGTGGCTGTTTCTTTCCCCAAAACGGCTGACGATATTAACGAGGCGCGGCGCTTATTACGTGAAGCTGGTGGTCACGGCGGCATAGTTGCAAAAATTGAGCGTGCAGAAGCCCTTGATTGCATTGATGAAATTCTTGCGGCTTCCGATGCTATTATGGTCGCCCGCGGTGATCTGGGTGTTGAAGTGGGTGATGCTGAATTACCCGCTATCCAGAAAGATCTGATCCAGCGAGCGCGGGCCATGGACAAAGTGGTTATAACAGCCACGCAGATGATGGAATCGATGATTGAGAATTCAATTCCGACCCGTGCTGAAGTTTTTGATGTGGCCAATGCGGTCCATGATGGTACAGATGCGGTGATGTTATCCGGCGAAACTGCAGCGGGTATGCATCCGGTTAAGGTGGTAAAAGCCATGAGCCGGATTTGCGAATCTGCGGAACAACATCCTCGGGCCAAGGTCTCAGATCATCGAATGGAGCTGACCTTTGGGCGTGTCGACGAGGCTATTGCCATGGCCACCATGTACACGGCAAATCATCTGGATGTGGATGCGATAGCAGCATTGACTGAGTCCGGTTCGACGGTATTATGGATGTCCCGAATCAGTTCGGGAATTCCAATTTATGCCTTGAGTCCCCGCGAGGAGACTCGACGCAAGGTAACACTGTATCGAGGCGTTTACCCAACTAGCATCGATTTTGATAAGGTTGGAAAATATAATATTAGTTCAACGGTTGCCAGTATCCTGTATGAAAAGGGTATTGTTGAAGATGGCGACAGAATTGTTATCACCCGGGGCGATTATCTGGGTGATGAAGGCGGTGGTACCAATGCTATGAAAGTGGTCACCATCGGTAATGTTAGAGTTTCTGAAAATTAAACTTTCTTTTGTATAGGAGAAGACCATGGCATTAGTATCACTACGCCAGTTACTGGATCATGCTGCTGAAAATGGCTACGGCATGCCAGCATTCAATGTAAACAACATGGAGCAGGTGCATGCCATCATGCAGGCTGCTGACGAAGCCAATAGCCCCGTTATCATGCAGGGTTCTGCCGGTGCGCGTTCTTATGCGGGCGAGCCCTTCCTGCGTCACCTGATTTCTGCGGCGATTGAAATGTACCCTCACATTCCTGTAGTTATGCATCAGGATCACGGTTCAGAGCCAGCAGTATGTCTGCGTTCTATTCAGTCTGGTTTCAGCTCGGTAATGATGGACGGCTCTCTGATGGCCGACATGAAAACTCCATCAAGCTTCGAATACAACGTAGACGTCACCCGTGAAGTTGTGAAAATGGCTCACGCTGGTGGTGTTTCTGTGGAAGGCGAGCTGGGTTGCCTGGGTTCACTGGAAACCGGTGAAATGGGTGAGGAAGACGGCCATGGTGCTGAAGGCAAACTGGACATGGATCAGTTGCTGACAGGTGTTGAAGAAGCGGCAGACTTCGTTGAGAAAACAGGCGTTGATGCACTGGCGATCGCGATTGGTACTTCTCACGGTGCTTACAAGTTTACCCAGGAGCCTACGGGTGAAATCCTGCGTATCGACCGCATCAAGGAAATCCATGCGCGTATTCCTAACACGCATCTGGTTATGCACGGTTCTTCTTCTGTGCCTCAGGACTGGTTGAAAATCATCAATTCCTTCGGTGGTGACATGGGCCAGACTTATGGTGTGCCGGTTGAAGAGATCGTTGAAGGTATCAAAAACGGTGTGCGTAAAGTTAATATCGATACTGACCTGCGTATGGCATCTACCGGTTCTATTCGTAAGCACCTTGCGGAAAACCCAGCTAACTTTGATCCACGTAAATTCCTCAAAGAATCTACCAATGCGATGAAAGAAATCTGTAAAGCACGTTATGAAGCATTTGGTTGTGCCGGTCAGGCCGATAAAATCAAACCTGTTTCATTAGAAGGTATGATTGATTTCTACAAATAAGTCATAGCTTAAATGTGTGAAACAGGAAGGGAGGCTTAGGCCTCCCTTTTTTTTGGCAAAAAATCAGTTGATTTTATCGGCCAGTAAAATTTCTCGGGTGGCTAAAGGTGACTGAGTCTACCTCAACAATAAAGCGGCACATCAAACTGTGCGATTGCCCTGGAAAAAGAACTGTTGCAGAGAAAACTTTCGAAATGTTTTCACATACAACTACTATGAAGATCTGCGGGGGTTAAAGCTTTGTAATTTAGCTTGAGTCGTATTATTGTGCAGCGAGAAAAAAATAAAAACAGAGGCCTGGTATGCTGGAACAATTGACCGAGTTGACCGGAAAGTTATCCGGAATTTTGTGGGGTAGCTGGATTACTCTGGCGGTTTTGCTGGGTGTGGGGCTGTATCTGACCATCAAGTTACGCTTCGTACAGGTGCGTGGTTTCAGGCATTCATGGTCAATTATTCGTGGCCGCTATTCATCGAGAGAAGATCCGGGAGAGGTCAGCCATTTCCAGGCGCTGTCGACGGCATTGTCGGCCACCGTGGGCACGGGCAATATTGCCGGCGTTGCCACCGCAATTAGTCTCGGTGGGCCAGGCGCCTTATTCTGGATGTGGGTGACGGCTTTTCTGGGGATGGCAACCAAATTTACCGAAAGTACGCTGGCTTTAAAATTCCGCGAGATTAATAAGGGCGAAGTGTCCGGCGGCCCAATGTATACCCTGTTGCATGGTTTAAATATGAAACGTACGGCAGCGGCCTTTGCTTTGTTTGCCATGATCGCATCGTTTGGTATTGGTAATCTGGTGCAGGTTAATTCAGTGGTAGATGGGCTGGTGTTTATTGAGCCGGATTTAAAA
This sequence comes from Gammaproteobacteria bacterium, assembly GCA_026195895.1. Taxonomy (GTDB): domain Bacteria; phylum Pseudomonadota; class Gammaproteobacteria; order SZUA-229; family SZUA-229; genus JAPHRO01. The sequence goes on from JAPHRO010000006.1 coordinate 15,911, forward strand.
CAAAATGCCTGGCTGGTCGGTGTGATCATGTCGGTTATTGTCGGGCTGGTGATACTGGGTGGTGTAAAGCGCATCGCGAAAGTCGCCAGCACTATCGTACCGTTCATGGCGATGGCCTACATCTCCGTTGCGTTTGTCGTGTTAATGATGAATCTTTCTGAAATCCCTGCTGCTCTCGGTACTATTTTTAACCATGCGCTGAATCCCTGGGCGGTCGGTGGTGCTGCGGTCGGTGAGGCAATTCGCTGGGGCGTGGCGCGGGGTCTGTTTTCCAATGAGGCGGGGCTGGGATCATCGCCTATGGCCCATGCTGCGGCAACCACGAAAGAGCCGGTAAGAGAAGGTCTGGTGGCAATGATGGAGCCGTTTATTGATACTCTGGTCATTTGCAGCATGACCGGGCTGGCGATAGTGGTGACTGGTGCTTATCTTACGGCGCCCGAAGGAGTTGAGGGCGCATCACTGACCGCCTACGCGTTCAGCTCGGCGATTCCTGTTTGGTGAGAAAGCTGTATTGCCATACCGGGTAATTTATACTGGTCTGATCGTGGTCGGCGCAGTGGTGCCGTTACGACTGGTCTGGAATATCGCCGACATCACCAATATATTAATGGCATTGCCGAATTTACTGGCACTGGTATTATTGGGCTCAATGGTGAAGTCCCTGAAGAACGAATATTTGAAAAAGCACGTTGGAGATAAATAATGTCTGAACTGGTAATAGATGATTTGCAGCTGGGTGAGGGTGACGAGGCGAGCAAGGCAAAAGTGATCGTGGTGCATTACACCGGCTGGCTGGAAGACGGCACTAAATTTGATTCCAGTGTCGACCGCAATGATCCGTTCAGCTTTACCCTGGGTGTTGGTCAGGTCATTAAAGGCTGGGATGAAGGTTTTGATGGCATGAAGGTGGGTGGCAGGCGCAAACTGACCATTCCACCAGAAATGGGCTATGGTGCCAGCGGTGCCGGTGGGGTCATACCGCCTAATGCAACCCTGGTTTTCGAAGTTGAGTTACTGGAAGTTCGATAATCATAATTACAGTAATCTATTAGTAAGGGCATGTCTGGTACATGCCCTTGTTTTTTATGCGCCTGTTTTATTCGCCGCAGACAACAAAAGCAGTTTCTGGGAACTTGGGCTGGGTGTGGCGGCTTTTCAGACGCCCCATTATCTGGGATCGGATCAATCGGATAATTATGTACTGCCCTATCCCCATGCTCGGCTGGAAAGTGATTTATTGAGTGTCGATAGAAATGTCATCAGGGGCCATATGCTGGCAGAACAAAATTTCCAGCTTGATATCAGTTTTGCCGGTGCCTTAAAAGTTGATAGTGAAGATAATCGGCTCAGACAGGCTATGCCTGACCTGGATTATATTGTCGAAGCGGGTCCTTCCTTTAACTGGTTGCTGAATGGGAAGTTCAACAGTGACTATTATTTAAGTTTTGATGTGCCTGTGCGCAGTGTCTGGGCAACGGATCTCGAAGAAGTTGAACAAATCGGCTGGCGCCTGACACCCACGCTGCACTGGTATCAGCAATGGCAGAATTCAAATCAATGGGAGCTGGACAGTAAGTTACGCCTGCTTTATGCCACGGCTAGCTATCATGAATATTTTTATGCTGTAACGGATGCCTATGCAAGCACAACGCGGCCCCGTTATGAAGCTGCAAGTGGCTATGGCGGCTGGCAGTATTCACTCAATATAAAAACACGCAATAACGGCATGATCCTGGGCATTCTGATGGTGTTTTCAGATGTGTCCGCTGCCAGTTATAAAGACAGTCCGCTGGTGGTTGAAGATTATAATTACTCGATTGGTATTTATGCCAGTTGGATACTGGCGGAAGGGCGGTTTTATTAATCTTCTCCTTATGAAAAAAGGCGCATCAGTTGATGCGCCTTTTTTTAATGCTATGTCAAATAACAGATATCAAATGTCTGCCCAGTTATGGCTGGTGCCATTACCATTAAAGGTTACGGTAAAGCTGGTGCAGCTATTGAAAGTTACCGTAGCTGAGCCATCGCCGGTAATGGTGATTTGTCCCGAGTCGGGATTGCCGTTAGTACAGTTAAATGTCACAGGTTGATTGGTAGCAATGGTAATGCTGCCGTGATCAGGATCAGTGACCGTGCCCGATACGCTATAGCCCGCGCTGGGATTACCCGATACGCTTACATTAGCAATCGAGTAGGTGCGGCCATCAATACCGGTAAAGGTTGATGAATAGGTGCAGGCGCCGATCGTTGTGCCATTAAATTCGCAGGTTCCAGCAAAACTGAATGTTTCGGTGACGCTATTTTCAGTGGCGGTGATATTGGCAGTCAGGGTTATCTGCGACTGTGAACCGGAAATGGTTAACACGCCATTAATAGTAGTGGTCGTACCATACTCCGATACAACGCAGTCGGTGAATGTCGCCGAAGCTGAATAATTGCTTTGTGTGCTGCTGTCGGATATGTCCAGAATGTATGAGCCGCTTACATTACAGATGGCCGATAAGTCTGTCTGCGCATACATATTTTGCGCAACCTGTTTTGAAAAAGCCTCAACGTCGAAGCTGCCCTGGGAACTGCCAGATTTAAAAAACGGTACATCTTCGGAATCCGCAGCCGCTTTTCAGCTTCGGTGCCGGCTACCGCCAAATCCAGTACATTGGCATCCGTCAGTGTGGTGGGCGAGTTGCTGCTACTACATGCTGCTAAAGCCAGTAAACTAATCAGTGCTAATAGTTTTCCAAAAAAATTCATGAATTTTCTCCATCTGAATATTGTGTAATTGTCGAAACTGGGGATATTGGGTCAATTTAAGATCTGAATTCGAAGAGTATAGAACTAATACCCTGATTATTGCTGGTGTTGCTCAACTGCGTTGGTAATAATGTGAGCCAGATCTACAATCTGCTGTTCAATTCTATTGTCTGTGCTGACGGGTAAAATGGGGCAGTCGAGCAGGCTTTGCAGATCTTCCCGGTTGTTCATGAATTCATTCTGTTCGGCTGCGTCTGATCGATTTAGCACCACGGCTAATAATTTCAGCTGCCGAATCTCGATGGCCTGTGAATTTAACAGTACCTGATTGATACAGCCCAGCCTGTCTTCCGCGACCAGTATCACCGGCAGGTTTAGCACCTGTGCCAGATCGGCATTAAGTCCGTCTTCACAAAGCGGTGTATAAAAACCACCGGCACCTTCAACCAGCAGGAAGTCCCTGCTTTCATCGACACTGGCCAGGCAGGCATGGGCTACCTTGCTGGTGGTTAGCGCCTGATGCGCCAGATGTGCGGCGCGTAAAGGGGATATGGGGGGCTCGAAACGAAACGGGCATACCTGGGCCAGCGAACCGGCATAGCCAGCAGCATTTTTCAGGGCCATGGCATCGGCGGGGATAAGCTCGGTACCCTCACGGCTACAGCCCGACTCAACAGGTTTACGGGGAACCAGGGTTAAACCCTGTTGTGCGAGCTGCCGGGCCAGCAGACTGCCGATATAGGTTTTGCCTACATTGGTGTCTGTGCCAGTAATAAAAATGCCGTTCATATAATAACTATAGGTGCTTGCCAGGATTATTGGGTGAGTCTTGCCAGTGCTTCGCGATATTTTTCAGAGGTTTTGTTAATGATATCCGCTGGCAGCTCGGGACCGGGGGCGGTTTTATCCCAGTCCAGGGTTTCCAGATAATCGCGCACAAATTGTTTATCGAAGCTTTCTGGGCTGCTGCCGGGTTGATATTTATCGGCCGGCCAGAAGCGGGAAGAGTCGGGGGTCAGCACTTCATCAATCAGTACCAGTTGATCATTTTCATCCAGACCAAATTCAAACTTGGTATCAGCAATAATAATGCCGCGTTCCAGTGCATAATCGGCCGCTTCTTTATATAGCGCCAGGGCGGCGTTTTTAACCTGGTTGGCAAGATCTTCACCCAGCAGCTTAACCGTGGCATCGAAATTAATATTTTCATCGTGTTCGCCGACGGCGGCCTTGCTGGAAGGGGTAAAAATTGGCTCAGGCAGTTTATCCGCCATTTGCAGGCCTGCGGGCAGTTTGATGCCGCAAATGGCGCCGGTTTGCTGATAATCCTTCCAGCCGGAACCTATGATGTAGCCACGCACGATGGCTTCCACCGGCAGGGCGCGTAATTTTTTTACCACCATGGCACGGGTAGCTACCGGCTCGCGTTCAGCCGCATCGGGCAGCACCTGTTCCAGTGGCAGGTCGGTCAGCTGGTTCGGTAAAATATGCTGTAGTTTATTCAGCCAGAAACGGGTAACGGCAGTCAGGATGGCGCCTTTTTCTGGAATCGGTGTCGGCATGATGACGTCAAATGCCGAGATGCGATCAGTGGTGACAATCAGCATGTGTTTATCATCGATCTCATAATTATCGCGGACCTTGCCTTTGTGGATTAATTTAAGGCTGTTCAGTTGGCTTGTGTGCAGGCTGCTCATGGATTCTGGCTTGATAAAAAAGAAGCTATTGTACTGGAATGCAATAATTTGCTCCATTGGATCATGCCTGAAAGTGATCAAATTCGGGGCTGATATAGATGGCATCCCGCCCAGTATCCTTACTGGTTTTCCATGGCTCCTGCCGGCTTTTACTCTGGGATGACCAGTCAGTAGAGTAGAGATGTCGGATGAATGAAGTGGCAGCTCTCAGGGTCGCTATGACTTCTCAAAGGGAGCAAGAGCTGTCATCATTTGGCTGGCGCGAATATTAAGCGGGAATTGTTACAGGCTGGTTAAAATTACCTGTTGCTTCTATTTAATACTGTTAATAAGTGAGAACAAAAAAGTGAAAATAGCACTGGTCATTCGTCATCTGGCATTTGAAGATCTGGGCCTGTTTGAAAGAACCCTGCAAGCAGCAGGTTACGATATTCGTTATCTGGAAGCGGGCATGGATGATTTGTCCTGGATTGAGCCACTGACCCCCGACCTGTTGGTCATTCTGGGTGGGCCGATAGGGGCCAACGATGAAGCCCGTTATCCGTTTATTGAAGATGAACTGGAAATTTTGCAAACGCGATTAAATAGCGATGCGCCGACACTCGGCATCTGTCTGGGCGCACAATTAATGGCGCGCGCGCTGGGGGCTAAAGTTTATGCAGCCGAGCAGAAAGAAATCGGCTGGTCGCCGCTGCAGTTAACGGCGGCAGGTAAAGATTCTCCGCTCCGTCACCTGGATGCCCAAAACACGCCGGTACTGCACTGGCATGGCGATACTTTTGATTTACCAGCAGGCGCTGTGCACCTGGCAGCCACCGATGCGGTGCCAAACCAGGCCTTTAGCTGGAAGAAAAAAGGTCTGGCTTTGCAGTTTCATCCAGAGGTTACCGTCCACGGCATGGAGCGCTGGTTTATCGGCCATGCCTGTGAAATAGATGCTACCGAAAATATTTCTATCGAACAGTTACGTGCGGACAGCCAGCAATATGGTTATGAAATGGATGCATACGCATGTGCATTTTTAGAAGCCTGGCTGGAATCGATCCAGTAATTTGTCCTGGCTTATGCATTACCTGACAATGGGTGCTAGCATGTATTTGTCTGGTTGCTCAGGTTTTTGGAAAAGATAAAAACGGACAACATCTTTTACATCTTCAATATCCCGTAAATTGTTCGCGTAATTTACGCCGCAGTATTTTTCCAACATTGGTCTTGGGTACTTCATCAACTATTTCTAATCGCTTCGGCAGTTTATAGCGAGTTAGATGTTCCTTGCAGTGTGCGCGGATATCTTCGAGAGTGAGAGTTTTATCATTGCTAACGATAACTGCCATCACCAGTTCGCCGGATTCATTATCAGGAATACCGATGACACCCACTTCGAGAACATCTGGATGCGAGGCAATGACGGCTTCCACTTCATTGGGGTAAACATTAAAGCCTGATACCAGGATCATATCTTTTTTGCGGTCAACGATCTGGAAAAAACCCTGTTCGTCCATAAAGCCGATATCACCGCTATGAAACCAGTCATCATCATCAAATACTTTAGCGGTTTCATCGGGGCGATTGTAGTATCCCTGGGTTACCTGTGGGCCGCGGATACAGATTTCTCCCGTCTCGCCAATGCCCAGTTCCTTGTTGTTGTCATCCTTAATACAGCATTCTGTGGATGGAATGGGCAGGCCAATTTTGCCGTTAAAATCCGTCTGGTTCATCGGGTTAATGCACACTGCGGGTGATGTTTCGGTTAAACCATAAGCTTCCAGTAACGGCTGGCCAGTGACTTCTTGCCACCTTTCTGCTACTGATTTCTGTACTGCCATGCCGCCACCGAGGGTGAGCTTTAGATGTGAAAAGTCTATGTCGGAAAAACCGGGGGTGTTTAACAAACCGTTAAATAAAGTATTTACCCCAGTAATGGCGCTGAATTTAACCCCCTGCAATTCTTTGACGAAACCTTTCATGTCTCGTGGGTTGGTAATCAGATAATTTAGCGCACCGATTTTCATAAAGAACATGCAGTTAGCGAGCAGGGAAAAGATGTGATACAGCGGCAGGGCGGTAATGATAATTTCTTCACCTTTTTTAGTGAAGGGTTCTATCCAGGGGGAAACCTGTTGTAGATTGGCGACCATATTGCCGTGAGTCAAAATAGCGCCTTTAGCGACACCGGTAGTGCCTCCGGTATATTGTAAAAAAGCGAAATCGTCGAGGCCAATATCGGGTTGTGAATAGCTACACTGTTTTCCTTCTGCCAGCGCCTGTTTAAAATTAATGCTGTTGGGCATGGAATAAGCAGGAACTAATTTTTTTACATATTTGACTACCGCATTGATGATGAATGATTTTGGAAAGGGAATCATATCTGCCATGCGGGAAATGATTATATTTTTAATCGGTGTTTCAACCACGACCTGTTGCAGCACACTGGCAAAATTTTCCAGCACAATAATGGTTGTCGCGCCGGAATCGTTGAGTTGATGTTTTAGTTCATCAGCGGTGTATAGCGGATTAGTGTTGACGACGGTCAGGCCTGCGCGCAGGGCCGCAAAAATGCTGATGGGATTTTGCAGCAGATTGGGCATCATGATGGCTATTTTATCGCCCTTCTGCAGGCCCAGTTTCTGCTGTAAATAGGCAGCCAGATCGCGCGTATATTGCTCCAGTTCCGAGAAGCTGATCTGGGTGCCAAAGTTAGAGAATGCCGGTTTATCCAGAAACTGCCCACAACTTTGATTGAAGACATCGACCAGTGAACTGTAGGCCTGTATATCGGCCTCTGCCGGGGTGCCGGGTGGATAACTGTTAAGCCATTCTTTAGACATATTATTATCTCCTGTTCAGTAAATATTAGCTTATTGAATGGAGAATGTCTGCGAACGGGAAAGCTGAGAAAAAGGTGGGCAGAGCCCACCTTGATTGCAAGGAACGATCAGGACTGGTTTAGTTTATTGGCTGAACAATAGTGAAAGCGCCACGTATATCCCCCAGTTTGAAACCTCGGGCTTTATCTTCAGGATAAGTTGCATCCAGCTTGGCAACGACTTTGGCATCAATATTTGTACCATGGCATTTCAGGCAGGCTTCACCGGTAGGAATAGCTTTCATAAAGCGGAATGATTTGCTGCCCTTGTCTTCAACTTCGGCAAAATAAGCCATGGGCTTAACATCTTCACCTGCCTGTTTACGGGCTTCAAATTTACGTAATACATCAGCTTCCCAGGCATCGGGCGCATTGTTGGGATTACGGGTCTTGAGGCTGGTTCTGGCGACTTTCCAGCCATATTTATCCGACAGGTTTTTAGCAATCAGCGGTGCTGATTCTTTGCAGACGTTGATGGCATTGCCTGGACCACCGGCTTTCATCGCGGCCTGTAATTCGCCTTTTAGCTGCCCCATGAATTCTTTGACCACGGTTTTACTTTCCATAGCCCGTTGTTTCAGATGGTTGTCTGCATAGGCGGGTGCAATGGATATGGTTGCTGTTAGTGCAATGAGCAGGAATCGCTTCATCGGTATAATCCCCTGGTATGTTTAGGTAAGAGTGAATATTAGTGAATAGGGGTGTGGTTTTATGTGACAAAGTTACAAATTGACTACTTAATATGAGCTTTGTTAGCGATTGTTTTTGCCGAGCCGATAAGCGGCCAGCAAGGCCGCCTTTAGTTCAGCATGCTGCGGCAGGTCGTCTATCGACATATGGTGTTTGGCGATATTCTGGAGACTGCTCAGTAATTGATTTTCCTGCCATGCAGATTCAAATGCTGCGCCGAAACTGGATTTAATCTTTTTTAAAGGGCAAAACGTCGGCTTTTTCATCACCCATGATTTCGGCAAGTTGCTCGCCCAGCATTAAATCCATGGCTTCCAGTGTGCGCCTCAGTATCATGCTGGCTGCATAATGGAATATCCGAATTTCACACTCAACGGGTTCTAACAGGGATTCGCGATTTTCGGTGTGAAAGTCTGTCCAGGCCAGTATCGGGAAATCATTTAGTGCGCGGTCGATGACTATCCAGGCGTCTTTTTGCAGTATCAGGTCGAGATGTTTTAATTTGGGTATGCGAAAGCGAATTTGAGGCCCAAGCTTTTTCAGTGCTGTCTGAACTTCATTGTAATAAGCAGCTTCCATTTTGCCTTCCCTGTTATGTAGAACAGGTACTTCATCATGTCGGGTGTAGAGTTCTATGTAATTCATGATCATAGTCCCGTAGTGCTTTAATATAAGTCTAAACCAGAGCTCAAAAAAAAAGCCCGATTTTTAAGTCGAGCTTTTGTAAAAGTGCCGCCGTCTTTATGAGGTTAATGAAGCGAATAGCGTGGGTAGTTTTTCTGGCAAACGATCAACGTTATCAATAACCGTGTAATTATTTTCACCAAAAATACGCTTCACATAAGCATCAGCATTTGGATCCAGCGTCAGGCAGTAGGTCAATACTCCAGTACTATAGAGTTCCTCTACTGCTTTCTTTGTATCATGACGTAAATGCTGCGGATCGCGTTCGTCAATATCTGCCGGTTCACCATCGGTTACCAGCAGGATTAACTTACGACGTTCGGGTTGTTTTAACAGGTGCTGACCGGCATGTCGCAAGGCGGCACCCATACGTGTTGACAGGCCACCTTTCATACCGGCCAGTCGTGATTTTGATTCATCATCAAAGTGCTGGTTGAAATCCTTAAAGCGATAATATTGCACATCGTGACGACCATCAGATGCAAAGCCATGCAGTGCAAATGGGTCACCGATACCATTAATCGCGGTAGATACCAAAGTGGCAGCTTCACGGGTCAACTGTAGCACAGTCTTATCTGAGCCCATCATCACCTCATTAGTTGACTCTGATAAATCCATTAATACAATAACCGATAAATCTCGAGTATTGAGTACATTACGCATGGTAATACGCGGATTTGGCTGTTCACCCATCCGAATCGAAATCATCGCGTCAACGGCGGCATTAATATCCAGCTCGTCACCATCTTCCAGGCCACGCATGCGCTGCACGCCTTCCGGGGTTAACAGGTCGATGATCTGTTTAATGCGATGCGCTACCGGCTTATATTCATCCAGAATTAATTTGATATCTTCAGGGTCACCTTTAGGCTGACGGCGTTCATATACAGTTACCCAGTCAGGCCGGTGTAACTGAATCTGGTAATCCCATTCCTGGTAATGGAAGGGGTCAGAAATAGGTTCCTTGCCCCACATATCATTAAAGCTAATCTGCTCATCGGTCAGATCGTCTTCATACGGACGCATGTTGGTGGAACAGGTCCAGATTTCCTGTGCATCATCACCAGCCAGTTCGCAATCCACTTCGTTAGCCATTTCAATAACACTAACCTGGCGACGAACCTGGCGCTGGCTTGCGGCTACATATTCAAATTCCACATCGGAATCAAATTCTTCAAATTCCCAGACATAACGATTGTCATCACGGTAAGGAATACGAATACGTTCAAGGATACGTAAGCTGGGAACGTTCTTGCGAGCAGAGAACAGGTTAAACAGGTCCATACCCATGTGCCATGAGTAATTGTTGTCATCCTGTTTTTCGTCTATTTCAGCGTGAAACCGCTGCACAATCTCGGCAACCTGTTCATCATCTGTAGTAATGGAATCATCCAGCAGCATGTGTGCGATATGTTCCAGTTCTTTCATGGCCGGATGTTCCAGTTCTTCATCCTCATCGGCGATTTTCAGCAATTTTGCCCAGAGTTTTTTCAAACCCGGGAAATCTTTGGTCGCCTTATATTCAATGCGCGCATCTTCCATGAAGCCAATAAAAAACATCTGTGCGGGGCTAAGCTGTTCGGCAGAAATTGCCGAGTCTGAATAGCACATATGCGCTGCCATGTGAGCAGCGGTGGCACGATACAGTTCCAGCCCCGGGATCTTGTTGTCGTCTGGGCCTATATCATCGACCGCATCAGGCATATGTAAAACACGGTGTTCGATATAGGGGCGAAAATCCGTGTAATCAGCACCGGTAGGACGCAGGAAGAAATCACGACCCCATAGCGCGCGCAAATAGAAATTCAGTTTACGCTGTACTTTAATGAACAGAACACCACGACGTTCTTTTTGTAACATCGCCTTTGAGTCTGCTGATTCCAGGTTAAAGTAGCTTGTCAGGTTATCAAAATCGCGGCGATACGCCTGGGCGCCAAAGCTGGCCCAGCGACGCAGGCCACTCAGGGTCAGTTTATCCAGTAGCTGATCCATGTGGTTTAACATTGGGCGCAAACCACGTGCCGCAGTGGATGCAAACTGGTGAATAAAGGTCAGATAGCCACGTACCAGTTGCGCATCGCCCAGGTGACGGGATGCAGACGGCAGACTACTGAAGAGCAAAGTAATAACTTCCCCCGATGTCATGGAAGATAATTTCATGGCAGCAGTGATGCAGTCATCAATGATGTCTTCACCACATTCCTTGGCAACCATTGGCATTTCCTGCAGGTATGTTATCACCAGGTCAGAGCCTCGCCCCAGGTTGCACATAGTCTTGGCGCCACTCAGGTATGCTTCCAGTCCAGTTGGCGACATAATACGTGCCGCTTCCTGGAAAGTGCCATCCAGTACATCACGTACTTCAGGTGCTACATCCTGTAACTGTTCTTCGTAATCTTCTAGATTGATACTCATGATTTTATCTTTTTAGTAATAAAAAGAGTCAGTCCGCTAATGAACGCAAATACACGCAAATTTGTATATGCATAACACAAATATATATTGCGTTTTTATTTGCGTGTATTCGCGTATATTTGCGGACACACGCTTTTAAAAATTAACCAAAGAATGTTTGTACTGCAGCATTTAGAGTGTCGCGCATATCCGGATCATCCGTTAATGGCGTGACCATGGTCATGCTACAGGCTGCTTCAGCATCAACGCCTTTGCTGATTAACTGGCCGGCGTAAACCAGTAGACGGGTTGAAATACCTTCATCCAGACCGTGGCCTTTCAGGTTACGTGCACGGTGTGCAATCTGAACCAGTTTTTCTGCAGTTGCTTTATCAACACCCGATTCTTTTGAAACAATCGCAACTTCTATTTCTTCAGCCGGGTAATCAAAATCCAGGCCACCGAATCGTTGCTTGGTTGATTGCTTAAGGTCTTTCATTAAGCTCTGGTAGCCAGGGTTATAAGAGATGACCAGCTGGAAGTCTGGGTGTGCTTCAATCAGCTCGCCTTTTTTATCCAGAGGTAAAGTACGACGGTGGTCAGTCAATGGGTGAATAACAACCGTGGTATCCTGACGGGCTTCGACCACCTCATCCAGATAACAAATTGCACCAATACGTGCGGCTGTTGCTAAAGGACCATCCTGCCATTTAGTACCATCTTTATCTAGCAGGAAACGCCCTACCAGATCAGATGCAGTCATATCTTCGTTACAGGCAACGGTAATCAGAGGGCGTTTAAGTTTGTAAGCCATGTACTCAACAAAACGTGACTTACCACAACCGGTCGGACCTTTAAGCATCATCGGCATACGTGCGTTATATGCAGCTTCGTATAGCGCAATTTCATCAGCAACTGGCTCGAAGTAAGGTTCTTCTTTGATGATGTACTGATTTGGATCAACTGTAATATCTGACATGACACACCCTTTCTTGATGTTTCTGTTAAATTTTTAAAAGCTTCTTGTATAATTTTATACAAGAATAATGAAATCAATCATTAATTTATCCCAACTTATTTAGCCGGGTAAACAGCTCGCTTATAGCTCGCTGTAAATTTCATATTCGCCATCCCATCCAAGCTCGCGGGCTTTCTTAACCGCTTCACCATGAATACGTTGATGACGTTCAAATAAATCTTCTGGTAATCGGCTGACTAAACAGCCATATTTATCCC
>JAPHRO010000012.1 GCA_026195895.1 Gammaproteobacteria bacterium
AAAATTACCGTGCACCGTCAGACATTGCAGCATCGCCTCGGCAACACGTTCATCCACCGGCGTGGTGGCAGAATAATCGAAATAAATGGGTAGCTTTAAATCACTCACGATTTTTTAACCTTCAATAATATCTTTCAAAACATCCATAAAAAGAGTTACGTCTTCAGCTTTATTATCCTTGCCAAAGCTCACCCGTATTGCATTACGGGCCGTTTGTTCTTCGACTCCCATCGCCATGAGCACATGACTGGGTTCAGTTTTGCCGCTGTGACAGGCCGAGCCACTGGAAACGGCAATACCTTTACGATCTAGCTGCATCAACAGGGCTTCACCATCAAACCCCTGAACAGAAAACTGCACGGTATTAGGCAGGCGATCTGCTGTTGCAGCAAAAGTTCTGATACTGGATATATTGTCCAGTTCACGCTGCAATGCATTCCGTAAATTTTTCGTATGCTCGGCACGTGAATCCAGTTGCTGCTGGGCAATTTCTGCGGCCATGCCAAAACCCACAATGCCAGCAATATTCTCTGTACCGCTACGTAAACCTCGTTCCTGTCCACCACCCTGCAATTGTGCTTCTATGTCTATCGCCCGGTCGGCAATCAGGGCGCCTACACCCTGAGGTCCATATAATTTATGTGATGACAGGGTCATCATGTTTACCCCTGATGCCGCAAAATCAATGGCAATTTTACCTGCCGCCTGCGAGGCATCGGTATGAAACCAGATGTCATGCGCCTGTGTTATTCGGCACAGGCTGTTAACGTCCTGAATGACGCCAGTTTCATTGTTTGCCTGCATCACCGACACCAACCGGGTGCTATCTCTCAGCGCCGCAGACAGTGCCCCTTCGGACACGATGCCATTTTGATCCACTGCAATTACATCCACCTGCCAGGCACGTTTTTCCATGGCATGGGCTGCATCCAGTAACGAAGCGTGCTCAATTGCGCTCACCGCAATTCGACCCGCTGCTATTCCCGATAAACTTCCTTTTATCGCGAGGTTATTTGCTTCGGTTCCACCGGAGGTAAAAATCACCTGCCCCGGTTGTGCGCCGGCTAACCTGGCCACCTGTACCCGCGCCTGCTCCAGGGCATCGCGGGTTAATCGTCCGTAACGATGCACACTTGAAGGGTTGCCATAAATTGCCTGCATATAAGGCAGCATGGCATCTAATACCTGCGGATCTAATGCCGTAGTGGCATTATTATCCAGATACAAAGGCATATCTTACTCGGAAGACCCTGCCGCTATTTGTTTCAGTGTATGTTCCTGTTTTTGATCCTGACGTTCCGCCACTTGGATAACATCACGTTTAGACTTCATTTCTGCCAGTGAAATACTACTCAGAAAACCATGAATCTCCTGACTCAACTCATGCCAGAGATCATGGGTCAGACATTGGTGATTATTGCTACAATTTCCGGCATCGGAACAATTCGTGGCATCATAGCTTTCGTCTACCGCAAGAATTATTTCCGCAATAGAAACATCTTCAGGTTCACGATCCAGCATATAACCGCCGCCTGGGCCACGCGTACTGTTAACCACACCATTGCGTCTCAGCCGAGCAAATAGCTGCTCCAGGTACGATAAGGAAATCCCCTGACGCTCAGAAATATCGGCCAGGGAAACAGGGCCTTTGTGTTGATGGAAAGATAAATCCAGTGCTGCGGTTACCGCATAACGGCCTTTCGTGGTCAGTCTCATGCTTAGCGTCTCAAAACCTGATATCTCATAAAGTCCGGCGATTATACTCAATCCTGACTGTTTTAGTCAAGTATTATAGAGATTGCTAAGTTGTTCATTTATCTGAGGATTCTTCCCCTGTATTAGTGTGTGATTCACCTTCGGTATGAATTTCCAGTTCGCCCAGTTTGGGTATCTGAATATCATCAAGCTCCGCGTCCAGGGCTTTTAATGCCTTGCACATCTTTTCCATTTTTTCGTCCATCACATGAATATGATCCAGCATGCAATTGATTGCGGTGGCGACAGGATCCGGCGCGTCTTCAGCGACACCATAGGCATCGAAGCCCATTTTTTTAGCGGTCACCGCCCGACGTGACTGTTTGTCGTCTTTTTCGCGCTCAATGACTCGACCCGGCACACCGACAACGGTAGCATCTGCAGGCACATCCTTGGTGACCACGGCATTGGATCCGATACGCCCGCCAGCACCTACTGTAATAGGCCCAAGCACTTTGGCGCCAGCACCGACAACAACATTGTTCTCCAGGGTGGGATGACGCTTACCTTTTTTCCAGGCCGTTCCGCCCAGGGTGACACCATGATACAGCGTGACATCATCGCCGATCTCAGCCGTTTCACCAATGACTATACCGGTACCATGATCGATAAAAAAACGCCGTCCAATTTGCGCACCCGGGTGAATTTCAATACCGGTGTACCAGCGCACAACATTGGATAGAACGCGCGCCAGCCATTTGAAATTATGTTTATACAATTTATGCGTTAAGCGATGAAAAATAATGGCATGCACACCTGGATAGGTCGTGATAATTTCAAAAAATGTTCGCGCCGATGGGTCGCGATCAAAAATACTATTAATGTCTTCACGTAATTCTTTAAAAAATGATGGCACGGGGAATCCTGTGTGTTATCCAGATACTGCCGGAGATTTTAGCCGATATATCAAACGACTAACAATTATTAACAAACTCTGCTATTCGTTTTACGCCTTCCGCCAGCACTTCAATGGGTCGTGTGTAGGCAAAGCGCACATGCTGAGCCGCTTTATAGCTACCAAAATCGATACCCGGGGTAACAGCAACCCCGGCCTGTTCCAGTAACTGGTAAACAAACTTGAATGAATCATCGGTAAATTTACTGCAGTTAGCATAAATATAAAATGCACCCTGAGGACTCACTGGTATTTCAAATCCCAAAGCCCGTAACGCAGTCAACAGATAATCCCGCCGTTTTTTAAATTCATCGCGACGCTGCCTGAGTATGATTTCAGTTTCATCTGTCAGCGCAGCTAACGCTGCATACTGAGAAATCGTGGGCGCGGCAAGAAAAATATTCTGGGCCAGCCGATCAACTGCATCCATATATTCTTCGGGCACAACTAACCAGCCAAGCCGCCAGCCTGTCATTCCAAAATATTTTGAAAAACTGTTGATGACAAATGCCTGCTCGGTGAACTCCAGCGCAGTGTAGTCATCTACACCATAAACCAGGCCCTGATAAATCTCATCCACGATTAAACGTCCCTGAGTATTTTCCAGCAGCGCCAGAATTTCCTGCATTGCCGATCTGGCTACCAGCGTACCGGTAGGATTCGATGGGCTGGCTATAAGTGCAGCGATCGTACGATCTGTCCAGTTGTTTTTTATCAATTCTGCGTTTAGTTGATAACCCGTACTGCTATCGACTGGAATACTCTGGGCCCTGCCTTCCAGCAAGCGAACAAAATGCCGGTTACAGGGATAGCCCGGATCCGCCATCAGCACCTGATCATCAGGATTAATCAACACGCCAAGCGCCAGATGCAAGGCACCCGATGCGCCCGGTGTAATTACAATACGGCTGACAGGTATCTCAACAGCAAACTTTTGCTGATAATAATCCGCAATCGCCTGTCTCAGTTCCGGCAACCCGGTAGCCGGTGTATATTGCGTCCGTTTATTCGCTAATGCCTGTTGACCAGCCTTAATAATAGGATCGGCCGTTGGAAAATCCGGTTCGCCAATTTCAAGATGGATGATTGATCTCCCCTCCGCTTCTAACTGTCTTGCACACGCCAATAAATCCATAACATGAAACGGCTGGATTTCAGACATGCGTTTAGCAATATGTGGAGGATGATCAGTCATTAAACTATATTCCTGTAAGCAATTAAATCTTGCGTTATTATACAGTCCTCCAACAGCATCAGGTATTGAACATAGTGCGTATCGTTTTTTTTATAACTGTCTTTGTATTGTTATCCTATTCCAAAATTAGCCTTGCCCTGCCGCAACATAATCCTGTTCCCGGCGGTATCGCGCTTATACCAATATCAGCTCAGAATGAGAAGCCCGATGTCTTTTACAACAAAAAGCGCGTGGCGATAATTTCTGAAGAAAATAAATCCTATGCCCTGATTGGTGTTTCGCTTAATGCAAAACCCGGCAAACACAAAATCGAATTACGCTGGCCGAATGGCCGCAAAGATACGCAGGATTTTATGGTGACAGCCAAATCTTACACAGAACAGCACCTGACTATTAAAAACAAGCGCAAGGTCAATCCTTATAAGCAGGACATGGATCGCATACTAAAAGAGAAGGCTCGTAAAAATCAGGCGCGTAAACTTTGGTCGAATGAATCAGTTAAGTATGATTTTATTACACCGGTAGAAGGTCGGGTCAGCAGTATTTTCGGACTCAGGCGCTTCTTTAACGAACAGCCACGACGCCCCCATTCAGGCCTGGATATCGCCGCACCCGAAGGCACGCCTATTAAAGCCGTGGAATCGGGCACCGTCATCGAATCCGGCGACTTCTTCTTTAGTGGCAATATGGTTTATATCGATCATGGCCAGGGCCTGATCAGCATGTATGCCCACATGCATCAGATCGACGTAAAAACCGGGGATAAAATTAACAAGGGTCAGATTATCGGTACAGTCGGCGAAACTGGACGCGTCACCGGCCCCCATCTACACCTGGGCATTATTGCCAATCAGACACTGGTCGACCCAGTTTTCTTCCTGCCTGGCAAGAATCCCTGAATACGCCCGCGATAATCACCGAAATCAGGCCTAAATACACAGAAAAGCTTGCTTAACGCGCCAATTTATTGATAATTGGCGCATCCTTGAAACACGAGAAACTTAATGGCGAAAGAAGAAGCATTACAAATGGACGGCACGGTCGTTGAAACCCTGCCCAATACCATGTTTAGAGTAGAACTGGAAAACGGTCATATTGTTACCGCCCATATTTCCGGCCGCATGCGCAAACATTACATTCGAATCATGACCGGTGATCAGGTCACAGTAGAAATGACACCTTATGATCTGGAAAAAGGCCGTATTGTTTATCGTGCCAAATAATATGCGGGATTGAAGCAATCTTCGCCACCCCCTGCTCATAAAAAAAGGCCGTGAAAATCACGGCCTTTTTCTTTATCCCAGTCACCTCAGGATTAAGGCATCATCCTGCCACCTGCTCCTTCTCCAGTACTTCGACTTCCAGATCATCGCCCGCTTCATTCAGACTCACCTTCACCTCGCCGCCCTTGGTTAAACGACCGAACAATAGCTCGTCTGCCAACGCACGTTTCAGATGATCCTGTATAACGCGCGCCATCGGTCTTGCCCCCATCTTGGGATCATAACCTTTACGAGCCAACCAGGCTCTGGCCTTGTCATCGACAATCATCGATACACGTTTTTCATCCAGTTGGTGCTCCAGTTCAATGATGAATTTGTCCACCACATTAGTGATAGTCCGCTCATCCAGCGCCTTGAACTGAATAATGCCATCCAGCCGATTACGGAATTCCGGCGTAAACATGCGCTTGATTTCTTCCATGCCATCGGTTTCGTTGTCCTGCTCGGTAAAGCCCATGGAACGACGACTCATCAGTTGCGCACCGGCATTGGTGGTCATGATGATAATGACATTTCTGAAATCGGTCTTGCGGCCATTGGTATCAGTTAAGGTACCGTGATCCATCACCTGCAATAGCAGGTTAAAGACATCTGGATGCGCCTTTTCGATTTCATCCATCAATAACACCGCATGCGGATGCTTGGTCACCGCGTCGGTCAACAAACCACCCTGATCAAAGCCCACATAACCCGGCGGTGCACCGATCAGGCGTGATACGGTATGCCGCTCCATATACTCGGACATATCAAAACGCAGCAACTCGATACCCATAACCTTGGCCAACTGCTTGGTCACTTCGGTTTTACCGACACCGGTGGGGCCAGCAAACAGAAATGAACCGACTGGCTTTTCTTGCGATCCCAGACCGGAACGGGCCATCTTGATTGCATCCGACATGGTATCAATGGCCTGATCCTGACCAAACACCACCAGTTTCAGATTGCGATCCAGATTCTTCAGTAAATCCACATCGGAAGAGGATACGGTTTTCGCCGGTATACGGGCAATCTTGGCCACGATATTTTCGATATCATGTACATTGATATTTTTCTGTTTGCCATCGGCATTGGTCATGCGACGATTCGCCCCCGCCTCATCGATGACGTCAATGGCTTTATCTGGCAGGAAGCGATCCATAATATAACGATCAGCCAGTTCAGCCGCTGATTTCAGTGCATTCTGACTGTATTTCACATTATGATGATCTTCGTAATAACCTTTCAGACCCTTAAGAATTTCAACCGTATCGGAAACGCTGGGTTCCTCGATATCGACTTTCTGGAAACGCCGGGTCAATGCTCGATCTTTCTCGAAAATGCCACGGAATTCCTGGTAAGTCGTTGAGCCAATACATTTAAGCTCACCGGAAGCCAGTAAAGGCTTGATCAGATTCGAAGCATCCATCACGCCTCCGGAGGCGGAGCCGGCACCAATGATGGTATGGATTTCATCAATAAACAGGATCGCCCCGGGATCATTCTGTAATTGCTTGAGCACGCCTTTAAGCCGTTTCTCAAAATCACCCCGATACTTGGTTCCCGCAACCAGCGCGCCCAGATCCAGTGAATAAATCGTGCTGCCCGCTAGCACTTCCGGCACTTCATCATCCACGATGCGTTTTGCCAGACCTTCTGCAATAGCCGTTTTACCAACGCCTGCCTCACCCACCAGCAATGGATTATTTTTACGACGGCGGCACAGTATCTGAATGGTGCGCTCGATTTCCGAATCACGACCGATAAGCGGATCAATTTTATTCTGTAGCGCCCGCATATTCAGGTTAGTGGCAAAATTCTCCAGTGGCTGCTTTTCGCCTTCAGCAGCAGATTCTTCGATATTTTCGACATCGCTGTCTTCATTTTCGTCAGAAACCTTGGAAATGCCATGAGACACATAGTTGACAATATCCAGACGGCTTACATCCATCTGATGCAATAAATAGACGGCCTGGGATTCCTGCTCACCATAAATGGCAACCAGCACATTGGCCCCAGTGACTTCTTTCTTACCGGATGACTGAACATGGAATACAGCCCGCTGTAAAACTCGCTGAAAACCCAGGGTCGGCTGAACCTCGCCATCGGCTTCATCGTGAAATATCGGGGTATTCTCATCCAGATATTCCGCAAGTTCATTTTTGAGGCGTAATAGATCGGCACCACAAGCTCTGAGCACTGAATTGGCACTGGAATTATCCAGCAGCGCCAGCAATAAATGCTCTACTGTGATGTACTCGTGTCTTTTGCTTCTGGCTTCATTAAATGCGACATTTAGTGAAGCTTCAAGCTCCTTACTTAGCATGACATCGCCTCATCAAGTTTCGACCCGAGTTATCCCAGGTCGGTTTACAAAACAGCTCTAAACCTCCTCCATGGTGCACATCAGCGGGTGCTGATGTTGCCGAGAGTAGTCATTTACCTGTTCAACTTTGGTTTCTGCTATTTGATAGCTGTACTCGCCGCAAACAGCCTTACCTTTTGTATGGACCACTAGCATAATTTTCGTTGCTTTTTCCTGGTTCATACCAAAAAATTTTGCCAGTATTTGCACAACAAATTCCATTGGCGTGTAATCATCATTCAACAGTACAACCTTGTACTTTTTGGGTGGCTTGAGCTTTGGCTTAGCCGGCTCGACAGCCAATTCACCTTCATGATCCCAATCGGACTGCTGATCACTCATGAATAACCTCTACTCACATATCTAGTGTAGTTCATGCTTTTTGTTATTTCCGGCCATTTATCAGCGACTTGAGCGGCCCAATAAATGGTTATTTTTTCAGTAGTGTTAACAACGGCAACTCGCCTGATCTGCGATTCCATTGATCATACAAATTCTATCATTTGACAATATATATGGGCTAATAAAGATAAATCAATAGACCTGCATTTACTCCGAACAGGTGATTGAAATACACCGCGATGCAGCGAATAATAGAATCTAATAAATTGCTGATTTTTCAGTTAATAACATTATATATTCTTTTTTGTCACGGACGTTATGGCGGTTAGCCTTAATAGTCAGGATATCTGGATAATGTCTCTTAGAAATGAAAAAAATATCATTCTTGGCCTGCTGTCGCTGGCTCTCCTGCTCCTGCCCGTCTTCTCCATGGCCGCTGACTACGACAGCTCCGCCAGCGTATTCCGTTTTCAGAAAAAAATGGCCGAAAAAGGTTATGCAGAATCACAGTACAAGTTAGCCATGATGTATGAAAGCGGATCAGGCGTGGAGCAAAATTTGCAGACGGCCAGAATCTGGTATGGCAGAGCCTCATACCAGAACTACAAGCCCGCGCGTAACCGCCTGACCTATCTGGATATAAAACAGAACGGCTTCAAAAAACACCACAATGAGTGGCTGACAGAACTCAAACGGGAAGCCGAATTCAATGATGGTGAATCCCTGTTCCTGTTAGGCCAGATGTATTCAGAAGGTATTGGCGTCCAGAAAAGCCTGACAAAAGCTGCGGCTATTTTACGCAAAGCCGCAGCAGGCAACATCCCGGGCTCGGATGCAGAAATAACACGCATTGAAAAAGAACTACATGACCTGCAGCAGCAATATCAGGAACAGGAACTGGCACTGAAAAAACAGCAGCAGGCAAAACAAAAACTCGAACAGGAAAATAAAGAACGTCAGAAACGCCTGGCAGCAATAAAAAAACGTCAACAACTTGATGCCAGAAAAGCACAACAGGCTAAACAGCAAGCAATAAGAAAACAACGCCTGCTGGAACAACAAAAACGCCAGCTTACCGAACAAAAGCGTCAGGCAGCTGAAGCAGCAAAACAAATACAGCCGCCACCAGCTATCGAGCCTGTACCAGACACTAGCGCCAATGCTGTCTGCAGCGGCCGCAATCGATTCAGTCCAACCTGTCGATAAACACTATCAGATTACTGTCTATTCAAACTAGCTGTCTTTATGCCGATGACTGCTGCTGCACATGATGTATTAACTGACGGCATTTGATCTAGGTCATCACATTAAGCGCCATATCGTGTCAAGTTTACCGACCGGTAATCTAAATCCCCTGTTAAACCTATGTCACTCTCTGAATACGTCAATACATTTGGTCAGCACATGCTTCGCAAGCATGGTGAACGAGTGCATAAAATCGCCATCAATGCCGGCTTCACCTGCCCCAATCGAGACGGCAGTAAAGGCATCGGTGGCTGCACTTTTTGCAATAACAGCTCATTTAGCCCGAACGAACAACAACCGATCAGTATCCCGGACCAGCTTGATGCTGGCAGAAAAGTTATCCCAAAACGTACCGGCGCCAAACGTTATCTGGCCTATTTTCAGGCCTACACCAATACCTATGCCAAAGTGGATCACCTGGCCGAACAATATGAACAGGCACTCGCAGAAAAAGACATTATTGGCTTATCCATAGGCACTCGACCCGACTGCGTTCCGGATAAAGTGCTGGATTTACTCTGCCGCTATCGCGATCAGGGTCATGAGGTCTGGCTTGAGCTTGGCCTGCAATCAGCACATGACGACACCTTAAAAAAAGTTAACCGGGGACACGGCTTTGCTGAATATGCAAAAGCCATTCAAGCCTCACAGCTACGCAAGCTGCCCGTATGCACGCATTTGATATTGGGCCTGCCCGATGAAACATTTGAAAACATGCATCACTCACTCGATAAAATTTTAGACCTGGGCACAGATGGTCTAAAACTACATCCTTTGCATATTGTTAAGGGCACGCAACTGGCTCGCCAATGGAAACAGGGCGATTACACTCCTTTAACCATGAACGAATATATCAAAATTGCAGCGGACCTGATTGAACGCACACCCGCGGATATTATTTATCATCGCGTAACCGGCACGGCGCAGAAAGAAATATTACTGGCACCTGAATGGTGTGCAAAAAAATGGGCCGTGTTGAATGGCATTGAAAATGAATTAAAAAATCGCAACAGTTATCAAGGTCGTCTTGAAGCTCATTTCTCTGATCAAACTTTCCAACAACAGGTTGTAAATTAATATGGAACTGGTATGCCCCGCGGGCAATTTACCCTCATTAAAAGCCGCTGTCGATAATGGCGCGAATGCGGTTTACATCGGTTTTAAAGATGATACCAATGCGCGTCATTTTGCTGGCCTTAACTTTGACGATAAAAAAATTCAACAGGGTATCGAATATGCGCACAATAAAAACACCAAAGTTTTTCTTGCGCTAAATACTTACCCACAACCCAGTGGCTGGTCTCGCTGGCAAAAGGCCGTTGATCATGCCGGCGAACTGGGTATAGATAGTATGATTATCGCCGACCTGGGTGTTATGGAATACGCCAGAAATAAATGGCCTGAGATGAATCTTCATTTATCTGTACAGGGTTCGGCCACCAGTTACGAGGCCATCGAATTTTATAAACGCCATTTTGGTATAAAACGCGTAGTGCTTCCCCGTGTGCTGTCAATGAAACAGGTCGAACAGGTGATAAAAAATACTGACGTCGGCATCGAAGTTTTTGGCTTTGGCAGTTTATGCGTCATGGTAGAAGGTCGCTGTATATTATCTTCCTATGTTACCGGCGATTCACCCAACACCTTTGGTGCCTGCTCCCCTGCCAAAGCCGTGGAATGGGTCGATAAATCGGACGGTGGCATGGAAACCCGTTTAAGTGGCTTGCTAGTCGATAGTTATAACGCCGAAGAAAAAGCGGGTTACCCGACCATTTGCAAAGGCCGCTTTAATGTTTCGGGTAACACCTATCACGCCATCGAAGAGCCAACCAGTTTAAATACTCTGGAAATGCTACCCGATTTAATGCAGGCCGGTGTACAGGCTATCAAAATTGAAGGCCGTCAACGCAGTCCAACTTATGTAGCACAGGTGACTCGCATCTGGCGTGAAGCGATTGATAGTTGCACAGGCAATATCGAACAATACGCCGCAAAAAATGACTGGATGAAAGAACTGGATAAAGTGTCTGAAGGCGCACAAACAACCCTGGGCGCATACCACAGACCCTGGCAATAAAACTCGAGCATATTTTTTACAGGTTAATTATGAAATTATCACTCGGCCCAAATCTTTATTACTGGCCTAAAGAACAGGTGCTGGATTTTTATCAGCAAATAGCAGAATCTCCTGTCGATATTGTTTATCTCGGTGAAACGGTATGTTCCAAGCGCAAACAAATGCGCACCCAGGACTGGCTCGATTTAGCTGAAAAACTGCAGGCCGCCGGTAAGGAAGTTGTGTTATCCACGCTGGCCTTGTCCGAAGCCGAATCGGATATAAAAACCTTAAAACGTATTTGTGAAAACGAGCAATTTTTAGTTGAAGCCAATGACATGGGCGCGGTCAGCCTGCTGGAAGGAAAACCATTCATTACTGGTCACAGTGTTAATATTTACAACCAGCACAGTATTGAACTGCTGGCCAAACTGGGTTTAAAGCGCTGGGTATTACCGGTAGAACTTGGCTACGAGACACTCAAAGATTTACACCGGCTAAAACCTGATAATGTAGAAACTGAAGTATTCGCCTTTGGCCGATTACCTCTCGCCTATTCTGCCCGTTGTTACACTGCGCGTGCGCATAACCTGCAAAAAGACGACTGCCAGTATCGCTGTATTGATTATCCCGATGGTCTGCTGCTCAAAACGCAGGAAGAACAGAAATTTCTTAACCTCAATGGTATTCAAACCCAGTCGGCACAAACTTATAATTTATTACCCGAAATCGATTCACTAAAAAAACTTGAAATCGATATTATTCGGTTAAGTCCGCAATCAACTCACATGGATAAAATCATTAATATTTTCCACCAGGCGATAACATCTGAGTTACCCACAGAAGTCACGCAAGAAGCGCTGAACGCATTCCTGCCGCATGGTGTGTGCAATGGCTACTGGCACGGTGATGCGGGCATTAAATCCACGACCAGTCGTGTTAGTTCCTGAATTTTTTAATCCCATTAGGCATTTAAGACAAGCAGGCAGACTCTGAACTATAATTCTTTAATTCGAAAAAATTAAAAGGATTCCCGGATGGCCGACATATTCACCTTGACCAATAAAACCACTGGTGACTCGATCGATTTGAACCTGCGAGAAGCGACTGCCGGGCCAGCAGCCCTTGAAATATCAGCACTTTACAAAGAAAAAGGCATACTCGCATTTGACCCGGGCTTTGTATCTACTGCCAGTTGTGAAAGCGCCATTACCTACATTGATGGCGACCATGGCATACTCCGCTACCGTGGTTACCCGATTGAACAGTTAGCCGAGAAAAGTAATTTCCTGGAAGTCGCCTACTTGCTGATCCACGGTGAACTACCCAGCACCGAGGAACTGTCGGCATTCGAAGAAATCATCGTTCACCACACCATGATCAAGGAAACCATGCGAAATTTATTCGATGGTTTTCACTATAATGCACATCCCATGTCGGTCATGATTGGCGTGGTCGGATCGTTATCATCTTTCTATCATGACTCACTGGATATTCACGACCCTCGCCACCGCGAAATTTCCGCTCACCGGATGATCGCCAAGATGCCGACAATTGCCGCCGCCTGTTACAAACACAGTGCATCCGAACCCATTATGTATCCCCAGAACAATCTGGACTATTGCGGCAATTTCCTGCACATGATGTTTTCAACGCCCTGTGAACCCTATGTACCAGACCAGATAGCGATTGATGCACTAAATCTACTGTTTATACTACACGCGGATCATGAACAGAATGCCAGCACATCGACAGTACGCTTAGCCGGTAGCTCCGGTGCCAATCCCTTTGCCTGCATAGCCTCCGGCATTGCCTCGCTCTGGGGACCGGCACACGGTGGTGCCAATGAAGCCGTGCTTACCATGCTGGAAGAAATCGGTGACGTTTCAAATATCGACAAATACATCGCCAGGGCAAAAGACAAAAACGATCCCTTCAGGCTAATGGGATTTGGTCATCGCGTGTATCGAAATTTCGATCCCAGGGCGACCATTATTCGCAAAATGTGTCACGAAGTGCTGGACAAACTGGCCGACGGTAATAACCCAATGTTTGAACTGGCATTAAAACTGGAAGAAGTGGCATTAAAAGACGAATACTTTATTCAACGCAAACTTTATCCGAATGTTGATTTCTATTCCGGCATTATTTATCGCGCATTGAATATTCCAACCGATATGTTTACCGTGATGTTTGCTATTGCCAGAACCGTTGGCTGGGTGGCTCACTGGAGTGAAATGATTGCCGACCCGCAGCAACGGATCAGCAGACCTCGGCAACTATACACAGGTGCAAGGGAACGTAATTACGTTCCAATCGACAAAAGATAAACAGATAACAGGCAATGGATTGCCTCAGCATTTAGCCCAGTTTTTCTGCAAGTCGACTGGCTTTATCACTCAGCAAATGCAGATATTTCCATCGCTCGGTTAGATCAATCGCATCAAGAAAATTTTTGACATAAAGACCCAGTTCAGTATCACCACTGAGTTTTAAACGGCGATTAAAAAATAAAGTATCGGGATCTTCTCTGCGGCTCGCCAGTAACAGGAAATCATACACCGTGCCTTCCATGGTCAGGTCTGCACCACATTTGGGATGGCAGGCCTTTATTTTCTGTTGTTGCAGGGTAAAACGCAGATTGAGTCCGGCATCTTTCACCTGCAGGGCAATGACCTTGTTTTCCATAAAATCCAGCTCGTCTTCCGCCAGTTCCTGTTTAAACAGGCGATTAAGGCTGGTCACGAAAAATCGACTATGTAATCCAGCAGGAGTAAACTTGAACGGCAGACGTAAAGCCGCAGGCAATACAGGGTTTTGTTTAAGCACTTGACTATTCATGGATTGAGTTTATGCCAGATATTGGCGGATATAACCTTAATATGAATCAATATATCGATCTTATCCGGCCAGATAACCCAGAGGCTGACGCGTTAGCGCAACCGAAACAATAAAGAAAAAGCACAGCACCGCTAGAAACCAGGCGGTAATCCTGATGCTTCGCGTTTTACCCCAGCGCAGCGCAACCATTCCCAGCAGTATATAAACAATCAGCATCAGCACCTTGACCGTTAACCAGTCTAAAACAAATGGATACTGTTCCGACAAATACACCATTGCTAATGCCGAAAACAGCAACAGGGCATCAATTTTATGCGGTAGTTTTTTAACCCAGTGTTTCTGTAACATTGGCGATTGCTGAATGAGCCAAAGCCCTCTCAATAAAAAACCTGAAATAGAAACTACTGCACAGACAATATGTAGATATTTGAGTAACAGATAAAAAGTCATAGCGATTTAACTATCAACACAGCACCACTACACAACAGTAAAGCGTTGATTACTTTATTAAAATTTTGCTGATTAATTTTCACGTGTAGATGATGTCCCGCATACAGGCCGAGCAACAACACTGGCAACAAAATAACCACCACCAGCAATACCTGCTGTGTATATAAGCCGGTACCCGCATAACCAATCACTCGAAAACCGCCGTCGATTAAGAATATCATAGCAATGGTTGCTCGAAATTGACCTTTATCCAACCGCCGGAGCTTAAGATAAATCACATAAAAAGGGCCGCCGGTACCAAACAGCGCACCAATAAAACCACCGAAAGCCCCGGCGACTATTGACCAGTAACGACTGCCCTGTAATTCAGCAATAGGCAATAGCGAGTAAATTGAATAGACGACCACAAACACACCCAGGAAAAGCGTCAGTTTGTCAGCATCAACATTGACCAGTAACCATAAGGCTATAATTATTCCAATGAGTGAAAATGGCAGCAAGGGCAACAGCTCTTGCCAGGCGGCCTGCTTACGCAAACTGACACTCTGGATGATAGTACCGCTATAACTGAGCAGGCCCAGTACCGGAACAATAAATTTTAATGGAAACAAAAAAGCCAGCAGCGGTATGGCAATTAAGCCTGAACCAAATCCAGACAGCCCTTTCAACGCATAAGCGATAAATACAACTATAACGGCAAATAATATTTCAAAACTGGACAGATCAATTAAATCAGCAAGCATTTTTCATCAGGCGTTCATCATGGCTGCAATTTTTTCTGTCGTAGGATTTTCAACTACGCCTTTTTCAGTGACGATAACATCGACCAGCGCTGCCGGGGTCACATCAAACGCAGGATTCCAGGCAGCAGCACCATCGGCCGCAACCCGTGTATTACCACAGCTTAAAACCTCATCCTGAGATCGCTGCTCAATCGGGATAGCATCACCATGCGCAATCTGCATATCGACGGTAGTAGTAGGAGCGGCGACCATAAACTTCACCCCATGATGGCGCGCAAGCACCGCCAGTGCGTAAGTACCAATTTTATTCGCCACGTCACCATTGGACGCTATCCGGTCTGAACCAACAATCACCCAGCTTACTTTGTCCTGCTTCATCAAACTGGCGGCCGCACCTTCAGCCAGCAGGGTTACCGGTATTTTATCCTGCACCATTTCCCAGGCAGTTAGACGTGCGCCCTGCAACCAGGGCCGTGTTTCATCTGCGTAAACATGCTCGATACGTTGATCACTAAAAGCACTGCGTATAACACCTAAAGCTGTTCCATAACCTCCGGTTGCCAGCGCACCGGCATTACAATGGGTTAAAACAGCTTTACTACCCGGAGCAATTAGTTGTGCACCCAGCCGTCCCATTTTTATATTGGCGTCAATATCATCCTGAAGAATTTTATCGGCTGCGGTCTTAAGTATTTCAAAAGGATTGCCATCGATAGCATCAATTTTTTGTTGCATATGTTCCAGCGCCCAGAATAAATTTACTGCGGTAGGCCTGGATGCTGCCAATACTTTTATATCCTGCTGAATCAACTGCTTCCAGTTGGCCGGATCTTCTGCATGGCGAATCGCTGCGGCCAGCACGACGCCATAAGCGGCGGTAATACCAATTGCCGGCGCACCCCTCACTACCATATCCCGAATTGCTTCGGCAACCTGTTGTGCATTTAACAGCTCAATTTCAGTATATTCCTTCGGCAGGATACGTTGATCCAGCAAATATAATTTATTGTTTCGCCAGACTATGGGACGGATAGAATCATATATAGTTGTCATAACTGGAAGCCTATAACAAAATCATCCCCGGCTAGCGGGGATGATTTAAACGCCTGATAGATTTAAATTCTAAGGCTGAAATTAATTTACACCGGTTGAAAACGCAATAATAGCATCCTTAAGTTGCTGATTTAACGTTTTAGATACCTGGGTCATTAAACGACTTTCCGAATCATTACGTTGTAAAGCAGAGACTTTTAACGGCCATTGTTTTCTACCGCGAACTTTACCCCCCGGTTCCAGCAATTTAATACTGAGTTTACCACGCAGCCAGTACCACCCCTGACGCATACCTAGATCCTGCACATCCAGACTGGCGACCAGGGTAAAGTTCGCTGAATTATTAGTCGCTGGAAAACCGGCATTGCCCATCGCCGATCGCAGTGCCTGATCAAGCCGACCGATAGGATCATTATCGACTGCTGCAGTAAAATGCAGGCTTTGTAATTTGCTTTCCAGTTGGCCGCGCAAATCAGCCATGTTCCACGGAGATGGACGACCCCGACCACTCAGGTCAATAACTTTTAACGTCTTCTGGAAGACTTCTCTTTGTTTCTGCAAACCCAGTGCCTTATCCAGGGCTGCCATGGATAATAATGGATCTGATTGAGTCTGGCTCCGCTCTAATTCGATTTTAGTTTCCTCATCGATACGATTCATTTCCTGGCGGATGTTATTGCCCGCCTGCTGCCGATCAAGCACCGCCAGTGAATGATAAACAAATACCGTTTTATCCTGCCAGGTTTCAGCGATGCGGGCGCCCTGAATGACCTTGTCAGTACGGACCGAAATCTGCTGTGCCAGATGATGATCTTTGGTGTAGTTTTCTTTACCATTTTCAATATGAACACGGGTATCCGATTTGGTGGTTGAGTTCTCACGAATATGTGTCTCAAAAATCTTGGATAAGTTAGCCAGCGCACGATCTTTGGCTCGCTCTGCATTGGATGCAGAACCCGTTGCGGTCATGTATTTACTATTCGGATAAAAACCTGCGTCGCCATCGACCCAGTCCGGCTTTGGACCAGATGATATTTTTGGTGCGCCAGCACAGGCTATCTGAAAAATAGAAAGCAGGACTGTAATCAGGCCTGCAACAAATATTGAATTACTTTTTCTCATAGTCATTCTTTAAATATTCCATTATGAGACTGCTTAAACCGGGCACTGCACTGACCGGCAGTGCCCGATATATGATCAGGACTGTTTTGGATTGCTCGTGATCATCTGCGATTTAACCGTTCTTGGCGATGTCCATCGTTCACTGATAACTGTTTTACCACCCGCTTTGATTTTAACCGGCACCTGAATCGTATCAATAACAGCACCACCGGCACCTAATACTTCCAGTTTTACGTTATGTGAACCCTGTGGAAGAAAAATACGCGTCATCTGGAACTCCTGTGGCAAGGTATTCCAGCAACGTGTATCTGCAATTTCAGTAGCCTGATTTACCACCATCATCGCCAACTGGCCGAATATGCCACCGCGATCGCCGGCTTCTTTCTCCGATGTCTTTTTCGCTACTGCACGAGCAATAGCCCGGGTTGTAATCACTGGCATATCTTCAGCAAGTGATGCGCGTGCCATACCATCGATGTTCGATACGGTTTCCAGATTATAGTACTTGCCACCCACAACCGCTCGTACCGGATTGATCATCTGTGGTGGCACTGGGTAATCTGGAATGGCAATTTTGATATTTAACGCCAGTGCACTCGACCAGGTTTGAATAGTTTTCTGATCACGCTGGGGAGCCACACCATTACCAACCAGTACAATTAACTCACC
>JAPHRO010000017.1 GCA_026195895.1 Gammaproteobacteria bacterium
AAAATTCTTATTTTACTCATTATTTCGTGATGATTTCTTTTCGCATGTAATGAAAGGCTCTAAAGGCACAAAAATGCCACGGGGCGATAAAGACCATATATTGGAATTTTTAATACCTGATATTGAACAACACGAGCAAACAAAAATTGTAGATGTTTTATCAGTGCTAGATCAAAAAATTTCACTCAATAGCCGTATTATTTCTGAGCTAGAGGCTTTGGCAAGAATAGTATACGATTACTGGTTTGTGCAGTTCGATTTCCCAGACGAAAATGGTGCGCCATATAAACATTCGGGTGGTAAGTTGTTTTTTGATGAATCAATAAAGCGTGAAATCCCAGAAGGCTGGAGTTGGAAAACCGTTGATGAATTGATTGAAGTCAAAGATGGCACCCATGACTCTCCTAAACCTGTTGATAAAGGTGAGTATTTAATTACATCAAAACATCTTAAGGACTCAGGTATTGACTTCTCTGATGCTTACCTAATCTCCATCCAAGACTATGAGGCTGTTAATAGAAGGAGCAAAGTTGATGAAGGCGACTTCCTTTTATCTATGATAGGCACAGTTGGTTTATCTCATTGGGTGATGAAAATCACAACACCTTTTGCTATAAAAAATATTGGTCTTTTCAAGACGTCACAGTCACCTGAATGGGCGGACTATATTTATTCATCCGTGACCTCGGCATTTGGTAAGGCATTCTTGAAACAAAACCTATCTACAGGCACATCGCAACCATACGTTACACTTGGTGTATTACGTAGCATTCCAATAATAATACCTGACGATCATGTCTTTGATAACTTCAATAATAAAATTCGTCCAATACACAAAGCGATATACCAGAAAGTATCCGAGAATCAGGAGCTAGTAAGATTACGTGATTGGCTCTTACCTCTTCTTATGAATGGCCAAGTAACGGTGAAATAATCAAAGGAATGACAATATGATCAGGAATGAATATTTGCGTTTTATGCAAACCTTGAAAGCGGACAATACTCCAGAAGGCGTGCGTAAGATAGGCAATCTGATTCTTGAGCACCTTAATACAATCCAACCATTAACTACTCATCAAGGCCAAAGAGTTAGAAGAATAGTAAGACTTGCGCAAGGCCAATGGCCAACTCTAGCAAAAGATATTACTGCTGAAGCTAATGAAGCAGATGAGAACACAACCACAATTAACCGTTTAAAATCATTACATGTTGGTCCTTTTCGAGGTTTCGCTAGACAAGAAGATTTCGATCTTGATAGCTCATTAGTTCTGATTTATGGTCCAAACGGTACAGGAAAGTCCAGCTTTTGTGAGGCACTAGAGTATGGTCTGTTGGGTAATGTTGCCGAAGCGGAAAGTAAACGTTTTCGTCCACAAGACTACTTAACAAATGCTCATGTTGGACAATTTGTATCTCCAACGATTGAAGCTATTGATGGAGATGGTGAAATACTACCTATTGTTTCTAATGAAGCTCTGTATCGTTTTTGTTTTGTTGAAAAAAATCGAATTGATAATTTTTCACGTATTGCTGCACAGCTACCAGCCAGACAAACTGAACTAATTTCTACTTTATTCGGATTAGATGGCTTTAATGAGTTTGTACGAAATTTCACTTCAGAAATTGATGAACGATATATTGATCTTTATGGTGCCAAAGCCCATGAGTTAAGACAAAAGCAACAGGCATTGGCTGGTTCTAATCAGATAATTAAAGATAATACTGAAGTATTAGCCGATCTTGCTCAGCAGGAAACAACTTTGGCAAATCAGTACAGCCAAGGTATGACTATTACACAATTAGTGGCCGCATTGGGTAATACAGATGCTCCTGCTGAAATCGCAACATTAGAGGCTGAGGTTCAACAACCTCTGCCCACAAAAACCGGGATCACTGTTGCTGTTTTGCAAGCACAGCAACAATCCATCACCAGCTATCAACGAACTCTTGCTGAAAAAGATCAGGCACTAGCAGCAGCAAGTGAAAACCTATCTTTTAAGCAGCTATATGAAGCAGTTACTGCGCTTGGGGCTGTAAATCAAGATGAATGCCCAGCATGCAAGACTCCTATTGAACAAGTAGCATCAAATCCATTTTTATTAGCACCTCAAGAACTTGCGAAGTTGGCTCACCTTGCTCAGCTTCAACAAGAGCGCGATCAAATACAAACCAATATTACAAATGTACTTAAACTAATTCATCAAACAATTCAGTCCGTAACTACTATGCTAGGCACTGAAGAAGCACCGAATCCTTTGCGTATATTCACAGTTGAACAAGAAATAGGTATTAACCAGGCATGGTGGCAAACGCTTTTTAATGCAGGCGATGATGGTTTTACAGCATGGCAACATTTACTCACACAAGCTCAACAGCTCGAACAAATGGATGTGGCGGTTGATCAAGCTCAACAGCGACGCACCCAAAAAACAGAACGTTTAAAATTTGTAAGAGAATTAGAAAGGCAAGCAACTATCCTTCAAACACGCCGTAAATCTTTAGAAGAAGGAATTCAAACGTCTAATCAAATTATCGCTAACTTTGATAACGTCAACAAAGATTTGATTGCTTCTGTGGAACCAGAAAAGGCTATCGTCAAAATTAATAATGAGATCGCAACAGGGTACTCGCAGTTTGTTACTCGACTTGAACAATATAGTAATTCATTGCCAGGACAGCTTATTGCAGATCTTGGTGATACAGTTGTCGAGCTCTATAATGCATTTAATCGTAATGATGCTCCAAAAGACTTACTAGCAGGAATTAAACTTCCACTTGCTCAAGGTCAACGCATAAAAATATCGTTTCAGATAGATCCAGAAAAATATTTTGACGCCTTACATATACTGAGTGAAGGTCATATACGCTGTATTGGCCTAGCGATATTAATGGCTAAGAATCTCAGGGAAAATTGTCCTATCTTGATATTCGATGATCCTGTAAACGCGATCGATGATGAACACAGAAATGCTATACGACAGACTCTTTTTCAGGAACCGTATTTCCAAGAAAAGCAAATAATACTTGCGATTCATGGTAATGAATTCTTCAAGGACACTCATCAGCTCATTGGTCGCATAGCAGCACAGTCCTCCGTGTCATACATATTCAAACCTCAGTATGAAGAAGAACATATACAAGTAAATTCACTAACAAGGCCAAAAAACTATGTACTCGCAGCGAATGATCTCTATGAGCAAGGTGACTATAGAGATGCATTAATGTCTGCTCGCCGTGCTTTAGAGGACCTTTGTACTAAAGTGTGGTGGCACTTTGTCAGAAATGGTGGTGGACTTGTAAGTGTAGGCAAAAGAAATCCAGATGCTCCTGTAGATTTAAGGCTGCTAGCAGAAAAGCTTAAATCTGAAGTTAATAAGGATAGATACGATATCCCTAATAAGGAAGATATTGTTAATGCATTTGATAGTTTGCTTGGTCCTAATGGGCAGCACACTCACTGGTTATATCTTAATAAGGGTACACACGAAGAAAACGATAGAGAAGAATTTGATCAGGCTGTAGTGGCAGATATCGTACGTTGCTTAATACAAATTGATACGGCTGTTCAAGGATAATTTATAGATATCATGAAAGTTAATTTCAGGCATAAGGCACGGGAGTCATTGTTAAGAGCTAAAAATGAAGTTAACAAAGAGAATGACAATCACCTATATTACACAGCGCTTGAATTACGCATGGCAATTGAAGCTATAACGTATGACCGAGCACAGGCCTACAAAGAAGAAATCCCACCTGCTGAATACAAAACCTGGCAGCCCAGAAAATTAATGCAGCTTTTGCTAGATATTGATCCAGATACAGATAAAAATTCAGGTATAGGAATTGGGCTGGAGAAAACACCTGGCGTACCCGCCGAGGAAACTACATATCTTGGTACTGAAAATGTCTTTAACTTTAAATCCATTAAAGACCATTATGATGCACTTGGATCTTTTCTTCATATGCCAACATTAAAGCAGATCGAAGAGAATAAAGCCCACAACGCCAGTAAGCTGAGAGCTAGATGTGAAAAAATTATAGAAGCATTGGAAGCAGCTCTTTCATCCCCTGTATTTAATATAACCATTGGGTCATTTTCTGAAA
>JAPHRO010000045.1 GCA_026195895.1 Gammaproteobacteria bacterium
GATGACAGTACTTCTTCACGCTTACCCGCGCGAATCATCATGAAGATTTCCTGCGGCGGGTGATCCCAGTAAGGACCCATCGGGCAAGAGCCGGCACATACGCCACACTGCATGCACATTTTTACCCAGTCGCCTTCTTCTACATTTGCTTCAACTTCTTTAAGGAAGTCGTTGCGATATTTTTCAACCATCTGGTTATTGATATCACTCATTAGTCACTCCCCCTTAGAACTTGAATGGACTCATGCCGATCTTCTCTACGGTCTCTGCCATATCGTTGATCAGTTGAGTTGTACGTTCAACGTCTGTGATAGCTACTTCATAAGTGGCTACACGCTCTTCTTCAAGATTCAGTGTTTGCAGGGTATCTGCAATTTTGCTCATACGGACGTGTGCAATTTCAGAACCTTTCACAAAGTGACACTGATAATCATCACCCTTCTGACAACCCATCAGAATGATGCCATCGTAACCCGAGTTCAGCGCATCTGTTAACCAGATGGTATTGACAGAACCCAGGCAGCGTACTGGAACGATACGAGCAAAAGCGCTGTATTCCAGCTTGTTCTGTGCCGCCATATCCAGTGCAGGATAGGCATCATTTTCACAGGCCAGTACCAGAATACGTGGTTTTTCGTCGAATTCATCCGGCATATCAACATTCTTGATCTGCTGACCGACTGAATCCACCGAGTAGTTCTCGAAGGAGATAACACGTACCGGACAGGCACCCATACAGGTACCACAACGGCGACAGCGTGATTCGTTGTATTGTGGATAGCCTTTTTCGTCTTCGTTGATGGCACCAAAAGGACATTCAACAGTACAACGTTTACACTGGGTACAACCTTCAATACGGAAAGTTGGGAAGCTCAGGTCTCCTGAACGCGGATGCGCTGCAGCACCTTTCGCTGCACTTTCCACTTCCAGAATAGCTTTCATCGCCGCACCAGTTGCATCAATCGCAGCCTGCTGGCTATCCATTGGACGACGTACAGGGCCGGCAGAATAAATACCGGTACGACGCGTTTCATATGGGAAACAAATAAAGTGCGAATCAGTGAAACCGTGTTTCAGATGCGGCAGGTCTGTACCCTGA
Organism: Gammaproteobacteria bacterium; assembly: GCA_026195895.1. GTDB lineage: Bacteria > Pseudomonadota > Gammaproteobacteria > SZUA-229 > SZUA-229 > JAPHRO01. The sequence continues at coordinate 1,100 of JAPHRO010000045.1, forward strand.
CGATAGTCCAGGTTCAGAATTGACTCCACATTGATAGCTACTTCATGCGCATCAGCGGCAGCAGCTACTGCTTCTGCATCGTCTTCATCAACTTCCATTGGGATCGCATATGGATCAGGACCAGAGTTTGCCACCTGCCCCGTTGCCAGTACCACCAGATCAGCTGGCATAGACAATTCTTCGTTCAGAATTTTATCGTTGAAATTAACGGTTAATTCAGCGCCATTCGCTTCAATAGTGCTGACCGAAGACTTGGTAAAGATAATACCTTTCTTCTGACCTGAACGGTAAAAATCTTCACCGCCCGCACCTGGCGTACGCAGATCGTCGTACATAATGACAGTATCTACATCAGGATTTGCATCCTTGAAGTACATCGCCTGCTTGATACTGGCTGTACAGCAGAAACCAGAACAGTACGGCAGGTGACCTTCTTTATCGCTACGCTGACCGGCACACTGTACGAATACAACGCTTTGTACTTCTTTGCCATCTTTACGCTTGATCGGACCACCATTGGCTTCCTTCGCCAGTGCTTCCAGCTCAAGCTGCGTAATAACATTATCAGACTTGTCGTAAGCGAATTCTGTCAGGATATTGGCATCAAACTGTTTCATGCCGGATGCCTGAACAATGGCACCAATACTCAAGTTGGTCGTTGCGCCACTTTCAGTTGAAACATCAACATCGAAACGACCTGGCGCACCTGCAGTCTTGGTTACTTTAGAGTTCAGATGAACAGTAATATCTGGATCCGCTTCAACTGCCGCAATCAGATCAGCAACGGTTGTATCTTCTGGCTCGGCATAAGGTGAAGTCGTTGCTACACGTTTATGCAACTGACCCATAACACCACCCAGCTCACCTGATTTCTCAATAATAAACGCAGGATAACCCGCTTTCGATGCTTCGATAGCCGCCGTCATGCCGGTGATACCACCACCGACAACCATGATATTTTTATTCAGTTCCTGCTCACCACTACGTTGTGGTAATTTCTGGTACTTGGATTCAGCACAGGCCATACGAATATAATCGTCTGCCATTTCCTGCGTGGTTTCATTGGCTTCATCATTATCAGGACGAACCCAGATAACACCTTCACGCAGATTGGCGCGAGAAACCGTTACATTCTGAAAATTGAACGCTTCAACTTTTGCACGACGTGAACAGGCACCGATGATCACGTGATTAGTTTCACCTGAATCGATATCAGCCTGAATCATGGCAACGCCTTCGGCGCTACACAGGAAGTCATGGGATTTAGCAAATTTCGCTTTGCCGTCGCGGGTTGCAGTTGACTCTAACTGGCCACAGTCCAGGCGATCGCCCAGGCCACAACCTTTACAGATGTATGCACCCATTAAAATTTCGTCTGCCACTGTTTAGCCCTCCGATCCAGCAACGCGGTTAACAACCTGGATGGCTTTCAATGCACATGCTGTTGCACTTTGAACCGCACGGTTCAC
>JAPHRO010000047.1 GCA_026195895.1 Gammaproteobacteria bacterium
CAGATAAGTTTATAGTCTGAATTTTATTATTATTCAAAGATATTGCTAATTTAATTGCTTAAGTTAAGTTAATTCAAATCAGGCAAATAAAAGTGTGATCTTTCTCGCAAATAGCTGCAAAGTATTTAATTTATATATTTCGTCGTGTAAGCTTAAGTTTTAGTAAATTGGTCATGCTAGAGAGCAGTTAAATCTCAGGAACTTACATAATGATTCGTAACATCTTTGCCTTTTTTTTAATTTTGTCAGCGAATTCTGCGATGGCTTCCCGGTTTTATGTGGGTGGCAATATTGGCGTGGCGGCTCTTGATCCAACGTTTACGGTTATCGATAATACGCTGAATCCAGCTGTGCCTGATATTTATTATGCAAAAGATTATCGTGCTGTAGATGAAACTGTGATTTCAGGATCAATTTATGTCGGTTATAAACTGGGTAAAGATATTGCGCTCGAATTTGGTTATACAGAAATATCGGATTCAGAAGCGGATCGTCGGCCACTGGATGATTCGGCAACAACAGAGGTAGGGGTTAATCCGGCAACAACGGATTTACAGGTTAATGAAACGGTCGGAATCAATTTTACCCATGTGGCCTTAGTTGGATTATGGCCAATACACAACCAGTGGGCATTTCGTGCCAAATTAGGTCTGGCAAACTGGGATTTTAATTATTCACAGGCAGTGATTGATTTAAATGATGTTGATTTCGGGCGCACCGAGGCCTATACCGATTCAGGAATCGATTTCTTCTACGGTATAGGCGCAAGTTATGGATTAAATGAGCAATTTGAAATTAGAGCGGATTTTGATTTTTACTCATTTAAGCCCGCTTTTACCAATGTTGATGCCGAAACCGATATGCCGCTATTTTCCCTGGGCGTGCTCTACCACTTTTAATTCATCCTCTCGTTTGATTTTTCCAGCATTTTATAACGGGTGATTTCATCTCCCGATTACACCGCAATTCTGCCTTTGCCTGGATCGATCTGTTGCAAATAAATTAATAAAAATCAAAAACTTATCAGATTGTTGCTGGGTTTTAGCCAGTGTGTGGATGAAATCCCGATGCGAGTAATGGCTATTAATAAAACCAGAATCATGGGCAATTCTGAAAATGCAATCTAATAAAATAATTATTCCCGGTTTATGGCAGGTCTATACGCAGGCTTGCCCCGAGCCTGTGAGTGAATGAAGATGAGATTGAAGGTCTTGATATCGCACTCCATGAACAGCGTGGTTATAATCCGTTGCTTCTTATAATCAGGCAGTTTAAAAAAGACGGTAATTTGGCCGTCTTTTTTATGTGAGTGACGTAGGCTATTTTATGAGAGTGAGGGCGCCGGTAGCGAAGGTTTGTATCATATTATGTTATTCATTTAATTAGCTTTTTATAGGCTATTTTTCAGGATTACTGCGAGGACTATGGTACTATTTCGTCAATAATAATGACTTGAAAAAATACCAGTAGATCCAGACATTCGCCCTATATGACCAGCCCCACCATTATTCCCCGATCTGATCATTGCATATCTCGTGACAATATTGATGAAAATGCCCTGAAAGTGCTTTATCGGTTGCACCGTGCGGGTTATCGGGCGCTGCTGGTGGGTGGGGGTGTGCGCGATCTGCTGTTGAATCATGTACCCAAAGACTTTGACATCGCTACCGATGCCCATCCAGAGCAGGTCAAAAAGCTGTTTGGTAATTGTCGACTGATTGGTCGCCGTTTCCGTCTGGCGCACGTGTTTTATGGTCGCGAAATCATCGAGGTGGCTACCTTTAGAGCGAGCCAGGATCAGCCCGACGATGACCGTGTGCATGATGATTCCGGGCGTATTCTGCGGGATAACGTATACGGCGACATGGGAGATGATGTCTGGCGGCGTGATTTCACCATTAATGCTCTGTATTACGATATTGCTGATTTTTCCGTGGTTGATTATACCAATGCCATGGTGGATATTAAGCAGCACACTCTGCGACTGATTGGTGATCCGGATACGCGCTACCGTGAAGATCCGGTGCGTATGTTAAGGGCGATACGGTTTGCGGCAAAGCTGGATTTTACTATTCATCCCGATACCGAACAGCCCATTTATGAACTGGGCGCGTTGCTCAGGGATATTCCGCCGGCCCGGCTGTATGATGAAATTCTCAAGTTGTTCCATTCAGGTAAAGCCGTGCAGAGTTTCCAGTTGTTGCAAAAGTATCAGTTGCTGCAGCATCTGTTTCCTCAGGCTGAGCTGGCTCTGCAAAGTAACAGCGAAACTTTTGAGCGGTTTTTAATTCATTCTCTGCACAGCACCGATAAGCGAATTAATGACGGCAAGCCGATAACACCGGCATTTTTATATGCGGCGATGTTATGGAAGCCGGTGCAGGACAAAACGGAGCAATACCGGCAGGCGGGTGAACCGGCCTCTATTGCCATGCAGAATGCCATTTCAGACGTTATGTCAGCCCAGGTTAAAATCAGTTCCATTCCACGGCGATTTAGCAGCGTGGTGCGGGATATCTGGTATTTGCAGCACCGCTTCAATTATCGTCATGGTCGTAGAGCGCGCAGTCTGCTCGGCCACACCAAATTCAGAGCGGCCTATGATTTCATGTGTTTACGGGGCAAAGCCGGCGAGCTGGATGATGATAGCTGTGAATGGTGGACCAATATTCAGTCATTGTCGTCGGAAGAGCAGGAACGACTGCTGCAACCCGCACGTAATGCGCCCAGAAAACGCCGTAAATCAAAACCCAAATCATGATCCTGAGCTAACAACATGCCGGTTGTGTACATAGGATTGGGCAGCAATCTGGATAATCCCCAGCAGCAATTGCGTAGCGCCCTGAAGATTCTGGTTGAAACGCCACAGCTACGGATACTCGCAGACTCGGGCCTGTATCAAAGCCGAGCGATGACCCTGCCCGGCGATGAGACGTTGCAGCCCGATTATATAAATGCGGTGGTACAACTGGAAACGGATTTATTGCCGGCACAATTGCTCGATACTTTGCAGATGATAGAAGACAGGCAGGGTAGAGTGAGAGCCGAGCGCTGGGGCGCGCGTACTCTGGATCTGGATATTCTGCTGTATGATGATTTGCAGATGAACAGTGAACGACTGACGATCCCCCATGCCGGTATAGCAGAACGGGACTTTGTGTTGTATCCCTTACAAAAAATTGATAATACACTGAATATTCCTGGGCGAGGCCCATTGAGTGAACTGGTAGCAAGCGTGTCAGATAAAAATCTTCAGTATCTGGGAGAGTTTAATGAGTAATCCTGGATACATCGTTATCGAAGGGCCGATTGGGGTCGGTAAGACGACACTGGCCAGGAAACTGGCAGAGAGCTTTGACAGCGAATTAATGCTGGAAGGTGCCGCTGAAAATCCGTTTATGGCCAAGTTTTATGAAAACCCCCGGTCGGCGGCTCTGCCCACACAGTTGTTTTTTCTGTTGCAACGAGCCAGACAAATGCAGGAATTGCGTCAGGGCGATATGTTTAATCCCGTACGCGTCGCTGATTTCCTGATGGAAAAAGACCGTTTGTTTGCGGAATTAACCCTGGATAGGGATGAACTCACGCTGTATGAACAGGTGTATGAGCAACTGACCTTTGACGTGCCCGTGCCGGATCTGGTGATTTATTTACAGGCGCCGGTGGAAACCCTGCTCGAGCGCATTGAAAATCGCGGCATTCAACATGAGCGGCTGATTGAGGCGAGTTATCTGCAGCGATTGTCAGACTCATATATAGAGTTTTTCCATCACTATAATGACGCGCCCCTGTTGATCGTCAATGCCCGGGATATTGATTTTGCCAATAACGCAAATGACTATCAGCAGTTATTGCAGCGGGTTCGGGATAACCGTAGCGGTCGGCATTATTTTAATCCGACGCCACAGCTTATATAGGAAGCCAGGAATATGAGTGTACACGCCAGCCAGCAGCCACGTATTACGGTGCGCAAGCTAAAGGAAATGAAAGCACAGGGTGAAAAAATAGCCTGCCTTACCGCCTATGACGTCAGTTTCGCCCAGGTACTGGACAATAATGGCGTGGATGTGGTGCTGGTGGGGGATTCCCTGGGGATGGTGGTGCAGGGGCTGGAAACGACCCTGCCGGTGACCATGGACGAAATGGTCTATCATGGCCAGGCTGTCTCGCGCGGCCTGAAGCACGCTTTTCTGATACTGGATATGCCGTTTATGAGCGATGCCACTATCGAGCAGGCCGTGGCCAATGCCGGTCGTTTTATGAAACAGGCCGGTGCCAATATGGTCAAGCTGGAGGGTGGTGCCGACCAGAAAGAGCTGGTGTCCACTCTAACCCGGCTGGGTATTCCGGTATGTGCGCATATTGGTCTGCAGCCGCAGCGGGTGCATAAGCTGGGTGGATACCGGGTGCAGGGGCGTGAGCCGGACATGGCCGAGAGTATGCTGGAAGATGCCCGTGTGCTCGAACAGGCCGGTGCCGATATGCTGCTGCTGGAGTGTGTGCCGGCCGAGCTGGCGGCAAAAATCACCCGGCAGTCCACTATTCCGGTTATTGGTATTGGTGCAGGCAGTGCCTGTGATGGCCAGATTCTTGTCCTGTATGACGTGCTGGGCATCTCGGCCGGTAAGATTCCCAGGTTTTCCAGAAACTATATGAAACCGTCTGCGGATATCGCCGGGGCCGTCCAGTTATACGTGGATGAAGTCAGGCGCGGTCTGTTTCCAGGAACCGAGCATAGTTTTTAAGTTATTGATTTTTTTATGATTATCTGTAAAACCATTGGCGAGCTGCGACAACGCATTAATGACTGGAAGCAGTCTGGCAAGACCATTGCTTTCGTTCCTACCATGGGTAATCTTCACGCCGGCCATATTGCACTGGTCAAGAAGGCCAGGACACTGGCCGATATTGTTGTGGTGAGCATTTTTGTAAATCCCTTGCAGTTTGACGAAACTGCCGACTTTGCGGCATATCCGCGCACTGCTGACAGCGACCGGGAGAAGCTGGCAGCCGTTGCAGCAGATGTCCTGTTTATGCCTGCGGTAGAGAGTGTTTATCCGCTTGATCAGGCGGCCACCACAAAAGTTGTGGTGCCGGCGTTAAGTGACATACTGGAAGGGGAGTGGCGTCCTGGCCATTTCACCGGCGTCGCTACTGTGGTCAACAAGTTGTTTAATATGGTGATGCCCGATGTGGCGATATTCGGCGATAAAGACTATCAGCAACTGGCGCTGATTCGGCGTATGGTTGCGGAACTGAATATGCCGATCGACATTGTGTCTGTGGCCACGGTGCGAGAGTCCGATGGGCTGGCCATGAGTTCCCGCAATAGCCGGCTGGATAGCCAGCAGAGGCAATTGGCGCCTGCCCTCTATCAGGCGCTAACTGCTATACGCGAGAAAATTCAGCAGGGTGATCGCGATTATTCAGCGCTGGAAGTCGCCGCCCTGGAGCAGCTAAATGCCAGGGGCATACAGCCGGAGTATGTTGTTGTGCGTCGATCGGAAGATTTAGAGCAGCCTGAGGCAAAGGACCGCGAGCTGGTATTACTGGGGGCTGTCCGGATGGGCGCTACACGCCTGATTGATAACATATCGTTGACACTTTAGGCTAAACTTGAACCTGAAAGGCGAATAAAGGATAATTCCGCCCTTGTCAGAACATCCTATGCAGGAATTTTTAATGCATCTCACTATGCTTAAATGCAAGCTTCACCAGGCCCGAGTGACTCATTCAGAACTTGAGTATGAAGGCTCATGCGCCATTGATGGTGATTTGCTGGATGCAGCCGGCATTCATGAGTATGAACAGATTCATATTTATAATCTGGCCAATGGTGAGCGTTTTACTACCTATGCGATTCGTGGTCAGAATGGTAGCGGCATGATTTCTGTGAATGGTGCGGCGGCCCATAAAGCCAATCCAGGTGATCGGGTGATTATTTGTGCCTATGTCACACTGGATCAGAAAGAAGCTGCGGTGTTTAAACCTAAACTGGTGTATATGAATGAGATGAATCAGATTACGCGCACGTCTGACCAGATTCCAGTTCAGGTAGCCTGATCATTATCAGCTTCAAAATTGTACGATCGTACAAAATACAAAAGCCTAAAAAACTACTCGTCAAGCTCAGAATAAAGCACTGACTGGTTGCGACCATTTTCTTTGGCGTGATAAAGCGCTTTATCCGCATGTTCAATCAAATCTTCGGCAGTCAATTGTTGATCGTGGGTCATGGTGCTAATGCCCAGGCTAACCGTGACGTGGGCTGCTATGTCTGAGCCAGAGTGTTCAATATTCAGACTGGCGATTGATTGATGCAGGCGATCGGCGATGATCAGCGCGTTTTTTTCCGTTGTGTCTGGTAAGAGTGCAATAAATTCTTCGCCGCCGTAGCGTGCAGCGAGATCATCTGGGCTATGGCATGCCTGGGCCAGTGATTTGGCAACCTGTATCAGACAATCATCGCCGCCCTGATGACCATAGGTATCATTGTAGGGTTTAAAATAATCTATATCGATCAATAGCAGAGATAGCGGAGCGCCTGTTTGTCTGGCTTTTTTAAGTTCGGTTTCAATGGTTTCATCAAAATGTCTACGATTGGCAATACCGGTTAAACCATCGAGCATGGATAACTTTTGTAGTTTCCGATTACTCATTTCCAGTTGTTTTTTCATTTCACGCAAGGCAAAAAAAGCGGCATCACGTTCGGTTTGCATAATGTAGTTTTTTGCATGGGCGCGAATGCGAGCAATGAGTTCGATCTGATCGGGCAACTTGACCAGGTAATCACTGGCGCCATAACTAAATGCATCGCTTTTTATTGTTGGATCTTCTTTAGATGATAAAACGATGACGGGAATGTCTTTAGTTGAATGATTGGCTTTATAAAACCTGACCAGGGTCATGCCATCAACATCGGGCATGATTAAATCTTGCAAAATGACCGTGGCATTAACATCAATTGCAGTATCTATAGCCTTGGCAGGTTCCTCACAGTAATGCAAGGCGATGTCTTTTTCGTTTTCCAGCATGCGGCGAATGCCTTCAGCAATAATAGGCTGGTCGTCTACCAGTAACACCTGAATTATGGTGTCTGTATTTGCCAGGTCTGCTTTGTTAATTTCTGTCACAGTTTTCTCATCATGCTTTGTTAAGGATGGCTTTGTTGATAGCAGCTGCTATGTCATCGATGGGCAGTACTTTGGTTGCTGCATTTAATTCGACAGCAGCTTTTGGCATTCCATATACAGCACAACTATCTTTGTCCTGGGCGATTGTTAGCATACCTCGATTATAAAAAGATAATAGACCATTAGCGCCATCCCGTCCCATTCCTGTTAACAATACACCAATTAATTCATTCGGCCAGTGTGTTACGGCACTTTCAAAAAACACATCTACAGAAGGGCGATAGGGGTAGTCGACAGGATCAGGGGTGTAGTCAAAACAACCATTTTGATTGAGAATTAGATGATCTTCAGTGCCGGCAATATAGGCGATACCCGTTTTTGGTTTTAATCCGGCTTTGGCAATTTCCACATGGATATCAGTTTGTTCATCAATCCACCTGGCCATGCCTTTGCTAAATTGAACATCCATATGCTGAATGATAACTATTACTGCATTGGGTTTTTGAGGCAACCCGGACAATACATTAACTAATGCCGCCGGGCCGCCGGTAGATGCACCAATGGCAACTAGCGGAATATCTCGGTTAACCGCCGGGCCTGGTTTATTGCGGGATTCATTCAGGCTTTTATGTAGCTTGTTAATGTTTTCAATTTTATGTTTGAGTGTCTGTAATGAATCGGGGTCTTCAGTCGAGGGTTCGGAAACCGCATCCAGAGCACCGGCCGACATCACTTCAAAAACTTTCGCGGGATTTCTTTTTACAGATTTTGATACCACAATTATTGTTGTTGGATTGTTGTCCATAATGGCTTTAGTAATTTCAGCACCGGGCATATCGTCTAAAGCAAGTTTTAATAAGATTAAATCTGGTAAATCATTTTTTGATTGTTTTATGGCGGCGGCGCCGGTCGCCGCCGTCCAGGCAAGCTCATGGCCGCTGTCGGCAAGTAAATATCTGAATATTCGAGTTGTATCCAGATCATCATGAACAACGGCAACGCGCATTAACTGGCTTCCCCAATTAAGTCCAGTACTGCTTCTACCAGAGTTTCATCATGAAAGCTGCCTTTGGCAAGATAATAGTCGGCACCTGCTTCAAGGCCTTTTTGTTTGTCTTCCGGACGATCTTTGTACGAAACCATCATCACCGGTATTGTTCTTAGAGCCGCATCATTTTTAATAAGACTGACTAGTTCGATGCCATTCATTCTGGGCATGTCTACATCGGATATGACCAGGTCATATTGTCCCGTGCGCACAGTATTCCAGGCATCAACGCCATCAATTGCTACATCAACATGATAACCGCGAGACTCCAGAAGGTTTTTTTCTACTTCCCGTACCGTAAGTGAGTCATCAACTACCAGTATGCGTTTAGTGGACAGGTTTGTTACTGTGTTGCCGCTACCTACTTTTATAATGTCTTTTCCGGAAATAATATCTTTGATACTCACTATGATATCGTCCACATCAAAAACTAATATGGGGTCTCCGTCATCGGTAAGCGCGACAGCATTAATATCTTTTATTTTGCCCAGGCGACTATCCAGTGGCCTGAGAGCAAGACCGCGTTCACCTATCATTTCATCAACTACCAGGCCATATAAATTGTTCCAGTCACCTACGATCACAATCGATAGTTGTTCATCATCGGAAGCAGTGGATGCCATACCAAGTATTTGTGCGATATGAATCAGTCCAACATGTTTATCGTCAAATGTAATGTATTGTTTGTCTTCCAGAACTGATATATCTGATTTTTTAATTTTAATTAAGTTGTATATCGCCGCCAGTGGGAAGGCATAATATTCATGGTTTACTGTAACCAGTAAACTACGAATAACCGACAGAGTTAGTGGCAACTCCATGTTGATCTGCATGCCAGATCCGAGCTCTGTCGTTGCATGCAGTTTGCCTCGCAGCTCCTGTAATGTGCTGTGTACGACATCCAGACCAACGCCGCGGCCTGATATTTCAGTTACTTCTTCGCGAGTGGAAAAGGCGGGTAAAAACAGGAAATCGAGTAATTCGGATTTTGACAGGTTCTCGGCCATCGCCTTGTTAATTAATTTTCGATCCAGTGCCTTACTGCGTATGTTTTCCACATCGACGCCCCGGCCATCATCGGCGACAACAATTAACAGTCTGCCAGCATTATGTGATGCCTCCAGTCGAATGGTGCCCTGTTCGGGTTTTCCAAGGGCAATACGTTCTTCCGGTGGTTCTATACCATGGTCGATAGCGTTGCGTATCATATGGTTTATGGGCGCTTCGATTTTTTCCAGAATGTCGCGATCAAGCTGGGTGTCTTCCCCATTAATAATGAGCTGTATATTTTTATTCAAGGAGCGTGATATATCACGAACCATGCGTTTATAACCCTGTATGCCGTCTTTGAATGGTCGCATACGGCTGGCGATGACTTCGTGATTTAATCGTGTAGTGAGATTGCTTGAGCGACGGTCATAGTCGTCCAGATTGAGAATGTGCGAAGTCAATGAGTCACGATAGGTTTCTGCTTTCGATTGCAGGCTGGAAATTAAATTCTGTTCAAGACCGGTGAGTTTGTGCTCTTCAAGAACAGTTCTTAGTCGGTGAATGGTATCAATGACCTCGTTATGTTTTCTCTTCAGATTCATCATGGAATCTGAATAACCCTTGATCCAGTTAGATGTAACTGATAACTCACCAGCAAGGCCCATGAGCTTATTAATCCTTTTTGAACTAACGCGAACGACGCTGTCTTCCGATGATTTTCTACTGATAGTTTCCGTGGGTGCAGTATCAGCAGTAATGGCCTCAGCCTGTTTGACTGGCTGTGATATTTTTTGCCCGCTTTTTTTGACTTTTTTTTCTGTGGTTGCGTTATCTGTGCTGAGTAATCCAATGCTGTATATGAGTGTCGAAAGCATTGCAGCATTTTTGTCAGCCCAGGATCGATGCTCATTGGCGGCCAGTAGTGAGATTTCTTTTAAAAGATCAATTGACTTGAGTAATAAATCGATGGCATTTTCAGTAATCTGGACCTGTTTGTTCTGGGCGGCGACAAAATAGTCTTCCATTGCATGAGCCAGTTTGACAACAGTGTCGATACAGACAAGTTTTGCAGCACCCTTGATTGAATGAGAAGACCGCATTAGCTGTTCAAGTGTTTTATCACCGTCTTCCTGTTGTTCTAAATTAAGCAGGCCATTAGCAAGAGTTTCGATATTATTATCAAGTTCAGTTCGAAATAAATCCAGCATCACAGGATCTATTGTATCGGGTATTTGAAAGGTTATCTGGTGGATGATTTCGCCTGTGTTCTCTGAGCTGTCTGTTGCTGTGTCGCCATGCTCGGTATTTGATGTGTTTGAAGCCGAGCATTCGTTATTTAAAATGGCCTCGAGTTTTTTGCTGAGCTGTTCAAGTTCAGTGATGAAGGCAGGTTCCGGGTTGTCATGTTGCTCGGCGGTAAATGATGCGATAGTAGACAAGAAGTCTACAGATTTAATAAAAACATCAATGTCTTTTTCATTGAAATTAATCAGTCTATTTTGTGCGGCAACAAAACAGTCTTCCATGATGTGTGCAAGTTTAACAGCGGAAACAACATTAACCAGTTTTGCTGCGCCTTTGATGGAATGAGATGCGCGCATTAATGATTCAAGGTTTTTCGCTGCGTTCTCACCATCGCCAAAATTTAACAGGATATCCATTAATGCGCCGCTATGGTTTTCCAGTTCTATACGGAATAGATCGAGCATTGAAGCATTTACTTTAGGTATATTCTGATCGTTCATTAGATGTTCCTGCGCAGAGCATGGAAGACCAGTTCACTGTCTAGCAAGCCAATGTTGATGCCATCACTATTTATTACTCCTTTCACATAGCTGACCGATGCTTTGTTTAATGTGGAAGGGTTTTTCTGAAGATCATCTGGGTCATATCGCAGAATGCTTTTTACTTCTGAGGCCGGGAATGTATAAGTTTCGTCTTCTTTGTTGATGACGATATAACGTTCATGAACAGGAGTTTGCTTGTCATCATAAGTTTTTTCTCCACGATGCAGTTTGAATAGATACCCCAGAGATACACAGAGCAGCAATTCGCCTCTGACATTGACCAGTCCGCGCAGTACCGGGCTTTTTCGATGGGGCAGTGAATGATGTTTGTCGCAGTGGGTAATTTCTCGTATCAGTTGAGACGGTAATGCAAACCATTCGTCGCCAAGTCTAAAAACCAGTATTGATACCAGATTACTGTCGATTTCTTCTCGCGGCAGACTCAGGTTTTTTGTCCAGTCTTCCAGGTAATCAGTTTCAAGTAGTTCTCTTTCCAGTAGTTTTCTACCCGCCTCTGAGTAAACAGGGCAATTGCTGCAATGAATATATTTTTCAAGCTCGATGCAGCGAGGTATTTCTGTTCCCCAGACACCCGTTTTATTCCAGCAATCATTGATTAAATGTTTGTCCATATATTAGTTAGCTTTGTTTGCATCTTTCGGCGCGTTGTTTAAAAAGTTTGGCTGATTTTATATCACCATTTTTTTCTGCAACTAACGCTAGATGAGCCAGTGTCTCGTAGTGTCTGGGGTTAAGGTATACGGCCTTTCTGAATAAGGCTTCTGCTATAGCATATTTGCCGGTGGCTTCAGCAATCAGGCCGAGCAGAAAAAATGATTCGCAATCATTGCCGTGTAGTTTTATATGTTGATGGCATAGATCTTCTGCTTCTGAAAATGATCCGCTGTCAGCAAATTTTATTGCTTCAACAAGCAGCTTATCAGAGTGTTTGACAGGCGCAGTTATTTTTTTCTCTGATTTGAAGCCCATTTTGGAAAAAGGCTTTTTGTTTGTTTTTTTTATTTCGTCATCTGTCGCCGGTTCGTTATTTTTAACGGTCTTACATAAGGTGTGTTTCCTGGTTAACGGGAAATTGTTATCTATTGCTGTGCTTGCTTTGATAAGCGCAAATGCGTTTTCGCTGCCAGTCGTGTAAAACAGTTCTTTTGGAACCGAGCCAAACTCTGAATGGCCAATGAATAGTAGTCCATCCTGTTTTAGAATTTTATTGATGTTGGTGAATGCCTGTTGTTTTGTGTTGAGATCAAAATAGATCAGCAGGTTTCGGCAAAGTATGTAATCAAAAGTTTCATTGAATGTCAGCTCACTGGTTTTTAATATGTTGACTTTGCTGAAGTTAACCTGATTTTTGATTTTTTCATCTAATTGATACTGTCCATCGATGGATTTAAAATACTGGTTTAAGTAATGGTCTACTGTTTTTCCCCGAAAAGAATTATTTCCATAACAGGCCTGTTGGGCTATTTCCAGTGATTGTGTGCTGATATCAACGGCATGGATATTGAACGAATTTTCCGGGATGCCATTGCTGAGTAAGTACATGGCTATAGAGTAGGGTTCTTCTCCGGTGGAACATGGCATGCTGAGAATATTTATTTTCTGCATGGGTCTGGATAGCAGTTGTTTTTTTACACCCTGCAAAATGATGTCAAATGGTCGCGTATCTCTAAAAAACCATGTTTCCGGAATGACCGCAGCTTCAAGCAATGATGTTAGTTCCGTTTTTTCCTGTTGCAGAAAAACGTAATAATCATCCAGACGGTCAATATTGCAATGGCGCATTCTTTGATTCAGTATTTTATGTAAGGTAGCTTCCCCTATCGATTCGGTATCCAGACCGATTTGTGTTTTCAGGATGCTTTTAAGTTTATCAAGTGAAGTTTCCATTTATCACCGGTCTTCTTTTATGCCTGTTTTTGTTCTAAGCCAGTTTCGCTGAATAACTGACTGGCTATCGATTCTGGTAATACATGATTGGTGTCGATGATTTGTATTAACTCATCCCCGTGTTTATAAATAAGTCCCAGGCAACTGTTTTCGGCTGAGGAAATTCCGCTACTGGCCAGTTCGTCAATTTCACATTGCAGAACTTCGGTGACAGATTCGGCAACCAGACCAATCGGTCTGGGGGTGCCGGATAGTGCTTTCGGGCAGATTATGATTATTCGGCTACTCAGTTTATTGCTGCAGGCGCGTTGCTCAAATACCTGGCATAGATCTACCACCGGGGTTGGGGCGCCGCGGTAATTAAACAGGCCGCGAATGGATTGGTCAGCCAGCGGCACACTTTGCAGTACCACCAGTGGGATGACTTCTATAACCTGGATGGCTTCTATGCCATAGCGTTCCTTGCCGATGTTAATGGTAAGGATGAGCATTAGTCAGTTACTTTAAATATGGATACGCCTTCCTGTAGTCCACGAGCGGCATCTTTGAGCTGGTCTATTGACTGATTGGACTGGCGCAGGGACTCGGCTGTTTGTTGTGCCATTTCGTTTAATTGAATCATGCTTTCCTTGATTTGTTCTGCACCTTCAGATTGTAGACGGGTGCCTTCATTAACAGATTCAAAGCGTGGTAGCAGTGCCTGTACCTGTTCAATAATATGCGCCAGTTGTGAACCCACGCGTGCCACATCACTAACGCCGTGATTCACTTCTTCGGTAAATTTGTCCATGCTCATCACACCGGCGGATACTGCCGACAGCATTTCTTTCACCATCTGTTCAATGTCCCAGGTGGCGACGGCTGTTTGATCTGCCAGGCGACGGATTTCTGTGGCAACCACAGAGAAACCACGGCCATATTCGCCGGCTTTTTCTGCTTCAATGGCGGCATTTAATGACAGTAGATTGGTCTGATCGGCAACGCGGTTAATGGTGGTGACCACGGTATTAATGTTATCGGCTTTTTCACTGAGCACCGCCAGTTTTGAAGAGATGGATTCAGTTGCCTGTTGCATATGTCCCATGGTGGACTCCATGGAGACCAGGGCGGAATGACCTTCGGTGGCAGAGTCTGCCGTGTTCTCGGCCACTTTTCTGACTTCATCCATGGTATTCAGCAGTTCTTTACCGGTCGCTGAAATTTCAGTAACCGTAGACATAATCTGGTTGGTGCTGGCGGCCTGTTCCGCCACCGTGGCTTCCTGTTCTTTGGCGGTGGCGGCGATCTGCGTCGCTGATGATGTGACTTGAATGCCTGAAATCTGCACCTGTTTAACCAGGTTATTCAGGTTTTCCAGCATCACATTAACACCGGCGGCCACCTGCGCCACTGAGTCTTCCCCTGAAAAAATCATCATTTCACCGGTAAGGTCGCCTTTGGCGGCCATCGATACGATGTCCAGTACAAACTCGGCCTTACCTTCCAGATCGGAATTAATTTCTTTTTCTCGTTCAACAATCTCAGTACCTTCTGCGGCCAGTCGAGAAAAGGCATGGACAATCTGATTGGTTTCCGATTCAGCATCATTCAGTTCTATTTTGTCTTCGCTGCTGCGCTGAACGCTGAAATTATCCATGACGCTGGAAATGGAATCGAGTCCTGCCTGTACTGCATCGATTAGCGGGCGAGTAATAAACCAGCGAATGAAATAATACAGCGACAGGATGATAGCCATCACAATAATGATAAACGCAGAGGAGATTTCAAATCCCTGGTTTTCCTTGATGGTGTAGATGAAAGAAATACCCAGGAAGAACTGGGGTAGAGTGAACATGATAATAAGCCGCCGATTAATCGGCAGATTATTGAATTTGTGTATCAGATTATTCATGCTGATGTCGATTTCCCCAGTGTCGAAAGCTAATTCTAGAAAATTAAGCTAAGTATATGATTATGCAGTAGCTTATATGTAGCATATTTTGGGGGAAGGGCAAGGGTAGCGAGGCTTTGAAGGGTATTTCCAGAGCGAAAATACCCTTCAGGATAGCCAAATAGCGAAGTTGCCTAGCCGGTATTTCGCATACCCGCGGCCACGGCGTTGATGCTGCGCAGCAAGGGATGCGTCCATACGTTGCGATCTTCTTCGCTGAGGCTTTCATCACGGCTGCGCTTCAGCAGCAGGATCTGGATATGACTCAATGGATCGAGATAGGGATCCCGCCGACTCAGTGACAGATCCAGCGCTGGCGAGTCCGCCAGAATATGGTCCTGGCCAGTAATACTAAGTATGTGCCTGACTGTACGCTCGAACTCGGCGCGAATCATGCTGTAGATGCGTTCCGCCGTGGCGCTGTCTTCACAAAGTTCGGCATATTCTTTAGCGGTCGACATATCGGCCTTGGTCAGCGCCATTTCAGTGTTATTCAGCAGGGCACGGAAATAAGGCCATTCCTTAACCATTTTCTGCAGTTTCTCGAGTGCGCCCTTATCATTGCTGATCATTTTGTCTAAGGCACTGCCGATGCCGTACCAGGCCGGTAGTGTGGTGCGTGATTGCGCCCAGCCAAAGACCCAGGGAATGGCGCGGATTGAGGCTTTGGAGCGGTTGGCTTTGCGATGGGATGGACGCGAGCCAATGTTTAACTGGCCAATTTCTACCACCGGTGTGGCCTCGTAGAAATAATCCAGGAATCCTTCGGTGCGATCGGTCAGCTCACGATAGGCGTCTTCCCCGGTCTGGGTCAGCTCCTGCATGATCTGGATGTATTCATCTGTCGCGCTCAGCGGTTGCTCAGTGACGATCGAGCGGCTGGCCAGCATCAGGCCGGAAACCCCCATGGTCAGCTCGTAGATGGCGGTTTCCTGATTGCTGTATTTATATGACAGCACTTCACCCTGTTCAGTAAATTTAATCTGGCCATGCACCGTGCCCTCGGGCTGGGACATGATGGCATCATGGGTCGGGCCGCCGCCGCGACCAATGGTGCCGCCGCGACCATGGAACAGGCGACATTCCACTCCGTGTTCACTGGTCAGGCGAATTACTTTTTGCTGGGCTTCAAATAAATTCCAGGAGGAAGCCATGATGCCGCCGTCTTTACAGGAATCCGAATAGCCCAGCATGGCTTCCTGCAGATTGCCAGAGACCTTCAGTAGCTGGTTGTATACCGGATTGTTGAGCAGCGCCCTGAGCACAATCTCAATGTGTTCCAGGTCTTCGATGGTTTCAAACAACGGCGAAATGCGAACTTTGCAGAACCAGTTGTTCTCTTCGTCTTTGCCGGCAAGTCCCGCCAGCGTGGCCAGCCACATAACTTCCATAACATGGCTGGCGGCATGGGTCATCGAAATAACATAGTTGCCGAAAGCACGTTCGGAGATTTCACTGTGCATTTCTGACATAAGAGCAAATACGGCCAGGGTTTCGCGATGCGGTTCATCCAGTCTGGATAAATCCAGTTCGAATTCCGGTGGATTTTCGATGTAGTCAGCGAGTAGCTGTACCCGTTCGGCTTCGTTCAGCGAAGCATAGTCGGGCGCTTTCCTGATCTGGCTGATGACATCCGCTACGGCATCCGAGTGACGGGTCGATTCCTGGCGGATATCCAGCTTGAGCAGGAAGAAGCCGAAAGTTTCCACCAGGCGAATCAGGTCTTTCAGGTTGCCATCGGCGATGTTCTGATCATTGTGGCTAATCAGCGAATTGCGGATCAGAATTAGGTCCTGCAGAAACTCTTTTTCCGAGGGATAGGCATCTTTACAGCCCTCAGGTGTTTCGTCGTGCTGGTGTGCCTTGATGATTTTCAGATTTTGCTGTAAACGGTGTTGCATGAACGATAACTTGCGACGATACGGCGCCTGGGCAAATGCATTCGGTGAATCGGCAAATACTTCGAAGCGCATATTTTCGTCGGCGTTCAGGCTGTCGAGAAATACCTTAGTGGGGCTGCACAGATTGATAGAGTGGGTCAGTTGGCGATTCAACCACAGTACGCGTTGAATATATTCTTCCAGAATGACCTGCGACTGCATGCGCAACGCCATGGCGGTAGTTTCGGGTTTGACAAAGGGGTTGCCATCGCGGTCACCACCGATCCAGGAACCAAAGCGTAAAAAGCTGGGTACCGTGATCTGGGCTTCGTCATAATGTTTACGCAGTTTGCGTTCCAGGTTGCGGTAAATCTGCGGTACGGCATTGAATAAACTGGTCCGGAAATAGTACAGGCCGTTTTTAATTTCGTCTTTCACCTGAGGTTTATATTCGCGAACCTCGTTGGTGCGCCAGAGGATTTGTATCTGCGTTTCCAGTTCTTCGATCAGTTCCTGGCGTTCAATTTTGCCAAGGCGACTGTCATTGAGCTTGTCATTGACCAGGAAAATACGACGTAATGCATTCATCACACCACGGCGTTTGGATTCGGTAGGGTGGGCGGTGAAAACCGGAATATAGGCCAGTTGATCGAGCAGGTCCTGTACCTGCATCGCATCCAGTTCCTGCTCTTTAAATATGCGCAGGGTCTCATCAAAAGAGCCGGTCCACAGGTTTTTTCCACTATGAATCAGGCGGCGACGCTGACTGTGCTGGAAGTCTTCTTCGGCAATATTGACCAGGCTGAAATATACGCTAAACGCCCGCACGACCTGGGTTAAGGTATCGGCATCCAGTGATTCGATCAGCTTCATCAGTTGCGCACGTTTTTTCGGATTATCAGTTTTACGCAGACTGATATAACCGGTACGCAGTTTCTCAACCGCATCATATACATGGTTACCGGCCAGGTTTTTTAATATATTACCCAGCAAGTTGCCAAATAATTTAACCCGGGAACGCAGTTCTTTATCGTTGGGTTGAGTAGGGGATTTAGCTGCAGGGCTCATATTTTTGCCGGTTCCTGTTTGTGGGGCGGCGTATTATACAAAAAACTGGCGCAGAAGTCAGAATGGTAAAAAGGTTTGTATTATTCGCCTGAACCAGGGCGTCTGGTCTTGTGTTTTATCAATTGTATTAATACTGATCAGCACCTAGACTTGAGAATATTATTAAAACAATTTATGGAATACGCCCGAGAGATTTAATGAGCGACTTAATCAATTCCCCTGCCTGGAATGCCCTCAAAGCACACTACGAAGAAATCAAAGACACGCATATGCGTGACATGTTTAACGACGATCCGGAACGGTTTGAAAAATTCAGCACAAATTTTAACGATATTTTGCTGGATTATTCCAAAAATAGAATTACCGATAAAACCCTTGGGCTGCTGATGGACCTGGCGCGCCAGTCCGATATTGAAGGCTGGCGGGGAAAAATGTTTGGCGGTGAGCCGATCAACTGTACCGAAGGCCGTTCAGTGCTTCATGTGGCTCTGCGTAATCGCAGCAATCAGCCGGTAATGGTGGATGGTGAAAACGTCATGCAGGATGTGAATGCGGTGCTGGCGCAGATTCGGGGGTTCTCCGAACGGGTTCGATCTGGCGAGTGGCGGGGTTATAACGGCGAGCGCATCAAAACCATTATTAATATTGGTATCGGCGGCTCGGATCTGGGACCCAAAGTGGTTTGCGAGTCAATGAGTCCGTTGGCGCAGCGTGGCTTGAAGATTCATTTTGTTTCCAATGCGGATGCCACCCATCTGGTGGAAACACTGAAATTCGTGGTGCCCGAAAATACCTTATTCGTCATTTCATCCAAGTCATTTGCGACCCAGGAAACCATGCTCAACGCCCATAGCGCACGTAAATGGTTCCTTGATCTGGTGGGCAATGAAAAAGCCATTGCCAGGCATTTTGTTGCGGTGAGCACCAATATCGAGGCGGCCAAGGAGTTTGGTATTGATCCGAGAAATGTTTTTGAATTCTGGGACTGGGTCGGTGGGCGGTATTCGCTGTGGTCGGCAATCGGTTTACCCATTGCGCTGTATCTGGGCATGGATCATTTCGAGGAATTGCTGGCCGGCGCCCATGATATGGATCGGCATTTCGCCGAGGCACCACTGGAGCAGAATATGCCGGTCATCCTGGCCATGCTGGGTATCTGGTACAACAATTTTTTCGACGCCCAGAGCCACGGCATCATGCCTTACAGCCAGTATTTACAGGGGCTTCCAGCTTATTTGCAGCAACTGGATATGGAAAGCAATGGTAAAACCATCGATCGCGGCGGGCATCGGGTAGACTATCTCACCGGCCCCATCATCTGGGGGCAGTCAGGCACCAATGGCCAGCACGCGTTTTTCCAGTTGCTGCACCAGGGCACCAAGCCGGTGCCTTCCGATTTCCTGATTCCCGCCTTGAGTCAGAATCCATTAGGCTTACACCATCGGGTGCTGTTTTCTAATTGCCTGGCCCAGACCAAAGCATTGATGCTGGGTAAGAAATACACCGAAGCACTGGCAGAAATGGAAGCTGAGGGAATGAGCAAGGCAGAAATGGAAGAGGTGATTCAGCATAAAGTGTTTGATGGCAATAAGCCGACCAATACTATTATGTTCGAGCGGCTGACGCCGAGAACGCTGGGCGCGATATTGGCCATGTACGAGCACAAGGTGTTTGTGCAGGGGATTGTCTGGAATATCAATTCATTTGATCAGTGGGGCGTGGAATACGGCAAGGTGCTGGCCGGTCAGATTCAGCAAGATCTGGCGCAACCGGGTGATGTGGATAACCATGATTCATCCACCAATGGGCTGGTGAATTACCGGAAAAAATTCTATTTCAAAAATCTGGACACGAGGAAGCCGGATTAGGGCAGAGGCAAGGCCAAAAAGACAGAATTTTTTGTCACCCTGGCTGGAGCCAATTCCCCTGTCATCCCGACCGGAGCGAATTCCCCTGACACCCCGATCGGAGCAAATTTCCCTGTCATCCCGACCGGAGCGAAGCGTAGTGGAAGGATCTTGAATACCCGGAAAATTAGATCCTTCGGCTTCGCTCAGGATGACAAATTAAAACAGGTCGGTGGGGCATCAATTCATCAACATGAGTTGCTTAATTCATTTAGAGCCCAGTCGATATGTTCCTGTACCAGTGCAGTTACCTGCGGTCGTTTTTGTGTCAGAGCACTGACAACTTTGGCGGTGTATGCGGTATTCCCTGATCCCGAATTCCCCAACGCCACGGCAATATTGCGTAGCCATTGCATATAGCCAATGCGTCGGATGGGCGAGCCCTCCATTTTTTTCAGGAATTCTGTTTCGGTCCAGCTAAATAAATCCAGTAATGCGGGTGCATCCAGACCATGTCGCACCTGAAAATCTTTTTCGCCAGAGACTTTGGCAAATCGGTTCCACGGGCACACCAGTTGGCAGTCATCACAGCCATAAATTCGGTTGCCCATGGGCTTACGGAACTCCACCGGGATCGGGCCTTTAAGCTCAATGGTCAAATAGGAAATACAGCGGCGGGCATCCAGTTGATAAGGTGCGACGATCGCCTGGGTGGGGCAGATATCAATACAGGCCTGGCAGGTGCCGCAGTGGTTTTCGGCTGGCTGTTCAGTGACCGGCAGCGGCAAATCGGTATAGATCTCTCCCAGAAAAAACCAGGAGCCGGCTTTCTGATTGATCAAATTGGTATGTTTGCCAATCCAGCCCAGGCCGGCATTTTCTGCCAGGGCTTTTTCCAGCACCGGTGCACTATCGGTGAAAACCCGGTAACCAAACGGACCGATTTCCTGCTGTATTTTATTGACCAGTTTTTGCAGCCGATTGCGGATGAGTTTGTGGTAGTCGCGGCCTAAAGCGTAACGGGAAATTAGGCCTAGTTGTTTGTTTTTGAGTGTTTTTTGAATGGATGCTGATTCGGGTGGGAAGTAATCCATGCGCACGGATATGACTCGTATAGTACCAGGTTCCAGCTCATCGGGGCGGCTACGTTTGGTGCCGTGGCGGGCCATGTAGTCCATGTCACCATGGAAATTTTTACCTAACCATTCCAGTAAATGAGATTCGTGTTGGGATAAGTCGACATTGGCAATAGCTATTTGCTGAAAACCCAGTTCCTGGGCTCTTTGAATGAGGAGAGGGATGAATTGTTGAGAAAATAGCTTCAAAATATGAATGTTAACCAACTAGTGTGGTGTCTCCATATTAATTATGAAATTAATTATGAAAAATTTTTTTCTAAATATATAGATGGTTCGTGAATTCTTCACTATAGTTTTCAGGTGTATAAAGGCGACTGAGCATAGGATTTTTCGATATATTCCATAAACTCAGTTAAGTGCAGTTTATTTCTTGAAATACTAGCACTAGGAAATACTGGATTCTGAACTTTTCTCTCTAACTTTGGTTGCAAATTCAGCAAAAAAAGCAGTGAATATTGCAATAAATAAACCTGAGAATATAGCAATAATAACGATTAGTATTCTGCTTGTGCCGGTAGGCTCAATGGATTTCATTGGCGGTAAAATCTCTCGTGTATTACGTAAATTTGCCAGTTGAGCAGAATAATTTTCTATATTGTCCTGTAGACTGGTTTTTTCGCCCTGGTTGTCAGTGCCTGAACCCAGCTTGGCTAGTTTTGTATTTGCTTGCTGGAGTCTTGATTGTAGATTTCTTTTTACAGATTCAAAAATACGGCTGTGATCCTGCGTAGCTTTTTGAGTGATGTTTTGGAGTAATTTAATTACTGAGTCAGCCTGATCTTCTGTTGCCTTTATTTCTAATACAATAATTTCACTGCTTTTAGGGATACTGGCATTAATTTTGTACTTTTTATCATCTTCCGGATTGAGTTGCTGGTGTTCATTTAGTGTTCGTGGAATAAAGCTATGCTGTAACTTGGCTAATAATGTCTGTGGTGATTCAAAAGAGTTAATCGTGCCATTAATGATTTGGCTACCGATTTCGATGGAGGTGCTGTAAGTGTATTTTTTTGGGATTAACAGTGCAGCGGTAATACCTAATGCAATGAATAAAGTGAGTATGATACCAATCATCTTCTTGCGTAGAATCAGCACCATGGCTAAATCGATCAGGCTAATTTCATCATCGGCGTAAGGAATAGCCTCCTGAATATAAATGGGCTTAATTTCTTTCAAGTTGTTGCTATTCATTATTCTAATGTCTATTGGAAATAGGTGATATCGAGTTCAGAGCGGCAATTTACCATATTCAGCCTGGAAAATGTTCAGGCATTTACATATTTGCTTGATTATGATGCTTGTTTTTGGTCAGATACGCATCCGATTTATGCTCTAAGATTGCTGTTCTCCCAATCGTTGCGTAGAAATTCAACCTCAACAGGCGAATGAATATGAAAGTCCGCACCCGTTTTGCTCCAAGTCCTACCGGTTACCTGCATATAGGTGGGGCGCGTACCGCCCTGTTTTCCTGGCTCTATGCAAAAAAAATGGGTGGTAAATTCATTTTGCGCATTGAAGACACTGATCGTGAACGCTCCACCCAGGCCGCCGTTGATGCGATCACCGATGGCATGGAATGGCTGGGGCTGGAGCATGATGAGGGGCCCTTTTACCAAACCGATCGATATGATCGGTACAAGGAGGTTATCCAGCAGTTACTCGATCAGGGGAATGCTTATTATTGTAATTGTTCCAGAGAACGCCTGGATAAGATGCGTGAAGAGCAAATGGCGAACAGGCAAAAGCCGAAATACGATGGCTGCTGTCGCGACAAGGGGCTAGACGCTGCGGAAGACACAGTGGTGCGATTTAAAAATCCCCTCGATGGCGAGGTGATTATTAATGATCATGTTCGAGGTAATGTGGCCATTAGTAATCAGCAGCTGGATGATTTAATCATAGAACGCTCTGACGGCAATCCTACATATAATCTTACCGTGGTTGTTGATGACTGGGATATGGAGATTACCCATGTCATTCGCGGTGACGATCACCTGAATAATACGCCACGACAGATCAATATTTTCAAGGCGCTGGGTGCAGCGATCCCGGAATATGCCCATATTCCCATGATTAATGGCCCCGATGGCAAGAAACTATCCAAGCGCCACGGCGCCATCAGCGTGATGCAGTACCATGAAGACGGCTACCTGACCGAAGCGGTTATTAACTATCTGGTACGCCTTGGCTGGTCTCATGGCGATCAGGAAATATTCAGTCTGGACGAAATGATTGAAAAATTTGATATCAAGGACATCAATAAATCCTCATCCAGTCTGAATATAGAGAAGCTGCAGTGGCTAAATCAGCAATATATGATCAAGCTGGATCCGGTTTATGTCGCGGAGCAGCTGGCATTCTATATGCTGGAACATGGTATCAATATCGAAAATGGGCCTAAATTGACCGATGTAGTCAAGCAGTTACGCGAACGCAGCAAAACCCTGGTCGATATGATGGAAGCCAGCCGATTTTTTTATGAGGATTTCGATGAATACAATGCCAAAGCCGCCAAAAAGCAGTTCAAGCAAGCCACTGGCCCCATTTTACTGGAATTGAAGCAGCAATTTGAGGTCTTAGCCGACTGGCGTGCGGCTCCCATTCATCAGGTCGTAGAAAATACCGTCGAAAAACTCGAGGTGGGTTTTGGCAAGGTGGGACAGCCGCTCAGGCTGGCGGTGACGGGCACCGGAAATTCGCCGTCTATTGATATCACGCTGGAATTGCTGGGCAGGGAAAAAACCCTGCAGAGAATCGATAAGGCGATTCAGTACATCGGTCAGATGGGATAAATATCACAGTCAGGGCAATTGAGCGTATTTATTAGCGTTTGTAACTGATTGATCCTTTACTAAAAACCTTATCCAATATAAAATCCCTTCCTCAAATTTGGGGCTATAGCTCAGCTGGGAGAGCGCAACACTGGCAGTGTTGAGGTCGGCGGTTCGATCCCGCCTAGCTCCACCAAATTC
>JAPHRO010000080.1 GCA_026195895.1 Gammaproteobacteria bacterium
AACGACCGGAGTAGTCAACACGTTTACCCAGTAGATTCTGGCGGAAACGACCCTGCTTACCTTTGATCATGTCTGCCAGTGATTTCAATGGACGCTTATTTGTGCCAGTGATAGCACGGCCACGACGACCGTTATCCAGCAGTGCATCCACCGATTCCTGTAACATACGCTTTTCGTTACGCACGATAATATCGGGCGCGTACAGCTCTAACAGACGCTTCAAGCGATTGTTACGGTTAATAACGCGACGATACAGATCGTTCAGATCAGAGGTTGCGAAACGACCACCGTCCAGTGGCACCAGCGGACGCAGATCAGGCGGCAGAACCGGCAGCACTGTCATGATCATCCATTCGGGCTTGTTACCAGACTCAAGGAATGAATCAATCAGCTTCATACGCTTACCATAACGCTTCAGCTTGGTTTCAGATTTGGTGTTACCCATTTCTTCACGAATCGTTTTGGCTTCGTCATTAAGATCCAGACTGCTGAGCATTTCATAAATGGCTTCTGCACCCATGCGCGCATCGAATTCATCGCCATGCTCTTCGATGGCTTCCAGATACGATTCATCGGACAGCAACTGACCGCGTTCCAGAGTCGTCAAACCTGGATCGATAACAACAAACGCCTCGAAGTACAGAATACGTTCGATTTCACGCAGTGTCATATCCAGCAACAGTCCAATACGCGATGGCAGCGATTTCAGGAACCAGATGTGCGCCACCGGACTGGCCAGGTCGATATGCCCCATGCGATCACGACGCACTTTGGACTGAGTGACTTCAACACCGCATTTTTCACACACTACACCGCGATGTTTCAGACGTTTGTACTTACCACACAAACATTCGAAGTCTTTAACCGGGCCAAATATTTTGGCGCAGAACAGGCCGTCACGCTCAGGCTTGAACGTACGGTAATTGATGGTCTCCGGCTTTTTAACTTCGCCGTAAGACCAGGACATAATCATGTCAGGTGATGCCAGACCAATGCGAATGGCATCAAAATCGTCACCTGGACCCTGCTGTTTAATCAGCTTTAATAAGTCTTTCAAGGCCTTGCCTCCTAATTCAGTTAATACCTAATAGTTTCAATTGTATTGATACCTATCAGGCATCCTGTTCCAGTTCGATGTTGATACCCAGTGCGCGAATCTCTTTCAACAACACATTGAAAGATTCCGGCATACCCGCTTCCATACGGTGATCACCATCAACAATGTTTTTGTACATCTTGTTACGTCCTGCGACGTCGTCAGATTTAACTGTCAGCATTTCCTGCAAGGTGTATGACGCACCATAAGCTTCCAGTGCCCACACTTCCATCTCACCGAAGCGCTGACCACCAAACTGAGCTTTACCACCCAGCGGCTGCTGCGTAACCAGACTGTAAGGGCCGGTTGAACGTGCATGCATCTTGTCATCGACCAGATGGTTCAGTTTCAACACATACATAATACCGACAGTAACAGGACGATCGAATGCTTCACCGGTACGACCATCATACAAAGTGGTCTGGCCGCTGATTGGCAGCTCGGCCAACTCAAGCATGCGGTGAATTTCTTTTTCCTCTGCGCCATCGAATACTGGCGTTGCCATGGGCACACCCTTACGCAGATTATCCGACAGATTCAAAACCTCATCATCCGTTAGCGACTTGAGATCCACTTTCTTCTGGTCATGATTGTAAATCTTGTCGAGATAGTCACGCATGTCGGTAACTTTGCAGTTTTCATCCAGCATCTTACCGATCTTCAGACCGAGACCGCGAGCAGCCCAGCCCAGATGGGTTTCCAGGATCTGCCCCACATTCATACGTGAAGGTACACCCAGTGGATTCAGTACGATATCAACGGGTACGCCCTCTTCATCATGCGGCATATCTTCAACCGGTACGATCATGGAGACCACACCCTTGTTACCATGACGACCCGCCATCTTGTCACCCGGCTGCATACGACGCTTGATAGCCAGGTAAACCTTGACCATCTTCAGCACGCCCGGCGCCAGATCATCACCTTGGACAATCTTGCCTTTCTTCTCTTCGAACAACTCATCAAGCAGCTTGCGCTGTTCTTTCATCTGGCCAGCCAGAGCTTCCAGTTGCGTATTCGCTTCGTCGGTTTTCAGACGAACTTCGAACCACTTGTCTTTATCCAGATCATCCAGATAGGCCTGAGTGACTTTACCGCCAGATTTCAGCCCTGCTGGACCACCCGCGGCTGTTTTATTCAGCATCAGTTTTTCAGCACGGGCAAATAAATCTTTCTGGATAATACGCCATTGATCATTTACGTCTTTACGTGCTTCGGCAATCTGTTCTTCTTCGATTTCCAGCGCACGCTTGTCTTTCTCAACACCGTCACGGGTAAACACCTGGACACCAATAACCGTACCCACTTTGCTGGAAGGTACACGCAATGATGAATCTTTAACATCGGATGCCTTCTCACCGAAGATCGCACGTAACAGTTTTTCTTCTGGCGTTAACTGGGTTTCACCTTTAGGTGTCACCTTACCAACCAGAATATCGTTACCACTGACTTCCGCACCGACGTAAACAATACCGGACTCATCCAGTTTGGATAACAGGCCTTCACTTACATTAGGAATATCTGCGGTAATCTCCTCAGAACCTAATTTGGTGTCACGAGCAACACAGGTCAATTCTTCAATATGAATCGTGGTGTAACGATCTTCTTCAACAACACGTTCTGAAATCAGAATCGAATCCTCGAAGTTGTAACCATTCCACGGCATGAAGGCCACGCGCATATTCTGACCCAGCGCCAGCTCGCCTAAATCCGTTGACGGGCCATCGGCCAGCACATCACCCCGAGCGATCACATCGCCCGGCGTAACCAGAGGTCGCTGGTTGATACAGGTGTTCTGGTTAGAACGGGTGTATTTGGTCAGCGTATAAATATCAACACCGGTCTTGCCATCCGCCGCTTCGTCGTCATTAACACGCACAACGACACGACCCGCATCAACTGAATCAACAACACCGCCACGTTTTGCAACTACTGCGGCACCAGAATCCATGGCTACAATACGCTCCATACCGGTACCAACTAATGGTTTATCAGCACGTAAAGTTGGTACTGCCTGACGCTGCATGTTTGATCCCATCAGAGCGCGGTTAGCATCATCGTGCTCAAGGAATGGAATAATAGAGGCTGCCACCGATACGATCTGCTTCGGTGATACGTCCATATATTCAATACGATCAGGTGTCGACAAAGTAAACTCGTTCTTGTAACGACAGGACACCATGTCCTGCAGCAGCTTACCTTTTGCATCCAGATCAGCATTGGCCTGGGCAATCATGTAATTGCTTTCTTCAATGGCCGACAGGTAGTCAATATCAGCCGTCGCCTTGCCATTGACCACTTTGCGGTAAGGCGTTTCCAGGAAGCCATAATCATTGGTACGCGCATAAACAGACAGCGAGTTGATCAATCCAATGTTTGGCCCCTCAGGTGTTTCGATAGGACATACACGACCATAATGGGTGGGATGTACGTCACGCACTTCGAAGCCCGCGCGTTCGCGCGTCAGACCACCCGGGCCCAATGCAGAAACACGACGCTTATGTGTCACTTCGGATAATGGATTATTCTGATCCATGAACTGGGACAACTGGCTGGAACCAAAGAATTCCTTGATCGCGGCAGACACAGGTTTTGCATTAATCAGTTCCTGTGGCATCAGTCCTTCAGACTCAGCCATGGAAAGACGCTCTTTAACCGCACGCTCAACACGAACCAGACCAACACGGAATACGTTTTCTGCCATTTCACCAACACAGCGGATACGACGATTACCCAGATGATCGATATCATCAACAATATCCTGACCATTACGAATTGCGATCAACTGTTTCAACACATCCAGAATATCCGATGCATCACCCAGCTCTTCACACAATTTCTGCGCATCTTCGTTTTTCTTCATCTGCGAGAAATAACGACCGTCAAACAGAATACCCAGTCCGGTTGATTCTTCACGACGCAGGCGACGGTTAAATTTCATTCGACCGACGGCCGACAGGTCGTAACGATCTTCAGAGAAGAACAAATTCTTGAACAGATTTTCAGCTGCGTCTTTTGTCGGCGGCTCACCGGGGCGCATCATACGATAAATTTCAACCTGCGCCTCTAGCTGACTGGCTGTCGGATCAATGGCCAGCGTATTAGAAATATACGCACCTGAATCCAGTTCATTGGTATACAGAATGTCGAATTTCTTGATTTTGGCTTCAATGATTTTTTCAACTAACTCTTCAGAAATAATAGCGTTAGCGGCGGCCACAACTTCACCAGTAGACTCGTCCACCAGATCATGGGCCAGAATTTTTTCATTCATGAACTCCAGCGGCGCAACCAGTTTTTTGATCTTGGCTTTTTCCAGCTCCTTAATATGACGCATGGTGATGCGTCGACCCGCTTCAACGACAATACTCTTACCGGATTTAATATCGAAGGTAGTGGTTTCACCACGCAATCTCTCCGGTACCAGCGGCATTTCCACGCCGTCTTTTACCAGTTTGCATTCGATTTTATCGAAGAACATATCGAGAATTTCTGTGGCTTCATAACCTAATGCACGCAGCAGAATTGTTGCCGGTAATTTACGGCGACGGTCGATACGAACAAATACTGAATCTTTAGGATCAAACTCGAAGTCCAGCCATGAACCACGGTAAGGAATGACTCGCGCAGAATATAACAACTTACCAGAACTGTGAGTTTTGCCTTTATCGTGATCGAAAAACACACCAGGCGAGCGATGCAATTGAGACACGATGACACGCTCGGTACCATTGATAACAAAAGTACCGGTATCCGTCATTAGCGGAAGCTCACCCATGTAAACTTCCTGCTCTTTGGATTCTTTAATAACTTTGGTCTTGGGAAATAAATCTTTATCAAAAATAGTCAGCCGCATAGTCACACGCAAAGGCGCTGCATATGTGGTGCCGCGCAACTGACATTCTTTAACATTAAATGTCGGCGTTCCCAGGCGATATTTCACATATTCCAGTTGCACATGTCCTGCGTAGCTGACAATTGGAAAAACAGAACTGAAAGCACCTTGTAAACCACTTTCCAGACGATTTTGTTCTTTTTTATCTTCCTGCAGAAACTTTCTATAAGAATCTATCTGCATAGACAGTAAAAAAGGCACGTCTAAAATGGGTGGGCGTTTACCGAAATCCTTACGGATACGTTTTTTCTCGGTAAATGTATAGTCCATCGGTATTCCTCGCAATGTCAGTGTCACGGATAGCATATTTACCAGCTCATGCCATGAGCTTTATTGCTACTTTTCAGCCTTGTTAAGCTGCATATATCTCAACCGAAACAGGTTGTTGAAAAATCATTAAATAATTAAAAAATAATTTTTCAGCAAGCTGCTGAAATTTAAAACAGAATTAACTGAAACGGCAAAAGGCCGGCGACTAAAACGTCACCAGCCTCAGCCAAGGCAAATGTGTAATTGCCTTGCAAACAAGCGATCTTATTTAAGGTCGACTTGCGCGCCAGCTTCTTCAAGCTGTTTCTTAACGTCTTCAGCTTCGTCTTTAGAAACACCTTCTTTAATAGTTGCAGGTGCGCCTTCAACCATATCTTTTGCTTCTTTAAGACCAGCACCTGTGATGCCACGAACCGCTTTGATAACAGCAACTTTGTTCTCACCGAAGCTAGTCATAACTACGTCGAACTCGTCTTTTTCAGCAGCAGCTTCGCCACCAGCAGCAGCGGCAGCAGGAGCAGCAGCAACAGCAGCAGCGGCAGTTACGCCGAATTTTTCTTCCATTGCTTCGATCAGGTCAACAACTTCCATTACTGACATGTTTGCAATGCTTTCTAAAATATCGTCTTTAGATACAGCCATGGTTATTCTCCAAAAAATAAACTTTTAAATCGTAAAACACTTAACCGATTGTGAGTGCTTATGCTTGTTTCTGATCGCGAACTGCAGCCACTGTACGAACCAGCTTGCCAGGTACCTCATTAAGCGTACGCGCAAGTTTTTCAACAGGTGCTTTCATCACAGCCATCAACATGCTGATCGCCTGATCACGTGTAGGCATGCTGGCCAAACGCTCGATATCGCCGGCCGCTAATAATTCGCCACCTACAGATACCAGTTTGGTTACCAGTGCATCATGCTCTTTTGCGAAGTCTTTAATAAGACGTGCAGCGGCACCTGGATCTTCCTGTGAAAATGCCAGTACCAGTGGACCCACCAGACCGTCATTCATACATTCAAATTCAGTACCTTCCAGAGCACGACGCGCCAACGTATTTTTCACAACCCGTAGATAAACGCCTGATTCACGTGCTTTCACACGCAGTTCAGTCATTTCTTCTACACTTAGGCCATGATATTCAGCCGCAATAGCTGAAAGCGCATCAGCAGCAACCACATTCACCTCAGCAACAATGCTTTTCTTGTCTTCAAGATTAAGAGGCACGTGTGTTACTCCCAGTTAGGTTGGAGCATGGCTTCACCAAAAGTGAATAAGGCCATGTCCAGCCAAGTACTTCAGTCAAACCCCAGATTAACAACCGGGGCCCGACCACCTACGGTGTCCACCAGCCTGAAACCGGTAGATGCACCATCTGCGTGAGATAGATTGATTAATCAATCCGATTAAGCGTCACCACTCTCACGGTCTTTGACGACACCGAATACTCGGCTAGTCAAAATTGTTGTGCTGGTCCTATAGGTCCAGCGAGCTTTGATCTACTGCCAGACCTGGGCCCATAGTTGAAGAAACAGTGATTTTCTTCAGGTACTGGCCTTTTGCTGCAGCAGGCTTGGCTTTTTTCAGGTCAGCCAACAAAGCGTCTATGTTCTGTTTCAGCGCGTCTACTTCGAATTTTGCAGTACCAACAGATGCGTGAATAATACCGGCCTTATCAGCACGGAAACGCGCCTGGCCTGCTTTTGCGTTTTTAACGGCAGCAGCGACATCAGGTGTTACTGTTCCCACTTTAGGGTTTGGCATTAAACCGCGCGGACCAAGAATCTGACCCAGCTGACCCACAACACGCATTGCATCTGGAGACGCAATAACCACATCGTAATTCAGATCGCCTTTCTTCATCTCAGCCGCCAGCTCATCCATACCCACAACATCTGCACCGGCTTCTTTAGCTGCATCTGCATTTTCACCCTGGGTGAATACAGCTACACGAACATCTTTACCAGAACCGGCAGGCAAGGTAGTTGCACCACGAACCACCTGATCAGATTTACGAGGATCAATACCCAGATTCACACTGATATCGACAGACTCACTGAACTTGACGCTAGACAGGTCTTTCAGCAGTGCCAATGCTTCATCAATTGGATAGAGCTTATCCGCATCAATTTTTTCACGGATAGCTTTCATGCGTTTGGATAACTTGGCCATTACACAACCCCCTCAGTTTCCAGGCCCATGCGATGCGCAGTACCGGCAATGGTACGAACCGCAGCATCCATATCAGCCGCAGTTAAATCAGGCTCTTTGGTTTTGGCGATTTCTTCTAATTGCGCACGAGTTACCTTACCCACTTTTTCGATATTCGGCACACCACTACCTTTGGCAATACCCGCTGCTTTTTTCAGCAGAACTGCGGCCGGCGGGGTTTTGGTAATAAAGGTAAAGCTACGATCATTGTATACAGTGATAACAACAGGAATTGGCATACCCTGCTCAAAACTCTGAGTTTTGGCATTGAATGCTTTACAGAATTCCATGATATTAACACCGTGCTGACCCAGCGCTGGACCAACTGGCGGACTTGGATTTGCCTGATTCGCAGGCACTTGCAGCTTGATATAAGCTTCGACTTTTTTTGCCATGACTTTACTCCTGTGGGTACAAACGGCGTACTAACTCATATCTATTGACATGGCGTTCGACCTCCCCTGTTACAACACAACTACATTTATAAAATGCAGCCACTTAAAATTCTTTAGCCTTTTTCTACCTGACTGAAATCAAGATCAACCGGCGTAGAACGACCAAATATAAGAACCGCCACTTTCAGGCGACTCTTTTCATAATCCACTTCTTCAACAACACCATTGAAATCGTTGAACGGACCATCGGTAACCCGAACCACTTCGCCAGCTTCGTAAAGCACTTTTGGCTTCGGCTTCTCAGCACCTTCCTGCACGCTATTCAGGATAGCCTGCGCTTCTTTATCAGAAATAGGGGCGGGCTTATCTTTGGTGCCACCGATAAAACCCATCACCTTTGGCACATCTTTAACCAGATGCCAGGTATCATCGTTCATTTCCATTTGCACAAGTACATAGCCCGGGAAGAATTTACGTTCTGAACGACGCTTATTGCCGTCACGAATTTCAACCACTTCCTCTGTCGGCACAAGAATTTCACCAAACATATCTTCCATGCCATGTAACTTGACGTGCTCTTCCAGCGAAGACTTTACCTTACCTTCAAAACCAGAATACGCATGCACCACATACCAACGTTTTGCCATCTCTTAGCCCCCCTGGCCCGTCAAAAATAAGACAGCCCAGCGAAGAAACATATCTATCAGCCAGAGCATAATACCCACCAGAATGACCACCACCACAACCATCAGGGTTGTCTGCAT
Source organism: Gammaproteobacteria bacterium (assembly GCA_026195895.1). GTDB lineage: Bacteria > Pseudomonadota > Gammaproteobacteria > SZUA-229 > SZUA-229 > JAPHRO01. The sequence continues at coordinate 8,630 of JAPHRO010000080.1, forward strand.
AGTTTCCTGTCGGGTCGGCCAGATTACCTTGCGCACCTCACCACGTGCATCTCGCGCAAAACTCCAGACGTTTTGCCCGATTCGAGTGGTATAAACAACACCAGCTGCAAACGCGATAAACGCCAGAAGACCTAGCACACGATACAACAGTGATTCGCCTTCAAAGTAATAAAACTGCGCGATACCCGCTATTAGCAACCCAATGGCGACTAACAGCTTAAAGCTATCCAGTTTACCTGCTACTTCTGTCTCGGCCTTAGCGACCATGAATACTCTCTATCTTTGTTAGTGGCAGGCCAGGAGGGACTCGAACCCCCAACCCTCGGTTTTGGAGACCGATGCTCTACCAATTGAGCCACTGGCCTACATTGAAAAGCGGGAAGCCCCTGCTGGAGAATCCCGCCCTCAATACTCTTTACTCGCAAGATTTATTCAATAATCTTACTTACAACACCAGCACCTACGGTACGGCCACCTTCGCGAATCGCGAAACGTAAACCTTCTTCCATAGCTATCGGTGCAATCAGGCTAACCGTCATC
>JAPHRO010000027.1 GCA_026195895.1 Gammaproteobacteria bacterium
GGGGAAAAAAGAAGTATCTGTAAGACTAGGAGTTGACCACAAAACTGTTGGCAACTGGCTTTTGCTGGTAAATGGACCTAGATTAGACAGCGCACAAATACAGATCCTTAACGATCTTTTACCAACCAAGCCTAAAAAAACCAACCGACAATCATTTAAGTTTATTGATTTATTTGCAGGTATCGGCGGCATTAGGAAAGGTTTTGAATCGATAGGTGGTGAATGCGTATTTACCAGCGAAAGAGATAAGTATGCTATCCAGACATATAAAGCCAATTATTATTGCGACCCTAACACTCATATCTTTAATGAAGACATAAGGGATGTAACTCTAACTTCAGATCTTTCTGTCTCAGAAAAGCAAGCTTACAAGCATATTGATCTGACCATTCCTGATCATGATGTGTTGCTAGCTGGCTTCCCCTGCCAGCCATTCTCTTTAGCTGGAGTTTCTAAAAAGAATGCTCTTGGTCGAGCGCATGGTTTCGAATGTAAAACACAAGGTACACTATTCTTTGATGTGGCACGTATTCTTGCAGCAAAAAAACCTGCAGCATTTTTATTAGAAAATGTTAAAAATCTAAAAAGCCACGACAATGGTAAAACATTCAAAGTAATAATTGAAACTCTTCATGAGCTCGGATACTCAATTTCTGATGTAAATATCTCAGGATCCAAAGATCCAAAAGTAATTGATGGACAGAATTTTCTTCCACAGCACAGAGAAAGAATAGTACTAGTAGGTTTTAGAAAAGAACTGAACATACACGATAATTTTACTTTAAAAAATATAAGTAAATTCTACCCTAAAAATCGAGTCAAATTCTCAGAAATACTAGAACCTGAAGTCGATGACAAATATATACTAACACCTCGATTATGGGAATATCTATATGATTATGCTAAGAAACATAAAGCCAAAGGCAATGGATTCGGATATGGTTTAGTTAACCCAGACAACAAGCATGCAGTTGCAAGAACATTATCTGCACGATATCACAAAGACGGATCAGAAATATTAATTGATAGAGGATGGAACATTAGCCTTGGAGAAAAAAACTTCTGGAGCAAGACAAACCAAAACAGAAGACCACGAAGGTTAACACCAAGAGAGTGCGCAAGGTTAATGGGATTTGATAAAATAACAGAAAGCACATTCAAAATTCCTGTTTCAGATACACAAGCATATAGACAATTTGGAAATTCAGTGGTTGTACCAGTATTCGAAGCTGTTGCTAAATTAATGAAAGAAAGGATTTATATAGCAAAGAAAAGCTCTAAAGCTAAAGCAGCATAGTAATATCATATTCAAAAAAACTATTCATAAGCAGAGCCTTCAAATAGCTTAACATGATCTTCATCTAATAATTTATCTACTGGTAAATTATCTAGCAGATGAAACTCCTCAACAAGCGGCTTGAATTTATTCACTCCGTTTGGAGATATACAATTATAAAACAACAATAAAATTTCATAATCAGATAACTGCGCTCTAACTATATTTGTATAAAGTTGTTTGCGCTCGATACCTGACTCATTTATGAATCTAAATATATTATATAAATATCTGAAATAATGCCCCAAATCCTGCTGATGTTCTTTAAAAAACGCCACATATATACTAGAAACATAAGACTCGCTTTCACTCATTTGTTGAATATTTTTATCATACGTCTCTTTCAATCTTTTATAAAACATTGAAAAACAATCACGACCAGAGGCAACGAGCATATTACTATTGCCATCCATTTTATCTTCCTTATTCACTTTCTTTCTTAAATCGAGATCAGAGACAATCGAATTATGAATTTCAATCATTTTAAAAAGAACATTTTCAAAATGTTGGACCTTTATTTCACTACGCGTAAGATCGAGATCCATTTTTTGTTGCCATATGGTAACTATTAAGCCTGCGAAAGCTAATCCAGAAAATAACGATGTAAGAACGCCGAAGCTATCCCCAAATACTCCAGCTTGTCCAATTGTAGTACTATCGATAGGCCAAATATTTACGAGAATCACAATTCCATATAAAAGAAATATAGAAATGACAACAATAAAAGGGGCCATAATTCCTTTTTGTTTAATAAATTTCATAATTTATCCATTATTTTACTCATAGGGAACATCTGCTATTTTAATTAAGCTTACACAACCATCTATACTCATACTTGGATTTTTTATAAGCTCTTTTAGGACTTCAATAGCTAACGGTGGATCTCTTCTATGTATCATAGAATGACAGTTACTACACAAGGGAACCAAGTCATTTATTGGATCAATAATATAATCTGACCCGATTCTAGAAACAGGTGTAATATGATGTACTTCTATATATTCATCACCAATTTCTCCATATATTTCAGCAAAGACAAAACCACAAGCATGGCATTTAGCACCATAGTGACTAATGCATGTTGCCCTATTTATGGGATTTCTCTCGTATTTATTTACTTCAACTCTGACTTTGGCACCTTCAGGTAATCCCCGCTCATATATTGGCAACTCATCACTAATATCTTCTAACTCTAACAAACAAAGTATTATCCCTAATAAATCTATTACAAATGCGCTCGATATTTTATTAAGAGCATCTTGACTATCTTTAGCTTCTCTCGCCAACCTCCTGTCACAGATAAACTCTAGACTATTCCATTTATCTGCAAAATAAGCCTCTGATATCTTGTCAACACTATCTCCATTAATACTTAATTCAATATTACAGTTAACACTTAAGCTATCTAAAGCCTTACAAAACACCTGAACTTTAGTGGAGTCAGCATCTCCCATACTTCTAAGTAAGCCACCCGAAAAATTATCCGCTCTAAAACTAGCTTCCATGACTCGTGTTGTTTTAGCTATTGCAATCGCAAACCCATTTGGCTTATTCAAATCGACCGGGCGGACAACAGAAAATATTTCACCATCGTATTCATCCTTAGCACCCTCAAACGAAATTCCATATTTTTTGGTGGCTTGAGAAGCAATATACTCTTCATCTAGAACGGACATTCTAGTCACCTTCGTTTATAGGGTCTGGCAAATCTGCAACTAGTTTTTTTAGATTTCTAGATACCTCAATTCTAAACTCCTCAAATGCATCGCGGTTTTCATCATTTACATTATTAAATTCTGCTTGAGCAAGTGACCACAATAAAAAATCTAATGCTTGAATGACAACACTATTTTCTTTATTTGGAAGATAGGCTTTTGGATAATATGGATGACCTGTATTTAAAAGCACTCCAGAATTACCATTAATCAAAGCAGCCTCCCACAATACACCATTATCCAATGTAGATGCTGTTGAAATATGCATTTCACCAGGAATTTCAGAAGTTATAATGCGTAGCTTTGCAACAGTTTCTCCGCTATTGTTTTGCACTGTTACTTCATCATTGTCAGCATTGACCGCAGTCACTTTTGCTGTTTTCATTACAGCAGATTTTTGATGAATTGCATTCCCTGAATTAGAATGAAGTAATACAGCAGCTCCCTTAGCTGTAGCTGCCGCACCTTTTCTATATCGACTTTCAGCCTCTCTCCGAGGAGCTGCCAATAGTTTATCTCTTAACCATTCGTAAAGATGTTCATTAAGTAAGATTCTTGATTTTTTGATATCCACCTGAAACGCATCATCAAGTTGATGATTAAATGAAAGCTCAACTCTTAATAAAGAAAAATGAGGCTCCTGTTTATACATTCCAAGCCAGTCTGGCCCATGAATTAAGCGATTTTCACGATAGACATAAACCCCTTGTCTTTCGTTTGAGACTTTCGCTGCTACTCTATTTTCATCTGAACTAAACTCCTCTTTTCGAGGAAGAATATAAGCTCGCACTAAAAATGACGTTTTTATTCCACTTGGAAGTTGCACTGGGACATCTTGTTCTAAAACAGGCAATTGTGTTTCAATCAAACAAAATGGATCCCATGACGGCACACTCTCACCATTTAATTCAATTTCAAGTGTTCTGGTACGATCATCAGTTGGATCTAAAAATCGTTGATATACCATTGATATATGATTTTTTAGAGAGTTTAATAATCGCTTTGTTGCTCTTTTTAAAGGTTGTCCATCTGATTTTTTATAATCAGGTAATAAACGATCAACTTTTTCCCAAAGAACAAGGGTACCTGACTTACCATCTGCCACCTCATTTAATAAATCTATCTCATGTATTTCTGGGGATGCAATTTCCAGACCCCAGCTATTCGACTGCCCCATGAAGTCAAGATCCCATGTAGCACGAATCGGATCAGAACTTCCATCTGCTCTCGATATCAACGATAGTCTTTTACAGAATGCTGTAGACGCTGTCTTCAATCCAAGACCAAACTTACCAAGACTCGCGGGATCATCTCTTCTTTTTGAACCATATTTCATAGCATTGATAAGCCCATCCCTATCCATACCACAACCGTTGTCTCCAATTGATATAGCTATATTACCCATATAATCTATACCTACACGAACATCGACTAATGTCGACCCAGCGGCAATAGAGTTATCAATAATATCCGCAATAGCAGTATTAAACTCATACCCCGTATCACGAAGCCCCTCGCTAACACGCGCAACATCTGGTGGTACATCTATCGTTTCCAGATCAGTCATCTTAATACCTCTATAATTTATGAATTAATTACTTTCCAACCGCCACCAAGAACAAGAACACCATCGTCATTCATACCCGGTCCTAAAATATTATTTCTATTGCAATGAACATAAATAGAACCATTTTCATCCATCTGGAAAACAAGTTCATCATCAACCTTTGCATCAACTGCCCTTAAATATTTCGTCATACAAGTAAGTCTGAATTCGTTTCGAGTACCATCAAAAAACTTATTATTATAGTAAATAAAATTAAATTCCCATCTTGTATTATCATCCAGCTCTCTAACAATTAACTTAATCCTAGGATTCTTTGTTTTAGAATCAAGACTAGGGAAAAATCCCAGAACAGCTGGTTCTTTAGGAACAAGGATTCCTGCCTGATGTCCACCCGTGAGCCCTATATCATTCGCACTTAATTGTTTAGAAATTCGCTTTAACATATTTACTCCTTTAAAATTGACTTTATAGGTGAAATTTCAAGGGCTTCAGCAATCACTGATGTTGATACTTTACCATCATGACCTGTAACTGCATTTGCAGCTAATTGTCGTTTATACTGAGCCCTCTCCATAATTACTTCCTCCAACGTATCCACAAAAAATAAATGGTGAATAGTGACAGGTTTATTCTGTTTTCTTCTATATGATCTACGAGATGCTTGCTCGGTTAATGCTGGATTCCACTCAGGATTGTAGTGAATAACATGATTTGCTGCGGTTATATTAAGCCCTGCACCAGCAGCTTTCGGATTCAAAAAAAGAACTCCAGCTCCATTATGATTAAAAAAATCGTCAACAATTGGCTGCCTTTTTTCTACTGATACTCTACCGTCGATAAAATTAATATATACATCACTCCATCTCTTGGGCATATCCTGCATAAATAGATCAACCATCCCCTGATATGTAGTGAATAGCAAAACTTTTTCTTTCTTAGTAAATATTTCTTCAAATATCTCTAATGTACGTTGGTACTTCGCCATTTCATAACATGGGTCAGAACTCCAATCAATCGACAGTCTCGGATGCGCGCATAACACACGAAGCTTCGTTGTAGCGACCAAACTTGCTGCACGGCCATATTCCTCTAATGTTTCTTTACGAAGTGCTTCATACGCTTCAGCAAGCACTTTACTCATAATTATTGGTTGTGGAATCTCAATTTTATCAGGTAAATCTTTGGCCACATCATCTACATGTCTACGTAATATAACTGGTGCAATTATTGGAGCTAACCTTCCTGCATCCTCATTTACATTTTCATATTCTTTCTGAAATCCTCCTAAATCACCAAGAAGACCAGGTAAAGCAAAATCTGCCAATGACCATAGATCCTCTAATTTATTTTCCATTGGAGTGCCAGTTACAGCCACAGAGACTCTTCTAGGTAGTTTTTTGACGACAATTGTTCTTTGTGCTTCAGGGTTTTTGATATTTTGAGCTTCATCTAATACTAAAATATTCCATTCAATAGATGCCAATAAAGGCTCATCTCTAATCGCAGTTTCATAGGACACCAATACAACATCATAACCTTTTAATTTATCGACTATTCCAGGCCTACTCATTCCTGCATGGACAAATACGCTTATATCTGGTGAAAAATGCAATAATTCCCTACGCCAGTTCTCTAATAGAGTCGCCGGCATCACAATCAAAGACTGACTTCTTCCTTCGAGATACTCCAATTGCAACAACGCAATCACCTGCAATGTTTTTCCTAAACCCATTTCATCTGCAAGAATACAACCAATGCTTTCATCAGCTATTAACTTTAAAAATGAAGCACCATCTTTTTGATATGGATATAATTCGGCATTTAATCCTGGTATTTCACTACAAGCCTTAACCGGTTTATTTTTTGGATCATCAAAACTGATAAACGGATCTTCTATCAACCCAATTTCATTAGCAATCCTTCTTAACTTTATAAGCTGACCTAGAGTAATTGGGGAATTTATTGGAATTAAATTTTTTGATAACAGATCAGTAATTTCATCAAATGCTTCCTTATCTATTGGAAACCATTTTTCACCTACGATTAACTGGTCAATACCGGGAAGGATAGGCATGCTTTTATTTTCAGCATCTATTATTATGGAAACATTAATATTAGAGCCTTTATCTAAATTAACTGATATACATGGAGTGGCAGGATACCTTGAAAATGTGAGTTGTGGTAATTGCTCACGAATATCTGGTGCGGCTTCGCTAGCATAAGTAATTGGCTGCGCGGAAAATATACTTAAATAAATACTTTTTGCATCAATTGGTACAATGGAATTCTCCATTGTAGATAATACAATCGCGTTATTCCTTATTAACCACCTCATTTCCATAAAATTGAACCAATACATTGAGCGCATATATATACAAATTTACTTTTCTGAAAAGTGATAAATTTAATAAAGTAATTTGCATCGATTCCATCAAAATACTTAAAAGTTTTATCTTGGCATGTCATTTATAATCCCTAAAATGATATTTCATTTATTTTTTATAATACTTAGGTTTGGTCTTTCTTATTTGTCTGCCAATTTCCTATAATGCTTTAGCTGTTTTTCAGCACCAGTGTATCTCAACTATCTTCTTTTCAGACGAATCAGTACATAGCTCATTGGGATTTGAGAGTTCATTGCCTTCTCAGTCATAGAATTTTCCATCCTTGTATAACATTACTTATTATCTTCCTCTACCCGCTCGAACAATTCACCTACTGAGCAATTTAGAAACTCGCATAATTCATCTACTGCGCTCAGCTCAATTCGCTGTGCAGTTTCTCTGTACAAGGCAGTAAGAGTATTACGATGCAAAGACGTCCCATTAGCTATATCAGCAATTTTCAGCTTTTTTTCACCTAGTATTCTGGACAAATTACAGCGAATCATTTTTACCCTCTCCTCTTATCCATGACGCAGCTTACCACATATATGCCCTACAGCAGGATATTTTTCTTGACTAGATGCCCTGCAGTAGGGCATAATATAAATCAGCAGGGCATTCCTGCAAATATTTACCATAATTTTTAGGAGGAAACATATGAACCTTACATACCTAACAACGCAGGAACTAGCTGAGCGAATTAAATATAACGCTCGCACCATTCGTACTCGCTTAAAAGACAGCGTGCTGTTTGAAGGACGTCATTACATCAAACCCTTCGGTGGCCGTAAGACCTTGTACATTTGGGAGAATATTGAAAAGGATATGGCGATGCCTAGCACTTCTAATGACTTTGCCATCCCTATGGCTGGAGGAGGTGTGTGCCATGGCTAAAGTGAGAGCCCGTAAAGAAACCGGCAAATTGTTCTTTGATTTCAAATTCCAAGGAATTCGCTGCCGAGAACAGACAGCTCTGGAAGATACCAAAGAGAACCGAGCTAAACTGGAAGTGATAGCTAAGAAGATTGATGCAGCGATTACGCTCGATCAGTTTAATTACGCTGATTTCTTCCCAAACAGCTCTATGGCCCAGAAGTTTAACCACAGAGCTCAGCATATTGCTGCTCTCCAGCACATTAACGGCTTACCCACCATTAAGGTGTTTCAAGAACAATGGATGGATGAAATGCAGCCTACCTGGCGTGCCAGCTATATAAATAGTGTGAAATCCATTATGAATGGCCACGTACTGCCAGAATTTGGTGAGAAAGTGGTCAGCAGCATCACCAAAGCAGATATTTTACAGTTTCGGGCCACACTCGCCAAAGCCTGCCCCAAAACTGGAAAAGCAAGACGCGCCACCACAGTCAACAAAACCTTAAAGATTTTCAGACTGATGATGTGTGAAGCCGCCGACCGATTTAATTTTACCAATCCTTTCGTAGGAGTGAAATTACTAAAAGAAAGGAAGACTGACATCCATCCACTTTCGCTGGATGAGGTTAATCTTTTTCTCGAGCATGTGCGTCCTGATTTCCATAACTACTTCAAAGTACGTTTCTTCTCAGGCATGCGATCAGGTGAAGTAACAGGTCTTCGATGGGAGCATGTGGATTTCGAGCGCAGGCAGATCCTTGTCAGGGAAGCCATTGTTCAAGGTCAGGTGGAATACACCAAAAATGATGGTTCGTATCGTGTCATTGATATGACTGCTCCACTTTATGAAGCACTTAAAGCTCAATACGAAGCCACGAAGAAACATGACTATGTGTTCTGCAATCGCCTAGGTAAAGCGCTGGATAACCGCAATGTCTGCAATCGAGTCTGGTACCCCATGCTGGATTTGCTCGGACTTAAGCGTAGAAGACTGTATGAAACACGCCACACCGCAGCCACCTTGTGGATAGCCGCTGGCGAGAATCCTGAATGGATTGCCAGGCAGCTAGGTCACGTTGATACACAAATGCTATTCAAAGTGTATAGCCGCTTTGTTCCTAACCTGACTCGTCGTGATGGTTCTGCATTCGAAAATCTTGTTGGCGTAAATGGAGGTGATAATTATGAGTAAGAATGTCATCCATTTTCCTAAAGCCAAATCAGAAACGTTTGTAGCAAGACCCAAAACAGGCACTGCGCTAATGAATCTGGCTACTGGCTTGATGGTAAAACTCCAAATCAATCCAGATACCTCACTTGTTAGCCTGCTTGGCAAAGGTAACGAGCTTTCAAACCACGAAGCCATTATTACCTGGATGTTAACAAGCTATACCCGAGATGAAATCGACTCAATGGAATCCCCACTTGAGTCATTAGCAAAAGCCTTACACAACCATCTTTTAGACAACATGGAGGACGCATCATGTTAAATATCTTCAAACCACACACATTTGTTCGTTTTTCTGCTGACGTATACCAATGCCAGCAATGCTTTACTGGAAACGGAGTAAGTTACTGGAATCTTCGCCTGGTCACACAGGGAAAACTGATTGATGCTTTTCACTGGGATGATGCTGAGTACCCCATGCTCCATTACAAGGAGCGAGATGGCATCATGATACTAGGTCGCTGGACTAATAAACGTAAAGAGCGTCTTCAGGTTTTGCAATCTCGTATCATCACGTCATTCGCCGCAAACGACGAAGTCTATGATCCTAACGCACCTGTTCAGCTAGAACTGGATTTTGGTGATGAGTTCACGGCCTGCAAAGGAGTGAAAAATGCCGGTTAGTATTGATGACACATTTAAGGAAGCTTATGAGAAGGGAGAATGGCGCAAGGCTTTCGTTTGCACGGAGCTGTTAATGGTGGAGGAGACGGGCTTAGTTATTTGCCCGCCTCCTCAGGCTAACCATCAGTATGAATCCATGAAATACAACCTATATGTTTTATTGAGATATCCAAACAATGATCCGCTGTATTTGATGGTAGTTGATGCTCTTAAGCTATATATAGATAATTGGGAACGTCATATATAAAATACTTAAGCTTGTTATGTATATGTATAGTTAAGACTTGCGCTGAACTTTTACAATTTAGATTAACACACACAGTGACTTTAATTTATATGAGTGTTTCAATCTGCCATCCTTTTACCTGTAAACTTTGCTTGTCTTCTTCAGATATGCGCTCTGTATGTAATGCAAGACACAATAAATGCTTTGGCCTACTCATAGCAACATAGAGTTGTTTCATAAATGTCTTGTTAGGCTTAAAATTCCTTCGAGAGTTAGGCTTATCTGGAAGTTGTTGGTTTTGATGATCGTCGCTTGGTAATTCTCCTGTCAAATATGGCAACATAGTTTCAAGGTCAAAAGTGTGATTCTTTGTTTCGACTATTAGTGTTGCATCATGAGTCTCACCCTTTACACCATGGATTGTTGATAGCTCAAGCTGAAAACCATCTGAGTGCTTTACTTTGTTACCAGGCATTGAAATCACAGCATCATCTTCGTGACCACCTTCTTCAATTTCTACATCTAATGAAGCAGCATCTTCAATAAATCTCATATATTCAGATGCCTCATCTGGAATATCATCAAGTTTAAGAATGATTACCAGAAGTCTAGATATATCATTCCAAAACTGTTGATCTATTTTGTTATCATCATTAAGCATTAGGAAAATAGTTTCACGATAATTTTTCCATTCTCCACTTTCCTTAAGCTCGTTCTTTAGTGTCGAGGATGAAAAATATCGCCCATTAGCATCGGTCATTCCTGATATCCTCATCAAAAATAGTATACAGTTAACCAAATAGCTGTATTTTTCCGATAAGTCGATTGATGAGATTTGTCGACAATAACGAACAGCCTCGATAAGTGAGGAAGCCTTAAAGTTACTCTTTATTTTATTTTTATCATAGTCTGACCAATAGTGGCCGATCTTCAATTGATTAGCATTTGGATCAATATCATTCCCTACAGCTCCTACAACCTTTACCAACAATTCATTCGAACTTTTACGATGCCCTGCAAATTGCGTAGAAACAATCTCAGAATATTTCTTGATCACATTGCTCCGAGTAGCATCATCGAAAACAATAATTGTATGTTCAAAAGATACTCCTTCTGCATGAGACATAGCTCTATCAGCAAGACATTCTTCCGTTAATTCAGACTCTAAAGGTACTTCTTTGAGACTAAGATATTTGATTTTATCAGCCAACAAACCATCAAATCGGTGAGATTTATTGATAACAAAATCCATATCATCTCGACTCTTCCCATTGAAACTTTCGTTTGCTTCCTCATTTCCAATATTATGAAAAATTGCCTGATCAGGATCACCAAAACGTTGGACAATTTGCAAAGGAGTATTACAAGAAAAAATATCGCTCAGAAGTTCATCTTGAAATTTTTGTGTATCCTGCATTTCATCTAGAAACACATATGGAAACCTTTTTGAAAGTGACTTTCGCAACTCTGCATTCTGAGAGCACAACTTTTGAGCATATGTATACATATCTCGGTAAAGATAATAACCTTTTCCCTCTAAACAATTCTTAAGTGCTTGAATATCACGTACCGCACGCTGTAGGTTAGCATCTTGACGCCAAGCTCTTGGTTTTTTATCGATATTTATTTCTTCTACACCCTGAGAAACAGTTCGATACGTAGCTCTCAAAAATGCTGCCTGTGCATTATGATCCCCTAAACCATTGAGAGTACCTCTTAGCCAAGCAAACCGTCCTAGATTAAGTATATTTTCCGCTACTTTGGTGTACTCATCATTATCTACTGTTATATCACTTATACCATTAGAACGAATATATGGGAGTGCTAAAAACCTGTTAACAAACTCCTGAATTGTCCCAATAAAATGCGGATATGAAAGCAAGCGTTGAGCTTCAGTTGTTTTTGAATTTTTTAAACGAGATATAATTTCATCTTTAGCAACATTTGTATGGGAAAGCACACACACGCCCTGATGCTGCAATGGCCATTTTATTGATAGAAGAATAAGCTTTGTTGCGATTAGAGTTGTCTTACCACTACCAGGACATGCTTGAATATCAATCGACCGCATTGTTTCAAGAACAGAAATACGATCATTATCATCGAGAATTAGCCCCTCATTTTCCGCAACATTAGCAATATCATCTCTAGTAATTAGATCTTTAAGTGGATTCGACATCATCCTGCTCCCCAACAGGCTCTGCTTCGCTCTTTTGTGTTACGTATTCAATAGCGCTAACAATATAGGGAGGTAATTTCGCTTTGAGCTCTATAGAAAACTCTGCCCTAGCCTGTCTTACTGCCTCTCTACATGCATTATCATTACCCCTTTCATCTTCACCTAGAACAGCAATTGCATCCTTAATCTTTTTATCTAGTTGTCTCTGTAAAATTTCAGCTAAATCATATGCAAAATCGGTTTTCGATACCTTACTAAGAATATATGTTGCCTTTTCATCATCGGTTCCAGTTATATCCTCTTTTCCATCAAGCGAGCCATTGATTGCTTCGTAACATTCATCAAATAAACCATATTTAGCCAAGCAATATTCAAGCGTCCAATCATCCGATATCTCTATACATACATTTTGTCGGTTTAACCCCGAGATGTGCTCATCTTTTCTTTCTTGTTCATTTGCCCAATTATTACGCCAATATCTAAGATTTCCATTACTTCGTTTCTTAAAACCATATGGATTACTATCATCCTCTTTCTCTTCTGCGCAATCAGGCCAAAGATCAAGATCTCGAAGAACACATACTTTTGATGGATGCCAAGCATCACTGTTTTCATCACAACCTACACGTAGAAATAACTTTACGAATCTCTTCCATGAACCACTGTTGTCATATTTGACGATTGAAACGCCATAGTTTTCAAGCGGCAGTCCTAAAAGCTTCGCTATTTCAGGTAACAGAATATTTTCTCCATCACCTTCTACGAAGATCACACCCTTTGCGAAGAAAACATTAGCCTTCGTTGCATCTAGAAATTTTCTTAGATACTTATAATCGCCCTTACTAAGTTCAGTCTCATCAGCCCTTAAAGACCAGGCGCCACCATTTGTTAGCATTATAATCTCAGATGGATCAGCCTTGGATGAGATATTCGGGCTGTGAGTTGTTAAAAAGCATTGCACTCCATTAGGATTTTTATCAGTTTTAGATTTTGCATTGATAAATTGAAGAAGCTTCATTTGCAACTGTGGATGAAGGTGTGCTTCAGGTTCTTCGATTAAGAGTAGAGGCGATTCATTATCAGCCTCTTGTTCAAGCAGCAATAACTCCGCCCCCATAAAAAGCAAATTATGATAACCAAGGCCATGAGCCCTACGATCATTCGTAAGAGCCAAACTTAAGCCTTCGAGAATTGAACGAAGGTGTCGCTTTTTCTCGTGATCGGGTAATACTGCCAGGCCATCCTTTTTCACGCCTGCTATATCAATAAATGCCCCGAGTTTAGATTTATCACTTTCAAAAATAAGCTGATGTAAGTATTGTGCCTGGATATTTTCAGTAGATTTTTTCAATGCTGCATCATCAGAAAGGAGCTCTTCATTTGCATCGGCGACTATTGAAAGAATTTCCTCCATACCATCTCGAATATCTTTTGATGAGCTTAGTATCTGGGATAATCTAGAAGCTCTGCCTGATGATAATTCAGCTTGAGCATCTCTTAGAGGCTTAAGATATGTAGTTGCAAGGAAATCTCTTACTTCAGCTTCAATAGCTAATCCATTTCCTTCAATACCAGAACGTACTTCTGTTTTTATATAAGGATAACCCCTTCTTTCCATATCAGTTTTTTGAGCAGATAGTTGCACATACAGAACAGAACGACTCTTTTTATTACCCTCTTCATCTTCGTACTCTTCATGAGATAGATATTCCACAAATCGATGCGCATGTTCATCTACCTCTATAAACTTAAGCTGTATTAGAAGTTCATTAGTATTTTCATAGAAGTCATTTTCAATAATATATGCACGATCATTTGAATTAGTTCCAAGCGTATATCTGATTGCATCGATTAGAGCAGTCTTTCCCGAGTCGTTTTCTCCAATTAAAATATTAAGGCCCTGATTAAGCTTTAAACTTAAGTTTTCAAACAATCTAAAGTTTTTAATTATTATATGTGACAAATACACGACATTTTCCCTAACTCAATCGATTGACTTAATAAAGATATTCTCTTGCTAAAACTTTTATTACTAATTAATTATTTAATAGCATATTTACCCGATACAAAAATATTAACTTTATAAATTACTTAAATTTCCACATTGAATTCTCTGACTTTATTACAGAACCAATGTAAAAGCAGTACCTGCTCATTGAATGTGCATTTACTCTTAACATATCACATGTTTTTATATTTAAGTGATTTAGTCAAAATCATGAAAGCATATCCATACAATGAAACATTGAGAATTCCATTTTGGCACAGCTAGGGCACAATCAGGGCACAGAGTACTTTTTACGTATTTTCTCTTTGCCAAATTTGGCGGCATTTTCTTATATTTCGCAGATCTCAATTTCCATAAAATTGACTACATCACTCAGAAATATGCTCTTAGAAAAATGCTTAATGCATGTATTAAAAGACGACCCAATCATTTCTGTGCCATCGTGACTTGAGGGTATTTTAGGACTGAAAACAAAACAGCCGCTTATGTAAGCGGCTGTTTTATATGGGAATATGGTGGCAACACCGGGATTCGAACCTGGGACCCCATCATTATGAGTGATGTGCTCTAACCAACTGAGCTATGTTGCCTTTGTTTCATTTTATTGTTGAGTGATGTAGTCAAAGTTTAACCAACTTTGAAACCCTGAAGAAGACTCACTCAACCACCTTGATCTTCCTCATTTCTGGCCATGACCCATACCTTATGAGTGATGTGCTCTAACCAGCTGAGCTATGTAGCCAAAGGTGTGGAGGGCGCGAATTTTGCGGGTTTTTGGGTGTTTTGTCAAGTTACGCTAACCACCCCCAAACGCCCCTCTACTATACGTTGAAGCGGAAATGCAGCACGTCGCCATCTTTCACAATGTAGTCTTTGCCTTCTACCCGGAGCTTGCCGGCTTCTTTGGCCCCCTGTTCGCCTTTGTACTCGACAAAATCGTCATAGGCCATGGTTTCGGCGCGGATAAAGCCTTTTTCGAAATCGGTATGAATGACACCGGCGGCCTGTGGGGCTGTGGCACCGATTTTGACCGTCCAGGCGCGCACTTCTTTGACACCGGCAGTGAAGTAGGTTTGCAGGCCGAGCAGTGAGTAACCGGCTCGAATCACACGATTTAAACCGGGTTCATCCTGCCCCATTTCTTCCAGGAAGTCGGCTTTTTCATCGTCATCCAGTTCGACCAGCTCGGCTTCGATGGCCGCACATACCGGCACCACGACTGCGCCTTCTTTTTCAGCCGCCTGCTGCACCTGATCCAGATAGGGATTATTTTCAAAGCCGTCTTCATTGACGTTGGCAATGTACATGGTGGGCTTGATGGTGAGCAGGAACAGGTCGCGGATGATCGCTTTGTCGTCATCGCTCAGGTCCATGCTGCGAACCATGTGACCTTCATCCAGATGGGCTTTGACTTTTTCCAGTATGGCGACCCGGATTTTGGCATCTTTGTCTCCGGACTTGGCCACTTTGCTGGATTTGAGCAAAGCTTTTTCCACCGACTCCATATCCGCCAGCGCCAGTTCGGTATTGATGACATCGATATCGTTTAACGGATCGACCTTACCGGCAACGTGCACAATATCGTCGTTATCAAAACAACGTACTACCTGGGCGATGGCATCGGTTTCGCGAATGTTGGCGAGGAACTGGTTACCCAGACCTTCACCTTTGGAGGCTCCTGCCACCAGGCCGGCAATATCGACGAACTCCATGGTGGTCGGAATGACTTTCTGCGGATTAACGATTTCCGCCAGTTTGTCGAGGCGGGGATCGGGCATGGGCACTATGCCGACATTGGGTTCGATGGTACAGAAGGGATAATTTTCCGCCTGTATTTCCGCTCGCGTCAGCGCATTAAACAGGGTGGATTTACCCACGTTCGGCAAGCCAACAATTCCGCATTTAAAACCCATGGTGTATACCCTTAAACTATAGCTATTTACTGTGTAAACGATGGACAGCTTTTTCCCAGCTACCCTCGATTAATAACGCCATGACTCGACTGGCATCATCCAGCGATTCATCAATGGCCGCCTGATCTTCACGCGATGCTCGGTGCAACACATAGTCAACGACCTTGTCTCGATGGCCGGGATGCCCGATGCCAATCCGCAGACGGTGAAATTCCTTGCTGCCCATCTGGGCAATAATATCCCGCAGCCCATTATGACCACCATGGCCACCGCCGGTTTTAAGCCGCGCAGTACCCGGGTCCAGGTCCAGCTCATCATGAGCGACCAGAATATTTTCTACGGGAATTTTATAAAAACTGGCCAGCTTGCGAACTGCCTGACCGCTTCTATTCATGAAAGTATCCGGTTTGAGCAACCAGATATCACGTCCATCAAAATTGATTTTGCAGACATTACCTGAAAATTTGTTTTCAGGACGAAATTGCGCGCCCTTTAGACGCGCAATTTCTTCAACGAACCAGAAACCGGCATTATGCCGGGTCTGTTCATACTGAGCCCCAGGATTACCCAGACCTACAATCAGGTCTATGTCTACGGTTTTAGCCGACATCTAGCAGATCCCTGGGTTTACTACCTCAGTATTATTCTTCGCCTGCCGCTTCTTCAGCTTCGCCAGCTTCTGTGTCATCTACAGCAGCACTAACCTTCGGCGCATGAATAGAAGCAATTGCAGTATCATGACCTTCACCCTGCTTAAGCGCCATCAATTCAACGCCTTTAGGCATAACAAGATCAGACATATGCAGGATGTCACCGGTGTTCATTGCAGACATATCCACTTCAATGAAATCAGGAATATCTTTCGGCAGACATTCAACTTCAACTTCAACCGCCATGTGACTTACCAGGCCGCCCTGTGTTTTAACACCCGGCGCTATATCTTCACCAATGAAATGCAATGGTACGTGAATGTGCATTTTTTCCTTCGCACTGATGCGCTGAAAATCGATATGCATAAGATCCACTTTATAGGGATGGTGCTGCATATCACGCACAATGACTTTCTCAGCTTTTGCGCCGTCAACTTTCAGATCCAGAATGGATGTGTAGAATTGCTCGTCATCGATATAAGGACGAAGATCTTTTTGTTCCAGTGTCAGGGTAACGGGGTCTTTGCCCGCTCCGTACAGAATGGCAGGTAGTTTTTCCGCGTGACGCAGGCGGCGGCTCGCACCTTTCCCCTGGTCTGTACGCGATTCAGCGTTTATTTCAATACTCATGTTGTTCTCCATTAGAACGTGATAAGCCCCGCGCGACCACAGGACTTACAGAAAAAGAGGCGGGATTATACACGAATGCGGGCAGCGTGGAAATGCCGCCCGACTGGGAATTAACGATTAATCCATATACATGGAACTGACCGATTCGTCGTTATGAATACGACGAATAGTTTCGGCCAGCATGGTAGCAATGGAAAGCTGGCGAATTTTACCACAGGCGGCAGCTTCTTCACTCAGGGGGATGGTATCGGTGACCACTAACTCATCCAGTTCTGAATTGCTAATATTTTCGATGGCCTTACCCGACAGGACCGCATGGGTACAGTAGGCAGACACACTCACTGCGCCGTGTTCCTTGAGTGCGGCCGCAGCTTTACACAGGGTGCCGGCAGTATCCACCAGGTCATCCACCAGCACACAGTTTTTGCCTTCTACATCACCGATGATGTTCATCACCTGGGCCACGTTGGCTTTCGGGCGACGTTTATCAATGATCGCCAGATCGGCATCACCCAGTCGTTTTGCCAGGGCTCGCGCACGTACCACACCGCCAACATCCGGTGATACCACCAGCAAGTTCTCATGACGCTGACGCCAGACATCCCCTAACAAAATAGGTGATGCATATACATTATCGACTGGAATATTGAAAAAGCCCTGAATCTGATCGGCGTGTAAATCAACCGTCAGTACGCGGTCAGTGCCGACACTGTGCAGCATATCGGCAACGACTTTGGCTGTAATGGGTACACGTGCTGAACGAGGACGACGATCCTGGCGGGAATACCCAAAGTAAGGAATGACTGCAATGACGCGCTCCGCCGATGCTCGACGTAAGGCATCGACCATAACCATCAGCTCCATAATGTTGTCATTGGTGGGCTGACAGGTGGGCTGAATGATATAAACATCGCGGCCCCGCACCGTTTCTTCAATTTCAACGCTGACTTCGCCGTCGCTGAATTTGACGACACTGGCTTTACCCAGCGAAATATTCAGGTGATTCGCAATGCGTTTGGCCAGGTTCGGGTTGGCGTTACCCGAAAATATCATCAACTCAGAATTAGCTTCATTCACAGCTTGCTTCGCTACCTGGTGTAGTGATTGAAGGAATGTTCTTGTTATAGAGCATTCACAGAAATATGGCTGGGCCGGGAGGATTCGAACCTCCGCATGACGGGATCAAAACCCGTTGCCTTACCGCTTGGCGACGGCCCAATTTTTTACTCTGCATCCCCATGCTTCATTCGACGATGTTGCATCGGGTTTTGATCCCGGTAAAAACAGTACGGGATCGATTGTTCATAACTGGCCGTTGCTGTGCTGCTTGCGATGGTCCAATAAACTTTTTAAATCACTCCGCTAAATGTAAATGCAGCGGTGATTTATTCATGCCTTTTGCAACGAATCCGGGCCATTGTTCGGGCAGTTCACTCAGTGCCTTATCTGCATCGTTTTCATTCTTGAACGAAACAAAAACACAGGCGCCGGTACCGGTCATTCGTGCTTTACCGTATTGCGCCAGATGATCGATGACAGCCTGGATTTGCGGGTAATGCCGGGTAGCCACTGGCTCACAGACATTACTTAAGTCATCAATACCAACAGCGCCGGTTTGAAGGTCGCATATTTTGATGGCTGGGCTGTTTCGTGTCAATTGCGGATCGGCAAATATTTCGGCTGTTGCTACATGTACTGGCGGTTTTACCACTAAAAACCAGGGTTCCGGTAAATTTATTGACTGTAACTGCTCACCGACACCTTCAGCGAAGGCCGCTTCTCCTTTTATAAAAACCGGTACATCGGCACCCAGCGCCAGTCCAATTTCCGCCAGTTGCTCCAGACTCAGCCCTGCCTGCCACAAATGATTTAACGCGATCAGGGTGGTTGCCGCATCGGAGCTGCCACCGCCAACACCCCCACCCATGGGTAATTTTTTGTGCAAATAAATATCCACACCCTGCCTGATGCTCGCCGTTGCCTGCAATGCTCTGGCGGCCCTTACCGTAAGATCATCCGCTGCTTGCACGTCTGCGTTTTCAGTTGCTCGACAAATTTTGCCATCGTCACGCAAATGAAATTCAAGTTCATCGGAGAAGTCCAGGAATTGAAACACCGACTGCAACAGATGATAACCATCCGATCGACGACCGGTGATATGCAAAAATAGATTTAACTTGGCTGGTGCTGGCCACCGGCGGGTCATATTTCGAGATTCCATTGACGAATAATCATGCGCACATCCAGTTCTTCATCATCAGGGCGCGTGATGAAAATTTTCTTTGGCAGATGGTATTGGCCTACCTGCTGGTAACTGCGCAATTCGACATGCCAGCCATCCTGCTCCAGCAAACTCAACTGCCCGTCATCCGACCATTCCAGCAACTGAAAATCGCTATTCGGCGAAGGTACACCCAGCATCCAGTAACGCAGACCACTCACCGGAAAATTCCATCCCTGCACCTGTCGAAACAGCGCATCGGCATTCTTATCAACCACCTGCTCACCGCTGGTCGTGGTGAATCTCACGCCCTGTGGCCTGCTCTGCAGGTAACTGGTGCCCGCGCCAAAAGGTGCAACCAGTTTGATATCGTAATGGCGTTTATTCTGTTGCTGCCAGAAAATATCGGCCTGGCCACCATCATTTTCGGTTCTGACCGATACACGGCCACGCAAATCCCATTGCTGAATATGCTTTACCTGTTGTTGATGCTGCACCCACAGAGGGCGTTCATCGGGTGAGATTTTTTTCTGCGGCACAGCACATGCCGTTAGCAGCGTAACTGCAACAGCCAGTAAAATTTTATACATCATGGATTATTGTTTATGTCGTTTAATGGTATTCAGTAAAATCGAATGATCCGCTTTTATTTCCAGCCCACGTTGCCAGATTTTTCTGGCATCTTCAAGCTGACCATTTTTCCACAGGGCCTCACCTAAATGTGCTGCAATTTCAGCATCCTGCAACCTGGCGAACGCCTTTCGCAACCATTCAATCGATTTTTCATATTGGCCCAGTCGAAAATAAACCCAGCCCAGACTGTCCAGAATCGCGGGATCATCGGGCAACAGCCTGGCCGCTTTCTGGATATATTCTTTTGCTTCCTGAAAACGTTCGGTACGGTCCGCTAAAGTATAACCCAGTGCATTCAGCGCATTGGCGTTTTCTGGTTCATGGGTCAGCACCATGCGCAGATCCGATTCGGTCATTTCCAGCATGTTCAGTTTTTCTGCTGTCAGCGCCCTGGCATATAGCAGATCGGTATTTTCCGGCGCATGAGCCAGCGCCTCAGTGTACAGATTCAGCGCTTCACGATTACGTTGCACACTGCGCAGCACTTCGCCCTGCGCCAGATATATTCGGATCTGATTATTATTATTTTGTTCCGGATTAATGAGTAATTTTAATTTCTCCAGTGCATCATCAACTTTACCCATCTGGGCCAGCAAGCCGGCTGTCCTGATACGCGCATCCAGCAGAAACTCACCTTCACTCACCCGCTCATAATTCGCAATAGCTGGCATAAGCTCGCCATGGCTTTGCTGGATACGCGCCAGATAATAATGTGCCTGCGAATTGTGATAACCCTTGTCGATCAACTCCTGCAGGAACTGCTTGGCCTGATCGGTTTTATTAATTTCGATGGACAATAAACCGAGACTGAGCAACACATTCTCATCATCGGGCATGGCCTTTTTGAGCTGCATGAAATGTGTCCAGGCACGATCATAGTCTTTCATTTGCACCAGCATGCGCGCGTACTGTAAGCGCAGCCTGTTATCCTGCGGACGTTTCTCCACTGCCATCGCCACCGCAGCGACCGCTGCTTTCTGTTTATTCTGTGCCGCAAGCACCTGAGCTTTAATCAGGTAGGCATCGGATATTTCAGGATCAAGCGCAATCACCTGCTCGACTAGCTGTAATGATTTATCTAAATGTTTCGCCTTGGCCTCAAGCCGTCCCTGTAATAGCAACAATCGCACTTGCTGTGGATGACGCTGATTCAGGGCCGCCAGTACAGCCAGCGCTGTTTCTGGCACGGCTTCCTGCTGCAGGATATGCCCCAATGACCCCACTGCCCTGTCATTCACTTTTCCGTCAACCAGCAAGAGCTGTTCGATGGCCAGGATAGCGTTCTCTACCTGCTGCAAATGCAAATAAACCAGTATCTGCAGGCGCGCAATCGCAATATCTTCATCTTTGGCCAGTGCCTGCCAACGTTTGGACGCGGTTAAAGCATCGTTGTAACGTCCTGCATACAGGGCAATATGTGCGGCTCGCGAGGCGACTGCGGCATCATCCGTGGCCTCAATCGCCTCGAGATAGTAGTCGACCGATCGACTAAGCTCACCGCGAACACCAGCAAACTCACCGGCCAGCAACTGGAATAACAGATCACCATCAAGTTGAGAGCGGGCAACATCATCGCCGCTAACTGTTTCATTTTTTGAAACCGTGGTGCAGGCGGCCAGGCCCATAATCAGGATAGCGAGAAGAAATAATCGTATAAACATATTTACCAGCCGTGTCATAAAAAACACAACCCCTTAATTGAACGGCTCATTATTTAAATATAACCCATGATTCAGTCATTTACTCTGTATGTGGCTGCATTGTTAAAAATATCAAGTTTGTGAAACCCGACTTAACATCAAGGGATGACTTGTATTAAAGCAGCCAATACCTCAAAATTTGCGGTTTACTTACAGACTCCCAGGACAGCGTCGTTGTTGCGGGTGAAGATGGCTGGCTATTATGCGCTACTCAGGGTACACAGGCGCGCAGCAAAGCACTACATTTCCCGCATAAGCACAGGCAGTAAAAACTCTACATGTCACTGATAACACTAGGCTTGAACCACAAAACAACATCGGTCAAAATGCGTGAGCGCCTCGCGTTCACGCCAGAAAACCTGCCTGAAGCCGTGAAATCGCTGGCTGAGCTAAATTGCATTTCTGAAGCCGCTATTCTATCCACCTGCAACCGCACCGAACTTTATTGCACCATCAATTCCGACGAGAACAGGGAGAATGACCGTCAGCTCATTGAATGGTTCTGCAACTTCCACAAAATAAGTGCCAGCGAACTGAATGACCATTTGTACCTGCATGACCATGAAAACACCATTCGTCACGCATTGAAAGTTGCCTCAGGACTGGATTCCATGGTACTCGGTGAACCGCAGATTCTGGGTCAGATGAAACAGGCCTACGCCCAGTCAAACACCCAGGGCACCATGGGTACGCTGCTTGGAAAACTGTTCCAGCATGCTTTTTCCGTGGCCAAACAGGTTCGCACGGATACTGAAATCGGCTCCAGCCCGGTGTCAGTGGCATTTGCCGCTGTCAGTCTGTCCAAACAGATTTTTGGTGATCTGGATCAGCTCACCGCACTGATGATCGGCGCCGGTGAAACCATTGAGCTGGCCGCCCGCCATCTCGATGCAAACAAGATCAAACACATTATTATTGCCAACCGCAGCGTTGAAAAAGCCGAACATCTGGCTGAGCAATTTAACGGTGAAGCCATTTCGCTGCCGCAAATCTCAGATTACCTGGCGCGGGCGGATATTGTCATATCATCTACCGCCAGCCCACTGCCCATCCTCGGCAAGGGCGCGGTGGAAAAAGCCCTGAAGAAGCGCAAGCACAAACCCATTTTCATGTGCGATATTGCGGTGCCACGCGATGTGGAACAGGAAGTGGGCGAACTGGATGATATCTACCTGTACACCGTCGATGATTTGCAGGAAATCATTCAGGAAAACCTGGAATCTCGCCAGCAGGCGGCTGAACAGGCGGCAGATATCATTGAAGTCCAGGTGGAAAACTTCCTTAACTGGCAGCGTACGCTGGAATCCGTGGATGTGATTCGCGATATTCGCGATAACGCCGAACATATCAGCCAGGACGTACTGGAAAAAGCCAGAAAACAAATTGCTCAGGGCAAATCCCCGGAAGAAGCCCTGCAGTTTCTGGCTCGCACCCTGACCAACAAACTATTGCATCAGCCCAGCACCCAACTACGCCAGGCTGGACAGGAAAGCCGCCACGACCTGCTGGAATATGGCCGCAGCCTGTTCCTCGGCAACGACACCACCGGCACCAGGCCCACCAAAAAATGACCCCCCTATGAAAGATTCCATTCGTTTAAAACTTGAAAACCTGAGTGAACGCTACGAAGAAGTCGGCATGCTGCTTGGCGACCCCGAAGTCCTCGCCAACCAGAATAAATTCCGCGAGCTATCTCAGGAATACGCTCAACTGGAGCCGGTATCCAAAACTTTTAGCGACTATCAGACCGCCCAGAGCGACCTTGATGCAGCCGCAGAAATGCTCAGGGAAGACGATGCCGACATGAAAGAAATGGCCGCAGAAGAACAGAAAGATGCCGAGCAACGCATCGAAACACTGGAACTGGATTTACAGAAACTGTTGCTGCCGAAAGATCCCCACGACAACAGCAATATTTATCTGGAAATCCGCGCCGGTACCGGCGGTGATGAAGCGGCCATTTTTGCCGGTGACTTATTCCGCATGTACAGCCGCTATGCGGAAACCCAGCGCTGGCAGGTTGAAGTCATGAGCGAAAATGCCGGCGAACATGGCGGCTATAAGGAAATCATTGCCCGCATCGTCGGCACCGGCGCCTACTCGCGGCTAAAATTCGAGTCCGGCGCCCATCGCGTACAACGCGTACCAGAAACAGAATCCCAGGGCCGCGTACACACCTCAGCGGCCACCGTGGCGATTATTCCAGAACCCGATGAAATGGAAGCCATCACCATCAACACCAACGACTTGCGTATTGATACCTACCGCGCTTCCGGCGCCGGTGGTCAACATGTAAACAAAACCGATTCTGCGGTACGCCTGACCCATATTCCAACCGGCACGGTGGTGGAATGTCAGGATGAACGCTCGCAGCATAAAAACAAGGCACGCGCCCTGTCGCTATTACAGGCGCGAATTTTTGACGCCGAGCAGGAAAAACAACGGGCAGAACAGGCGCAGACCCGCAAATCACTGGTGGGCAGCGGCGATCGGTCCGAGCGCATTCGCACCTATAATTTTCCCCAGGGCCGTGTGACCGACCACCGCATTAACCTGACGCTGTATAAGCTGGACGATTTTATGCAGGGCGACTTGAATCAGGTCATCGACCCGCTAATTAACGAATACCAGGCAGAACAACTGGCCGCGCTGGCAGAGTAGTTGCCCAGGAATGGTCATTTCCGAGCTTATTAGCATAGCCACGCAACGGCTTGCAAACGTTTCTGATTCACCCAGGCTGGATGCTGAAATATTGCTCTGCCACGTACTGGATAAATCGCGCAGCTATTTATTGACCTGGCCAGACAAAGTTCTCGCTGCCCCGGAACTGGCAAAATTTAATGCCCTGCTGGAGCAGCGGGAAAAAGGCCGTCCCATAGCCCATATCACAGGACAGCGGGAGTTCTGGTCACTGGATTTACAGGTATCCAGTGCTACGCTCATTCCCCGCCCGGAAACTGAATTACTGGTCGAACAGATCCTTAACGATTATCCCGACTCAGCAGCTATTACAGTCGCTGATCTTGGTACCGGCACCGGCGCAATCGCGCTGGCACTGGCATCAGAACGGCCCCGCTGGAAAATTATTGCAACTGACAGGTCTGCCGAGGCACTCGATATCGCCAGAAACAATGCCAAAAAACTAAATCTGTACAATATTGAATTTCGTTGCGGCAGCTGGTTTGAACCGCTCGACCAGGATCAGTTTGATATTATCGTCAGCAACCCACCCTATATTCCTGATGCAGACCCCCATTTATCGACGGGCGACGTGCGCTTTGAACCGCACTCGGCGCTGGCATCGGGCCATGATGGGCTGGACGATATTCGAATCATTGCCAAACAGGCCAGTCAACACCTGAAAATCGGTGGCTTACTCATTCTTGAACATGGCTACGACCAGCAAGCCAGCGTTCACGAAATATTTACTACAACGGGCTACAGAAAGATCCTGCAAAGCCAGGATTTAGCAAATTTACCGCGCATAACATCTGGCATTAAAGCCTGAATTATCAAGTAGTTATAAACCCCGCTCATTATTTTCATATAAATTAATTAGAAAAATCTAATTAACCACAAAATACTTGATATATTTTTTGAATTCCCCTAAGTTATCCACATGACTGCTTCAAATGAACTTATCAAACATAGAGAGATTCGCTTCTGTCATCTACACCCGGATCCAGACCAGGCGAGAAGCGCACTCCTGTTATTGAGTGATGCCGAAGGCATTGTTGATATCAAGTTTGGTAACGAACTGTGTCTTTTCATCAGTTACGATGTCCGCCACCTCACTATGCAGGCTATTGAAAATGTATTGATCCGCCTGGGCTATCATCTGGACAATCGCTTGTTAACCCGTATGAAGCGTGCCCTATATACATATTCAGAAGAAACCCAGCGTGCCAATATAGGCTGTTTAGATGACAAAACGGATAACACCACCATGGTGTTCGTGAAACGCTACAGTAATAACTACCACGGCTGTCGTGACAAACGCCCGGAACACTGGCGCAAATATCTGTAAGCTCCCCCTTTCTCTCCCTGGTTTCAAAGCAAAACAAAACTGTTACCATTCGTCACCATGAATGATGAACAGCTACTAAGATACAGTCGACAAATACTGTTGCCGCAATTTGGCGTCGAAGGCCAGCAAAAATTACTGCATGCTCACGTCTTAATTATTGGCCTGGGCGGTCTGGGATCTCCTGTTGCTATGTATCTGGCCGCTGCCGGTGTTGGCACATTAACGCTGGTCGATCACGACATTGTAGAAATTTCAAATTTACAACGACAGATTATTCATCGCACAGAAAATATCAATCAGACAAAAGTTGCTTCCGCACAGCAAAACCTGCTGGCCTTAAATCCTGAAATCACAATTCATTGCATCAATCACAAACTGGATACCGATGAGCTGAACCAGTTAACCCAGCAAGTTGATGTGGTTGTCGATGCTACCGATAACTTTTCCAGCCGCTTTGCGATCAACAAAGCCTGTGTACAAAATAAAAAACCACTCGTGTCGGGTGCTGCCATTCGAATGGAAGGTCAGGTGAGTGTTTTTGATATGCGTCAGACGAATAGCCCCTGCTATCGCTGCCTGTATGATGATGAAGATGGCAGCATCGAGGAAACCTGCAGTGAAAATGGCGTCATGGCACCCATGGTCGGTATTATTGGTAGCATCCAGGCCATGGAAACGCTTAAACTTATTTCCGGTATTGGCGAATCACTTACCGGGAAATTACTCATCACTGATAGCCTGTACCAGGAATGGCGCAGCATGAAACTAAAAAAAGACTCCAACTGTCCTGTTTGTGGACACAGCTAAAATTTTTTCACCATGAAAACCATAAATATCCCGCGCACAATTGCTAACAAATTACTCACTCTTGCCCAAATTGATTCAGAAAATGAAATCTGTGGCTTAATTGGCGCCAAAGACGGACGTCCGGTTCATGTATACCCGGTTGAAAACATCGCCCTGGAAAAACAGCATTTTTTTGAAATGAATCCCGCCAAACAAATAGCCGCAATAAAATCCATGCGGGAACGGGGCGAAGAGCTTTTTGCCATCTTCCACTCTCACCCGGATGCTCCGGCAAAACCATCAACAGCAGATATGGAGCAGGCCGCTTATCCGGAAGCACTTTATTTAATCATTTCTTTGAATACAAAAGGCGTACTGGATATGCGGGGATTTTATCTTGGCAAGAATAGTGTTGAAGATGTGGAATTGATTATTTAGGGCAACCCTGATTAAGTAATCCGTAAAAATCAAAAAAAAAGCGAAACCAGTGGTTTCGCTTTTCAGGAATATAATAAATCCTTATTACAGATGGTATTTAAAGTTAAGCTGAATCGAATCAATATTATCACGCACCACATATTCACCGCGGATACTCATCTTATCGTTCAGATCATAATCAACGCCGCCGCCAAACATCACGCCATCGTCATCGCCCAGATCAAGCCCCAGACGAGCCAGCCATCCCCAGGGGCCAGTAATTGCATTATCAATAACATAGTTTACCCATAAACCACCTGAGTTGCCGCTGGAAAAACCATAATCCATATAGCCAAATTCAACAGACGAGTTTACATGCTCCATCAAATTGACCTTATCCAGATCATAAGCAGCAAAAAACTGATAACCAATTTCATCATCAACTGGACCACTTACCGAGTTACTGGAAATACCTGCACCTACAGAAAATTTAGTTTTGTCTAGCAGCGGCTGGTTTTCGTCAGCAAAAAGCGGCGTCGATACCAGGCTTAGCGTCAGTAAAGCGGGTAGAGTGTTTTTCATATCCTGTCACCTTCATTTATTTATTCGTAAATTTACGATCTGTCTCGATTAAAAATTCATCTAATGTCTGTGTCGCAGCCAGACGACCAAAGGGTGGTTTTATTTCAGCCGGGTATTCTGGATCCTGCCTGAACTCTGGCTGGTTTGCATAAACCACAAACCCGATCACCACTACCACCCCCCACGAAAATACATTTGCCAGCAATAAATTTTTCTTTTTTGAAACCATCAAGCACTTGCGCATGCTTGCATAAAACAGACCCGCTAACAATACACCCGCTGTGATATAGCTCAAAACTTCGGCAACCAGAATACTGTTGGCATTAAAGGCGACATAATCAATAACATTACTCAGCAGGGTATCAAACAACACATAAACAATACTAACCGCCAGCAAGTAATGGAAATTGAGTTTGCGCTGTACAATAAACGCCAGCAACGCCCATAAAGAAGACCAGATTAAAACACCCCCAACCACTGCCAGTGAATCGGCTATCAATTTCTCTATATGCACCTCTACACTCGAGGCCAGATACTCATTCATGGCATAACCTGAAACCAGCAGTGTAAGCAGGCTCCAGACAATCGCCAGGGATCGCAAGGCGGCTATGAAACTGGCTTTACCATGCAATACTTTTGCTGGTTCAATGGGGTGCTCAGGAGAGACAAAACGCAAGCGGGTTTTACCGACGACAAGATAGTCTCCTGAGGCCAGATGTATTGGGTCCTGATTCGTCTGTTGTTCTGCATGGCGCTGTATGCCATTCATGCTTTCCAGATCTTTTACCAGCCAGCCGCCATTTTCATTTTTACTAACGATCAAATGCTCGGCACAAACATGAGGATCTGACAAAATAATATTATTGCCATAGCCCCGGCCAATCGTGACCGGAAAGTCAGCCACCGGATAATATGTCCTGTGCCCCCGGCTATGATCCTGCACTTCGATAATTAGTTGCGCCACTCTATGGACTCCATATAACGTCGCGCGAACTTAAATGCCATTTCTCGACTAACGCCGGTGGCGTTCATATTAACCAGCAAGCCTTTGCTGTTTTCGGAAACCTGCGCCATGGTCAAAGACAAATCGACCAGAGCATCTAATTTCTTATAGCTCCGCAAACACATAGCAATCTTCCAGTCGTGACTGGCCAGCGTTACAAAGCGGGTATTACACTGATAATTATTTACATCTTCTTTAGATGCCTGATTGGTGCTGGAGCTGGCAGAAAATTTATTACTGTATAAAGTATAAAACTGGAATCGATTCAATTGCTGCGCATCATACCAGTCATAACGAAAATCGATGGTGCCAGTATCAAAATCCGGGGAAACATAAATTTCGTCAGGACTGGTACAGGCAGTATAGGTATGCTCATAACGACGATCTTCCCTGTCATCACTTTTGCCCCAGCATTTAAAATATGCAACCAGTTCTGCCGGCACCCTGAAATCACCCAGCCGCGTTTGTTGCCATTCTGCTGACAGGATGTCCTGCATATATTGCTGTTGATTGTGAAATATTTGCCGGTGAATTTCACCGATATAATCGTGATTTACATTAGCTATCAATGCTCGCTCGAGTAGCATCTGGAGATAAGATGCCGGTACTAGAAAACTCAAATCATTGCCTGCGGTAGACACATTCACGCCCACCACATGCCCCCGATCATTCAATGCCGGCCCACCGCTCATACCGGGATTCAATGAGCCTGAAAATAATATTTTTTCATAGAGGGATTTTTCCAGCAGGCCATTGTAGCTGCCATCAATAATACTCATGCCCAGGTCATGTGGATTCCCCATGGCATAAAGCGGCGCTCCCTTGGACAATTTTTCAGACGACAACTGCAGAAAACCCTGTTCGCCAACATTGGCTGCAACAATTGCCAGGTCGTGAATCACATCCAGCGCCTTTATTTCCAGCTCACCTTTGCTGCCATCATGGGATAGATACTCAATACGGTAGCGTTTTGGATTTTGCACATACTCCGATATCACATGGTAATTAGTCGCGATAAGCCCCTGTGCCGATACCTGAAAACCAGAACCGATAGAAGATTTTTTGTCTGATGCGACATCAATCACGCGGATCTGGTAGATTCGACTGAACATTGACCGATACATGCTCTCAGCCGTTAACGATTCAGCCGATAACGGAAAAATCACTGTCACTAAAACAAGGAATAATGCCAGGCCTGGCCGAAATTGCTGTAAGCGCATAATGATAAACAAACAGGCTCAAAACTGATGGTGAGTCTATAGTAACAAAGGCCTCCGGCTGTTCCCATGATTAAGGAACCTGTTCAACCGCCAGGCACTCTGTATAAGGCGTCTTCAATATTAACTAGATGATTATGAGGACAAAATCACTTTAAATTCACCCCAGTTGACTCCATATACAGTTAAACTAGCTATTATAAAGTTACTCCTGGTATAAACTGTATGACATATACTGGGGTCATATAAGCTGACCCTATATTGATGGACACCCACATATTTAACACAAGTCATTGAATTTTATGAATTTATTTAGATTTTCCCTGATTATTCTAACAAGCCTGACCGTATCACTACATAGCTATGCGGCAATAAGCACGTCTGCCCAGCTAACACCAAAAGCCGAACATGCGAAAACAACGGCCGAAATTGTCAGCCGCTTACGCCATCAACATTACCAACGCACCAAGGTGTTCCTTGATGACGGACTGTCCTCTACCGTGCTCGACCGTTATCTGGAAGACCTGGATCAGGATCATAACTATTTTCTGGCATCGGATATTGAGGAATTTGAAAAATACCGATTCCTGCTGGACGACGCGTTTAAAACCGGCAATCTCAATCCTGCCTTCGTGATTTTTAATCGTTATCATCAACGCATTTCCGAACGCCTTAGCCATCTAATGGCAACACTGGACAAAGGCATAGATAAGCTGAAATTCAGTGAAAACGACACTATTCAGGTAGAAAGAGATACCGCGCCCTGGGCAAAAACCACCGATGAACTCGATCAGCTCTGGAAAAAACGCCTGAAAAATGATGTTCTCAATCTAAAACTTTCTGGCAAAGACATCGAAAAAATAGAAGAACTGTTGCGCAAACGCTATAACAATCAGTTAAAACGTATTGAGCAAACCAATGCAGAAGACGCATATCGTGTGTATATGAATGCACTCACCCTGAGCTATGATCCGCACACCCAGTATTTTTCTCCACGGGCAACGGAGAATTTCAACATTCGCATGAAGCTGTCCCTTGAGGGTATAGGCGCCATGCTGCAATCTGAAGAGGATTACACCAAAGTCACCCGCGTCATTGCAGCCGGCCCAGCCGACAAAGCTGGCGAGCTTAAAGCGAATGATAAAATTATCGGCGTTGGCCAGGGAGAAACAGGTGAAATTGTTGATGTTATCGGCTGGCGGCTGGATGACGTTGTCGACCTGATTCGAGGCCCCAAAGACACGGTAGTTCGACTGGCGATCCTGCAGGGCAATGCAGCCAATAACCAGCAGAGCAAAACCATTGCCATTACCCGCGATACCGTAAAACTGGAAGAACAGGCCGCGAGCAAAAAGATTATTGATTTATCCAGTTATGGCCGAAAATATAAACTGGGCGTCATAGACATTCCTAAATTCTATATTGACTTTGATGCGGCCAGTGCGGGGGATCCAAATTATAAAAGCACTACCCGTGACGTCAAAAAATTACTACAGGAATTGAAAGCAGAAAAAGTTGATGGCGTAGTGATTGATTTACGCGACAACGGCGGCGGCTCCCTGAAAGAGGTTAATGAGCTCACCGGCCTGTTTATTAAAAATGGCCCTACCGTTCAGGTGCGCGGAATTTCTGGTCGCATTTATATCAATGAAGATGAAGACAATGAAATCACTTATTCCGGTCCCCTGGCGGTGCTCGTCAATCGGCTCAGCGCTTCCGCATCAGAAATTTTTGCTGGCGCGATCCAGGATTACCGCAGAGGTATAGTTGTCGGTACACAAACCTATGGCAAGGGCACCGTACAGGCGATGATGCCACTGCACCATGGACAGATAACCCTGACTCAGCAAAAGTTCTATCGCATTTCAGGTAACAGCACGCAAAATCGTGGCGTGATTCCTGACATTAGCCTGCCATCACTTTATGATATTAATGAAATCGGTGAAAGCGCACTGGATGGTGCCTTGCCCTGGGATACAATCCGCCCGGCAAAATACGCAAGCTACCCTGATTTTTCACAACTCATTCCACGGCTGGAATCTTTACATAAAAAACGCATTGAAAAAGATCCGGATTTTAACTATCTGATAGCAACCAATGAACTTATCGATCAACGTCGACAGTTAAAAGAAATATCGCTCAACGAAGATATTCGCCGTGCCGAGAAAAAAACACTGGAAGAAACTCAGTTGGCTTTGGAAAACAAACGTCGTCTGGAAAAAGGACTGAAACCCGTTGCCAGCCTGGACGATTTAGATAAAAAAGAAGACAAAACAGAAAACAAAAACAGCGATGATGAACCTGCCCCGCTGTTGACAGAAACAGCCCACATACTGGTTGATTTAATAAACCTTAATCAACCACAGTTCGCCAGGCAATAAAGTATTGTCAATTGCAAGGTTAGGATATCTATATATTTTTAGCCTTGCGATCTCAATGCAAACTATCTTCGTCACCCCATAATTTACTGTATTTTTCCATGACGTCTCGAACATGGTCTGGATAACCAATAATATCCATTTGCTGCATACCTTCCTGGAAAAACTGACGCGCATCCGCCGGAATATTTTTTACCAGTTGTTCAAACACCTGCTCCATAACCTCAGCACTATGACTGCGTGTTGCCACTATACCCCAGTTCAAATTTAAAATACGCCACGGACGCATGGGATTGGTTGCCTCAATATCCTGACGTATATCATCAGACACGCTCGATATAATTCTGTTGATTGCATCGCATAAAATTATGAGCTCATCAGACTGTTTCAACTCATTGGCATAACTGGCAACCGCATTGACTACAATATCCAGCTTATTAATTTTTCCACCATGGCTCGCCAGCCATAATGCAACAGGTAAAGACAGGCGATGCAGCATCAGCATTTCAGACTGTAAGCCCTTATTTGCCGCAATTATTGAAATTTCATCCAGTAAATTTAGTGCATAGTCTCCAATTTGAGACACGTCAGCTTCTGTTAAAGGCGCGATAGAACTGCTGCTCTTATCGGCATCAGCTCGCTGCATGATTTCGATAGTGCTTTCCATCGCCGCTATCATCTGTCGGGCAGATGCTGAGCTATTGTCATTAACTGACTGCAAACTTAATAGAATAGTTTTAACGGTATCAGCAAAAATAGATTTATACTGAGCGGGATTAAAATCCAGAAAATTCATATAATATTTACTCATTATGGTTATTAATTAATACTTTAAGCAAAACTTTGAAAAAACCGCACAACAAATACCGTTTTCCCTGGCAGACTGACAACCATTTTGAATTATTGATTGATGGCCCGGTATTTTTCCCCACCATGTTAGATGCAATCAGCCAGGCCGAACATTATATCCTGCTCGAAATGTACCTGGTAAGCCCCGGCACAGTTAGCCAACGTTTTATTACAGCCCTTTGCGAAGCGGCTAATCGCGGTGTTTCGGTCTATATTTTACTGGATGCTTATGGATCACGTAGCCTGAATACCTTCATTTTAAATAAGATCACCAATTGCGGCATCAATTTATGTTTTTACAATCCTCTGCAACTAAATAATCACCAACTCATGCTATTTAGAGATCATCGAAAATTACTGGTTATCGACGGCCAGACAGCGTTCGTTGGTGGTGCCGGTCTGATAGATGAGTTTGATTCCGCCAAAAGCCCGCAACTTAACTGGCGCGAGAATATGGTTAAGATTCAGGGCAGCAATGTATTACAATGGCAGTTGCTATTTACAGACAACTGGGGTCACTGGTCAACGGAATCGATTAGCCTCAAACAGACAGCCCCTGACTCAACTGATTATGACCAATACGGCCGGGTTACCATGACCTCCGGCCCCAGATTACTGGAAATAAAGCGCTCATTTATCAATCATGTGCGCAATGCCAAACAACATGTGTGGATGTCTACCGCCTATTTTACGCCTTCAGGAAAATTACGCCGCTCCTTATGTCGCTCCGCAAGAAACGGCATTGATGTTCGATTGCTTATTCCAGGCCCTATAACCGATCACCCAATGGCACGGTATCTGGCGCAAAGCCACTACTCCAGATTACTAAGGCATGGGGTGCGTATATTCGAGTATCAACCACGTTTTATGCACGCCAAACTGGTATTATGCGACAACTGGGTATCTCTGGGATCCTGCAATATTGATCGCTGGAATTTACGCTGGAATCTGGATGCCAATCAGGAAATTAATGATGCCACGTTTACGGCGTCGGTTATCCAGATGTTTGAAAATGATTTTTCTCAGAGTATTGAGATAATACTGGATGACTGGAAAAAAAGATCCTGGAAAAATAAAATACGCATCTTTTTCTGGGCAAAAATTCTGCGACTTACAGATATTATCCTGACTCGACTGAAAATTATTCGGCAATGGGAAAAACTACAGTACCGCAAATCAAAGGCTAAAAAATGAGACTTCTACATACCATGCTGCGTGTTGGCAATCTTGATAAATCAATACAGTTTTATACCGAAGTACTGAACATGAAACTGCTGCGCCAAAAAGATTATCCCGATGGAAAATTTACCTTGGCATTCATCGGCTATGGTGACGAAGCAGACAACACGGTTATTGAACTCACCCACAACTGGGACACAGAGCAATATGATTTAGGCAATGGCTTTGGCCATCTGGCAATAGAAGTCGATGACGTTTACCAGTCCACCAGGCTTATCAAACAGCGTGGCGGAAAGATAATTCGTGATGCTGGCCCGATGAATGCAGGCACCACCATCATTGCCTTCGTTGAGGATCCGGATGGTTATCAGATTGAGTTACTAGGATCGAAGTCCTAGCAATATAAACAGCAGGTACAGGACCTGACCACTATTCGACTTTTACCAAATTAACGTCAGTCACCCGGTTACGTCCTGCTCGCTTGCTTTCATATAAACATTTGTCCGCAGCACTAACCAGCACACTACTAAGCTGGCCAAATTCAGCAATCGTAGTTGCTACGCCAATGCTGATTGTGATCCAGGGGCTCACATCTTCCCGGCCGGCCTGAATGCGTGCTTCTTCTACTGCTCGGCGTAAACGCTCGGCCATTAAGCGCGCATTTTCGGCATTGGTATTAGGCAACACCATGACAAATTCTTCCCCGCCATAGCGTGCTGTAAAATCACTGGCTCGTTTAAGCTGACCACCTAAAATTTGGGCAATTGAATATAAACAGATATCGCCCATCTGATGCCCGTATTTATCGTTGTAGGCTTTAAAGAAATCAATATCGAGCATCAATAAACTGATCGGCGTATAGTCGCGCATACTGCGTTTCCATTCTTCTTCCATGATCATGTCAAAATAACGCCGGTTATATAATCCTGTCAATCCATCGATAATTGATAACCGGGAAACATATTTATATCGCTGACTGGATAACCGAATAACAAACAAGGCAACAATAATACTAATTACAAAAAATATAGCGGTTATTATTAATATTTTTTTTCGTGATTGCTTGTAAGCACTCACTTCCTTCTGGTATTGATTTCGTTGCAAACCCACCATTTTATCAAGAATGGCGATGACTTTAGCAATAGCCTTTCGGCCATCTTCATGAATTGCATCGATATCACCTGGGGGAAGATTGCCCTGCAATAAAGCATTCACCAGATTATTATTGTAGGGTTCAGCATAGTTAACCGCTTCATCAAGCAATTTAAATTCTAGCTGCATTTCAGTAGACATATCCATTTGCATAATCTGTTCACGCGCGCTGGCATAGCGTCCTGCCATATTAAAAAACTTCAGCGACTCATTCTCGCGTTCGAACACATCATCCATATTCAGCATGCGTTGTACAATCAGCTCACGCCCACGAATAGCATCGCGCATAATATGGGTGAGTTCAGACTGCTCGGCGCCTTGCTCAACCAGTTTGAAAGCCGATTGATTCCAGTCGTCCAGTTGCCACAGCACTAACAAAACAATGGTAAAGCTAATGAGTAAGACCGCACCAAAACCGTAGGAGGTCAACGATGTTATCTGATTTTTAAACAGTCGAAACATTTAATAAATTTTTCCCCCAATTATCTGTACAATATAGCCTGTTTTCTTAAGTAGTGTGGACTTCTGTCGCAATGGATATATTGTTTATTGATAACAGTGAAACGCTGGCACTGGCCTGTGACCAGTTCAGGCTAAGCCCATTCCTTTGCGTAGATACCGAATTTCATCGCGAAACCACTTACTACCCGGAGCTGGCACTAATTCAGATTTCAAATGGCCAGCAAACCATTTGCGTCGACCCGCTTGCTCTGCACAACCTGAAACCATTACTGGCCTTACTGGGCAATCCTGAAATCATGAAAGTTTTTCATGCCTCACAACAGGATATCGAAATATTTCATCACCAGTTCGGCATCCTGCCCGCGCCCTTGTTCGATACCCAGATTGCCGCCGGTTTACTTGGCTATGGTGAGCAAATTGGTTATGCCCCGTTGATGAAAAATCTGCTCAATGTCGACATCGATAAATCACTGACGCGAACAGACTGGATGAAAAGACCGCTCAACAACAAACAAATTCAGTATGCCGCCAGCGATGTTTATTACCTGGCCAAAGCTTATCCAGTGATTGAAAAAAGACTGAAAGAACTGAACCGACTGGACTGGCTGAAAGGTGATTTTTCAAAACTTTGCACACCGGCCAACTATAAGACCGATACGCACAATATCTGGAAGAAAACCAAAGGCAATCAAAGCCTGCGCGGCCAGCAGCTTGCGGTGTTACAGGCGGTGGCGGCCTGTCGTGAAGAAATGGCGCAACAGAAAAACAGACCCCGGCGCCGGGTATTGCCGGATGACGCACTCATTGATATCGCCAAACAAAAACCTGACACCGTCGAGAAAATTCTGGCGCTGCGGACATTAAAAAATAGTCGCCTGTCCAAATCTGATGCCGAACAATTCCTGCTCAGGATCCAGCAGGGTTTGCGCCTGGCCAAAGACCACTGGCCACATCATCCAGTTAAGACAAAACTCACCCTGCCGGAAGATGCGCTGGTCGACAGCTTAATGGGGTTATTAAAATTAATGGCCCATAAACACCACATATCACCTGCCATTCTGGCCACGCGCAAAGAGCTGGAAGCCCTGATGCGGGGTGAAGACAAGCTGCCTTTATTGACCGGCTGGCGCTATGCCCATGCAGGCCAGGAGCTGGTTAAATACCTGGATGGCCATCTTTGTCTGAGCGCACAATCCGATAAATTAATCAGCGAGGAAAAATGAGCAGCATCTCAGGCATCACTGACTTTCTTGACCAGGCCGGCACCCAGTTTAAAGTTTTTGACATGGGCCGACGCATTCAGGAGCTGGACAAAGACAGCTTCCTCGCATTTGAACAGGGTGAACAGGCTTATCCCTGGCCACTACAGCAACAGGCATGGCTGGGCATGATGGTCTGGAACGAATCTGGTAGCGCCGACGAGCTGGTC
This sequence comes from Gammaproteobacteria bacterium, assembly GCA_026195895.1. Lineage (GTDB taxonomy): Bacteria > Pseudomonadota > Gammaproteobacteria > SZUA-229 > SZUA-229 > JAPHRO01. The sequence goes on from JAPHRO010000027.1 coordinate 37,372, forward strand.
ATCTGGTTCCTGCGTTTTCCACTCGACGCTACGGGCAAGCTGACCGCTGGTATCCGTGACGATTTTGTCCTGCGCCTGCTGGATAAAGACAGGCCGGATAGCAACGAAGAATCCAATCCGTACGGCTTTAAACCCAGGCAGGAACACATGGCTGTCTTCCATGCCCGGGCCGCTAAAATACTCGGCCAGCCGGCTTCCCGCTTTTATCAACATGCCCAGGATTACTTTTCCGGCCAGCCCGGTTTCGACCAATGGGCATTTGTCGGCTTCCAGGGCATTGCCGATGTCAGTGCTCGACTGGATGAAGACAACAATCTGCAACATCTGCTGCAGGCCCTTCCGCAACTGCCTGCACAACCCCTGGAAGCCGTGTGCCAATGTCTGGAACACGAAATTCTGCCGCAACAGTTGAGCGAAATTATCGCCCAACGCCTGAACCAGGAACTGGCCGCGGAAGCCCCCGATGCCAATATTGTTTCGCTTTGCATCCGCGCCCTGTCTGGCTCCGACAACCCGGCAATTTGCGAACAACAGATTTCCAGAGTGCTCAGCACACCGGAAGCGCAGCACCCCGAGGTACTGGCATCCATTTCCGGCCGCTGCTGGAAGACCCTGAATCACCCTGAACGTATCATGGCATTCCTTGAAAATCTGGCCCAGTGCCCGGAAGGACAGGAGTTTTTTAATCTGGTCATCGTTGATTTAATTAATATACCCGGTATGCAACAGCCACTGATGGATGCCGTCAAATCGCCAGACCGCTCGGCAGCCCTGAGCAAAGCCATTGGTGAGCTGTTCCAGCAATTCACTCAATAGCACCCAGAGCTGATATTTTATTGATCCACTGTATTAAAAAGACTTCATAAGTACTTATTTTTATTAGATATAGAGCTTGATATATTGTGTGTTTATTTCTACTATTAACGTAACTATTAGAAAATGTAGACATAAATATGAATAAGGTCAGTATGCTCATTCCAAAACACCAGCACCCAACCTGGGTCGCAGATCTCGATGCTTTACACAGTGATCCGATCGATATGGTTGAAATCCCCCTGCTGGGCACCATCACTGCAGGCAATCCGATCGAACGGATCGAGCACAGGGAGCTCGTCCAGGTTCCTGCCAATATGGTGCGACGCAATACCTATGCACTGAGAGTATCAGGCCACTCCATGATTGATGACAACATTCAGGATGGTGACATCATTATTGTGGAGAAACGGGAAACTGCGGAAAATGGGCAGTCGGTTGTGGCACTGATCAATGGCGAACAGGTCACCTTGAAAAAATTCTATATTGAAGCGGATGGCATCCGACTACAACCGGCCAATCCGGATATGGAACCAATCATGCTGAAAAATGAACAGGTCCAGGTACTGGGTGTGGTCGCCGGCGTGATTCGAGATTTCAGTTAAGGTCACATTTACAAATAAACGCAAATAGAATATTCAAATCTATTTGCGTTTATTCTTCTGTCACAAACTCAGTAACCGCTTAACTTCTGCCACTTCCTGTTTCGCCTGCTCAATAACGTCCATGGCAAATTTCGGATCATGTTGTTCAGGAAACAGTTTTTTAAATGCCGGTATCTTGTGAATATCCGGTAATTGCGCAAGCTGTTTGTGTTGCAATAAATTATAGACTTGCGCCACGATAACAATATCCGCCATATCCAGCGGCCGGCCTGAATCACGATACCAGTTCTCCGCATTATCCACTACCGCGATCATCTCCACCGGAAACTCCCAGTTCTTCACTACCATATTACCCACCGCGGAACGCAGCACCGCAACGATATCATCAACTTCTTTTTCGTTTTCAATTTCGAGACCGGTATTTTCAATATAGGCCAGCACCGGTATCACACCGATATCATGTATCAAGCCCGCCAGTAATAACTCATCTGCATCGAATTTTTTTATTCGCGTCGCCAATGCATAACTAATGGCGGCTATTTCAATACTATGCGCATAAAGTTTTTTCATTCGCTGCTTGAGCAAACTATGTCGTGTTTTAAATAACTGTTTTATAGCCAGGGTGGTAACCAGATTGCGAGTCATTTTCATACCCAGGCGCACAATAACGTCACGAATGCTATTGATGGGATCCACGCCGCGCGTCATCGGGCTGTTCGCTACCTGAATCAGTCGCGCCGCCATAGCCGGGTCGAATTCAACGATACGCACAACATCGTCAATATCAACATCGGTATCAATGGCTTTTTTAACTCTTAGCGCAATCTCCGGCAAACTGGGTAATTGCAGAGTGCCGGTTTCTACTGCCTTTACTATTTCGTTATAGATACTGCTTTCAACATGACCAATAGGCGCCCGTGATTTATTATCTTCAACAATAATTTCTTTTTCGATTAATAAATTAAATAAATCACGTTCAACACGCAGCAGCTTGCAATCAGTGATTGCAACGACATGCGTATCCTGATCTTCTGATTCTGAAAACAGGGGATAGTGAGCGCGCTCATCGGAGGATTTCAGTATGACTGGTTGCAGATATTGTTCACAAAAATCCAGCTTACCCTCGAGCAAATACAATATATATTGCTCAGTGTCTTTAGCGTACAAATGGTTGTCCATTGCCAATTGAATGTATTCAATCCTGGCGGCAAGCTTTAATCGGTCGCCTATGGGTAACTTATCGAATGGAACCAGATACTTCAATAATTCAGGATCGCATTGGGCCATTTTGTATCTTTCTAGTTAGTTTTCAAAAACAGTATCTAATGATTTTTTATAACAACAACTACGCTGATTAAAGTTTTAATAGCTGCATAACCTGCACAATTTCTTCGTGCGCCTGTTCCAGCACCTGACTGGCGAATTCCGGTGCAGGTTTTCCTGAAAACAGTTTATTAAACGCTGGCACTGCATCCATTGGTGGCAATCCCTTTACTTTATGATGTTTTAACATGCTATAAATTTGAGCCACAATAATCAGATCACAAACATCCAGTTCACCTCTGGAATCACGATGCCAGTTTTCTGCATCTTCGACAACGGTCACCAGATCATTCGACAGTTCCCAGTGCCTGATCACCAGACTGCCCACAATACTTCGTAACTTTTCAATAATGTCATCCAGCTCTGCTGCGTTATTTATTTCAAGACCGGTTTCTTCGATGTAGGTCAGCACCGGTATCACACCAATATCATGCACCAGGCCCGCCAGTAACAGATGGTCTGGATCGAATTTTTTTGCCTGCTTTGACAGGGCAAAACTAATAGCCGCTATTTCAATGCTGTGATCATATAAATCATGCATGCGCGCATTTAATAATGGGGATTTGCTTTTAAATAACTGTTTAACCGAAAGACCAATAACCAGATTCCGAGTCGCGGCAAGACCCAGACGCACTATCGCATCCTTAATACTGCGAACAATTTCGTAGCCACGCGTAAGCGGACTATTCGCCACCTGAATCAGTCGAGCCGCCAGAGCAGGATCTGCTTCCACAATTCGAGCCACATCATCGACATCGACATTAGGGTTACTGACAGCCATTTTAACTTTTACTGCAATCTCGGGCAGGCTGGGTAATTTCAGTCGCCCCATATTGAAAGCATGCATAATTTCGTTAAATATATTGCCTTCTATCTCACCGATTTCTATCGTCTGTAATTCTTCACCTGAAATTAATTCGTGTTCCAGCAAAGTAGTGAATAACTGTTTATCGAAACGGATGACATTGCATCTGGTTTGCGCAACCATTCGAGCCTGATACTGATTTTCTGGAAACAATGGATGATGTGACCGAACATCGCCTGCATGTATCAACTGCGGCGACTGACCCGGTTCAAGTAAATCGACTTTTCCTTCCAGCAAATAGAGTAACCAGCGATGTTCTTCATTGGCCGTTAATTCATCCCCCGCCCACAGGTCAATAATATGGGATTTAACCGCCATTTGACGGCGGTCATCTGGCTGCAAATCCCTGATGGGTATTAGTCGCTTTAATAGAGATAACTCAACGGGAATATCGATTATATTGACGTCCGAAGGGGGCATGTTGTGCACTGCAATTTCCACATTTTATTTTAAAAAGATTAGCATACCTGTAGATCATCGATAAAAATCAATTTTCAAACAGAGCGATTAATTCTGAACTATAGTTATTATCATAAATGAAAAACACACCACTTGAGAGAGAGTGACTATGAATAAAATAAAACCATTCTTTAGCGGTATCCTTTTAATCATCTTAAGCTTGTATTCATTTGGCTCTTTTGCTGAAAATTCGAAGAATTTCGGGGATTATGTAGTACATTTCAATGCATTTAGGAGCGACACCTTAACGCCGGAAATCGCCAAAGCCTATGCCCTTACCCGCAGAAACAATCGCATGGTGGTGAATATCACTGTCCAGAAACGCGACGGTGATGCCAGCAGACCGGTAAAAGCAAAAGTGACGGGGTTTGCCAGCAACCTGACAGGCCAGGTAAAGAACCTGGAATTTCGTGAAATCCATGATGGCGATGCGATTTACTACCTGGCACAGTCACAGATTAGCAATCGCGAAACCCTGAAATTTGATATCAAAGCGACCCCTGCCGGTGAAACCCTCGTTGGCCAGGTCAAATTCAAGCAACAGTTTTTTACTGACTAATACCCCCATCGGGTTCTACAGCCTTAAGACTGTGGACGAAAACACCCCATGAAAAGCCTGCGCCCCCGCAGGCTTTTTTAGCCGGTGATATTGTTGATTGCTTGGCCCATATCAACAAACATTAATGGCTGACCTCAGGGTATTACCATCTGGCTCGTATTTCCGCTACAATGCCCTCCCCAACGAATAGCCAATTTTTAAAGGTACTCCCAGCCCATGACAAAACAGAACTCATTCGACCGCGACGAACTACTTAAATGTGGCCATGGTGAGCTATTTGGACCGGGTAACGCTCAACTACCTGTACCCAATATGTTAATGATGGACCGGATTAGTCTGATCACTGATGAGGGCGGCGCCCATGGCAAGGGCGAAATAAAAGCCGAGCTGGATATAGACCCCAAATTATGGTTTTTCGAATGCCATTTCCCCGGTGACCCGGTCATGCCTGGCTGCCTGGGGCTGGATGCCATGTGGCAACTTGTGGGATTTTTCCTCGGCTGGTCGGGACATCCGGGCAAAGGGCGCGCACTGGGCGTGGGTGAGGTAAAATTCACCGGCCAGGTACTTCCCACAGCAACGAAAGTAACTTACCAGATAGACATCAAAAGAGTCATTGCGCGCGGCCTGGTCATGGGCATCGCCGATGGCACCGTCTCTGTTGATGATCGAGAAATCTATACAGCGAAAGGACTGCGGGTTGGGCTTTTCTCTAAAACTGACGATTTTTGATTTTTAGGCACCAGATAAATGAAACGAGTAGTAATCACAGGCTTTGGCATTGTTTCCTGTCTTGGCAACGATAAACAGGCCGTCACCGAATCGCTACGTGAAGGCAAATCCGGCATCAGTTTTCAGGAAGAATACAAAGAAATGGGCATGCGTAGTCATGTTGCCGGCCACGTAAATATTGATCTTGATGAACACATCGACCGCAAGGTAAAACGCTTTATGGGCGATGCCGCAGCATTTGCCTATATCTCCATGCAACAGGCCATTGAAGATTCAGGACTGACCGAAGACATGGTGTCCAATCCCAGAACCGGCATTATCATGGGATCCGGCGGTGGTTCCACTTCCAATCAAATCGAAGCGGCCGACATACTGCGTAATAAAGGCATCCGTCGCGTCGGGCCTTATATGGTGCCGCGCACCATGTCCAGCACCGTTTCTGCCTGTCTGGCGACGCCTTTCAAAATCAAGGGTGTGAACTACTCTATAAGCTCGGCCTGTGCCACAGGCACCCATTGCATCGGTAATGGCGTAGAACAGATCCAGCTTGGTAAACAGGACATTATTTTTGCAGGCGGCGGTGAAGAAGAACACTGGTCGATGAGCATGTTATTCGATGCCATGGGCGCGCTGTCCACTAAATACAATGAAACGCCGGATAAAGCTTCACGCACCTATGATGCCGATCGTGACGGCTTCGTCATTGCCGGCGGCGGTGGCGTGGTGGTTCTGGAAGAACTGGAACATGCCCGTGCCCGTGGCGCAAAAATTTATGCTGAAGTCACCGGTTATGGCGCCACATCTGACGGCCATGATATGGTGGCGCCCTCCGGTGAAGGCGCAGTGCGCTGCATGCAGCAGGCCCTCTCCACCATTGATACATCGGTCGATTACATCAATACCCACGGCACCAGCACCCCGGTCGGCGACGTCAAGGAAATTGATGCTATCCGCGAAGTCTTCGCTGACAAGATACCGCCACTGAGTTCGAGCAAATCACTTTGTGGCCATTCACTCGGCGCTGCCGGTGTTCAGGAAGCCATCTATTGTTTGCTGATGATGGAAAATAATTTCATTCAGGCCTCAGCCAATATCGAAAAACTGGACGAAGCCATGGCGGGAGCACCGATTGTGACTCAACGTCAGGACAATGTAGAACTGAATACGGTATTAACCAACAACTTTGGTTTTGGTGGCACCAATGCCTGTCTGGTGCTGCAGAAGCTAACAGACTAACCGTAGGGGTTCTCCCGGAATTGCTGCTGAATCTGTTCGACTTCGTCACGAAACTCGATCAGAATTTCAACACAACGGGCATCCAGTCTGGTATTTTCCATGTCACGCATAGCAGCAAAGGCCTGGTCATTTGACCAGGCTTCCTTATAGGGTCTTTTACTGGTCAGGGCATCAAATACATCGGCGACAGCGACAATACGCGCCTCTATGGGGATATTGTCTGCCACCAGGCCATCGGGATAACCTGAGCCATCAAAGGCTTCATGATGATGCATGGCGATATTGCGCAACATATCCACATAGCCAACACCATCCAGACCATAATTTTTTAATAATGAGTCAATCATTTCACGCCCTTTAACGGCATGGGTTTTCATTAATTCAAACTCATCCTCATCAAGCTTGCCCTGCTTCAGCAATACACGATCAGGGATACCCAGTTTACCCAGATCGTGCAATGGGGAAAACAGAAACACATGCTCAACAAACTGATCATCGAAGCCATGCTCGTCCGCCAGTTCACGGGCAATCAGCCTGGAATAGCGTGACATACGATCAATATGCTGTGCCGTTTCAGGGTCGCGCTGGTGCGTGAAATGCATGGCGGTATGCACGGAAGCGCGCAAGGTCTCTAATACGGTACGCTGGTTACTCACCAGCAAACTGATCATATGCCCCACGACATCCAGATCATTTAACAGCGACTCTTTTAATGCCCCTTTTTGAAAGGAATTGAAGAAGATAAACCCCAGAAACTCACCATCCTGATAAAGAGGCATGGTGTAACTGGAGCCAAATCCAGACTTGTTAAGAATTTGAGTATGGGGATTACTTCCCTGAGTAAAAATATCCATATCATTCACCACTCGGGGCTGGCCTCTCTCGAGTATTTCTAACAGTGAAGGTGAATCCGCTAACTTCGCCTGATAATGCCGCAACGGACTCTGCTGATCACTGCTCCAGGCAAAGGTTTTCAACATGTCCTGTCTGGCATCATAGAGCGCAATGGCGATCCGATCGATGCAATCATGCTGCTGCCGAACCATGTCATGCAATAAGCGGAGTTTTTTGGAGAGCGGCGCACTGGATTCAAGCTGCTTAAAACTATCCTGATGACCGTACAGGTCAGACATATCTATTCCTGAATAGTGAATGAAAGCGTTCTCTGATTATAGTTAATCCCCCTGATTTTTTTTGATACTAAAGCTTTAATATGATTATCTACGCAGAACAGATAACATGCCGGTCATGGAACAGGACAAACAGATGAGTGTGCCCGACTTTGCCGGTTTACAACCCGATACGATTATCGATGCGGTGGAACAACGGGGCCTGGATTGTGACGCGCGTGTTTTTCCGCTCAATAGTTTCGAAAATCGCGTCTATCAAATTGGTATTGAAAACGCTGCACCGATAATTGGTAAATTTTATCGTCCCCACCGCTGGAGCAACCAGCAGATTCTGGAAGAACATCAGTTCACCCTGGATCTGGCCCAGCTCGAAATCCCGGTGGTCGCTCCACTCATCTATGGCAACACCAGCCTGTTTAGCTATCAGGACTATCGCTATGCGCTTTATCCACGGCGTGGCGGCCGCACACCCGAACTGGACAACCCGGATCACCTGCAATGGCTGGGGCGTTTTATTGGCCGCATCCATGCTGTGGGCGCGACAAAAAAGTTCGACTACCGCCCGGATATCAGCCTGCAAAGTTTTGCCATTGATGCCAGTGAATTCATCATCCAGCACAAATTCATTCCGGAATATTTAAATGCGGCTTACCAGAGTTTGATCGACGATATCATCAAGCTATTAAAACAACGTTTTGATCATACAGACTACACATCGCTTCGCCTGCATGGCGACTGTCACCGAGGCAACATTTTGTGGACTGACCATGGGCCACATTTTGTTGATTTTGACGATAGCCGTAACGGACCGGCGGTGCAGGATTTATGGATGCTATTATCGGGTGACACCGAAGAACAGCGGATTCAGCTCGACCATGTGCTGGACGGTTATTTTGAATTCCACGACTTTAATCCAGCAGAAATCAGGTTGATTGAGCCTCTACGTACCCTGCGTATTATTCATTACGCTAGCTGGCTGGCACGCCGCTGGGATGATCCGAGCTTTCCATTAAATTTCCCCTGGTTCAATACACCCAATTACTGGGAACAGCATATTCTGGAATTACGCGAACAATTTGCCCTGCTACAGGAAAACGAACAGTTCGCTATCTAGATTAGAACAATCACATAAATGACTGTATTTTTTACCAAAAACCGCTAGAATCAGTAAAAACGGAACCCAAACGGCTCATTCTTATGAAGACAAAATCACACTCCAGCCTGCTTGCAATGTTCACCCTGATGTTTGGTATGTTGCTCAGTTTGCCATTATTAGCGGAAAGACCTTATGCCGAACAATCACCATGGGCGACGCCGGAACAGGTTACTGAAGGGGAAGATAGTCGACCCGCAGCCGCCGATGAAGCACCCGCAGCGGAAGCAGAAACCATCAGCGAATCTGCAACCCAAATTTCAGGCGATGTGCTCAATATGCCCACAACTGAGCCAGCGCCTGCTGCCGCGCCAACCGTCGAAGCCACGGCACAGACTGTGCGCACGCTGGACTTCCCACGCCGCGGTATGACCCAGGACAAAGTACAGAATGAACTGGGCCGTCCCGCAGAAATCGTTCCTGCGGTGGGCACTCCCCCCATTACCCGCTGGGTATATGATGACAGAGTCGTATATTTCGAATACGCATCCGTTATTCATGTTGTTGCCAAATAAAACACGACCATGCCATGCATGACAGCGATAGCCTGTCATGCATGGACAGCTCTTTTCTTAATCTGCCTTCACCTGTCACTCAGCTCCACCACCCCTTACTCGAAGCAAAAAAGCTCCAGTTATTTATCAAACGCGATGAACTGATTCATCCGCATCTGCAGGGTAACAAATGGCGTAAATTGAAATACAACCTGCTGCAAGCCAGACGAAATGGGCACAGCACATTACTCACTTTTGGCGGCGCTTATTCCAATCACATACATGCAACAGCGGCCGCTGGGCACTACTTTAATTTCAGGACCATTGGCATTATTCGAGGTGAACAACACCTGCCGCTGAATCCTACCCTGCAGGATGCAAAAGACTGGGGCATGGCATTACATTATGTTTCGCGCGCCGAATATAGAGAAAAAACCAGTCCCGCATTCATCGAAAAACTAATAACACAATTTTCCGATTTCTACCTTATCCCGGAAGGTGGTAATAATGAATTCGCGACCAGGGGCTGTGTAGAAATTATTGATGAACTCGAAGATAAATATGATGCCATCTGTGTCGACTGCGGCACTGGTGCCACCATGACCGGTATTATTGCCGGACTGGAAAATAAATCCCGGGTACTGGGTTTTGCGGTACTTAAAGGCGCTGATTTTTTACAGCATGATGTTACCCGGCAACTACAGCAATATACCCATAGAACCTTCAATAACTGGGCGTTAATTCCTGATTATCATTTTGGCGGCTTTGCCAGAACAAAACCCGAACTGATCGAATTTATAAAAGAATTTAAACAGCAATTTGATATCCAGCTTGAACCTGTCTATTCAGGCAAAATGCTGTTTGGAATTTTTGATTTGATTAAGCAGGATTATTTTCCAGACAATACACGAATACTGGCAATACATGGTGGCGGGCTGCAGGGTTTACGCGGTTTTGCTCTTTAACACCAGTATCTAAATAAAAAAGGGCGCAAAGAAAATATTTTGATCTTTGCGCCCTTTATATTTGGCATCAATTTTAATTTTGGCAGAAAATTAATTAGTAACTTTCATTCTCCATGCTATCAAGCTCTTTATAGGCATCGATATAGTCTTTAGAGAAATTTTTAAAATCATCAAATTCCATTTTAAAGTCATCTGATAACTCTTTTTCACTGACACGATTATCATCAAAACTAACTACCCGGTTGGCTTCCAGATCAAAGCTTTTCTTATACTCTACAAATTCCCTGTTCAGATTACTCTTGTAATCACTGTACTCCTGATCCAGTGCCTCTGCTCGCTCCTGCGCCTGCTGTTTGAAGGCTTCAAAATCATCCGTCTGCTGTTGCCTGCGAATTTCATAGTCTTTGCCGGGTGACTCGATATTCAGCTTACCTTCCTGTAACGCAACACCTTTGTTGTCACCCTCTTCATAAACAATAAATGTCGTGCCACGAATACCAATAGTGGCAAATTTGGTTTTCACTTTTCTGGGTTTCTTTTTACCAAAAACTTTTCGGAACACATAATAAACCTTACCACCCAACTGCGATAACCAGCCGGTTTGCTCTACCCGCAGACTGCTTTTTTCATCCAGTACCGACATCGCCCCATCATCAAATTGAACAACCGCTTTACTACCTTCTTTGGTAACCACGGTTTCCATTTTATTCACCAGATTCTGCGACTTCTCAGGCTTCCGTTGCTCACCCTTACTGTTGATGATGTAGACTTCGCCCTGCACCTTTACGATACGTGCACGAAAATCATCTGCCTGAGCTGACAGCCAACTGATGCTCAGTACCATCAATAGCGCCAGTTGTTTTATCAGTAATAAATTCTTCATGTAATTCCCCGTCCTGAGTAGCTTAAGCTGAGATAATAGCCGACATTGCGCCATAAGATAAGAGGCTTTATGTGAAGCCCGGTGAGTCTGTGACCTGAATCAATCGCCCGCTGCAGATGCCGCCTGTTTTTCCCAGGCAGACAATTCCTCTGGCAGTACATAATCTGGATAGATTTGTCGGAATTGTCTGAGCTTACTGTGCAACTGGTCATACTGGCTATCTGCCAGCAATCGCTTCATCTCGTCCAGCCGCGCGTCGCGGGATATTTCTTTCGCAGCGTCCAGGGTCATATCCTGTGCTGCCCTGTTTCCAGCAGCCGATTGTAACTGCATTTTTTCACTGGAATCAGACTCGGCGGGTGATGCTCGTCGGAGCATTTCGGGTCGGCTATAAGGCTGTTTTGCTGCCGGTTTCGATGCTTTAGCCCGCGCTTCAACAGCCTGCATTTTGGCCGTTTTTTTAACACTCTCCGGTGGGGCCAGCTGCGCTTCCATAGCAGTCGTCGCCATTGGTGCTGCTGGCGCCATTATCGCTGCCGGCTCTTTATCATTATCCCTGCCTGCCTGCGGGGCGCTTCTCTCAAGCTCGGGCACCACCTCTCGATCCAGTACTTCCGGTTCCAGCAATAGCCTGAGCACTACGCTTAAACTGATCACGATAACAGCAGCATAGGACACCGGCACATACCAGGCCCTGCGATTGGGTTTCATGGGTAACACTTTAGCCGTTGAGGCAGCCGTACTTGCTACTGCTTTATGCGCCGCAGCGAGGATGCGCTGATCAAGCTCAGAACTCGGCTGCTCCTGTTCCAGCGACTGATAAAGCTGGTGAATTTCCTGCTGTTCAGTTTGAGTGGTAGATTTTTCGCTCATCGTATGGACACCAGCGATAGACGCAAACGTTTTACCGCATAACGCAATCGACTCTTGACGGTTTCTCGATTCACTCCAGTGACTTCCGCTATTTGTTCGAGGCTAAGCGCCGCCTCTTCTTTTAACAGAAAGGCATTGCGCTGCTCTTCAGGCAAGGCCTGTATCTGTTGTCTTAATTGCATACTCTGCTGCCCATGGTGAGCATGATCATCCGGACTTTTAGCCTCATCTATCATCGTCTCGCAATCCTGTTCTGCCGACTCAGGTTTACAGCTACGCCAGTGGTCGACCAGACGATTGTGTGCAATATGATAAAGGTAAGTGGTGAATTTGGCACTCGCCTGATAGCGATCCCTGGCATTTATTAAATTCATCCACACGTCCTGGAACAATTCGTTTGCCAGCTCAGACTGCAACCCCAGCTGGCGTAAAAAATAACGATACAGGCCGCCTTTATGACGCGCATACAGCACATCAAAGGCGGCCGCATGTCCATTTCGATAGCTCAACATCAGTTGTTCATCAGTTAAACCATCCAGGCTTTGATCGGTTAGCTGTGCAGACAATGTTTATCCAGTTAGTTAAGGCTTTTTGCCAGTGCTACCAACTGGATAAATTCACCGCGGTAAGCAAAAGCGTCTTTACCCCGTGCGCCACGGGCCAGTTGCATAATATCATCATAATCGAAATCATTCAGATACTGACCACCGCGCAGTTGTTGACCAAAGGCAGCCACCGCAGCTGCAAAACGATAGTTATCGGAGCAATGCTTAACGCCAGTTTTTATTTCATTTAAACGCAATGGCTGCTCAATGAGCCGGCTGTTATTTTCACCGGGCTGTTTATAACGTAGTCGAATAAAGGCCAGTTCATCTGGTTTTGCGCTATTTTCTATCAGCCTGTTTCCACCATTAGCTGTTCCATATCGCAGTTCATCGACTCGCAACGACTTACTGTCATGCAGACTAATTTCATACAGCGCAGTTACACTATGCCCGGCGCCTATTTCACCGGCATCAATCTTGTCATTATTAAAATCTTCACGTTTTAATGCTCGATTTTCATAACCGATCAAACGGTATTCAGCCACTACAGCAGGATTAAACTCAATCTGGATTTTCACATCTTTGGCAATGGTATTTAATGTAGACCCCATCTGTTCGACCAGTACTTTACGCGCCTCATTTAAATTATCAATATAGCTGTAGTTGCCATTACCCGCATCGGCCAGTTGCTCCATCAAATGGTCATTATAGTTACCACTACCAAAACCCAGCGTAGTGAGTGCAACGCCCTGTTTTCTTTCCTGTTCCACCAGTTGTTTCAGGGCATCAAAATTTGTCGTACCGACATTAAAGTCACCATCGGTAGCCAGTAAAATCCGATTAATGCCGTCTTTGATAAATGCCTGCTTTGCCATCTGATACGCCAGACGTATACCCGCAGCACCGTTAGTAGAACCTCCCGCGGTCAGACCCTCTAAAGCTCTGGTGATTTTAATCTGCTGGTCACCGGCTGTTGGTTCCAGCACCACACCCGAGGCGCCGGCATACACCACCAGTGAAATGCGATCATTTTTGTCCATTTGTTTGACTAATAATTTCAGGCCTGACTTTAACAATCCCAGCTTGTCCTGACTTTGCATGGAGCCGGACACATCGACCAGAAATACCAGGTTTGCCGGCGGCAAATCAGCCGGTTGAATATCATAGCCCTGCAAACCGAGATGCAGTAAATAACTGTCTTTATTCCAGGGTGCGGGCGCAATTTCAGACACCACATTAAATGGTCTTTGCTGATTATCAGGCCGTGGATAATCGTAACTAAAGTAGTTAATCAATTCTTCAGTTCTAATAGCCTGCCTGTTGGGAATTCGCCCCTGATTAAGCACGCGACGCATATTTGAGTAGGCACCGGTATCGACATCAATACTGAAAGTGGATACTGGAGATTCCGCAACGCGCTTTACCGGGTTATCATCAAAGCTTTTATAATTCTCCCGATCCACGGGTTCACTGGCCATTCTGATCTGGTCCAGTACCGGCGTATAAGTCATCGACTGTAGCGCTCCATAAGCTACGGACTGTTCCATATGCATTGCTGTTTTAGCCTTGTGCGGGGCCGGCTGATGTCGACTGATTCGCTCCTGCTGTTTTTTTTCCGTAGCTGGCGATGGCTGCGCACGAGTATCCTCAACTTTATGATCCACGCCGGGTTGTTCATTATCGGATCCAGCATTTACAGCCACATCCTGGCCAGTCAGGGTGCAGGCCTGTAATAAAATAATCGTGGCGGCTAAATAGCCCATTGAATAGTTCATGATATATCTCCTCGTTTATTGTTATTTCTGTAAACGTTGGCGATATAAAAAAGGGGTTAACGGCGAGAAAAATTTTTCTGCCAGATAAACTGCACTGGTATGACTGGTTTAATATGGCATGATCATAAATCAGGAATTAACCAGAGATTCGAGTAACTCCCAGTGCTCATCCTGCTGTATTTCCGCGGCAAGATTATGGTAGACCCAGTCCCGATTTATTTCTTTTACCATTTTTTCACAATATTCGGGTAGAAAAGTATACAGAATAAACATCCTGACACCGTCGGTTGTCACCACGGCCACAAACACCGACACGCTGCTGGTTTCCAGTCGGTCCTGCAACAAAGCCTCTAACTCCATTAATAGCCGATTTTCCTCCGCGTACGGATAGCCATCAATATCCATCGTAGACAGAGGAACGGTTATGGTTAACTGGTAAATATATTTGGCATGACAGATATAAGCTTCGACGTTTTTATTTAATCGAAGACTCAGTGGATGTCCCTGATAATCCCTGAAGTAGACACTCCAGTCGTAATCTTTTTTCATTTTGAATTTTGTTTATATTGGGTTTGCGGAACACCAGGTGCACTGACTGTTCCAGGTATAGCCTTACAGTAGAAACTGCTAGCGTCTTTTCCTGACCACAGCTAACAATCCAATCATTCCTGAAACAAACAACCAGGCAGCCGCAGGTACAGGAACTGGCGCCACATTATTGATACGGGCATAGACTTCAGTAGACACCGACGAAGTTTCAGCCAGCGAAAGCGACGTCGCGTAACTGTTGCCGCCATCGATGCTCAAACCCACCACCTCAAGTTCATACTTGATGCCTTCAAATTTAAATATATAGGGCTCAAAAGCCTGCGCATCACTGAGACTGAGCAAGGAAATTTGATCATCCGGATCTTCCCCGTTATTCGGTGTATTGACAATGTCGAACATATATCCGAATTCGTAATTGACGCCATAGATGCTCAAACCCAGATTAAAATCCACCCCGTCGACATGGCGGGAGCGATAAGTAGGCATATTGCTATAGCTTAAACTGCCCAGTGAAAACAGCGTACCGACACTGGCTTCAAATCCTGTTTCACCGCTATCACTGCCAACCCCATCAAATGCCAGGCTACTATGGCCACCACGCTGGCAATTCAATCGACTGCAACCCCAGTTAAACACGCTGGCAGCGTCTGTTGCGAAACCTGAATCCGCATTCTTGATATCAACATAGTCCCAGCGACCGTGGTCCGGATTTGAAAACCCACCATAGGCCGAGCCCACAAACAGGGTATAGGAGATGCTACTGGCATGGGCCGATGAGAACAGCGCCAGCATGCACGACATGAATACTAATAGCTTGAGCGGTCTGAAGGGGCTAACAGAATTGTTCATATCCAGTCCTTAATTAAAATTTGCATCATTACTTACACTGTATAAATATTTTTATGTGTTTTTGTTTTTTTAATTTCTGACATTCAATAAAGGCAAAATGCAGGCCAAATGACAATTCCTTCTTTTAAAACATGTATTTACCAAAAACGGCATGAATAAAACACACTGCTTTTACAAAAAACGTAATGTTTACCGACATTTTTCTATTTTGAGCAAATAAATCAATAACTTAAATTTACATTATTGATTAACACCAGTCATTACCGTAAATTATTTCGACAAATTCCTTATGCATTCCAGCTCAGGCCTGCCCAGTTTCACCTAAAAAAAGCACTCTAACTCCTACCCAATGTTAACGACGTTTACATATAATGTAATCGCTGTTAACATCGGATATAAGCGGACTCAACAACAAAGCACGAGCAATAAAAACATGGCCAGAAATAATAATTATCACCATGGCGATCTGCGCAATACTCTGATCAGCACAGCCATCACAATGCTCAAAGAAAACGACTCCTTTGAGATAAGCTTACGACAATTGGCAAAAAGAGCGGGGGTTAGCTATGGCGCACCCTATCGACATTTCAGAGACAAAAACGAGTTACTCGGCGCTATTGTTGCGGACGCCCACCAACATCTGGCCCAGCGCCTCGAGCGGCTGAAACAGCAGCATCTCAATGAACCATTGAAGCAGCTCACCGAGACCGCAGTTGCTTATGTAAGCCTAGCAGTGGAATCCCCCCAGATTACCCGGCTGATGTTCGCCGGGACATTACAGCCCGGCCACAGCCCGTCATCCGAAAACCACAGCTCCGAGAGCAGCTTCAGGGTATTTCTGGATATTGTTGAAAACGGGGTAAAGCACGGACTATACAAAGATTCCGATACCCAGATGACGGCACTGGCCATCTGGTCGATCATTCATGGATTGGTCATGCTGATTTTAGGCAGGCAATTAAATCTGGATATCTCATCCAGCATGAAAATCCAGATTATCAGCCGCATGCTGATTGATATGCTGGAAAAAGGCATTATTGTTCAGCATAACTAGCCTCTCTGCCAGCACTATAGTCTCTGGAGATTATTCAAGCAGGGTATTTAGCCGGTCAAGATCATTCATCACCCGCCACTGGCCCCCACCGTCCTGCACCCGTTTTGACCAGGCTTCAACACGCTTCATATATTCTCTGGGGTCTACATTGTCGGAGCGCAGCTTGGTGACATTGAGCGCTGTTACTTTAATACCATCGAAAGTAATAGGGAAATCTCGAATCTGGCCTTTCTTGATTTCTTCTTTCATATCGGAAAACACCAGAATATATTTTTCACCGGCCCCTGTTTCATTCAGATATTCAATAGCCTGCAACATGCCACCGGTAATATCTGTATAAGAACTGCCTTTGACCTGGCTGGAGAACTGATCCACGGCCTCCAGAAATGCGCGTTTTTGCGAATTGGCTTTGGAGGGACGCAAATCAAACGTGATTTTGGCAATGATATCTTTTTCACTAAAACTGCCACTATCAATTCGCGCCAGCGCCAGCGAATCCCCAGGACTCAATATACCGAGTAGATATTTTACAATACCCTTGGCTTTATCGATTTGCTGGGTATAAGTGCCCGAGGTGTCTAACAGCATATAAACCGCACGATTATGAGAAACAGGTTCAGAGCAGGAAGTTAACAATAAATAACTGCAAAATAAAAATAAAAGCCCTGCTGTTTTTCTCATTTTCCTACTCCTCATCTTCAGTAATCAGCTCGGTAGACGGCCTGTTTTTAGCTGGCCGATTTTTGCTAAATATTTGCTCGATACGTAATGGCAAAAATATGATCAAATCATACAGACTAACCAGTAGCTGACCTAAAGCTCGCATCAGATTGGCCAGTAGACGAATTAGAAAAGCCAGCATGTGTAACAGCCAGACCAGTACCAGGCCGATAACGGTTCGCGATGAATGAACAAAAGACTCCAGCGGAATGGCAGCAAAGGTCAGCGCAAATGGCAGGATGAAACCCATGACCATCTGGCCAACAGAGGGTATCCAGCTCAACTGGGGCTCGGTGACTTCAACGCCGGATAACATCTGATCCAGCGCCGCATTGTCAGAGGCCAGCATATCGCGCAGATAGGCCAACGAAGACTCGATTGCGGCAAACACAAAAAGAAAAATGAAGGTAGTGACCGCAATCACTCGACGCTTGTTGTCATCCAGCATACTAATAATGGGGAACAGACGCGTAACACCGACAGACTCCATTAAAAAAAGACCAAGAATGACTTCAATGGCAATAATAAACAATGCGGCCACATCGGACGCCCTGATCGGCCCCAGATAACTACTGGCGCCCACCATTTCAGACATGGGTAAAGCCACCAACTGGAAATTTACATAACCACCCACTGTCGCAAAAAATAACACCACACCAGAAACAAAAAACTGGGTTAATGATGACGAAGAGAGCATACGTTCCGCATAGTCGGTCTTGCTTAAAATTTGCTCATAACGCTCCATCTGTTCATCAATAATATTGGAGCGATGTTCAAGACCGGTAATTTTTTTCTCCACGCAGCCGAGGATTTTTGTCAGTGAGCGCCAATATGGCATCATTTTCTTTAACAGCGCATGCCGTTGTTTATTAGCCGCACGATAGGCATTCAGGTCTTTATTGAGTGAATTTTTCAGCGTGGTGTGAATATCACTCAGAATTTTGGCCACCACCGGTGATCCACTCGACTGAATTTCAGCCACGGCTTCCACCGCTTTAAGCCATTCCGGCGGCTGCGGCGGCACTTCTCCGGATTGCACATAATCTTCATCGATGCGGGTAATCTGTTCTTTTAAGTCCCGTTGCAAGGAGGGGTAGCCGCTCAAATCTCGACTGACCAGCGCCTCAACTCGCTGAAATTCCCGTTCTATATAGCGCTCGGACGCTTCACGCCCATGCGCCAGCAACACTTCACTATTACGACGCTTCAGCCGTGACTCGGCCACCATCACCGAACGCGCCATGATGCGTAGCGCATTACGCAAACCTTTACTGACGGCCAATATGGCCTGATGCGCAGGCGTCCGTGCGACATAAAGAACTGCAACCAATAACAGCACCCAGATAAGCACGGACAAAGCCGGCTGGGCTGGCACCCAGAAATTCCACAAATCGGACGTCATGAAACGCCTCCAAATTAGCTAGTGACTCTATAATTTTTATTAACAACGAACCCCAAGTTTAGCTTAAGGCATCAATTTTTTTTATTTTCCGAGGCAGTCTACTCCATCCTGTGGCAGAACTGTGATCACATCCTCGTTTTGAAGCATACAAAATCATACTCCAGCCCCTATCGGCCGGGGAATGTTTAGCAATTCATAGACTTATGGGCTAGTATTTATATAAGAGAACTCTAAACAATAATTTGGCCATAATAAAACCCTAACCATGCAGACATAAAATAATATGACCACCAGTAACGACCAGAAACAGAAAATGCAGGAAATCGACCTGAAATTACCTGAGTACTTCATTAACCGCCAGCTCAGCCTGCTTGAGTTTAACTGGCGTGTTTTACAGCAGGCCCGCGATGCAGACCTGCCGTTGCTGGAACGACTCATGTTCCTCTGTATTTTCAGCACTAACATGGACGAATTCTTTGAAATTCGCGTTGCCGGCCTGAAACAGAAAGTGGAGCTGGGCGCCATTCATAATGAGCCAGATAATAAATCGGCCCAGGAAGTCTTGAATGAAATTGCCAAACGCGCGCATGAAATCGTCGATGAACAATACCAGTTACTGAACAGCATGCTCGACCAGGATCTGGCCAATGAGGAAATTCGCTTCATACGTCGCACCGAATGGAATGAATGCATGGATAGCTGGTTGAGGGATTATTTCCAGAACGAACTATTGCCCATTATCAGCCCACTGGCGCTTGACCCCGCCCACCCGTTTCCACGCATCCTCAACAAGAGTCTGCATTTTATTGTTTCCTTACATGGCAAAGATGCATTTGGTCGCAACAGTGGCATGGCGATCATCCAGGTACCTCGCGCCCTGCCGCGCATCATTCAACTACCCGCCGATCAATGCAATTGTGGCCCCAATGATTTTGTATTTCTATCGTCGGTTATTCATGCCTATCTGGAAGATTTATTTCCCGGCATGAAAGTACAGGGCTGCTATCAGTTCCGCGTAACTCGGAATAGCGACCTGTATGTGGATGAAGAAGAAATTGACGACCTGCTACGCGCCGTCGAAGGTGAATTAGGCTCGCGCCGTTATGGTGATGCAGTACGACTGGAAGTTGCACACGATTGCACTGAAGACGTTGTGCGCTATTTAATGGATAAATTTGAACTGGAACAAAATGATGTCTATCAGGTAGAAGGACCGGTGAACGTCAATCGCCTGAGCGCAGTTTACGATTTGATTGATCGACCGGATTTAAAATTCAAGCCCTTTGTACCTTCACTACCCAGCCAGCTGACTTCACACGCCAACATCTTTGCAGCAATCCGTAAACAGGATATTTTACTGCACCATCCGTATGAATCATTCGCGCCGGTGGTTGATTTCGTGCGGCATGCGGCAACCGACTCAAATGTACTGGCAATAAAACAGACCCTGTACCGAACCGGGCCGCGATCCGCTATTGTCGATGCACTGGTCGCTGCCGCCAAAGCCAGTAAAGAAGTGACCGTGGTCATTGAATTGCGTGCACGTTTTGATGAGGAAGCCAACATCTCACTTGCTGCTCGCTTGCAGGAAGCCGGAGCACATGTTGTATACGGTGTCGTGGGTTATAAAACCCATGCCAAAATGTCACTAATTATTCGTCGCGAATCACAGAAACTGCGCCAGTATGTCCACGTTGGTACCGGCAACTATCATTCCCGCACCGCACGTTTGTATACTGACTACGGCCTGTTTACGGCCAATAAACATATCTGCGAAGACATTAACCGAGTCTTCCAGCAGCTAACCAGTATGGGTCGAACCAGGAATCACAACAAAATTCTGCAATCGCCTTTTACCTTGCAGGAAAGTTTACAGGCGAAAATAGAACGCGAAATCAGTCACGTTAATAACGGCAAATCCAGCCGGATCATTATAAAATTAAATTCACTGGTCGACTCCACCATGATTCAGGCTTTGTACAACGCCTCTATTGCCGGTGTCCAGATCGAGCTAATTATTCGTGGCATGTGCTGTTTACGTCCCGGCATAAAAGATGTATCCGACAACATTCGAGTGCGCTCCATCGTTGGCCGTTTTCTGGAACATGATCGGGTAATTTATTTCGAGAATGATGGCGACCCTGAAGTATTCATTTCCAGTGCTGACTGGATGGAAAGAAATCTATATCGCCGCGTCGAAATTTGCTCACCGATAGAATCCAGGTCTTTGCAAAAACGCATCATCAATGAACTGGAATATTACCTGCTTGATAACAGCCAGGCCTGGATTATGAACAGCGACGGCAGCTACTACCGGGTTAAACCTAAAAAGAATCAGGAACCATTTATTGCCCAGCAAAAACTCCTTGAAGATCTGGCAGAAAGCTATTAACCACCGGCAAGTGATTGAATTGACAACTCGAGTTGAACATCAATTAACTTAAGGTATTCGGCTTCCTGTTCCAGATCATTTAACGTCAGTGGATGCTGATCCAGCCACTCTTTGGGCAACTCGATTACTAATGCATTTCCCCTGGCCTGCAATTGTATTGCGGGCAAAGCGGTACTACTACGACTGCGATGAAAAATAACCGCCAGCCGTAATAATACTGCCAGCTTCATCACTGTTATCTGACAGGATTTATTGAGCACTTCATAAAACTTATCCATCAATTTACCACGGTGCGCCCGCACCAGAGTTCCTAAACGTGCCTGCTGCTGACGGGAAAAACCGGCCAGATCCGCATTTTCAACAATATAGGCACTGTGCTTATGATAAGCAGAATGGGATATATCCCGACCAATCTCATGAATTTTACATGCCCATGAAAGCAGGGTCTGCGCAGACTGATAGTCCAACGACCAATCGGCAAATACCTGCTGTAAAAAATCACTGGCGGTGTGCTCGACACGTTCCGCATGCTGGCTATCAACATGAAAGCGACCCGCCAGACACTCGATACTGGTATTACGAATATCTTTATTTTGACGACGTCCCAGCATGTCATACAACAGGCCCTCGCGCACCGCGCCATCAGAGACCTGCATCTGGTCAATTTCCAGCGCTTCAAACACGCCCGACAAAACGATTACACCACCCAGGAATACCGGAACGCGCCGCTCACTCAATCCCGCCAACTGAACATCATCGACCAGTTTAAACTGGGCTAATTTTTTAACTAATTTTTTCAGTGCATTGAAAGTAATACCTTCACGATCCGACAAACCCAATTCATGAATAACGCTGAGCGCTGACCGTATAGTGCCGGACGCGCCGATTACCACATCCCAGCCCTGCTGCCGAAAAACATGGCGAACCTCTTTCATTTTTTGTAATACGTCGATACGTGCCCGGGCAATCCGTTTGGCTGTAATTTTACCATCTGGAAAAAACTGTCTGGTCATGGTGACGCAGCCCATCTCCAGGCTTTCCATCATTTTGGTCTGGAAATCTTCCCCAATAATCAATTCGGTGCTGCCACCACCAATATCAATAACCAGTTTATCTTTATGGTCGGGCTCTAAACTGTGGGCAACGCCCTGATAGATCAGACGCGCTTCTTCAATACCTGAAATAATTTCTATGGGATGCCCGAGTTTTTCTTCTGCCTGTTGCAAAAACTCTTCGGAATTAGAAATACGCCGCAGGGTATTGGTACCAACCGCGCTGACATTGCTTGACGGCAGATCACGTAAGCGCTGACCGAATCGCTCTAAACACTCAAGTGCCACTGCCGCCACCTCAGGCGATAACATATCGCTGTTATCCACACCGGAAGCAAGGCGTACCATCTCCCGAAGACGATCAAGAACAAGCAGTTCATCCTGTCGCTCTTCAGCCACAACCATATGAAAGCTGTTTGACCCCAGGTCAATTGCGGCAATTGTTTCATTGGCTTTATCGTTAGTATTAATAGCCTTCTCTCAGTGGAATTTTATTCATAGAAAGTATACAGGAATATATTACCTATATCGTAAATCAATCCTGGTCATGGAGTTAGAAGAAGTTTGTTTCTGGCCCTTTGGGAACAATCTGTGCCGGATTGATACTGGCGTGACTATAATACATAGTGTCATTTAATATAAACAAAATGAACAGTATTTACGATACTCGGCTGCTGATAAAGTTTTTTTAAGATAATGAAAAGCCGAATTAAACATACGAATAACTTCAGCAGATTCATCACAGGCTAACTCAGCATCTTTGATTTCTTTTTCTAGCCAGTCGTTACAGCTTTTCACCAGGTCTCGGCATGCTTTCAAGGCGCAGCCTTGATTGCGAACACGCCTGTAAGCCAGAGATATACATAATTAATCAGGTTTGCCTTAGTATATTAGTAACAACTAAAAACATGATAACTACACACTAACAATATCTAATTATAATAATTTTCTGCCAGCTATAAATATCACTAATGGCATTCATTTTTTTATGACCACTATTTCGACTAACGGCAAATATATGCCATCTGTTTTCTGTTAAATTAATTTCTTATCCATAATTTTTTTAAAAACGCTCACTGATACCCAATATTACACCTTTTAACTGTTTTTTTTCATAACTTAATCTATTGGCTTATTTATTGCCTACACTAATTAATAAGCAAACTGGATATTATTTTTTATTCTAAAACATTATTTAACGGAGCGTTTTTTATACTGCGTGGTCTATAGTTTTATGTATGCCATCTTTTACACCTTTTGCAAAACACAGCGGGGAAAAAGGACATGAGTATTTTTGATCACTACACATCACGATTCGAAGAATCCAGGGAAGAAGAACTTAGCATTCAGGAATATCTGGAACTATGCAAAAAAGATCCGCTAACCTATGCCAGCCCAGCAGAACGTATGTTGGCCGCCATTGGCGAACCGGAATTAATTGATACCCATAACGACCCCCGCCTGAGTCGTATATTTTCCAATAAAGTTATAAAAATTTACCCTGCGTTTAAAGAGTTTTATGGCATGGAAGATGTCATCGAACAAATCGTATCTTTCTTTAAACACTCGGCACAGGGTCTGGAAGAGAAGAAACAGATTCTTTATTTATTGGGTCCAGTCGGCGGTGGCAAATCTTCACTTGCCGAACGCCTGAAAGCCCTTATGGAAAAAGTGCCTTTTTATGCCCTCAAGGGATCACCGGTGTTTGAAAATCCCCTGTCGTTATTTAATCCTGATGAAGACGCCGATATTTTAGAAAAAGAATACGGCATACCCAAACGATATATCACCAGCATTATGTCGCCCTGGGCCACAAAACGTTTACATGAATACAACGGAGATATCAGTCAGTTTAAAGTTGTCCGACTACGTCCATCCATATTACGCCAGATCGCAGTCACCAAAACTGAACCCGGCGATGAAAACAATCAGGACATTTCATCACTGGTAGGTAAAGTGGACATTCGTAAACTGGAGCAGTATTCGCAGGATGATCCTGACGCATATAGTTATTCCGGTGGCCTGTGCCGAGCCAACCAGGGCATGCTGGAATTTGTCGAAATGTTCAAGGCTCCCATAAAGGTATTGCATCCGTTGTTGACCGCCACCCAGGAAGGCAATTACAAAGGCACTGAAGGTTTCCCTGCCATACCCTTTGATGGAATTATTCTAGCTCACTCCAATGAATCGGAGTGGCAGGCATTTCGCAACAACAAGAACAATGAAGCTTTCCTCGATCGTATTTATATAGTTAAAGTTCCTTATTGCCTGCGCGTATCGGAAGAACTCAAAATCTACGACAAACTGCTGGCAAACAGTTCACTGCATAGCGCACCCTGCGCACCCGGCACACTCAAAATGATGGCACAGTTCGCGATATTATCGCGCCTCAAGGAACCCGAAAATTCAAACATATTTTCCAAGATGCGTATTTATAATGGCGAAAATTTGAAAGATACCGATCCACATGCAAAATCCTATCAGGAATACCGGGATTACGCCGGAGTCGATGAAGGCATGACGGGCTTATCTACCCGCTTTGCTTTCAAAATCATTTCAAAAGTATTTAATTTTGATAATACTGAAGTGGCCGCCAATCCAGTACATCTGCTATATGTAATCGAGCAGCAGATAGCACGTGAACAATTTCCAGCAGAGATAGAAGAAAAATATCTATCTTATCTTAAAGGTTATTTGACCCAGAAATATATCGAATTTATTGGTAAAGAAATTCAGACGGCGTATTTGCAGTCTTATTCCGAATATGGTCAAAATATTTTTGATCGTTACGTGACCTATGCCGATTACTGGATTCAGGATACTGACTATCGCGACCCGGAAACGGGAGAAATGTTTGACCGAAGTTCACTAAATGACGAACTGGAAAAAATTGAAAAACCGGCAGGCATTAGTAATCCCAAAGATTTTCGTAATGAAATTGTTAATTTTGTACTGCGTGCACGCGCTAGTAATGAAGGTAAAAACCCTGCCTGGACCAGTTACGAAAAACTACGTACTGTCATCGAAAAGAAAATGTTCTCCAACACTGAGGATTTATTACCGGTGATTTCGTTTAATGCCAAAGCCTCACCTGATGACCAGAAAAAACACGAAGACTTTGTTGATCGCATGGTGGAAAAAGGCTATACCGAAAAACAGGTCAGGCTACTCAGCGAATGGTATCTCAGAGTACGTAAATCGTCTTAACGTGGAGGTATTTACGTGGCTCAAATTGTCGACAGACGCCTGAACGGAAAGAATAAAAGCGCCGTAAATCGGCAAAAATTTATTCGTCGTTTTCGCCAGCAAATCAAGAAGGCCGTTGCCGATGCCATAGCAGAACGCAGCGTAACGGATCTCGATAAAGGCGAAAAGATTTCTATTCCCAACAAAGACACCTCCGAGCCTTTTTTTCATCATGGACAGGGGGGGCATCGGGAGCGAATACATCCCGGTAATAAAGAATTTCACAAAGGAGATAAAATTCCTCGCCCCGATGGCGGTGCCGGCCAGGGCCAGGGCAATGAAGCTTCCGACAGCGGCGAAGGACTGGACGAGTTCATGTTCGAACTCACTCGAGAAGAATTTTTGCAGTTCTTTTTTGAAGACCTGGAACTGCCCAATCTTGTTAAAACCAAATTAGCCGCCATCAACGAAACCAGCAAAGTTCGTGCTGGCCATACCAGCGATGGCATCCCAACCAATATCAATGTCATTCGTTCTCTGCGCGGCGCCATGGGCAGACGAATTGCTCTGCGTGCACCCTATAAAAACCGCATCAGGGAACTGGAAGCAGAACTGGAAGACTTACTTAAACGCCATAATGAGTCTGACGCAGTCATCATGGCGCTGCGAGAACAAATTGCACAACTGAATAAAAAAATTGAACGCATTCCTTTTATCGATACTTTTGATTTACGCTATGACAATAAAATTGACCGGCCTAAGCCCACCACACAGGCGGTCATGTTCTGCATCATGGATGTGTCCGGCTCCATGGGGCGCGATGAAAAAGATATGGCGAAACGCTTTTTTATGCTGCTATATATGTTCCTTACCCGTACTTACGAAAAAATACAGGTCGTGTTTATTTCCCACCACACTTTAGCAACTGAAGTTGATGAAGAAACTTTTTTCTATTCTCGTGAAACCGGCGGCACGGTTGTTTCCAGCGCATTAAAACTAACTGCTGAAATCATCCAGGAACGATATCCTTCTTCCGAATGGAATATTTACGCCGCTCAGGCGTCCGATGGTGATAACTGGCACAATGATTCCAAAATATGTCGAAAAATCATGACCGAGCAGATAATGCCTTATGTGCAATATTATGCCTATATAGAAATTACTGAGGATCGCCACCAGAACCTCTGGCAGGAATATCTGCATATTAAGGACAACTGGGCCAATTTTGCCATGCGCCGAATTGAACGCATTGCTGATATCTATCCGGTGTTTCGTAAATTGTTTCAGAAGCAGGAAAAACAATAACCATGAGTAAGCAGTCACCGATATCAGAATCTTCCGAATGGACATTTGAGCTGATTGAACAATACCATCGTGAAATCGAGCGCATTGCCAAAAACTTCGGACTGGAAACCTATCCGGTACAACTGGAAATTATCACTGCTGAACAGATGATGGATGCTTATGCCTCAGTCGGCATGCCCATTGGCTATACCCACTGGTCTTTTGGCAAAGAGTTTGTTAACAATGAAAAGCGTTATAAACGCGGCATGATGGGCCTGGCCTACGAAATTGTAATAAACTCGAACCCCTGCATTGCCTATTTAATGGAAGAAAACAGTATGACCATGCAGGCACTGGTTATTGCACATGCCGCTTATGGACATAATTCATTTTTCAAAAATAATTATCTATTCACCACCTGGACCAGCGCTGATTCTATTATTGATTATTTATTATTTGCAAAAAACTATATTGCACAATGCGAAGAACGTTATGGCGAATCCAGAGTAGAAGCATTTCTTGACTCCTGCCACGCACTTAAAAATTATGGCGTTGATCGCTATAAACGACCGCCCACGATTTCGATGCAGGAAGAACAAACCAGACAAAACGAACGTGAAGCCTATCTGCAGTCACAGATTAACGAGTTATGGAAAACCATTCCAACTAAAATAGATACCGAACTCGACCAGAAAAAATGCTGTTTTCCCACAGAGCCACAGGAAAACATACTTTATTTTATCGAAAAAAACGCCCCCCTGCTGGAACCCTGGCAACGGGAAATTGTGCGCATTGTACGTAAAATAGCCCAGTATTTTTATCCTCAGCGACAGACTCAGGTAATGAATGAAGGCTGGGCAACATTCTGGCATTACACCATTCTCAATCAGCTTTACGATGAAGGTTTTGTAAGCGATGGTTTCATGGTCGAATTTTTACAGTCGCATACCAATGTTATTTATCAGCCCGCTTTCGATAGCAAATATTATTCAGGCATCAATCCCTATGCGCTGGGTTTTGCCATGATGACCGATATTCGAAGAATTTGTGAAAACCCGACCGCCGAAGATCGTCAATGGTTCCCGGATATTGCCGGCAGCGACTGGCAACAGACACTGGATTTCGCCATGCGTAATTTTAAGGATGAAAGTTTTATCAGCCAGTATCTATCACCCAAACTGATTCGGGATTTCAAATTATTTTCTATTCTTGATGATGACAGGAAGAAAGAAATAGAAGTGACTGCCATTCACGATGAACTGGGCTACCAGTATCTCCGCCAGGCCCTGGCCGAACAATATAACCTGGGTAGTCTGGAGCCGAATATTCAGGTTTACAATGTCGACGTAAAAGGCGACCGGTCGCTGACGCTACGCCATTACCAGCACCAGCGCGTGCCGCTGGATCAAACTGCCAATGAAGTTATCAAGCACCTGGCCAGTCTATGGGGTTTTAATGTTCGTCTTGAAACTATCGACAGTGATGAATCTGTGGTGCACACTTTTGAGTGCGAAAAATAATACCTGCAGGAGCGAGCTTTAGCTCGAGATAATGTACTTGATCGCGAGCTAAAGCTCGCTGCTGCAGGGATAAACTAGGCCGCTTCAGTGCGCCGACGGCCCTGCTTATCTTTCGGTCGACCAGAACCGTAGGCGCGTTTTTTAAACCGAATATTGGGTTTACGTTTATTCGACGCTGCTTTGCTGTGCGACATCCTCGGCCTGGGTTGCTTTGGCTCCAGCCCTGCAACTTCAGTAATATTTAATTTGGCTTCCAGCAATTTTTCAATACGCGACAATAGCATCCAGTCCTGTGGACCAATTAATGAAATGGCAGTACCGGTAGCACCACCGCGACCGGTACGACCAATACGATGCACATAATCTTCAGCCTGCATAGGCAAGTCAAAATTGATGACGTGGGATATGCCTTTAATATCCAGGCCGCGTGCAGCCACATCTGTGGCAACCAGAACCTGCAATTTATTCTTCGCCATACGCTCGATGGTGCGACGGCGCATTCCCTGACGCATATCACCATGCAGGGCGGCAACTTCATGGCCATCCTGTTTAAGTTTTTCAGCCAGTGCCTCGGCGCCTTTTTTCGTCGCGGTAAAAATAATTGCCTGGCTTAGCTCACCTTTTTTCAACACATGGGTTAATAATGCGCGCTTATGGCGATAGTCATCGGCCTGGTGCAAATGCTGAGCAATCGATTCATGCTGAAACTTAACCCCTGCCACCTGCACCCGAGCGGGATCTTTTAACAGGCTGCGGGCTATTTTTGCAATCTCGCCTTCCAGCGTTGCCGAAAATAATAATGTCTGACGATTCTCCGGTGTTAATGCCGCAATACGTTTAACTTCATCGATGAATCCCATGTCTAACATACGATCGGCTTCATCCAGCACTAACACTTCCAGGCGGGAAAAATCTACGCGACCGGCTTCAATATGATCAATCAACCGGCCGGGGGTTGCGACTAACAAATCCAGTGGCTGCTTCAGGAAGCGCATCTGTGGTGGATAAGGCATACCGCCCACAATGGAACAGGAACGCTGGCGCAGGTATTTGGTGAAAGTATAGATATTATCCGCAACCTGTTTGGCCAGTTCACGCGTCGGCGTTAATACCAGCACGCGGGGGCCAATGCCTTTTTTCGGTTTGTTCATCGCCAGACGTTGTAATGCGGGCAACACGAATGCCGCCGTTTTTCCAGTGCCGGTAGGTGCCGAGGCCATCAAATCGGAACCTTGCAACGCATGTGGTATCGCCTGCCGTTGAATATCAGATGGCTCAGTGAATCCTGCATCGGCTATGGCTTTTAATAAACGATCATCGAGATCAAGATCCTGGAAAGATATACTGGAAGACAAACTGAAACCCCATAAACCGACAGCATCTGCTGCAAGGCTTTAACAAATTCAAATGAATGACGTTGCTAACCTTGATTAGTTTAACCGGGAAAGAAACGCTGCATGGATCAGAGAACATCGTGTTCCTGACAGGCGCCACACTATACGGGAAATCGCCCGACAAAGCCACAGAATATTAGAATATACGCATAAATGAAATAATAAATTGTGACGTATTTTCAATAACTTAGCCTTAAATACCAGGCAGACGCCCAATGGCTCAGCTATCCGGACTATTCACTGCATGGGCCAGCAGGTTGCCAGACAGAAGCTCTGTTATCGGGCCGCGCCCTTCTGTTAGCCCGTAGGAATTCTGCCATGCCAGATAGCCGTAATATGCGCCAATAAATTCCCCGGGAGATCACCACAAAAACAAAAATCGGCTCACGATCAGAACTCCGCTCATTAGCGGTAGTTATAAATAATAAGCAAAGCAGAACAGATAAAATTCACCGAAAAAAATCCTTAACAAAGAATTTATCGCCAGCACGGTTAATCTAAAACCCAGCAACGGATACATAAATAACATCACTGGGCAAACCGCCAGACAGATCAGACCTAAGCTGTATTTTTTATAGAGCGTTTATTAATGGCACTATTACCTGCAGCAAACCTCTCCGGATGGAAGTGCCTGGCATTTTTCGACCAACACCCGCTGTTTATCCGGCTCTGCTATTGTCTTTTGAAAGGCAGCTAGCTATATTAGAGTTCCCCAATAATCCTGGTCCCGATAATTATGAATGAAATTCTAATCCCTATTTCGCCAGGCGAACTGCTCGATAAAATAACCATTCTTGAAATTAAATTCGAACGGATCGAAGCTGAAGAAAAACGCGTCAATGTTAAACGCGAGCTGGACATGCTGAACAAAGTCTGGACCGATAGCGTCGATGAAGATGACACCATCGCCGGACTTAGAAAAAAGCTGAAATCCATCAATGAAGAGTTATGGGATATTGAAGACGATATTCGCGATGAGGAACGCAACAGGCGTTTTGAGCAACGCTTTATCGAACTTGCCCGCGCTGTTTATGTGACCAATGACAAACGCGCAGAAGCCAAAAAAGATATCAATATCCATCTTAAATCAGAAATCGTCGAAGAAAAATCCTATCAGGATTACACCTAGGTCATCACCCGCCACTTATGAATATCCTGATACTAAGCTCGGCGGACAGCTCATTTAATAGCCTGCGTCCGGAACTGGAAATTTATATTGGCCTGGCCAGACGGGGTCATCAGATAACCATCATCACCCATGGCAACTCGGAATACGCACAACGCTTTCGCGATGCCGGAATCGAAGTAATCGATGGCCACCCACGAAAAAAAATCAGTTTCAAAACGATCAACCGGGTACGCGATTTATTAAAAAATCGAAATTACGACATACTCTATGCCACTGATTCCAAAACCATCCCCAATGCCGCATTTGCCGCGATCGGCACAACGGTAAAATTTGTTGCCTATAGAGGCACCACCTCCGGACTCTATCGGCATGATCCCAGCTCTTATATGACATTGCTGCATCCCCGCGTGGACGGCATCATTTGCGTATCCGAATCGGTGCGCGAATATGTGGCACAACAATTGTGGACAAATAAAGGCAAGGCCATCACCATTCACAAAGGCCATGATCTGGCCTGGTATGATAAACAGCCGGGTGATTTATCCGAGTTTGGCATTACGAAAAACGACTTTACCGTGATTTGCGCCGTGAATGCCCGACCCAGCAAAGGCCTGACCGTCATGCTGGAAGCCACCCATCAACTGGCAGATATTGAAAATCTGCATTTACTGTTGGTGGGTAAGAACATTGATGTCGAACCCTACACCAGCTTAATCAACAATAGCCCGATGAAAGAACGGATTCACCTTGCCGGCTATCGCCATGACGCGCCGGAACTGATTGCCGCCAGTAATGTGCTGGTACAACCTTCCATCAGCGGTGAAGGTTTACCCCGCGCCGTGATGGAAGCACTGGGTTATGGTATCCCGCCGGTAATTACCACCACGGGCGGCGGCAAAGAAGTCGTCGAAGATGGCAAAAGCGGATTTGTTGTTCCGGTGAAAGATGCGCCG
The DNA here is from genome assembly GCA_026195895.1 of Gammaproteobacteria bacterium. Classification (GTDB taxonomy): domain Bacteria; phylum Pseudomonadota; class Gammaproteobacteria; order SZUA-229; family SZUA-229; genus JAPHRO01. The sequence continues at coordinate 69,266 of JAPHRO010000027.1, forward strand.
GCCATTGCAGACAGGGTAAGACGATTACATGACTCTGCGGAGTTGCATGACAAAATGTCGCAAGCCTGTCAGCAAGCATTGCGCACCACTTATTCATCACAACTCACGATAGAAAATTATGAAAAATATTTTCAGTCACTGTTGTGATAAAGCCAGGGCCAGACCAGCCTTAGGCATTTTTAATTACCGCCGTTAACCGGGCGATAACGTCCTCGGGCCGGATTAAGTCCATAACACCCGGTTGCTCAATTTTTGTTCCCCAGCGCAATTCCTGCGCCGTTTTTTCAGTGTATATTTTTGCCGCCGTCTCAAACTTATCGACACATATATCCAGTGAATTGTATGGGCCACTACGTCTTGACCAGGTGCAGGCATGTAAGCCGATAACCGGCGTACCCATTGCATTGGCCATGTGGGCCGGTCCTGAATCAGGCGAGATAACTACATCCACTTTTTTCAGCATCGCCATTAATTGCTGCAGGGTATCTTTGCCAACCAGATTAATCGCCGGATGTTGCATCGCGCCTTCAATAGCCTCGGCCATTTCCAGCTCCGCGCTGCTCGGCCCACCACTGAGTACCACCTGCATGCCCAGTTGCTCGATCGCATAGTCGGCCACTCTGGCATAACCCTCAATATTCCAGTTCCTCAAACTGTGACTGGAACAGGGAGAAATCAGCAGGGTTTTTCCGCTACCAGGTATATGCTGGTCAGCAAATGCCATGGCGTCGGCTGACAGGGGAAAATCCCATACCGGTTGCGAGACTTTGAGCCCCAGCGTGGTTGCAAAAGAAAGAAAACCTTCAAGCTGATGCTGAAATTTAACCGCAGGCACCTGCTGATTAATAAACAGATGATGAAAATCTCGGGAACGGTTTTTGTCCCAACCGAGTCGAACCCGGGATTTTATAAACAGACTGGCAATATTGGCACGCGCCGCCACCTGCATGTGCAGCAACACATCGAATACTTCGTGGCGCAGGGCTTTTTTCAAATCCAGATACGCCCGCCACCCCTGTTTTTTATCAAACACAATGAAGCGAACACCCGATATTTCTGTTAACAGTTTTTTTTCCAGCACCCCACACACCCAGGTAATTTCTGTGTCAGGCCACTGCTGCTGTATTGCCCTGACCACCGGCACAACATGGGTTACGTCACCCAGCGCAGAGAGACGCAAGATACAGATTTTCCCAGGTGACTGCTTGAGGGGTAGCTTACTGGTCATTAGACAGGCACAATCATTGAGTAATTTTTTTCAAATTTTGCAACAGAGCGTCAGCGTCTTCTGCATGAACCAGCATATAATCACGGCGATGCTTATCCCCGAATTCTTCGGGATTTTCAAGCTTACTAACAGACGATGCATCGGCTTTATCGACACCTAAAATACTATAGTTCAGCCCACCTAGAAGATCGCAAATCGCTTTCAGCCGTTTATATTTTTCATCATACGTGGGATGGGATGCTTCAGGTAATTGCCATATCTCGCAAAATAAATAAGGTCGATATTTTGTTATAGTTGCCTGCAGACCACGCAACACTTCCAGCTCAGCGCCTTCGACGTCAATTTTAAAGGCACAAATAGCCTCCGGATCTAACATTTCAAAAAATTCATCGCCGGGAAATGTAAATAAATCGAAGGTGAATTTACCCTTTTGTCCAAATCGCGCATATTCATGCAAGGAACCCATCTTGTCGCCCTTGCGTACGGTATAAAAAGTTCGCAGCTCTTTTTTATCTGATAAGGCAAACGGCAAAATGCGCACATTTTCAAAATCATTTGCTCTAATCAGTTCCTGGGTATAAAAATTACATACTGCATTGGGCTCAAAACCCAGATATTCTCGTTGTCTGTCCAGCGCCTTTAACTTCACTAAATACAACCCAATATTTACACCTATATCAACCACCATGCCCTGCTTGTTTTTCAGGAAAACGGACAGACAGTTCGACATCCATTCATCTCCCGGCACCAGAAATCCGGCGCCATGACCATGAATAATTGGTATCTGTAATTTCATGCCAAAATAATTAACGCTGGCCTGTTTAATACAAAACCTGGATAAGGGCTTATACAGTTCACGTCGAAATTTGTTAAAAAACCTAACTAGACTCATTTAATTTATCCTGCAATCAATCATTTTTTTTATTATCTTTAAACATTAAAAAATTATATTTATTAAACGTATACTGCATTTGAATTACCGAAATCAAAAACCCATGATAGCCATCCAGTACACCTAAACGTATTATGTAATGCCTGATAAATGCGAAAAATGTTCGCGCCAGCATTTCAGCAACATTTGTCTTGCGACCTTTTTTAAACTGGCTTTCCGCCCAGGCTTTTGCATAAGCATTGCGCTTATCCATATACTCTTCAAGCGACTGAAAAGTGTAATGCAATAGCTTGCCTTTTAAATCAATTTTTTTTGCATTCTTGCAAGCAACCGACTCATGCACAAACTTGTCATTATAGTGATAATGTTTTTTGTTATATAAGCGAACGATCCGGTCAGGATGCCAGCCGCTGTGTTTAATAAATTTATTACAAAAACTGGTTAGCCGATTAACTCTATAGACCACTTTTTCATCAGCATCTTCAATTATAGAAATAATTTCTTCACGCAATTCGTCACTAACGACTTCATCCGAGTCTAATGCCAGTATCCAGTTATTGCTTGCCTTGCTCTCCGCCAGTTGCTTCTGCGGACCAAATCCCTGCCAGTCTTCGTTAATAAAAATACAATCCGTATATTCTTTTACTATTTCCAGTGTTTTATCTGTACTTCCCGAATCAACGACAACGATTTCATCCACCCAGCTTACCGAATCAAGACAACGTCGGATTCTTTGCTCTTCATTTTTGCAAATAATAATAACTGATATCTTATTTTTCATAGTTTATTTTTGCCGGGCTGAACGAGAGTTTTTTAACTCCATATTCATCATCTGACGAACCAAAATCCTGTACAACAATTATAGAATCAGTATTATACTGAACCCCATGAAACATTACCTGCTTTTTGCCAACCAGCTCTATAGCTACCCGATTCTACGGCCACTACAAAAAGCCATAAAAAGCCGCGGTGACGATGCCGCCTGGTTTATTCATGACATTCCAGACTTGCTAACAGAAGATGACTGCCGGGCATTGAACAGCATCAAAGCCGTACAGCAATATAATCCCGCAGCGGTGTTTGTACCGACCAACTGGGTGCCGGATTTTTTCCCCGGGGTTAAAGTTGAAGTTTTTCATGGTTTCAATGTTGGCAAACGGGCCAACACCAACCAGGATCATTTTCGAATTCGTGGCCATTTTGATCTTTATTGCACCCAGGGGCCTGATACAACCGAGCCGTTCCAGCAGCTTGCGGAGAAACATGGTTATTTTAAAATAGCAGAAACCGGCTGGTCAAAACTCGACCCAATGTTTAACTACCCAACACCGGATAAGCTCAGATCACAAATAGGCACCGACAAACCCATTATATTATTTGCCTCCACGTTCAGCCCCAAACTGACGTCTGCACCCGCACTGGCCGACACCATACGCAAATTATCCGCCACTGGCCGCTGGCACTGGATTGTGACCCTGCATCCTAAAATGGATCCGGCCATTGTCGATATTTATCGAAATATGGCGGGCGAACATCTGAGCTTTTTTGAGAGCGATCAGGAAATAATTCCGCTGTTACATGCTGCCGACGCCATGCTATGTGACACCTCGTCAATATTTCTGGAATACCTGTTATTAAATAAACCCGTGGTAACCTTCAACACCGCCGTGCCCGGCCCCCATGTCATCAATATACATAATACTGATGAGGTAGCAGCATCGTTGCAAACGGCACTGGAACGCCCGGCGGATTTAATGCAGGCTATCGAACAGTATGGTGACCACATTCATCCCTGTCGCGATGGTAAATCCTCCGAAAGAATTTTGCAGGCTACCGATGATTTTATTGCCCGTGATTATGCCAGCTTAAAATCCAAACCACTTAATCTGGGCCGAAAATTACAGATGCGAAAAAAGCTGGGCTACTATAAATTCAAATAACCCAGATATTGAACTGACTGGTTTTAACACTAGCCGATTAAAGTGTATTCGCAACCACAGTAAGGGCACTTGCCCTTACCGTTTTTATCGAAAGCAATAAATACCTTAGGATGCGAATCCCATAAACTACTGCCCGGCATTGGGCAATGTACCGGCAAATCATCCTGACTCACTTCGTATTGATTTTTATTATTCGGTACTTTTAAACCTGTTTGTTCCGCTGTTTGAGGATTTGGCATAGCACACCTTTAGTCGTTAACCAGGGTCAACCATTCCGGATGCACATGATGACGACCATGTACAACATCGAAATATAATTTCTGTAACTTCTCGGTAATCGGTCCGCGCGAGCCACCACCAATTGAGCGATTATCAACTTCACGGATCGGCGTTACTTCGGCAGCAGTACCGGTAAAAAAGGCTTCATCCGCAATATAAACTTCATCACGGGTTATGCGCTTTTCTTTTATCTCGATGCCCAGCTCTTTACAAAAAGTGAAAATAGTATTGCGTGTTATACCATTAAGCGCCGAGGTTAAATCGGGCGTATATATAACACCGTCTTTTACAACAAAAATATTTTCGCCACTGCCTTCTGCCACATAACCTTCGTTATCCAGTAGCATGGCTTCATCATAACCATCGGTCAACGCTTCCTGTAAAGCCAGCATCGAGTTGATGTAATGACCATTTGCCTTGGCTTTACACATGCTGATATTGACATGATGGCGGGTGTAGGACGAGGTACGAATACGAATACCTTTCTCAAGATTATCCGCGCCCAGATAGGCGCCCCATTCCCAGGCTGCGACCATGACATGGGTCTTCAAGTTATCGGCACGCAAGCCCATACCTTCAGCGCCATAAAAGGCCATCGGCCGGAGATAGGCAGACTCAAGATTATTGTCACGGACGACAGTGCGCTGGGCTTCATTAATCGTTGCTTTATCAAATGGCATATCCATATTCATAATGTGCGCAGAATCAAACAGGCGATCCGTATGCGCCTGTAAACGAAAAATTGCCGTACCCTGTTCTGCTTTGTATGCACGTACGCCTTCGAACACACCCATGCCATAATGCAATGTGTGGGTTAATACATGAACTTTGGCATCTCTCCAGGGCACCAGCTCCCCATCAAACCAAATTACACCATCGCGATCAGCCATGGTTGCCATACTTCTTTCTCCTAAACTAACTGCCGGGATTTTCCAGCAGATTGTGCCAAATCTGTTTTACATATTCACGTTGCGGCTGAAATTCGCTGCCATCCAGTGACGATGACTGTTCCTGCAATGCCCGTTGATGCAAACGCGCACGATACATTTGATAGGCTTCACTCAAATGCCTGAGCTGTGCTGCCTCTATTTCACCCGACTCATACAAGGCCTGTAATAATTGTCGTGTGGCGGTTTCATCCAGCAATTCTGGATGCCGTGACGCCGCCGCCAATACCTTAAACTGGGTGATAAATTCGATATCAACAATGCCACCGGCATCCTGCTTCAAATGGAACACCTCGGCTGTTTTGCTGCCCAGAGATTCCCGCATCTTCTGGCGCATTTCAATCACGTCATTTTGCAGTGTGGGCAAATCTCTGTCACGGCATAATACCGAACGCCGAATTCTATCAAATTCCTCAGCAAGATGCGTGTTTCCGTACACCACACGCGCCCGAATTAATGCCTGATGCTCCCAGGTCCAGGCTTTTTCCTGCTGATATTTCTCGAAAGCCGCCAGGCTGCTGACCAGCATGCCAGATGCACCATCGGGACGCAGCCGCATATCGACTTCATACAGTCGACCATTGGCGGTCTGGGTGCCCAGAATATGAATTACCCGTTGAGCAACCCGGGCAAAAAACACCGGGTTATCGAGGCTGCGCTGGCCATCGGTCAGCTGATTTTCGCCTCGGCTATCGTGTAAAAACACAATATCGAGATCAGAGCTGTAACCCAGTTCGTGACCACCCATTTTCCCATAGGCAACAATGGCCATGCTCGGTTCATACTCCTCGCCATCAATGATACATTGCGGTTTACCATGGCGCTGACTCATATGCTGCCACGCCAGCTCCATCGCTTTTTGCACCAGCACTTCGCCGATCTGAGTCAAATGATCGCTGACGTCAAACACCTGCATACCGGCCGCCACATCCATAGTGGCAACTTTTAACACCTGCGCCTGTTTGAATTTACGCAATATTTCCATTTGCAATTCTTCATCATCCACCGCCTGCTCCATCTGGGCATCCAGTTCACGCTTAAGCTCCCCGCTATTGGGGATTTCATACATGGCACGTGGATCCAGCAATTCATCCAGCAAAATCGGATAGCGGGTCACCAGATGTGCAATCCAGGGACTGGCGGCGCACAGGGTCACTAATTGTGTCAGGGCAATGGGATATTCGATTAATAGCGCCAGATAAACGCTTCGCCGCACCACCGCCAGCAACAGATTCAACAGTCGCTGGATAACGATACCGGCATGCTCCTGCCCCACCAGCTCAGCCAGTAATAACGGCATCAACTTATCCAGTCGCTGACGTGAGGCACCTTGCAGTGCTTTAATTTGTGCGGCCTGTTTAAAGCTGATCAACTGGCGATAAACTTCTTCCGCATCCGAAATATTTTCCTGTTCGATTATTTCCAGCGCATGCCCCTCATCGAGAGGATCACGCCATACCGAAGCCAGCGCGTTGCCGGTGGCATTCTCATCCTCGCTGAACTGGGGAACCGCAAACACCTGAATAAAATGATTATGCACCCGTTGCCGGTGCGCCGCCGTTGCTGCCAGTAAGGCGGGCCAGCTTTCCGCATCCATGGCCAGTACCATACTTTGCTGGATCAGTTCATCATCCGGTAGATTATGGGTCTGGCCATCGGCATACATCTGCAGGCGATTTTCCAGTCGCCGCAAAAAATCATAACTGTCGGCCAGCTCCGCACTGGCCTGCTCCGACATGTAGCCCTTGTTTGCCAGCAGGGCCAGCACCTGCAAAATACTGCGCACCTGCAACTCGGCATCACCACCACCGCGGATCAACTGGAAGGTCTGGCCAATAAATTCAATTTCACGAATGCCCCCGGCACCCAGTTTTATATTGTTCTCATTGCCTTTGCGTTTTATTTCTGCGGCAATCATCGCTTTCATATCGCGAATCGCCTCAAAGGCACCAAAATCAAGATAGCGTCGATAGACAAAAGGTTTAAGCATGGCCATCAGCTCAGCACCCGCCTTGCGATCACCGCCGATAACCCGCGCCTTGATCATGGCATAACGCTCCCAGTCACGGCCCTGGGTCTGGTAATAATGCTCCATACCGGCAAAGCTCATCACCAGCGGGCCACTGTCGCCATAGGGCCGCAACCGCATATCGACACGGAACACAAAACCGTCGGCGGTTACGTCATTCAATGCTTTTATAAATCGCTGGCCGAGCTGGGTAAAAAACTGGCTATTGGCCATGGCTCTACGGGTCGAAGATTCGCTGCGCGTCTCACCTTCTTCTTCAAAGGCAAAAATCAGATCAATATCGGATGAAAAATTCAGTTCATGGCCACCCAGCTTACCCATACCCAGCACAATCAGTCGTAGCTCATCACCATTGGCATTACTGGGGGTGCCCCGGTGCTGACACAAATCCTGATACAGACATTCCAGTGTCTGATCGACACATGACTCGGCAAGATCGGTCAGATTGCGCAGCGTTTCAGTGGTAGCCGCCAGACCCGCAAGATCACGCCAGGCAATACGCATCATCTGTTGCTGCCGAAACAGGCGCAGGCTTTTCATCAGGGCATGATCGTAAATGGCTGAATCCGTGGTGGTGGCCACAGCAGCCAGCTTCGTCGCCAGTGCCGACTGGTAATCGTCAAATGCCATGGAACGGTTTAAGCCATCGTCCTGAATCAGTTCAAACCATAAGTCTGGATTGCGGCAACAACTGGTGGCGATAAAATCACTGCAGGCCCAGATTTTTCCTAACAGGGATAAATCAACGCCGGGGTCTGAAGACAGGTTCTGTTTTTCACATGCCTGCAACCAGTTTTCCCAATGGGTAGAGAGTTTTTCGTGTAATGATTTTGGGATACCGTTTTTAGATAATACTGAGTTGGGCAACTTGCCACCTGACTTTGAATAACTAATACACTGAAGAAATATATACCATATACCTGTTTAGACAAAGGCAATTTGATCAATATAAATAATTCCTCATTGCTCCCACGACATTTTCTGATCACATAACATAAAATTAAAAAAGACCAGGGAATCCCGGTCTTTTTTATACATTGAGAAAATTTGATTTACTGATCACCAAATTTGGTTCATCACAAAAAATTCATAGCGTTAAAAAAAACCAAAACCAGAGTTGTTGGGCTCAACCGCAGTTTTATCACCCCCGTATATAATGGGGCCATCAGGTCTCGCAGGCGGCTCACTTTCCTGTACCGTTTGCACAGTATAGGTAGTACTGGCCAGAACAGTAAGCCCCTGGTTAATATTATATAAACTAACCTGATAGTCACCTTCCACCCAACCACCTTTGGGCCTCATTGATACATATTTTTGCAATTCCTCTGGCACAAAAGCCATTTTCTTGAATAACATAATTTTACCTGTCGATAAATTCGTCCACTTCACTAATGTTTTTTCAAGCTTATCTGAGGTAGATAAATGTGCATAGAGTGTGTCATATTGCTTAATATTCAAAAATTCACTCGCGTAGTCAACATGCTCTGGAATCGTGGTAACGGCCACTGTACCCGTTACCATTGATGTATCTATCTCCTCGTCACCTAAGGCTATTTCTGTTAAGCGCAACGCCATTTGCTTTTTATTTTCGATACCAGCCAGATCATCTTCCTTGAACATCAACAATAATTTTTCTAATAATTCTTCATCACTCATTGAATTGATTTTCTCATGCAAACTGGGCTTTGCTAGCAAGGCAGCAATTTCATTTTTCTTGCCCGACAACAACGAACTCAGTGACTCGTTCATTTCCTGCAAATATTTTATGGTTGAATCAGATTCTGCCAAGCGCTGCATGAACCGTCGGATTTCATGTTCATGCTCCACATCACCATTAACTATCGATTCGGGAAGATCATTCAACTCGGATAAAACTATGTTTTCTGGTGCCAGATAATAACCGGACAAAACACCCAGTAAAAATACAATAATATACATCGCAAAATTTTTCATAATAAAACAGACTAATACGAGATAAGTACACAGATCACCTGGTCAAATAGAATAATGACCTGTTTTATATTTATTTCAAATAAAAAAAATGCGGATATCTAGATATCCGCATTTTTTATCTTCATATATAAATCATAAAAAATATTTCATGATTTAAATACAGCTTAGTTACAGTTAGCCGAAGCCTGGCATTCAGCTATGGTATTCCAACAGAAATTAGGCTCATTGTCACAAGAATAACTACCTGAATTACAAGTCCAGGTAGTCGCTGAACTTTCATGTATACATGCACTACCGTCATCACTATCACTACAACCATACATCAACATCATAGGCAAAACCAAAGCCAGCAATTTAATTATTTTCACACTCAAACTCCTATTTTTTTGTCGCTGGCATCACACCAGCTTTTAATTTGGTCACATTGAATAATAGCTTCATGCGGGAACATGTCAATTATTTAATGGCTAAAATGAACTTTCAGAAACAGGCATTGTCATCCGACGCCATTTTGGTACAACTGATGAAACAAAAAAACCACCCGAACGGGTGGCTTTTTTTATTAACACGATGTCATTTTGCAAATAGCAAACAGTGATCAAATAATCTTCTTCGCCTTACACAGAATCTCATAAGCCTGCTTGATTTCCTGCACCATTTCAGTGGCCGCATCCACATCCGCCTGCGGCGCGCCATTGGCGAGCATTTTATCCGGGTGATGCTGACTCATTTTGCGTCGATAGGCCTGCTTGATATCCTGCCTGCTGGTCCAGCGCGTGACATTAAGCAATTCACAGGCATCTGCCAGGCTCATTGGCTGCTGCCGACGCGTTGCCGGCTGGTAGTTCTGACCCAGTTTATCGGTACGTACCCGACGTTCGATGCGACCATAAATCGAGTGGGAAACATCCAGCCGTTTGCACATGCGCGATAACAGCGTTTCTTCTTTTTCCGTCAGGGCGCCATCGGCAAAAGCCGCCTGTAACTGAATTTCGATAAATATCTGTAACACGCTGACACGGTGACGGCATAATCTGAAAAACCGGTTAAGCACGGTATCCAGATTGAAATCTGATTGTTTGCCCTCGTTGAACAGGCGAATCGCCAGTCGTTTCTGGCCGGGATCTAATTTCAGATGATCCATCACCGAATTGGCCAGGGCGATTTCTTTCTCATGGATTCGACCATCGACTTTGGCCAGTCGCCCCATGGCGGCAAAGGTGGTGATAAAGAATGCGGTTTGAACCTGCCCGGTGTAGTCAGATTTTTCCAGGGTAGTGACATATTCCTGCCACCAGTCGTCGAGGGAGTCGCCAAATAATCGCTCGGAGAGCGCTTCAGGCGTAAATGAACGGAATGTCTGGGTTACAACTTCTGCAAATCGAGCCAAGGTTGTGTCCTGCTTTTATCATTTATGTTAGCCAGACAATAGTGGAATATTGCGCAAAGGTAAAGAACTTTTTTATAAAAAACTCAATAAAAATATGCAATTACACTATTATCTTAATAAAGCACAACAGCTTTGCCTGCTAAAATGGCTATTTATCCTCTTCCGGCGACTGGCTGCCGACGACATGATCCAGCCGCTGCACCCGTTTGTCATAAAACTAAAACGCCATGGTCGCCTGCTGCATTCTATCTACCACTATATCGCAATGACGCCGTACAAAGCCCTGCCGTTCGTCTTCAATATTATGTTTTTCCCACGATTCGCCTGAGCTCAGCTCAATGGCCCTGATGCAGCCAGCTTGAGCATTAATACCGTTGCTCTGACCTGGCTCCAGTCCAGGTCGGGCTGGGCCGATTGGATTCTGGAATGTGCGTGAAATTATCTGACATTTATTTTGCTGCCCTGAACATGATTGTTATTAATGTTTTGATGTCGAGTGCAGCAAAGATCAGCCATGCATGGCTAATCTTTAACCGGCTTAACTCTGGAAGCTGCCAGTCTTGCTCGGCCCCGGGCTTCGTCAATATTTGCACCGGTCGCGACAGCCACCCCCATGCGCCTGCTCACATAGGATTCGGGCTTGCCAAACAGCCGAATTTCAGTGCCCGGTACCGCCAGCGCCTGATCCATCCCTTCAAAGCTGATACCGGCTTCGTTCATGCCGCCATAAATGACTGCACTGGCACCGGCATCGCGCAAGGTGGTATCAACCGGCAGGCCCAGTATTGCACGGGCATGCAGGGCAAATTCGCTCTGCCACTGGGTAATTAAAGTCACCAGACCGGTGTCATGGGGTCGTGGGCTGACTTCACTGAAAATAACCTGATCACCTTTGACAAACAGCTCAACACCAAAAATACCGCGACCACCCAGTGCGGCGGTCACTTTTTCGGCAATCCGACGTGCCTCTTCCAGTGCTATTTCCGACATCGGTTGCGGCTGCCAGGATTCCACATAATCGCCATTCTTTTGAATATGGCCGATCGGGGCACAGAAGTGGGTTTCTATTTCACCTTTCGCATCCAGCGCACGCACGGTGAGCTGGGTGATTTCGTAGTCAAAATCCACCACGCCTTCGATAATTACCTTACCCTGATTGACCCGGCCCGCGGTCATCGCATATTCCCAGGCACTGGCAACATCCGCCGCCGCCTCGATACGTGACTGCCCCTTACCTGAGGACGACATCACCGGTTTGATAATACAGGGATAACCAATGCCAGCATCAATGGCCTGCTGCAATTCGTCCAGGCTATCGGCAAAGGCGTAACTGGATGTCGGAATACTCAGCTCTTCGGCTGCCAGCCGCCTGATACCTTCACGATTCATGGTGAGCTGGGTGGCGTGCGCCGTGGGGATCACGACCGCCAGTTGCTCGGCTTCGATTTCGGCCAGCATGTCCGTGGCAATGGCCTCTATTTCCGGCACAATTAAATGCGGTTTTTCCTGCTGCACCAGGGCTTTTAATGCCGGGCCATTGGTCATGTCGATGACGTGGGACCGATGGGCCACCTGATGACCCGGCGCATTGGCATAGCGATCCACCGCAATCACTTCGACGCCCAGTCGCTGCAGGGCGATAATAACTTCTTTACCCAGCTCCCCGGCACCCAGCAACATGACGCGGGTGGCTGATTCGGATAATGGCGTGCCTAGTTTCATCTGTATTTTCTCGGGTAGCTATTATTTTTTCAACTGGCTCACATCACGCACCGCACCGCGCGCAGCACTGGTGGTCATCGCGGCATAGGCCTGCAAAGCCTGGCTGACGCTACGCTGTCGATCCACTGGCCGCCAGGCTTTATCGCCCCTGGCATCCATCGCTGCGCGACGCTGCTTTAACTGCTCTACGGAAACCGCCAGATTGATGGTTCGGTTAGGGATATCGATTTCGATCCTGTCCCCTTCTTCCACCAGTCCAATGGCACCGCCTTCAGCCGCTTCGGGTGAAGCATGGCCAATGGACAAGCCCGAAGTGCCGCCGGAGAAACGCCCATCGGTGAGTAAGGCGCAGACCTTGCCCAGACCTTTGGATTTCAGATACGACGTGGGGTAGAGCATTTCCTGCATACCGGGGCCTCCTTTTGGGCCCTCGTAGCGGATAATAACCACGTCACCGGCCTGAATCTGATCATTCAGAATGCCTGCAACTGCTGCATCCTGAGATTCAAATATCCTCGCCGTGCCATTGAATTTCAAAATACTGTCATCGACACCGGCGGTTTTGACAATACAGCCCAGCTCGGCAATATTGCCAAACAACACGGCCAGTCCGCCGTCCTGAGAATAGGCATGTTCCCTGTTGCGAATACAGCCATGGTCGCGATCCGTATCCAGTGACCAGCGTTTCTCCTGTGAAAAAGCCACCTGCGTCGGCACATTACCCGGCGCCGCTGAAAAGCGTTTTTTCACCTGCTCATCATCGCTAACCGCTATATCCCAGCGCGCCAGTGCAGCAGCCATGGATGGACTATGCACTGTCGGCAACTCGGTGTGCAGCAAACCGGCGCGATCCAGCTCACCCAGGATACCCATCACGCCGCCGGCACGATGCACATCTTCCATATGATATTTCTGCGTGGAAGGTGCCACCTTACAAAGATTCGGCACCTTGCGAGACAACCGATCAATATCATCCATGGTGAAATTTACCTCGCCTTCCTGAGCTGCGGCCAGCAGATGCAATACCGTGTTGGTCGAGCCGCCCATGGCGATATCCAGGCTCATGGCATTCTCAAAGGCCTTGAAGCTGGCGACAGAACGGGGCAGCACCGAAGCGTCATCCTGCTCGTAATAGCGGCGAGTGATATCCACAATCAGCCGCCCCGCTTCCAGAAACAGCTCTTCGCGATCCGCATGGGTGGCCAGCAGCGAACCGTTACCGGGCAATGACAGGCCCAGCGCCTCGGTCAGGCAGTTCATCGAATTGGCGGTAAACATACCCGAACAGGAACCACAGGTCGGACAGGCGGAACGCTCGACTCGCGCTACGTCTTCATCGGACTCATCGGGGCTGGCCGCCATCACCATGGCATCCACCAGATCAAGATGAACTTCTTCGCCGTGCACTATTGCCTTGCCTGATTCCATTGGCCCACCCGAGACAAATACCACCGGGATATTCAGCCGCATGGCCGCCAGCAACATGCCGGGGGTGATTTTGTCGCAATTGGAAATACAGACGATGGCATCGGCGCAGTGCGCATTCACCATATACTCCACCGAGTCGGCGATAATCTCCCGCGACGGCAGGGAATACAGCATGCCGCTGTGGCCCATGGCGATGCCGTCATCCACAGCAATAGTATTGAACTCTTTGGCGATACCACCGGCTTTTTCAACCTCGCGCGCCACCAACTGTCCCATGTCTTTTAAATGCACATGGCCGGGCACAAACTGGGTAAACGAATTGGCAATGGCGATGATGGGCTTGTCAAAATCATCATCCTGCATACCAGTGGCGCGCCACAAAGCACGGGCACCGGCCATGTTACGGCCGTGAGTGGAAGTACGGGAACGGTATTCGGGCATGATCGACCTCAGATATTTTTGCTAATCGTTTGAGGTCGATATTGTAATGGAAGTGATAAGGATAAAGTAGCTTAGCCGAAATGAAATAAACAGGTGAAATCAATATAGACAGGATGCGCAACCCAGCCTGTTTAAAATAGTCGGACTACACTTTCAATCCAGAAATGACATGCTTGAGTTCTTCCGCCAGATTACGCAATTCTTCAGCAGCAGCAGCGGTTTTAGCCACCGAGTCGGCGGTGGTTTCCGACACCTGAGAAATATTCACCACATTCTGGTTAACTTCTTCGGCTACGGCATTCTGTTCTTCGGCAGCACTGGCAATCAGGGTATTCATGTCGTTAATATTGGTGACCGACTGGGTAATGCTATTCAGCACCTGGCCGGCTCGGGCTGCGGTATCGCGAGTGACATCGGCCTGGGAACGGCTCTGATTCATCGCTTCCACTGCTTCCTGCGCACCGGATTGCAGCTTTTCGATCATCGCCTGGATTTCTTCGGTCGATGTTTGAGTGCGTTGCGCCAGCACCCGGACTTCATCGGCAACCACCGCAAAACCACGACCCTGCTCACCGGCTCGGGCCGCTTCAATCGCCGCATTTAAGGCCAGCAAGTTGGTCTGTTCTGCGATGCTACGAATAACATCCAGCACCGAACCAATTTCCACCGAATTATTTTCCAGCTCATGGATCACATCACCCGCCTGCTCTACCTGTTGCACCAGCTTGCTAATCGCGCTGATGGATTCATTCACCACCGACTGCCCGGTATTGACTTCATCATTGGCCTGATTCGCCGAATCCGATGCCACCTGCGCATTCTGCGATACCTCATGCACCGTAGCGGTCATTTCATTCATCGCGGTGGCGACCTGATCGGTCTCCTGACTCTGGCGCAACATGGCCTGATTCGCCTGTGAAGTCACATGAGAAACTTCCTCGGCGGAAGTGGACAACTGAAATATGGACTGATTAATTTGCTGTACGATATGGCCCACATCCTGCTGTAGAATTTTGGCGCTTCCCGCCACCTGGCCAATTTCATCGCCGGAAGAAACCGAGATTTCACCGGTAAAATCGCCACTGGCCATGCGGGCAAAATCATTCATTAAATTTCTGGCCGGTCGGAGAATGGTGTTGCTGATCATAAAATGAAAAGCAATCATAGCAGCAACGACGGCACCTACAATTGCAAGCAGGGTCATTTTAATTACTTCAATGAGATTATCCTGAATCCCCTCGACAAGCATTTCCATACCATTGTCTTCCAGCGTACTAATGATAGTTAATGCTTCGTTATAAATACTATAAAGCCCCCAGAGAACAGCAATTAAAAGCAACGAGGTACCGCCACCGGTAATCAGCAATAACTTGTTACGTATACTGCTACATATAAATTTTTTAACCAAAGCAACACCCTCTTTTATGCGTTCTTTTCTGCTTATATAGCAAACATTTCATTTCTTTGTATCGGATAAACAGTATATGGCTTTAATGATCAGACTAAATTTTGCAAATTTTATTTAACGCCGATTTGAGACATTTAGTAAATTTTTTCATAGAATCAGTTTAATTGATTTTATTTATCATATCGCCATGACTCTTACTGAACTCAAATACATTGTTGCAGTTGCTCAATATGGCCATTTTGGCAATGCTGCCAAAGCCTGCCATGTAACTCAGCCCACGCTCAGCCTGGGCATAAAGAAGCTGGAAGAAGAATTAGGTATTGAGCTGTTCGAAAGGAGCGCACGCAATGAAATTCGCATCACTGCTCTCGGTGAGCAGATTGTCGAACAGGCACAAAAGGTACTGGAACAGGCAGACCGGGTCAAACAGTTAGCCGACATCCACCAGAACCCACTGGCCGGGCCGCTGCGTCTGGGCGCTATCTACACTATCGCGCCTTACCTGCTACCCAAACTGATTCCTCGAATTCACCAGCGGGCACCACAGATGCCGTTGTTGATTGAAGAAAATTTTACTGCCAGCCTGGCCGAGCAGTTAAAACAGGGCAAGGTCGATGTCATCGTTATTGCATTACCGTTCAGTGAACCCGGTATTGTCACCCAGGCTATTTATGATGAAAACTTTGTCGCCGCCGTTCCCCGAAAGCACCACTGGAGCCAGCGCAAATCGGTGAAGACCAGTGAACTGGCCGATGAGAGTCTACTGCTGCTCGGCCCGGGCCATTGTTTTCGAGATCAGATTCTACAGGCCTGTCCCGACTGCCAGACATCAGGCAACCTGCAACAAAGCCTGGCCGGTGGCTCACTGGAAACGATTCGCCTGATGGTGGCCACCGGTGCCGGTATTACCGTGCTGCCTTCCAGCTCTGAGCGCAAATCAACTCAATCGGATCTGTTAGCCATGGTGCCGTTTGAACCACCGTCACCATCAAGACGCGTCGCCCTGGCCTGGCGCAAAAGCTTCACCCGACCGGAAGCCATCGAAGTCCTGCGCCAGTCAATCTTGCAATGCAAGTTACCCGGCGTGACCATGCTGCGTGATGAAAATATTCAGGGCTTATGACTCGCCAGCCCACACTAATCGAAATGATGCAGCAACTGATCGCCATGCCGTCGGTTAGCTGCGTCAATCCGGCGCTGGATCAGAGCAATCTACCGGTGATTCATTTGCTGGCCAACTGGCTGGATGGACTGGGATTCAATACCGAAATCATGCCGGTCAGTACCGGCAAAGCCAACCTGATTGCCACGCGCGGCCAGGGCGCTGGTGGCCTGGTGCTGGCGGGCCATACCGATACCGTACCCTATGATGACAATCGCTGGCACCATGATCCGTTTAAACTGACAGAAGCCAACAACCGTTTTTATGGTCTGGGCACATCCGACATGAAAGCGTTTCTGGCCATGGCTATCGAAGCCTCGCTGGCATTCAAACCGGAAGACTATAAAAAGCCGCTGATTATTCTCGCCACCGCCGACGAAGAAACCACCATGGATGGCGCCAAAACCCTGGTGAAACTGTCCCGCCCCAAAGCACGGTTTGCCATCATCGGCGAACCCACTGGCATGAAACCGATTCGCATGCACAAGGGCATTTTGATGGAATCGATTCGCATCACCGGACTCGCCGGCCATTCCAGCGATCCGACGCTAGGCCACAATGCACTGGAAGCTATGCATAAAGTTATCGGCGAACTGCTGCTGTGGCGTGATCAGTTACAACAACAGAATAATAATCCGCTGTTTGAAGTGCCGGTACCCACGATCAACCTTGGCCATATCCACGGTGGCGATAACCCGAACCGGATTTGCGGTGCCTGTGAACTGCACATCGATATTCGTCCCCTGCCGGGCATGGCGCTTGACGATTTACGCCATGAACTGAAACAACGCCTACAAAAAGTGTTACCAGAAACAGGCTTTAAACTGGAAACCTTGCCGCTATTTTCCGGTATTCCCGCAGTGGAAACAGCGGCGGATTCCGAACTGGTAAAAACCGCCGAACAATTAACCGGACACCGCGCAGGTAGCGTCGCCTTTGGCACCGAAGCGCCCTATCTAAATCAGATGGGGATGGATACACTGGTACTCGGCCCGGGCAATATTGATCAGGCCCACCAGCCGGATGAATACATAGATGCCGATCGAATTAAACCAACAGTTGAATTGTTGCGCAAATTCATATATCAATTCTGCATCGCTTAATAAAAAGTTTATTAATTAAAAAACAAACAGTGCAGGAAAAAACTTGAACGCAGCCCAACAACAATACGTAAACTGGTTTCGCAATTCATCGCCGTACATACATCAGCATCGGGGCCGCACTTTTGTTATTTCACTCGGCGGCGAAGCTGTTGAGCATCCGGGCTTTGCTAATCTAATTCATGATATCGCCCTGTTAAACAGTCTCGGGGTACGCCTGGTGCTGGTGCATGGCGCACGACCTCAGATTGAAACCCAGCTTAATGCACTGGGATTAAAATCCGAGTTTAGCCAGGGCATGCGAATTACCAATGACACTATTTTAGCGGGCGTCGAGCAGGCCGTCGGCCAGGTACGATTAAATATTGAAACCAAGCTATCCATGGGGTTGATCAACACGCCCATGGCGGGGGCAGCATTACGGGTTGTATCGGGCAATTTCGTAACCGCCCGCCCCTATGGCATTCGCAACGGCATCGACTTTGGTCATACCGGCGATGTGCGCCGCATCGATTGCGAAGCCATTCAACAGCAACTGCAGTTAAACAACATCGTCCTGTTATCCCCCATTGGTTATTCACCGACCGGTGAAGCGTTTAATTGTCGCGCCGAAGATGTTGCCACGATTACTGCCAGCGAATTGAAAGCCGATAAACTGATTTTCATAATGGATGCCGATGGCGTCAAAGATGCCAACAATGAAATCATTCATCAACTGGATCTATTGCAGGCTGAAAAACTGTTAACTGAAAAGCATAATGATGAAATAACCCTGCTGCATTTATCCAGTGCAGTTACCGCCTGTAAAAACGGCGTCAGCCGCAGCCATCTGATTTCTCACAATACCGATGGTGCCCTGTTACTGGAACTTTATACCCGCGATGGCAGCGGCACATTAATCACGATAGAAACCTATGAAGGTTTACGCAAAGCCAGTATTGATGATGTCGGCGGCATACTCGAACTCATCCAGCCGCTGGAAATAGAAGGCATACTCGCACACCGTTCGCGTGAACAACTGGAACTTGAAATTGAACAGTTCACCGTCATCGAACGTGACGGCATGATCATCGCCTGCGCCGCTTTTTATCCCTATGGCGAACACTGCGCCGAACTGGCCTGCGTTGCCGTACATTCCGATTATCGGAATCAGGGACGCGCCAGAGAACTGCTCAATCATATTGAACAGCAGTGTAAAAAACTGGGCATTAATAAGCTGTTTATATTAACCACCCACACCACCCACTGGTTCATAGAAAAAGGTTATCAGCAGGAAAATATCGAAAACCTGCCAGTTGAGCGCAGAGAGCTTTACAACTATCAACGCAACTCGAAAGCATTCTGTAAAACACTTTAAAAACCGTGAGTGAATTAAAAATATTTTCCTGACTAAAGCTAGTTAGCCGGCTGTTTCGAGGTAGCGATTTCAACCATGCCTCTGGACAACATGCGACACAGCGCCTGGAATTTTTTATAGTCATCCGCGGTTAATTTTCCTTTTATTTTATCCGCGTACATCAGGCCGACACAATGATCGTTACTGAACACCGACATAGCAAAAAAATTATCCGTATTTAGCAGCAGCTTGGTTTTTGCAGAGATCAAATTCCAGAATTTTTCCCGGTTACCATCACTGAGCCAGATATGTTGCGATTTTTCCAGCAGACGATTGAACAGATGGGGTTTATCCAGCAGGATCTGGAAATTTTCCAGCAGCGGAACATTATCATCCTGCGCATAAAACCGGCCCAGCAATAATTTATGCTGTGGCACACGAACAGAAAACACCACGCGCTGCAAACCAGCAGTATTGATAGTATCAACCACTTGCTGGATCAAATCTTTGGCATGCACTTTTGCTTTCACCATTTGCTGGATTTTTTTCACCTGACTATTCAAGTCTTCATTACTATTTACTGGCGATTTTTTAGCCTGTTTTATAGCTGCTGTTGAGGCCGGCTGTTTATCAGACCCTATTACCACTTTTGTTTCTTCAGTTACAGTTTTGTTAACGGCAGCAGATCCAGATGATTTTGCCGCCACGGATGTTCTGTCTTTACTAACAGGAGTGACTTTTTCAGCTTCGGTACTGGTGCGAGATTTAACCGCGGCGTTAACGGTTTGCCTGGCTGGCGTTAGCGGTTGAGTTTGCGGCTCGTCTTTTGCTGTTAATATATCGTAGGCGGGATCAATATAGTTCTCATCAACCAGCATGGGCAACAATCGCGCAGGCGAGGCATAAGCTAACTCGACAAAAATATCAGAACTGGCTACCGCATTTAAATGTACTATTCGCTCGATTTCACCCTCAGCTTTGCCGGTGTATCTGGCAATAGCCTGTATACACTCCTGGGCAGATTTATCATACCAACTGCTGGCACTCAATCTGGCCAGACGCGCCGACAAGGCAACGCCGGTTCCCAGAGTGAAATCCTGATAAGTCGAATTCAATCCCTGGGCAACCAGTTCAGGTAAATTCCATGCCTCGGCCAGTGCCGCTGACAGCGCACGCGTAGTACAGCCCAGAACTTTATTTGCCGCTTTATCATAATCCAGTTTTTTCACCTGCGCCTGGTATTCAATCTGCTCCATCACTTTGCCGCCATAACACCACAGTGCCAGTTCGGCGATATTCTGCAACAACGCACCCAGTTGCATTTCTTCTGGCTCATGAGTCTGTCTGGTCATCGCCCAGTCTCTGGCCTGCAGTGAACCATGGCAAGCCTGTGCCACATAACGCAGATAACCCTGGCGGTTATTATCAGCAAGCGACATGCTGTCGAACAATGTCGCCTGTGCTAATTGCTGCTGCAATTGTCCCTGACCAAGATGAGACAGAACGTTGCCCAGCGTGGTTAACGGGCCGCGCCCGGCAGACTTTCGATCGGTATTTGATTTTTTAAGTAGCTGCAGGCTAAAACCGGGATCATACAAAATGGGTTTACGATACTCAGTAACAGATAACTGCGACTGTTCCATCAGGGCCCTGAGTTTCGCCTGCGTATTCGGCAATAAAGGCAATGACTGGGTGACCAGCATATCCAGCCAGCGGTTAAGAGCTGAAGACATAAAATATGACTACTCCAAGAATTTGCATCGGCCAGACCTGCTCTGACCAAACTATTGTCAGAGTCGCCCCAGCACCAGAGAAAAATAAGCGTTTTCAGCTTCTATATGTTTAAGTATATGCAATCCTGAATCAGTTAGCAGATCTTCCACTCCCTGTTTTGAATATTTATGACTTATCTCAGTCAGTATTTTTTCTTCTTCTAAAAAATGAATCTGCTCATCCATTGATTTTAAATGCACCGTATGGCATTCCTCGGAAACCAGATACATTTCTATGCGTTGATCGACTGAATTATAACTGGCCTCATGACGAAATTTTCTCTGATCAAAATTAGCCTGCAGTTTTTCATTGAGCACTTGCAGCATATTCAGATTAAACTCCTGAGTTATGCCCGCTGCATCGTTATAAGCCGCGTGCAGCACATCATGATCTTTTATTCTATCGACACCGAGCAACAAAGAATCACCCGGTTTCATACAGCGCCGAATTTCCTTAATAAAAGCCCTGGCCTCTGCCACACTAAAATTGCCAATACTGCTGCCCAGAAAAACATACATACAGGTTCCCGAGGGCTGATGCAAATAATCGAGTCCCGCGGTGTAATCTCCGATCAGCAGCTTCACGTCCAGCCAGCTATAATCCTGATTAAATTCCTGACTCACCTGTAACAGCATTTCTTCGCAAACATCGAAGGGTAAATATTCACATGCAACACCCAGTCGTTCGCAGGCACTGAGCAAATGCCGCGTTTTACGGCTACTACCACTGCCGAATTCCAGAATATGCTGTGGCGATGATGCATCAATCAACTCCGCAGAAAATTGTCTGAGCAGCGCCGCTTCAGTGCGTGTTGGATAATATTCTTCCGTATCACAAATCTGATCAAACAGGCGTGAACCGGTTTCATCATAAAAATATTTGGGCGGCAAACAACGTGGTCGGGCTAACAATCCACATCGCACATCTTTTTCAAGATTATTCACCGGCCTTGACTGGGCTACATAAATACAGGAGTCCTGCACATTTTTATCACTTGAAAACATCCGTATAACTCTCTTGTGATTTTTGTTATGGTTAGACCAACTTCGTTAACAAAGCTACTATAAAACATGTGTCGGTTACTTGCATACACAGGACCCAATATCAGTCTGTATGATTTAATCCTTAAGCCAGAACATAGTCTGGAAAAACAGGCATGGCAACCCAGAGAGCTGCGTGAAGTCAAACTCAATGCCGATGGCTATGGTTTTGGCTGGTATGAACAGGGTCAGGCGCGTCGCTATCGGCAGCCCATTGCTATCTGGAACGATGAAAACCTGCAGGATGTTAGCCGCAGTATGAAATACCCCCTGTGGCTGGCAATGGTGCGCAGTGCCACGCCTGGACTTGGCACGCATGCCGACAATACTCAGCCCTTTCGTTACCAGCAATGGCTGTTTCAACATAACGGTTATATTCTGGATTTTCCCAGTTCCGCGCGACCACAAATTCGCCACCTGCTGGATCATGAGTTTGAAGCCAATATTCATGGCAACACTGATTCGGAATACATTTTTGCATTAATTCTGCATTATCTAAAACAGCACAATAATCCTCGCCATGCCATACAGAAAACCTTCCAGACTATCGCAGATATTATTGGCCCCGCACGCGCTTTACTTAACATTATGCTATCCGATAGCAAACAAATTATTGCTACCAGCCATGCCATCAACGGCCTTTGCCCGAGTCTTTATTACGGTCAATCCATAAAAGATTTTCCAGCACAAAGCCAACTACTCGCGTCTGAAGCATTCGACAAGGATCCCAACTGGCAACCGGTTGACGAGCATTCAATTATTGTCATGCAGGACAATAAAGCACTGCAGCAATTTCCATTATGAGTACATCACTGGCCACCATGATTCGTCTGCGCGCGGTGCAGAATAAAATACGCAATTTATTTGAAGACCTCGATGACAACAGCTATCGCTTGCAGTTTCACCCCGACCTGAGTCCTGCTGGCTGGCATCTGGGTCATTGCATGTTTATAGAAAACTACTGGTTGCATGAAGTTATTCAGAAAAACAATAAATTCACCCGCGATTTAGCCAGGCTTTATCTGCCTGAAAATTGTCCGAAACCGGAACGCGGCCCCAAACTGCCACGCTTAAAAAAATTGCTAGCAGACATTCATCAGCAACAGGATGAAAATGATCTGATGCTAATTGAAATGATTCCGCCACTCAGTAATCATCCGTTATTTAAAGATGAATATATTGAAAATTTTATAATTCAGCATTATGCACAGCATTACGAAACGGTGCAGATGGTATTCAATCAGATGGCTATAAAAAGAGATAAAAGAAAGCATCAGCCCAGACAAAAACTCCAGTCCGCCCCCCTCTGTCGGAATGCCGAAAAAATACCTGCCGATGAATATAGCATCGGCGGCGAAAGCAACATGTCTTATGACAATGAACTGCCCCAGCATAAAGTGCAACTGAACAGCTTTCATATATCACAACGTCCCGTAAGCAATGCAGAATATTTACACTTCATGGAACACAAGGGTTACTCAACTGAAAATTTCTGGAGCAAAGAAGGCTGGCAGTGGCGTGAACAAAACAGCATTAATCAGCCTGAACACTGGCAGCAAAATGAACAGGGCGACTGGTATGGCATTAACTACCAGGGGGCGTATGATTTAGCGGCCGATGAAGCGGTGTACGGCATCAGCTACTACGAGGCCTGTGCCTATGCTAACTGGGCGGCAGCTCGACTACCCCATGAACATGAATGGGAAACGGCGGTAAGAAATAATTTATTGCATAACACCGGTCAGGTCTGGGAATGGTGCAGCAATACTTTTTATCCCTATCCAGAATTTAAAGCTTTTCCCTACGATGAATATTCCAAACCCTGGTTTGATGACCAGCATTATGTATTGCGCGGCGCGAGCCAGTATACTCGACCGGAAATTCGTCGCGCTTCGTTCCGAAATTTTTTTAACGCCGACAAACGCCACATTTTCGCCGGCCTGCGACTTGTATTTGAATAGATACAGGGTAAGCTTATCGCGTCCAACAATATCCCACTAAAAACATGCATGTACCCCATAGTTATATAGAAGAAAGCGTTCACATCGCATTGACCGAAGACATTGGCCATGAAGATGTAACGGCCAAATTAATTCCCGAAGATGCCTTCAGTCTGGCAACCGTTATTGCACGGGAGCCTGCCATTATCTGTGGCATTGACTGGTTTGATGAAGTGTTTGCGCAGCTTGATCCACAAATTTTTATCGAATGGGATGTCAATGACGGTGACGCTGTCGAAACTGATCAGCAAATATGCAGCCTCAGTGGTTCCACCCGCGCCCTGTTAAGTGGCGAACGCACCGCGTTAAATTTTTTACAGACATTGTCAGGTACTGCAAGCATCGCACGACAATACGCCAACGCTATTGTCGGCACCCAGGCCAAAGTGCTGGATACCCGCAAAACAATTCCCGGTTTACGCATGGCGCAGAAATATGCGGTTTCCTGCGGCGGCTGTGAAAATCATCGCATGGGCTTATATGACGCCATCCTAATTAAAGAAAATCATATTCTGGGCGCCGGCGGCATCAAGCAGGCAGTAGCTGCCGCGCGGTTTAATAGCCCGGAATTATCGGTGGAAGTGGAAGTAGAAAACCTGGACGAACTGCAACAGGCACTGGATGCAAAAGTCGAACGGGTGTTACTGGATAACTTTGACCTGGACCTGCTAAAACAGGCGGTCAAACTAACCAGCAAACAGGCAGAGCTGGAAGCATCGGGCAATGTCACACTGGACACTATTCGCGCCATTGCAGAAACCGGCGTGGATTTTATTTCCACTGGCGCCATTACCAAGAATTTGAAAGCACTGGATTTATCAATGCGATTTTCTGGTTGATCTACACCAGGGCAACTCTGATTAACCATGAAACACCATTTTAAACCGATCAGAATTAACTGGCGTTTTATGCTGCTGATGACGCATATATTTAGCGGCTTGCTGCTGGCCATCTTTTTCCTGCGCAATTCGAACCATCCCGATACCATGGCCGCTAAACTTACTCTCTGGTGGCATCGCAGAATATGCCGCATATTTTCGGTACGCGTAAAAACCTTCGGTGAAATAAGCTCGACACCCTGTTTGTTTGTTATCAATCATATTTCATGGTTTGATATCCCTGCCCTGGGTTCTGCAGTGCCGGTGCATTTCCTGTCTAAAGATGAAGTCAATAGCTGGCCCATTATTGGCTGGCTTGCCAACAGGGCCGGTACGCTGTTTATTAAACGTGGCAGTCGAGGGGCTGCTGAGCAGTCTGTTGGAGATATCTGCCAGGCATTGAAAGCTGGCGGCCATGTCATGATATTCCCGGAAGGCACCACCACTGATGGTACATCGGTGAAACGTTTTCACAGTCGTCTGCTGCAGGCTGCGATCGACGCACAGGTACCGATACAGCCCGTGGCTTTGCTCTACCCCCATGATGAAGGCGTCCATCCCAAAGCGCCGTTTATTGGCGATACGCAGCTTCTGCGGTCGACGCTGGATATGATGTCAGAATCCCACATCGATACCGAACTGCATTTTCTACCCTGTCTGGACACAGACCACTACAGTCGCGACCAACTGGCCAGTTTAAGCCATGACCAGATATTACAAATAGTAAAAAACTTCCATACTCGCGCAGCACAGGTTTGATCCTCACGCAAAACACTGGACGAATAGTGACCCGTGATATGACTTAACTGAACCGGGCCGCTTTTAAGCGGGAAGCAAAAAATAACAGCACCGATGCGACCACAATAGATGGGCCTGTTGGGCTATCCCAGTGAATCGACGCGGCCATGCCCAATATTACCGATAACACACCAAAGCCAATCGCCACTGCAGCCATGGATTCAGGCGACTGGGCAAATCGACGGGCCGCGGCTGCCGGCACAATTAATAACGCCGTAATTAACAATATACCAACCACTTTCATGGCAATGGCCACTACCAGTGCCATCAACAACATGAACCCCAGACGAATCCAGTCGACCGCGATACCTTCACTGCGGGCCAGCTCTTCGTGTATGGCAATGGATAGCATTGAACGCCATAGCAGTCGGAGACAAAACGCCACCAGTAAAATACCTGCCAGCATCCAGGATAGATCGCTCCAGCTAACCGCCAGAATATCACCAAACAGGTAGCCCAGTAGATCCACCCGCATACCCTGATTCTGCATCAATGCCAGCAGCACCAGGCCCATCGCAAGCGCACCATGGGCCATAATACCGAGCAGGGTATCGGTAGAAAGATCCGGTTTGCGCTGGAACAGTACCAGCAACACACTGATCAGAATTCCCAGCACCAGCACACCGATCATCGGATCCAGCTCAAACAACAAGCCCATCGCCGTACCTAGCAGCGCCGAGTGCGCCAGGGTGTCACCAAAATAGGCCATGCGCCGCCAGATGACGACACAGCCCAGCGGCCCGGACACCAGTACCACCAGCAACCCGGCGAGCAGCGCCCGAAGAATAAAATCATCCATGCTGACATCCCTTATCGTCTACCACATCGCCATGTAAATCATGGGTGTGATCATGGTGATGGGTGTAGACCGCAATACCTTCCAGCGATGCGCCAAATAACTTTAAATATTCAGGATGCTTGCTGACCGCTTCGGGGTGACCCGTACAGCAGATATGCGTATTCAGACACAGCACATGATCGGTCGCCTCCATCACCAGATGCAGATCATGGGACACCATTAACACGCCACAGCCATATTCATCCCGAATCTCGGCAATCAACTGATACAGTTGTTGCTGCCCGTTAATATCAACACCCTGGGCCGGTTCATCCAGCACTAACAAATCGGGTTTACGCAATAATGACCGGGCCAGCAAAACGCGCTGGAACTCGCCGCCCGATATGCGTTGCACGGGTTTCTTCAGTAAATCGACTGCACCCACACGTTGCGCAACGCTACGCAGTTCATACTCATCACCATTGCTGGCCAACTGTAAAAATCGCTGCACCGTCAATGGCAGTACTTCATCAATATGCAGTTTTTGTGGCATGTAGCCAATTCGCAAACCCGGTTTGCGACGTAATGTTCCGGCATCCGGTTTTAACAAACCCAGCAACAGACGCACCAGCGATGTTTTACCTGAGCCATTGGGGCCAACCAGGGTCACAATTTCACCGGGTTTAACATGTAAATCGATATTATCAAGCACCTGACGATCGGCTATTTGCAAGCTGATAGCTTCAGCATTGATGAGAAATTCACTCATGAGTTTTTGTATCTACCTGCGATGAACTGTAAACTTGGCGACTCTAAAATCACGCAATAAGATAACACAGTCAAATGCACAGCAGTTATATTCGACATCTATTTTTAACTGGCCTGCTACTAAGTTTTGTATCCCCTGGCAGTGTAATCGCAAAAACACCGAAAATCCTGGTGACTATCAAGCCAGTCCATTCGCTGGTAAGTGCATTAACACAGAATATCACCCAGCCTGAACTGCTGATCGATGGCTTTCAATCCCCCCATGATTTCAGCCTGAAACCATCGCAACGAAGAACCATGGCCGAGATGGATTTTATAATTTACACCAGCCCTGCTATTGAAAGCTTTATCTCAGGCATCTATACCGCAACGGATCAACAAAGACTTATCAAGCTGGCAGATACACCACAATTAACAACGCTCGAAGCACGTTCATTACATAGCCACGGACATCACCATGATAAAGATGGTCACATCTGGTTATCGACTGAAAATGCAAAACGCATAGCCGAATACCTGGCGCAGCAATTTATTGCTTTTGATCCCGAGCATAAATTACAGTATCAACAGAACAGGCAACGCCTGCTTAATCGCCTGGATACACTGCAACAAAACATCAAGCAGCAACTAAAAAATGTTCGAACCAGACCCTTTATCATTTTTCATGATGCCTATCAGTATTTTGAAAATGAATTTGGCCTGGTCTCAGCTCAGTTTGTCACCACCAGCCCGGAACACCAGCCCGGCATTCAACAAATTCGACATTTGAGACAGCAAATTAAAACGCAAAAAATTCAATGTGTTTTTTATGAGCCGCCGCAAATACCCAAAGTAATCAACACCATTACCGAAGGCTCAGCCGTACAACTCATACCACTGGAACCACTGGGCGTAGAATTTGAGAGTGGCGCGAATTTGTATTTTCAACTATTAGAAACTACAGCCAGCAGACTTCAACATTGTCTGCAAACCCAACCCTGACAATCGAAGATGGACACATGATTAGACGAGAATCCAGACACCCTACCAGTAATGCCCAACTCATTCTGTATCGCGAATCATCTGATATGGATAAGCATCGTCACGAATACCCCATTCAAAATATCAGCCGCGGCGGTTTACGTTTTTCCAGTAGCGATAGCTATGAAATTGATGAGCGCATAAAAATTTCAGTTTATCTGGAGAATAAAGAAATGCATCAGGCCCATGCGCGTATATGCTACTGCCTCAATGGCAATGAACATGATGGCAATTATTTTTACGGCGTGAGTTTTCTGGATAAATTCGTTGATATGAGTCTGGTTAATTAAATAACCTGAAGAAACACAAAACACGCTATTTAATCCGAAGATATGTGTTTGAAAAACTACCACCAATCTCTGTTCCCTGGCATCAGCGTGGTGTTCTTGCGTGTGAACGACTGCAGGGATGCAGAAGGTAGAGTAACGCAGGAGCAGTTACCGAGACGACACGCAAATCAGCGTGCGAAGCACACATATTCAAGTTTAGGGAAATCAAAAAAGGTCGGAACTAATCCCTGTTCCTAGCATCAGCGTGGTTGCTTATATAAAAACTACAAACTCTGTCGGCCCCAAGACGAACATCTCAAAGCCTGGAATAAAAATAGCGGAGCTAATCCCTGCTCCTATGCATCAGCGTGGTTGCATTATATAAAACTGTGCGCCGGAGAGACCTTTCTCTGGCCGGGTATAAAAAGAGCGATGCTAATCCATGCATCTAAGCATCAGCGTGGTTGCTTTCTAAAAAAGTTAATTCACTTAATCCTGGTGCAGCTCTGCAAACTTTATATGCCAGTAATAGTTGCAGGCTACATGCCAACTTTTCACTCTTATATAAATCAATAACTTACAGATGCTCGAAATAAAATCATGGGATATGGAGTTGCAAATTGCACTTTTATCAAAACCTGCATTGTGCATAGTGCAATTTGCCACACCTGGTTGCCTGGCTTGCTTCGATAAACTTACTGTGCAGCCAGGATTATCAAGACCTGTCTCTCTGGCAAAACATACAGGATTGCCCACAAAAAAAGCCCCGGCCATCTGGCCGGGGCTTTTTTAGCTGTTGAGAAGCTGGGTCGAACTACATCATTCCACCCATGCCGCCCATGCCACCCATGCCACCCATATCAGGCGCGCCTTCATCCTTAGAAGGCAGATCGGCAACCATACATTCGGTAGTAATCAACAGACCTGCAACCGATGCAGCATTCTGAATCGCTGAACGAGTTACCTTGGTTGGATCCAGGATACCCATTTCAATCATATCGCCGAATTCTTCTGTACCGGCGTTATAACCATAATTACCTTTACCTTCTGCAACCTTGTTCAGAATAACCGATGCTTCTTCACCCGCATTGGCCACGATCTGACGCAACGGCTCTTCCATAGAACGCTTGGCAATCGCAATACCCACGTCCTGATCATGGTTGTCACCTTTGAGGCCGGCAATGGCAGCACAGGCACGGATCAGAGCAACACCACCACCCGGTACCACACCTTCTTCAACCGCAGCACGTGTAGCATGCAGCGCATCATCTACACGGTCTTTCTTCTCTTTCATTTCAACTTCAGTAGCAGCACCAACCTTGATTACCGCAACACCGCCAGCCAGCTTGGCTACACGCTCCTGCAGTTTTTCCTTATCGTAGTCAGAAGTTGCTTCTTCGATCTGGGCGCGAATCTGGTCAACGCGGGCTCTAATGTCTTCATGACTACCAGCACCGTCAACAATCACGGTATTTTCTTTAGTGATGGTTACTTTTTTCGCAGAACCCAGATCATCCAGCGTGGCTTTTTCCAGCGACAGACCAACTTCTTCAGAAATAACCTGGCCACCGGTCAGAATAGCGATGTCCTGCAGCATGGCTTTACGACGATCACCGAAACCAGGGGCTTTAACTGCTGCAACCTTCACAATACCACGCATGCTGTTAACCACCAGAGTTGCCAACGCTTCGCCTTCAACATCTTCAGCAATAATCAGCAGCGGCTTACCTGCTTTGGCCACACCTTCCAGTACGGGTAGCAGATCACGGATGTTAGAAATTTTCTTGTCGTACAACAGAATGAAAGGATCTTCCAGATCAGCCGTCATGTTTTGCTGGTTGTTAACAAAGTAAGGTGACAGGTAGCCACGGTCGAACTGCATACCTTCAACGATGTCCAGTTCATTTTCCAGAGAGGTGCCTTCCTCAACCGTGATAACACCTTCTGTAGTCACTTTTTCCATTGCTTTGGCAATGATGTCGCCCACGTCTTTGTCTGAGTTGGCAGAAATAGTGCCGACCTGTGCAATAGAGCTGTTATCAGAACAGGGTTTGGAGATTTTTTTCAGTTCTTCAACGGCAGCATGAACTGCTTTATCAATACCGCGTTTCAGATCCATTGGATTCATACCGGCAGACACGGATTTCATACCTTCACGTACAATCGCCTGAGCCAGAACAGTCGCAGTGGTTGTACCATCACCGGCCACATCAGAAGTCTGTGAAGAAACTTCTTTAACCATCTGTGCGCCCATGTTCTCGAATTTATCTTCCAGCTCGATTTCTTTGGCTACAGAAACACCATCTTTAGTCACCGTTGGTGAACCAAAGGCTTTTTCCAGTACCACATTACGGCCTTTAGGTCCCAGGGTTACTTTTACGGCATTTGCCAGTGTGTTCACACCCTTGATCATGCGGGTGCGCGCGTCATCACCAAAACGTACTTCTTTTGCAGACATTATTTATATCCTCTTCAAATTCTTTAATTAGCTTAAGCTTCAACCACGGCCAGAATATCTTCTTCGCGCATGATCAGTACTTCTTCACCATCAACTTTGATTTCAGTACCGGCATATTTGCCAAACAAGACGGTATCACCTGCTTTCACGTCTAAAGGACGTACATTGCCACTATCACTCACCTTGCCATTGCCAACAGCCAGAACTTCACCACGGGATGGTTTTTCGGTTGCTGAATCAGGAATTACGATGCCACCAGCACTGGTGCGTTCTTCTTCCATACGTTTTACGACCACACGGTCCTGTAAGGGGCGAATATTCATCTTATTTAAGATCCTCTGTTAATTGTTAGCACTCTCGCTTAATGAGTGCTAATGATAGTCACGAAGCGTGCCGAGTCAAGGACTGCTGCTTTATGAAGCTCACAAATAGCAAATCCCACTAGTCTTCCCGGTGAAACTCACCTTCGATAGTTTTCGACTCGTCACGTCGATAGTTTTCTCTGTGCACGCTATATGTGGACTGGAATGTAGAATTCAAGAGCAATCGATTGATAATTCCACGACGAGTTGCAGGTATCAGGCAGATAAACCCCAGGGCATCGGTGAAAAAGCCCGGCGTAATCAGCAAGGCCCCACCAACTGCCAGAAATATCCCTTCCATCATCTCGATAGCGGGAATCTGCCCCTGTGACATCGCCTTATTGGCCCGTGTCAGGGTACTAATGCCCTGCTGACGCAATAGATTAACACCGATGATGGCTGTTAACACCACCAGCAGTATGGTCCAGCCAGCGCCAATAACCGAGCCTACCTGAATGAGAAAATACACCTCGATCAGAGGTACTATAAAAAATAACAACGGCCAAAATCTAAACATCTACACTTCCTTAAGCAATTAATAAGTATTTCAGGCAAAACTGGGGCCGTTTAAAATAATAAATCAGCCGGTACTTGCCATGACACCACCAAAAGCATTATGTTCACTATCTGATTACAAGAGGCACTAAAAAAGAACTTAGCCCGTAACACCCGCTCTAAAAAGAGCGTTAATACTATTTAACCCAATACCCCGAGCATGCTGACTATGACCAAAATTCTCCCTGCCCACTGGATAAAACCCTTATTCCTGCTGTTCACCTTGCTGAACAGTACGCTGGCTTTTGCCGCTGATCCTTTCCAGGCACTGGGCGACCTGAGCGATGGCATGGGCGGTGGCGCCGATGAAATCCTCGAGCCTGACCAGGCTTTCCAGCTCAGTACCCGTTCAGAAAACGGTCAATTTATTGCTACCTGGAAAATCGCCGATGGCCATTATCTATATCGAGATAAAACTAAAATCACGCCCACCGACGGCAGCAACTTTAAAACCGGGGCCGTCAATAAAGATCAGGGCGAGCTAAAGCATGATGAATTTTTCGGTGAAATCTACGTTTACCACCATCAGGCACAGGCATCGCTACCGATTACCAGTGCTAAAGATGGGGTTAAAAATGCCAGTTTCAAGGTGAAATACCAGGGCTGCTCAGAAATTTCGGGCATCTGCTATCCACCCATTACCAAAACTGTGACGCTTGATATCAGCCCCTTCGGCTCTGCTGTTGCAGCCACAACCGGCAACCAGACGATGACAAATGAGCCGGTTTCTGAACAGGACCAGATTGCCGCATCCCTCAGTTCAGGCAGCGCTATTCTGACTATCCTGAGCTTCTTTGGTTTCGGCCTGTTGCTGGCATTTACCCCCTGCATTTTTCCGATGATCCCGATTCTGTCCAGCATCATTGTTGGCCAGGGCAAAGAGATTACCACCGGCAAGGCTTTTACGCTGTCACTGGTTTACGTACTGGCCATGGCGGTTACTTATACAGCCGCCGGTGTATTTGCCGGACTGTTTGGTGAAAATATCCAGGCGGCCTTCCAGAACCCCTGGATTCTGGGCAGCTTCGCCGGCGTGTTTGTATTGCTCTCGCTGTCCATGTTTGGTTTCTACGATTTGCAGATGCCAAATTTCATCCAGAGCCGTCTTACCGAGGTCAGCAACAAGCAACAGGGCGGCAGCCTGACCGGCGTAGCCATTATGGGCTTTTTATCGGCACTGATTGTTGGCCCCTGTGTGGCAGCGCCACTGGCCGGTGCGCTGATTTATATCGGGCAAACCGGCGACGCGGTACTCGGCGGTACGGCCCTGTTCGCCCTGAGTATGGGTATGGGCGCTCCGCTGGTGGCCATCGGCACTTCGGCCGGTAAACTGCTCCCCAGAGCGGGTGCCTGGATGGATGCTGTCAAAGCCGTGTTTGGGGTGATGATGCTGGGTGTCGCTATCTGGATGCTGGAACGTATTCTACCTGAGTCCATTACCCTGATGCTGTGGGCTATTCTGCTGATTGCCTCTTCCATTTACATGGGCGCACTGGAAGGACTGAAAGCCGAAAGCACGGGCTGGACCAAGTTCTGGAAAGGCATGGGCCTGGTGCTGTTTATCTACGGCATTTTATTGATGATCGGCTCTGCTGCAGGCAGCAAGGACATGATGCAACCCCTGAAAGGCCTGGCAGCAACATCGAGTCATGGCACAGCTCAGGCGGAACATCTGAACTTTAAAAATATTAAAGGTATTGCCGGGCTAAATAAGGCGCTTGATGCGGCAAAGGCCGAGAATAAAACCGTGATGCTGGATTTTTATGCCGACTGGTGTGTCTCCTGTAAGGAAATGGAAAAATTCACTTTTTCTGACCCTGGTGTACAGGACGCCCTGAAAAACACGGTGCTACTGCAGGCCGATGTCACGCCCAACGATGAGCTGGACAAGGAACTCTACAAGCATTTTGGTATCATCGGCCCACCGGCGATCATTTTTTATGACAC
Source organism: Gammaproteobacteria bacterium (assembly GCA_026195895.1). Lineage (GTDB taxonomy): Bacteria > Pseudomonadota > Gammaproteobacteria > SZUA-229 > SZUA-229 > JAPHRO01. The sequence continues at coordinate 103,167 of JAPHRO010000027.1, forward strand.
CGATGGTAACGAGAAACGCAACTATCGCGTCGTAGGTTACGTGCCGGCTGAAAAATTTAGCGTCCATGTAAAACAGGCACTCAAATAGCAACTATGTCTACTCAATATTTTGAGATTTAAACCATGAAAAAACCACTCGTCTTCATCGCGGTGCTAGCTATCGCCGGTGTCTCCGGCTTTACTTTGCAACGAGCATTCATTGACCATGAAAATCAAAATCTGACAGCTGTAATACCCCAGGCAAAAACGGACGTTATTGGTCAGATTCGCCCTGAATTTGCTCTCAAAGATCTGGACGGAGAGCTGCGCAATATTACTGAATGGGATGGCAAGGTACTGCTGGTTAATTTCTGGGCCACCTGGTGTCCACCCTGCAAGAAAGAAATACCGGCATTTATGAACCTGCAGCAACAATATGGCAAAGACGGTTTTCAGGTAATCGGCATCGCAATCGACGACGAACAATCTGTTGCTGACTATAGTGACACCATTGGCATCAATTATCCCATAATGCCCGGTGAAATAGCCGCTGCCGAAATCGCGCGACGCTATGGTAACCGTATCAACGCGCTACCATTTACTGCATTCGTGGGTCGAGATGGCAAAATAGCCGTGACCAAACCGGGGGAAATTTCTCAGGCTGCCGCTGAAAAAATCATCCTGTCGTTGCTCTAGCGGTCAACTATCCAGCCAATTTGTTGAAAATTTTAGAACCGGTCAAAAGATTTAATCCGCTACGGGATCTATAGTTATCCCTATGTCTGAATCGAATGATTATTTAAGCTGGGTCTACTACCTGGTTCCGCTCCTGTTTGTCATCAGCTATGCTGTTTTAAGCTCCCGCCGCCAGGCACATAATCTCCATACCCTGGAAGCTGCTCAGCGGGACGGCCTCGGTGAACCCGCATCTCTGCACCCGGTATTCAATGAAGTGAAATGCCTGGGCTGCAAAGCCTGCGTCAGTGCCTGCCCGGAAAAAAATGTCATTGGCATCATTAAAAACAAGGCTCAACTCATAAACCCCAGCCACTGTATTGGTCATGGCGCCTGCAAAAAAGCCTGCCCGTTTGACGCCATATCACTGGTGTTCGGCACGTCGACCCGCGGGGTCGATATCCCCATGGTCAGTGAAAACTTTGAAACCAATATCCCGGGCATCTTTATCGCCGGCGAACTGGGTGGTATGGGGCTAATCGGTAATGCGATTGAACAGGGCAAACAGGCGTTAAAAGCCATTAGCACTAAAATAACCAAAGCCGCCATACCTGATCTATACGATATTGTCATCGTCGGTGCGGGGCCTGCCGGTTTATCCGCCACCCTCGGTGCGCATGAACAAAAGCTAAATTATTTAACGCTGGAACAGGACAGTCTGGGTGGCACCGTGTTTAATTTTCCGCGCGGCAAAGTGGTTATGACCCGTCCGGTTAATCTGCCCATTATCGGCAAGTTAAAAATCCGCGAAACTTCCAAAGAAGCGCTGCTAAAAACCTGGCAAAAAATAGAAAAACAAACCGGCATTCAGATTAATTACAAAGAAAAAGTTGAAACAATCAATAAAAATGAAAATGGCTTTCTGATTAAAACCAATAAAACAGAATATCAATCGCAAACAGTTTTGCTGAGCATCGGTCGCCGTGGCACCCCGAGGAAATTAGGCGTACCAGGGGAAGAATTACCTAAAGTGGTTTACAACCTGATAGATCCCGAGCAGTACATTGATCAAAAAGTACTGATTGTGGGTGGTGGTGATAGCGCGCTGGAAGCAGCACTTAGCATTGCCGAGCAACCAGGCACCGAGGTTACCGTCTCTTACCGTAGCGGCTCTTTTTCCAGAGCAAAAGAAAAAAACAGAAGCAAAATACAGCAGGCCAGTGATTGCGGCCAGATAAAGGTTTTGTTTAATTCAAATGTCAGCTCAATCCAGAAAGACGACGTCACTATCAAGCTTGAAGACAGTGAAATCACTTTTGCGAATCAGGCTGTAGTTGTTAGTGCCGGCGGCATATTGCCTACTGGATTTCTTAAAGAAACGGGCATTCAGGTAGATACCAAATTTGGAACGGAATAACAAAGAAACTCCGACACGTATGAAGACATTATTTTCAACACAACGAAAAATACTATTAAGCATCCTGGTAAGCTTGTTGCTTGTTTTTCCCGCCGAGACTACATTAGCAAAAACTATTGATGATGCCAGACAACAAATTCGAATAAAAAATTTCTCGGCGGCCCATAAAATACTTAAGCAACTGGCTAACAAAGGCGATGTAGAAGCCCAGTACTCACTCGCCGTACTCTATAGAAATGGTCACGGTGTTAACAAAAATCTGGAGCAGGCCTACCACTGGTTTAAAATAGCCGCACAAAAAAAACATATCAAAGCACAGTACGAACTGGGTTTGTTATACAAGTCTGGTCTTGGCACGAAAAAAAACACAGGAAAAGCACGCTACTGGCTACAACTGGCCGCGAAAAATAATCACCGAAAAGCCAGCAAACAACTAGCCTCTCTAAACAGCATTGCAAGCATGGAAGCAAAAAATAGTACGCAGATATTTAAAGCGGCACGGCATGCTGTTGTAAAAAACCATACAGAAAAACTCCGACAATTACTTGAAAAAAACCCTATTACTGACGTAGATAGTGAGCAAAACAGCTTGCTCCATATAGCGGCCAGCAACAATAACCTATCAGCCACTCGACTGCTGTTAAAACATAACATTAAAACTCATATAAAAAACACAGACGGCGCAACAGCGTTAATGATTGCCGCCACCCTTGGGCACCATAAAATCGTCAATGAACTGCTACCCAGAAGCAACATCAACAGCGTTGACAAACAGGGCAAAACAAGTCTGATACTAGCCGCCAAAAGCGGCCATCAGCAGGTCGTGCAAATTTTACTTAACAACAAACCAGCCATAAACACCAGAGACAAATACAAATTAAACGCTCTGGATTACGCCTATAAGCGAAATCACAAAGAAATAATAACCACACTATTAGCACATGGCGCGACACCACCAAAGAGAAAAATTAAAAATATCGCACCTTTACTCGCTAAAAACAAAACTGATTTTTATAAAGGATGGACTAACCTGATGATTGCCTCCTGGAAAGGCAATATAAAACAGGTGCAACAACTGCTTGATACAAAACACGCTATTAATACACAGGACCCGCAGGGTCACACCGCATTAATGCGCGCAGCGATGAAAAATCATAGCGACGTTGTCCAGCTACTGATCAATAACAAAGCCAATATTAATACCAAAAATACCAATGGTGAGACAGCATTACTACTTGCATCGGCGGCAGGCCAGAACAAATCAGTACTGGTTTTATTAAATAATAAAGCCAAAGTAGACACGCAAAAAAGCAATGACGAAACAGCACTGATCGCCGCCGCAAAATCCGGTCATTTGAAAACTGTTGAACTATTAATTAATAATGGCGCCACTATGAACATGCAAATGAACAATGGCATGACCGCCTTACATTGGTCGTTAAATAATTCTCACGATAAAATATCCAGCTTACTGCTAAGCAAAAAAGCCAATGCTGAAATCAAGGACAAACAGGGGCGAACGGCATTGCTAATGGCCGCAGAACTGAATAAGGAAAAATTGTTAACCACTATGATTTATAATGGCGCTAATATTAATTCAATCGACAAGGAAGGCTATACCTTACTGGCGTACACAGCGGAGCATGGCTCGGCCGAAGCTATAAACACATTGCTTAAGCATGGTGCCGATCCAAATATATCCAGTCACTCGGGCAATACACCACTGATGCTTACAGCAGATAAAGGATTGCTGCATAACGCCCGTTTTTTAGTTAAAAAAACCAACGACATTAATAAGAGAAACAGGCATGGCAATACCGCACTGATGTTAGCCAGCAAGAATGGACATGCCGACATTGTAGAATTACTACTCTCTAATCAGGCAAAATTAAATATTCGAAACAAAAACAAAAAAAATGCAGTCACCCTGGCAAAACAAAATGCCGATCAGAAAACACTGGCTATTTTAAATCGTTACCGTGAGCAAAACGAAAGTATCTGGGATATTCTAAAATAACAGTGATATACAACAACGTCGAATTTAATAAGGGCAATTATCAAACAACCAGATAGCAGCAGGTACTGGAATCGGGAAAAACTCAACTTCAGTCCGCCACTGACTATCGTATGCGCCTAAACCATTAAATTCATATTTATTAAGATGTGACTAGAAATTAAAAATATAACCAAGGTGCAGTCGATAACTGGATTCGTTTTCTACAGGTTCCCCCGGTGTACTGGTCTCTTTATCTTCGTAGCTCAGCTCCATTTCATAATGCCAACGGCGACTAGCCCGGTATTTAGCTTTTATCGACGGCTTCAATTTATCAATATTACGCCCATCTTCATAGGATCGCTGCTCAATACTCAACCGCGGATTAACTCGCCACGCTCGATTCAATCGATATCTGGAACTTAAACTCAGCACCATTACATCCGAGTTAAATAAATTACTCAATCTAAAATTAGCAATATTGACGTCATTAGCAGTAAGAATTTTATTCGCGACAACGCCGACCGATGCACTGTATTCATTGCCGGTACCTTCAATAGATTCCACCCCAGCCGATGCCTGAGTATCAGACAAACTAGATACATTAAAATCCGTATTCAATTCGACATTTTGCAGCAGCGGGCGAGAATACAGCACTGACATCGACTTGAACAATGAAGTTCGATCCTGCGCCAATTGTTCTATTTCCTGTTCAGTATTGGTATCCAGCATATCGCCCAGAGTCGACACTCCAGTCTGACCGATCAGGGCACTGGTGGTGGTAAGAAACGGACTCTTTCTATAATCCGCAATAACATCAAGCGTCGATCGGTCTTTAAACCGCCTGTTGTAGACAGTCATAAAATAATTAATTTCGTCAAATTCAATTGAATAATCGAATAAAGCAAATAACGATGTATCGCGAGTTCGATAACGCGCCTCAGCACCTACTTCTTTCCGATCAACAATACCATCTGCCGTTTGTTCAAGATAAAAGAAGCTGGCATCCCAGTATTTATTTATTGGACCAATCTCAAGACCGGCAGCATAAAATCGCTTGTCTTTACTGCTGTCGACAGTTTTATATTTTTCCACTGGTATGCCGGTTATAAATTTTAATTTATAAAATGGCGTCAACTGGTAACCAAGATCAACACCGTCAAATCGACCTACAACACCGGAAGAGCGACCTTTCTGTCGGCCAAATCGTGCATCGAAATGACGCCGCAGATCCTGATAATCAAAATACATCGATGTGATACGCTCATCATCAGTTTCTGAATCCTGCAAATCATATACATGGGTTGCTGCAAAATCCGTTGCCATTTTGTATTCCGCTGCTTTAAATCGCCCGGCATAATTTACATTTGTTGACACCAGTGAGTTAGCCACGATATCGCCCAATAAGGCGGTATCAACAACATCACGATCATAAAATTGCAGCAGAGAACCGAAAAAACGCCATTCATCAGGCTTTTTCTTTTGCTCAAAAACAGGCAGGTCTTTTTTGGGTTTATTATATGCCGTTACCAAAGCATTTAGCCGCTGTATAACGCGTTGCGCATTTTCACCTTCCGGGTATTTTTCAAGATACAATCGATATTCCGCTTTGGCGTGCGCAAGCTGGCCATTACGTTCCCGTGCCACACCCAGATATTCCTGCGCTTCCTGCTGATATTGATTGCTCTGCGAATCCAGCACCCGGGTATAAATACGAATCGCACTTTTATATTTTTTGCCAATCATGGCAACCCGCGCCGACTCCATTAAGCGGGTAAGCTCATCATCATTAAGTTTTTTTAATTTTTTTGAGACACTTTGCTTGCGTACCAGCCATTTTTTCAGAGCTATTTGATCTTCATCTCGAACCTGGTCCAGCCAGGCACCCTTAAAATCCACTGCCAGTTCATTCAATACCTTTTGGGCCTGTTTACGGGATGTAAAAAAACCAAGTCGATAACGATATTTGAATTTAGTGTCTCCAGAAAAAACCACGCGATAGGCATTGTAAGAACGTCTTATATTACGGTTTTTTATCGACTGTACTTTCAGCGGTTTTTTCGATGAACTCAGATTGATTACATATTTATAATTTTTCTGGTCCAGCGTTTTTCCATACGCGCCATTATTGATAGCCGTTATTAATATAAACAACGGGATAAAAACCCAAAACTTCAGTAGCTGCATTATGTATTCCCTACTGACTAGTCCCAGGTACTTTGATTAACATTATGTCGCGGTATATCTTCATGACAGCTACTGCTGGCACAATCGATTAAACCACTAATCGGTGCGTTGTCATGTTCACCCTGATCATAGTCATCAGCATGGCAGGCAGCACACTCTGGCGCATAGGTAGCAAAACGCCAGCTTATGGTTTGTGAATTACTGGTATGACAATCATTACAATCAGGATTGCTGCCAGTATGATCACCCGGATAATTTGCACTCTGGTGATCAAACTCCAGTGCAGGCTCCCAGAAGTTAGTGCTATGGCAGGTGTCACATTGTAATGAAGTTACAAAATGTCCCTGGCCTTTACCGGTAGCAATGACGCCATTGTGGCAAGTATTACAGCCAGACGTAATATTGTCATGATCAAAATTAGCGGGGCTCCAGGCACTGGTTGAATGACAGTCATCACAGGCTTCACCGCTGGGAATATGAGACGGCGTTTTACCGGTAGCCGTAGTTCCGTTATGACAGGTAATGCAGGACACCGTTATATTTGAGTGATCAAATCTTGCCGGGGTCCAGGCGTTGGTTGAATGGCAGTCATCACAGGCATTGCCACTAAGTATATGAGCAGGATTTTTACCCGTAGCCGTGGTTCCATTGTGACAGGTAATACAGGACAGGGTTATATCAGAATGATCAAATCGCGCCGGCACCCAGGCAATCGATAAATGACAGTCATCACATTCATTACTCGACTGAATATGATTAAGCGGCTTGCCGGTAGCTCTTACGCCATTGTGGCAACTATAGCAGCTACCGGTCAGCTCACTATGATCCATTCTGACCAGTGTCCAGGAACTATCGGTATGACAATCATCACAACTGGCACTGGTTTGTACGTGAGTGATCGGTTTTATACTGGCCGCTATCTGACTCACCTGCTCATGACAACCTTCACAGGTTTTTGGTATACCGCGAAAAATTCCCCGTATATGGCATGAATCGCAGGACAACACACTATGCTGACCGGTTAACATAAAACCGGTCAGGCTATGATCGAATTCATCATCCTCGTCATTATTAGCTGCCTGCGCCAACGTCATCCATATTAATGACATAAACAGAGTTAAAAACATCAGACGCTTAACTGTTCGCTGATTACCTGTTAAATGATTCACAACCACACTCCTGTAATACCTTTACTCGACCATTAATTATCAAGCATATTTATTTTTTTAAATGATTTTGTAGAATGACACTGCTCACAAAACTGGCCAAACTGATTATTATGTGGATCGTCGCTTGCATGACAAAATCCGCAGGATTGGCCCAATGCTATGCCATGTTCTGCACCCTGCTGATGACATTGATAACAATGCAACTCTTTATGCGCGCCATCCAGTGTAAAGTCAGTATCTCTGGCATGATCAAACACCCATAAATTCCAGCCATTTGGCGTATGACAGTTTTCACAGGCCGGACCAAATCGTCCTTTATGTTCATCTTCATCCTGATGACATTTGTTGCATTGGATAGAAGTTGCTTTATACATTTTTGACAAATGGCAATCATCACACGCGGTAATGGCATGCAAGCCATTTAGTGGAAATCGACTTAAATCATGATCAAACATAACTTTACTTGCCCAGTCTTTAGCATCATGACAAAGCTCGCATTTTTGATCCGATTTACCTTTGTGCACATCATCCAGTTGATGACAGGAAACACATTTAACCGGTGTTTTCTGTTTATAAATAAAACCTTTGTGGCACGCTGAACAGCTAGCCTGTTTATGTTTTCCGGTTAATTTAAATTTTGTACTTTTATCATGATTAAAATGTAGCTTCTTCCATTTATCAAAACCATGACAGGTTTGGCATTTATCTCCATACCGGGCATTATGCCGATCATCAGCCTGATGACATGAAATACAGGTTTGTTTAACTTTTACCCTGTACGGATCTTTCGGATGGCATGATCGACAGTCAACCGACTTATGCCGGCCAAGCAATTTGAATTTGGTGTCCTTATCATGATCAAACTGCAGTTTTTTCCAGCCCGCAACATTGTGACACTTGCTGCATTTATTCCCATTCTTTCCGCCATGCACATCATCCACACTATGACAGCTAAAACAGTCTTTAGGAGTATCTTTATATTTATTATTTAAATGACAACTATTACAGGCCAGTTTGGTATGTTTTCCCTTAAGTGAAAACTTCGTCTTATCATGATCGAAATCAATAGCAGTCCATTGCGACTGATTGTGACATTGACTACATTTTTTACCCAGACGTTCTTTGTGTGGATTGTCTTCATGACATTGATAACACAAGGAAGAGGTTTCTCTGTGTTTTTTATCCGGCTTATGACATTGACTACACTCAATGCGCTTGTGTGCGCCTTTTAATGGAAAGTCAGTGAATTGATGCTGAAATATTCGCTTGTCCAGCTTTACAATGTCCGCATCACGACCTTTATGTTCAATATGGCATGACTTACAGGGCTTGCCTCCCGCCGACTTAAATAGACCATGAAAGCCTTTGCTACTTTCAATGTCTTTGTTTACATCTTTATGACAATCCAGACACAGGCTATTCTGACTATCTTTATTTAATATTTCATGACATTTATTACAGTCATTTTCATACTTTGCGTGCCCCTGAATAACTTTTCCGGGCATGATAAGTTTTTCAAGGGAATCCGCCAGCGCAATGTTTTGAAACAGCAGCAGAAATATAGCAGTAAGATATTGAAATATTTGTCGCTGCGATAAAAACATAAAAATACTCTTTAATAAACATGCACAGCAAACACATGCACAATGCCTGAAATAATCATCATGATGAATAACGGGATATGCAAAACATGCCACAATGAAAAGAGTCGCTCATACACCGAGAAATCTGCAACTTTAATAATCAGCCGAAAATATCGATGGATATTTTTATCCATCTCCAGCAGAGCTTTTTGTGAAATCGATTGCCGCTTCATATTAGCTAATAGCTGGCGACGAATAATATTTGCATACAAACGCGACAAAGGCATGAAAACAACGGCTGAAATTAATGAGCGACCATGCAATGCCCTTTTTTCAAAAGAACTGATTAATTCGGTAACTGCGCTAGCGCCACTCATTTCCGATTTAATCTCCTGCAAACTTTTTTGCAACTCAGCCAGTTCAATTTTTCTACCATATAGACCATCATGAATTTTACTGTAGAAGAGCCGCCCGAACAGTCCGCTTCCCGCCACCACCAGCATCGAGAATAAGGCGATATTGCTATTCGTCGATCCCAGACCGAAATTCGAGTGGTACAGTATCAACACCGGCCCGGCTACACCCAGCAACATGTGGAACCTGAACCAGTAGCGTACTGCCCCAAAGTGCTGTAGCAACTTCACATGCTTTCTCAGCGGATACAGCAACAGCAGCAGCATCATCGATGCGCCAACAATACCCAGCATATAGCCAAGTCCGGATTCAGCCGTGAGGAAACTATCTTCACGCCGAATTATCCCTTTTGTTATCAGGTAAAATGCAAAAATAAAAAATAGAATATCGAACTGTAAAAGGGTTCGCAGCCTGGCAAACATAGAATCACATTGAGATTGCTGAAAAATCGCATTATTACTCTTTTTTCCTTAAGAAATAGTTAAACAGCACAAATTCCTCGAAATTATTATTTTTATCTTTTTATTTTAAGGGGGTAGCGTCGACCAGTGGAAATGGCTCCATCTATTTAAATTTTTCCTGAAAACTGGCTCTGTAAGTGGTTGATAAATGATCTCACAGGTAATTTTCAAATGTGATATCACTCAAAAATATATACAAATTTGCGTCGATCTCCAGCGATTTAGGGCTGAATTCCCTAAATCCTGTAGACTTCCGATAAAAACCCATGCAAAATTGCAGCTAATTAATATTTATAGAATATAAGAATTTCGTCATGGCAAAAATCCTTGTCTTAAATGGGCCAAACCTGAACCTTCTGGGCACTCGGGAACCGGCGCATTATGGCCATCAGACACTGGACAAGATCATGAACGCCCTGGGAAAGCTGGCCAAAGATATGAACCATGAGCTTTGCCATCTACAGAGCAATGTAGAACACGAGCTGGTGGAACGCATCCATCAGGCCCGCGATGACCAGACCGCATTTATTATTATCAATCCCGCTGCATTTACCCACACCAGCGTTGCCATACGCGATGCACTCAGCGGCGTAAACATCCCCTTCATAGAATTGCACCTGTCAAACGTGCATGCCCGTGAAGAATTTCGTAAGCACTCTTATTTTTCTGATATTGCCCAGGGTGTGATATCAGGCCTCGGGCCGAAGGGCTATGAACTTGCTCTCCGGGCCGCAATTGAACACATCGAATAACGCACTACAAAGGTATGAAACCGAATGGACATACGTAAGATAAAAAAACTCATTGAGCTACTGGACGAATCCGGTGTAGCTGAAATTGAAATTAAAGAAGGTGAGGAATCCGTCCGTATTTCTCGCCAGATGACAGCGGCACCGGTAGCAGCGCCCGCACCGCTTATGCCAGCGCCTGCAGCAGCACCTGTTGCGGCCGCACCGATAGCTGAAGCAGCGCCCGCCGAAGAAGAAGTATCAGGTCATAAAATAACTTCGCCCATGGTAGGCACTTTTTATCGTTCACCATCACCCGGCGCAGCTTCATTTACTGATGTTGGTAAGCAGGTCAGCGAAGGTGATACTTTATGCATCATCGAAGCGATGAAAATCCTTAATCAGATCGAAGCCGATAAATCCGGTACGGTTAAAGCGATTCTGGTAGAAAACGGTCAGCCGGTCGAATTTGGCCAGCCCATGTTCATTATTGAATAACCTAGATAAAACAGATCATGTTAGAAAAAGTAGTTATTGCCAACCGGGGTGAAATAGCCCTGCGTATATTACGCGCCTGTCGCGAACTGGGTATTAAAACCGTTGCCATTCACTCGGAAGCCGATCGTGATTTAAAACACGTGCGACTTGCAAATGAATCAGTTTGCATAGGCCCTGCTCCTTCATTACAAAGTTATTTAAACATACCGGCCATTATTAGCGCAGCCGAAGTTACCGATGCCATAGGCATACATCCAGGCTACGGATTTTTGTCTGAAAATGCCGACTTTGCTGAGCGCGTTGAAGATAGCGGTTTTGTCTTTATCGGTCCGAAGGCAGAATCCATACGCATAATGGGTGACAAAGTTGCCGCTATCGAAGCCATGCAAAAAGCCGGTGTTCCCTGTGTTCCGGGTTCCGATGGCGAACTGGGCGAAGATGGAGATACCAATATAAAAATCGCTCGTAAAATTGGCTACCCGATCATTATCAAAGCAGCCGGTGGCGGTGGTGGCCGTGGCATGCGTGTTGTGCATTCTGAAGCCGCGCTACTGAATGCGATTTCGCTGACTAAAGCAGAAGCCGGTGCCGCCTTTAACAATGACACGGTATATATGGAAAAATATCTGGAACATCCTCGCCACGTGGAAATCCAGGTACTATCTGATGGCCAGGGTAACGCCATCCATTTAGGTGAACGTGATTGCTCCATGCAACGCCGTAATCAGAAAGTAGTTGAAGAAGCACCTGCGCCGGGTATCACCGAAGAACAACGCGCTAAAATCGGCAGCGTCTGCGTCGAAGCCTGCAAGCTGATCAATTATCGCGGTGCCGGCACTTTTGAATTTTTGTATGAAAATGGCGAGTTCTATTTCATTGAAATGAATACCCGCGTACAGGTTGAGCACCCGGTGACTGAAATGGTTACCGGTGTCGATATCGTCAAGGAACAGCTTTATATTGCCTCGGGCCATCCGTTACGATTAACCCAGGAAGACATCGTCATTCGTGGTCATGCCGTTGAGTGCCGTATTAATGCCGAGCATTCTGAAACCTTTATGCCATCGCCCGGTAAAGTCACGGCTTATCATGCACCCGGTGGCCCCGGCATCAGGATGGAAACACATCTCTATAGTGGCTATAGCGTACCGCCACATTACGATTCCATGATTGGTAAAGTGATTGCCCACGGTGATAATCGCAATACCGCAATAGCACGCATGCAAGGCGCCTTATCGGAAATAGTCATTGAAGGCATAGATACCAATATTGCTTTGCAGATGGATATAATGAAAGATGCCGCTTTCCAGGCGGGTGGTGCAGACATTCATTATTTAGAAAAGAAACTGGGGCTTGCATAAGCCTGTTTAACGCAGCGGCGCGGAGATACAGAGATTGTTTTTAAATTTATTGAAACAATTTTTTTTAAAATTTTTCTTTGTATCTCCAATATTCTGTATCGAATAATATGCCCTGGATCCAACTCACACTCAACACCGATAAAAGCAATAATGAGAAAGCAGAACAGGCTTTGCTTGATGCCGGCGCCCTGTCGGTCACTTTAAAAGATGCCGAAGACAATCCTGTTTTAGAACCGGCACCCGGCGCAACACCATTATGGGAATCGGTGATTCTGACTGGCCTGTTTGAAGCCGACATCAATACCGAAAATTTACAGCGGCAGATGCATCAGCAACTCGGCGAACTTATCGAGCTGCGTATTGAAGCACTGGAAGACAAGGACTGGGTGCGCGCCTGGATGGATGATTATAAACCCATGCAGTTTGGCAGACGTTTATGGGTATGTCCCAAACATCTGCCGCCGCCAGATCCTGATGCCGTGAATCTTATGCTTGATCCTGGCCTGGCATTTGGTACCGGCACCCACCCAACCACAGCCCTGTGCCTGCAATGGCTGGATCAAAACAAGCTGCTGGATAAAGATATCCTCGATTACGGCTGCGGCTCCGGTGTGCTTGCTATTGCCGCGTTAATGCTGGGAGCAAATCACTGCGATGCCACCGATATAGATCCACAGGCACTTGAGGCGACACTCGATAATGCCAGGGCAAATAATGTTGCCGATAAACTCGCCGCCATGAAACCCGATGCATTGCCACAAAAAAAATATGATATCGTACTGGCAAATATACTGGCCGGCCCTCTGGTAGAGCTTGCCCCTGCACTGGCTGAATTGACTACTGTGAATGGCCAGATAGTGCTTTCCGGCATACTGAAAACACAGGCCCACGATATTCTTTCCTGTTACGCCCAGTGGTTTGAATTAGACACGCCGGTAGCGCAGGATGAATGGATCCGAATTTCCGGAATTAAAAAATAGTAAGAATATATGCACACTGAATGCCCGCATTGTCACACTGTTTTCAGAGTTTCAGAACAACAACTTGCTCAGGCTGAGGGCCAGGTCCGTTGCGGTCATTGCCTGGCTATTTTTACTGCTGACAACCCCTACAGCAATCATCAGGAAACACGCTTGCAAGCAGAGATTGCAGACTCAAAAACATCAATCCCGGATGAAATTTCCAGTCTGGATCCAGCAACAGACATTGAAATATTACCCGATGTCATCCCCCCCGGATTACGTGCTGAATCACGTTCACCAAAAAATCATTCTGGTTTTTTTGGCAGCCTGCTATTGAGCCTGAGCATTATCGCAATGATAGTTATCGGCGTCGCCCAATATGCTTTTTATAATCGCATAACCCTGGTACAGCATAACGAGCTAAGACCATGGCTGGGTCTGCTATGTAAATATGCTCAATGCGATTTACCCGACCCAAGAAACACAAAACTCATCGAACTGAGCAGTAAAAATATTTTCAGTCACCCAAATATTCCGCAGGCATTAATGGTCAGTGCAACCATTGTTAACCTGGCATCATTCGAACAGAAGTATCCGTTACTGGAACTACGCTTTGAAAATATTCGCGGTGAAACCATCGCCGCCAGACGTTTTTTACCCGAAGAATATCTAGGTATTCCAGAAAACCAGATAACACAAATGGAACCGAATAACCCCATATCATTTAATATTGAAATTATCGATCCAGGAAAAGACATGGTCAGTTATGAGTTTAATTTTTTGTAGCACCAAACAGACCAGATGGATCCAGAGATTTCAATATTAATGGAAAAAATTACTGACTTTAAAAATCATTTTTTATAATCGAGCTCGCGGACAAAACTCAGGCCAGCATATCTCGCATGGCAGCCAGATGATCTCTGGCTCTGGCTTTGCTGGTTTCTTCATCAAGCTGGCGGCCACCGCCTTCCCATTCAATGTCATCTTCCGGCAATTCCGCCAGAAAACGACTCGGCTCACACTCAACATCCTCACCATAACGGCGCCGGTTTTTAGCATGGGTAATGATCAGTTGTCGTTGCGCTCGGGTAATCCCGACATAGGCAAGTCGCCGTTCTTCTTCCAGATTATCTTCCATAATACTGGTGCGATGCGGCAATGATTCTTCTTCGACACCAACCATAAAAACGTAGGGATATTCCAGGCCTTTCGCCGCATGCAAGGTCATTAAATTGACCGCGTCAGATTTTTCTTCTTCTTTATTGCGTTCCAGAATATCCATCAGCGACATATGCGCCACCAGCTCGCCAAGATTCTCGCCTTTTTCATCTTTATACAAGCGCGATAACCAGTCGAGTAATTCATAAACATTTTCCATACGTCGCTCAGCAATTTTCAAGTCGCTGCACTGATCTTTGAGCCAGTCTTCATAACCGATTTCATCAACCATATCGCGCGCCACTTTAACCGGATCACCCCGTTCCGCATTGTCGCTCAGTAAAGTTATCCAGTTGCTGAAATTCTGCAATTTATTAATTGCACGCTCATTCAATACTTCGGTTAAACCCAGCTCAAAACTGGCGGCAAATAAACTCTGTTCGCGACGCGTTGCATATTCACCCAGCTTTTCCAGCGTACTGGCACCAATTTCGCGGCGCGGTGTATTTACGATTCGCAGGAATGCCGTATCGTCATCGGGATTAGCCAGCAAGCGTAAATAGGCCATGATGTCTTTTACTTCACCGCGCTCAAAAAAAGACTGGCCGCCACTCACCACATAAGGGATTTGCAATTCCCGTAAATAACTTTCAAAAATTCGCGACTGGAAATTGCCGCGATACAATATCGCGTAGTCACTGTATTTTGTTCGCTTCTGAAATTTATGTGAATGCAATTCACTAACCACGCGCTCGGCTTCGGCTTCAGCACTCAGGCATTCGATGACCCGGATCGATTCGCCAATGCCAAGATCTGACCACAACTGTTTTTCAAAAGCATGGGGATTGTTACTGATCAACTGATTAGCACACTTGAGAATGCGTGACGTAGATCGATAGTTTTGTTCCAGCTTGATCAGTTTCAGGCTGGGGTAATCTTCTTTCAATAGCGCCAGATTTTCTGGCCGGGCACCACGCCAGGCATAGACCGACTGATCATCATCACCCACGGCTGTTAACCGCGCGCGCAGACCCAATAACAATTTAACTAACTGGTACTGACTGGCATTGGTGTCCTGATACTCATCCACCAGCAAATAATGCATGCGTTTCTGCCAGTGCTCCAGCGCATCAGGGTGTTGCTGAAACAAAATGACTGGCTGTAAAATCAGGTCATCAAAATCAAATGCATTATAGGCTTTGAGCTGTCGTTGATAGCGCTCATAAATCAGCGCATAACGCATGTCGAGATCATTTTCTGCATGACTCAATGCCTGTTGCGGCGAAACAAAATCATTCTTCCAGCGCGATATACGCCAGCGCGCATCCTCTGCATCATCAACATTGCTGACCGAATCCTGCTGGTACAGGCCTTTAATCAGGGTCAGCGTGTCCGATGAATCAAAAATACTAAAGCCGGCCTTATAACCCAGCTTCTTATAATGCTTCCCCAGTATGCGCAGCCCAAGATTATGAAACGTGGATACAATCAGGCCGCGGGTTTCTGCCGCCCCCAGTATGTCACTGACCCGTCCTTTCATTTCTCGGGCCGCCTTATTGGTAAAGGTCACTGCGGTGATATGACTGGCCCTGATCTGGCATTCACGGATGAGATAGGCGATTTTCTGGGTGATGACCCGGGTCTTGCCACTGCCGGCACCGGCGAGTACCAGTAAGGGGCCATCGATATACTCGACGGCGGCTTGTTGTTGGGGGTTTAAATCAGGCAATGCATACTACTCAAACTTTCGAGCGAGTATTCTACCGGTTAAGCGGATAATGACCTATATCTCGATTAAAATATTTTCTTTTTTGCGAACTCCAGGCGGCTGCCAAGGTTTTCAATGCCTATTACAACTGCTAACCTAAGCCCATGAAAATAAATAAAAAAACCGGGCTACTGGAAGATGCACAACAGACACCTTCCCCCAATATGGATGACCGCCCGGCAACCATTGGGCCGGAACTGATCGTGGTGCACAATATCAGCCTGCCCCCCGGTGAATTTGGCGGTCCCTATATAGACCAGCTATTTTGCAATCAACTGAATCCGACAGAACATCCCTATTTTGCCGAAATTCATCAGTTGCGCGTGTCCTCGCACATTCTGATTCGCCGAACCGGTGACATGATCCAGTACGTGCCTTTTCATAAACGTGCCTGGCATGCCGGTGTCTCCAGCTATTGTGGGCGAGAAAAATGCAATGACTTTTCCATCGGTATTGAACTGGAGGGCAGCGATGACATCGCTTACGAAGCTATTCAATACCAGCAACTCACTGAGTTAATCACACTTTTGCAACAGAACTATCCCACTATTGCCAAAGATGCTATAACCGGGCATTGTGATATCGCACCGGACAGAAAAACCGATCCTGGACCGGCATTTGACTGGGATTATTTACACCAACAACTCGAACAAGAAAGCTAAATTATGGCCTTAATCTGCATTATTATCGGACTCATCATGGAACGCGCACTGGACACAATACAAAGCTGGCGCAAGTTCGACTGGTTTGACCAGTACAGCCAGTGGATGCTGGATCATCTGCCCGGACTGACTCACCAGGGCACCTCATCAATTGTTATTTTACTGCTGCCGGTTATGCTATTGGCTGGATTCATTCAGCACGCCCTTGCCGATACGTTTTTTGGGATTTTCAGTTTACTGTTTGGATTAGCAGTATTTATTTACTGCCTGGGGCCTGGCGATTTAAATCATGAAATTGATGGTTTCCTGGAAGCCTGGGAATCCGGCGATGAAAAAAAGGCCCATAAATGTGCCAGCGCCATCATGGGCAAAGAAGCATCCCATGCGCCAGATCAACAGATTGTTGATGTCATGCACGCCGTATTGCACCAGCCCAATGACCGGTTTTTTTCGGTAATTTTCTGGTTTGTTATTCTGGGGCCATTCGGCGCACTGTTATTTCGACTCACCTCTTACACCATGAAATATGCCCGCAACAAAACTCTGGCCAGAGCAGCAAAACACTTACAGGCGATACTGGCCTGGGCGCCGGCACATCTGATCGCTATGGGCTATGCGCTGACGGGTAACTACGAAGGCGCCAGCGCAAGTTTCCGTGAAAAGCCCAGGCAGGATGATTTGGCCGAGTGCAATACACAAACCCTGCTAACTGCGGGCCTGGGCGCCTTAAAGGATTGCACGCCCGGCGAAGAAACCGCCTGCATTCGCGCCACCCGTGGCCTGGTGCTAAGAACACTGGTGGTCTGGCTTGCGGTGATTGCCATGTTAACGCTAATCGGCTGGATGGCATGAGCGAAACACGTATCGATATTATTCGCCACGGCGAACCGGAAGGCGGTCAACGTTATCGCGGTTATGGTGTCGATGACCCCCTGAGCAAAACTGGCTGGCAGCAAATGTGGTCAGCCGTTCCGGAAAAAGCCAGCTGGGATCATATCGTCACTTCACCTTTATCACGCTGCTGCCGCTTCGCAGAAGATCTGGCCGACACCCTGGGCGTAGGCTTCAGCATTGAAGATAATCTCAAGGAAATTGGTTTTGGTGTCTGGGAAGGCAGAACCCCGGAGGACATTCGCGCCAACGAAGGCGATGCGCTGCAACGTTTTATCAAGGACCCGGTGCATAACCGCCCGGAAGGCGCCGAGCCCCTGGATATTTTTGCCGCTCGAGTCTGGCAGGTTTATCAGCAGGTCGCCCAGCAACACCATGGCCAGCACGTACTGATGGTAGCCCATGCGGGTGTGATACGCGCCATCACCAGCAAAATTCTCGGCATGCCACTGGATGACGTGTACAGTAAACTTAAAATTGAATATGCCGCCATTGCCACCACCCGGGTGCCTGACAACAAAGACCCGCTGATGGTGTTAAGCACCGCCTGATATCCTTAACAGGGCGAGCTGTTCCAGACCTTAGGCAATCGCTTCAATAGCGGGCAGCTGGATCGCATACTGCTTTGCCAGCTCTAACGCTCTGGCCAGACGCGCCGGCGCACTCCGCCCCATACAACCATGATCCAGATCACCCTCAAAAGCATGCACCATGGCATTGATCAATGCATTTTGATCAAAGTTTTTGCCGGTTAGCTGCTCCTGCAAGCTGATCACATCATTGGCTACCGCCGTTGCCGTATCTCGATGCCGGTTCCACAATTCACCGACATTACCACCGGTTTTTAATCCCGAAATATTGGTGGTCAATATATAAACATTTTTAACCACCAGCTCAAACAGCAATTCATCCGCAGATGCCAGCACCCGGGTGGAAATGCCAATGGCATCCAGCGCATTGCTCACTAACTGGCTGTTGGGACCGTAGACTGGCGAGGGAATAATAACCTTGTAATCCTGGCCTTTTTTCTTTTCAAACCAGACGGATATAACGGTTGGCGCCTGCAGTTGATGTTGCTGCCAATCCGCTGGTAACAACTCATTCTGTAATAGCACCAGACGATCCCGCCAATTTTGCGGCATAGTTTCAAGAACCGGGTGCAGATCATTTTCTGCCACGGCGACTAATACCAGTTCAGGATCGGCAATTTCTTCGGCTGCCTGCTGTATATCCATATCGCGGGTCACCGGAAAGACTGGATATGCAGAACGCAAAAATCCGCGAGCAAAAACTCCTGCCATTTCACCCATGCCAATAATTACGACTGGTTTCTTCATCTTCCGCTCCACTTTGTTCCGAATTTATTTCACTGATACAATCCCGAGACATTCTACTTTTTTTAAATTTTTTATGCAGGGCTTTTATGTCAGACGACCTTCGACTGAATCAACTCAAACACTGGCTGACAAATGAGCTCCATATTGAAAACTTTGACCTGGCACCGGCATCTGCGGATGCCAGCTTCCGCCGCTACTTTCGGATAACAACTGCACAGCAAAGCTGGGTCGCCATGGATGCACCGCCGGATAAAGAAGACTGCGAGCCCTTTGTTCATGTTGCCCAGATGATTGAGTCTGCTGGCGTGCAGGCCCCACACATATATGAGCGAAATAAAGACGATGGTTTTATGCTGCTCAGCGACCTCGGCTCAAGCCAGTATCTGGCAACACTATCCAGTGACAGTGCAGAAACTCTATACCAGGACGCCATCGATGCATTAATTAAAATGCAACAACTTGAAAATGGTTTGCCCGCTTATGACAGAAAACTTTTACAGACTGAAATGCATTTATTCCGGGACTGGTACCTCGGCACTCACCTCAATATTAAACTCTCCCCGCAACAGAACGACATTCTACAATCGGCTTTTGATTTATTAATACAAAATGCCCTGCAACAACCACAGGTGTTTGTGCACCGTGATTATCACTCCCGCAACCTGATGCTTACTGCAAACGACAATCCTGGCGTGATAGATTTTCAGGATGCGGTTATCGGCCCGATAAGCTACGATTTAGTTTCCCTGCTAAAAGACTGCTACATCGCCTGGCCGAGAAAAAAAATTACCTCCTGGATAAAATATTTTCTCGACAACAATCCACTCACC
Source organism: Gammaproteobacteria bacterium (assembly GCA_026195895.1). Taxonomy (GTDB): domain Bacteria; phylum Pseudomonadota; class Gammaproteobacteria; order SZUA-229; family SZUA-229; genus JAPHRO01. The sequence goes on from JAPHRO010000027.1 coordinate 123,240, forward strand.
CGTGAAACCAGCGTCGAACAGTTTACCCACTGGTTTGAGCTAATGGGTGTGCAACGTCACTTAAAAGCAATTGGTATTTTTGCGCGATTAAATCATCGCGATGGCAAACCGGGCTATCTAAATGATATTCCACGAACATTGACTTACGTGATTGATAGCTGCCGGCGTTACCCTGAATTAACTGCATTTAGTGCATTGCTTGATGAGCTTGGACTGCGCACCGATGACAGCACACTGGATTTAATTCAATGAAGGCGATGATTCTAGCTGCTGGCCGCGGTGAACGCATGCGCCCACTCACCGACCAGACGCCGAAGCCATTACTGCAGGCCGGTAAACATAAACTGATTGAATATCATTTATTAAATTTAGCCGCTGCCGGATTTAAAGACGTAGTGATCAATATTGCCTGGCTGGGCCAGCAAATTATTGATGCACTGGGCAATGGCAGTGATTATGGCCTGAATATCCAGTACTCTGATGAAGGCGAACATGCGCTGGAAACCGGCGGCGGTATATACAATGCATTACACTTGCTGGGAGAAAAACCCTTCCTGGTTATTAACGGCGACATTCATACCGACTATCCGCTGCAACGGCTAAATGAATTGACACCCACTGGCCTGGCGCATCTGGTTTTTGTACCCAATCCTGAACACAATAGCGCGGGAGATTTTTATATTCAGGACAATCAGCTTGCGCTGACAGGGAATCAGAAATATACCTTTAGCGGCATTGGTGTTTATAAAAAAGAATTTTTCCCGCCACAGGAAAATAGCGCCTTTCCTTTAGCTCCATTATTTCGTCAACATGCCGCACAGAAACTGATTAGCGCTGAACTTTACCAGGGCCCATGGCAAGATATTGGCACCATAGACCGCTTAGAAAAACTAAAAAACCGCCGATATTAATAAATGCCCAGACATAAAAAAAGACAGACTTAAAGCCTGTCTTTTTCATATTCATGTTAGCTATTGAGCGACGATCAATAGCTAAAACGCATCACCTTCATAGGGTGAACCGCCCCATATATAGCGTAAGGTAAGCATGTGAGTAGTATCTATATCACTGGAACTGTAAAGGCTGTATTCAACTTCCATGCGTTCATCCAGGCCTCTTCGCCAGCCCATCCCCAGGCCAAAAACCGTACCACTGGTAGTAAGGGTTTCTGTTGTACCCGTATAGTTAAAATCGATATCCATCTGACCCACCCGATACTTGTAGTACATGGTACCTGTTTCAAGTGTCCGATAAGCCAGTGATAGCTGTGTGCTCGACGCGCTATAATCAATAGCCGCATTATCAGTAGCTGACTCCAGACCCCGCGAGCCGCTGTATTCAAAAGCCCAGCCATCTTCTTCAAATGCCAGAATCAATTCAGCGTTGGCCGATGGATCGAGTTCAGTGACGCCAATACTCGATACCGCATCATCCTGCGGTGCCATCGCAGACAAGCCCAGGCCATAAAAGAAACTAACACCCTGTCTGCCGGCGTGCGCCATCGAAGTTGCTGTCAGCAGAAAACAAACCGTCAGCATCAAAATATTACGTTTATGATTCATCCATCACATCCTCATACGTGGGAAAAGCGAATACATTGTTCTGTTTAATGCTACTGATAATAGCATGCTTTATAAATATTACCTCATAAAAATCAACAATGTACATAATTTTCATCATAAATAACATAAAGACTTTTCATAAGATATTGTTTTTTAAAAACTTTAGCCCGCAATAGACACACCAATACATAAATATATTCTTAAAAATCATGGGAATAGATCAAGGAAAACCAGACGACCTAAGCTACACTAGATTCAAACAGGCACCGCTAAAACAATCATGCAGGAATCCAGAGATCGATGGGCCAGGAAATAAAAACCAGTCATTTTTCAGCGCAAGATTTCGATCATTTCCAGCAGCGTCTGGACGAAGAAACTCGCCTGCTGGCTCAATGGTTTAGTGATAGCCAATTTGCCCAGCACGATCTGGTTGCCGGCTACGAACTGGAAGCCTGGCTTATTGACAGTGACGGCCAACCCAGCCCATCGAACAAGAAATTTCTGGATGCCGCCAACTCGCCATTGCTGACACCCGAATTAGCCCAGTTTAATGTTGAACTGAATACCGACCCAGAAACCTTACGCCACACGGTACTGTCAGATTTTGAAAAATCATTCAACAGCCACTGGCGCTATTGCCAGCAAATCGCCGAACAACTGGATTGCTATTTACTAAGCACTGGCATCTTGCCAACACTGGAAACCCGTCATCTCACCCTGGCTAACATATCCGAATTAAAACGTTATCGCGCACTTAACGAACAGGTCCTGGACCAACGCAAAGGTAAACCATTCCAGTTAAAAATTACCGGGCATGAATCATTAACCAGCACACATCAGGATGTCATGCTGGAATCTGCAGCAACATCGCTGCAAATTCACCTGCAGGTTCCACAGGATATGGCGGTAAGATATTACAATGCAGCTATTCTACTATCTGCGCCCATGGTTGCTATCAGTGCTAATTCACCGTTTTTATTCGGCAAAGATTTATGGGCAGAAACCCGGATTCCAGTATTCGAACAATCAGTCAATGTGGGAGGGTTTAGTGGTGCTGCACATGGCCCCATACATCGCGTCAGTTTTGGAACAGCTTATGCGCGAGAATCCTTAATGGAATGTTTTGAAGAAAATCTGGATCACTTTCCAATATTGTTACCCATGCAATTTGAAGAGCCGGCCACGGCAATGAAACACCTTAGCCTGCATAATGGAACCATCTGGCGCTGGAACCGACCGTTAATTGGTTTTGATGATAAGGGTAAGCCGCATTTAAGAATTGAACATCGCGTTATGCCAAGCGGTCCAAGCATAGTGGACAATATTGCCAATATGGCCCTGTTTTATGGCCTGGTTTACTACTACGCTAATCTTGATACGCCGGTAGAATCCATTATCGAATTTCCCCAGGCCAGAGATAATTTTTATACGGCAGCACAACACGGTTTGAACGACCATATCACCTGGCCTGACTGTAATCGCTGCACCATTCGACACCTGGTACTCAATCAGCTACTCGAACAGGCGGAAACAGGATTAAAACAACTTAACATTGATAATAAAGATATCGAGTTTTATTTAGGTATTATTCAGGCGAGAGCCGAACACAATCAAACCGGCAGTGACTGGCAACGACGTTTTGTTGAACAACACGGCCGCGACATGCAATGCTTAACTCAAAGCTATTATCACAATCAGCAAACTGGCGAACCCGTGCATTGCTGGGATCTGTTAAATTATTCGTGACTTGAGCATATAAAATGTTAAATGAAATCAATCAACTTCCTGACGGTTTTTTAACAGCGCATGTAGAAGAATTATTCGGCCTGTTAGAAAAACCCACCCTGATTCACCTGGCCGGTGAAAAGCCTGAACCCCTGTTTATCTGCACCCTGCTTCACGGCAATGAAGACACCGGGTTTTATGCCTTACAGGCTATTTTAAAAAAATATCAGAATAAAAAGCTGCCACGCAGCCTGTCTATTTTTATTGGCAACCCGGAGGCCGCTGCCGAAAACAAACGCCGACTGGAACGACAGGTCGACTTCAACCGAATATGGCCGGGCACACACGAAGACTTCCTGGCAGAAGCCCATATGATGCAGCAGGTGACTGACATCATGAAGCAGAAAAATGTTTTTGTCAGCATCGACATTCATAACAATACCGGGCGCAACCCTCATTACGGCTGTATCAATGTACTGGATAAACGCTATCTTGCACTTGCCGGCATGTTCAGCAATATCGTAGTCTACTTTACCAGCCCCAAAGGCGTACAATCGGCAGCCTTTGCCGAACTCTGCCCAGCGGTGACTTTAGAGTGCGGCCAATCAGGTCAGGTGGATGGTATTCAACATGCTGTCAATTATATTGATCGCTGTTTAAACCTGGAACATCATCCTGATCATATCCCCGATCATATTAGTTTATTTCATACCGTTGCACGGGTGACTATCCCGGAAGGATATTCCTTTGGATTTTCTGACGATGCCACAATAAACCTGCACCCGGAAATTGAAATGCATAACTTCACCGAACTGCAACCCGGTGAAGCGCTGGCCAGTATCGAGCCAGATAGCTGCGCTTTTTTACAGGCATTTGATGAAAACGACAGAGAAGTAGGTCGAGATTATTTTGAATATAGCGGCAATGACATTATCATTCGCAAACCGGTCATGCCATCTATGCTAACAAAAAACACAACGGTTATACGACAGGACTGTTTGTGTTATCTAATGGAAAAAATTAGTCTTCCCGATTGACAAAAAACATTAGCGTTTTTTCAGCATCTGTTTAACTTTTTCTGCGGGCACCGGTCGGCTGAACAAATAACCTTGAATAGTATCGCAGGCATTAACACCAAGGAACTCCAGTTGCTCCTGGACTTCTACGCCTTCAGCTACTACATCCATGCCAAGACCATGCGCCATACTGATAATCGCTTTCACCAGAGACGCATCTTCCTGATCAACGGTTACATCACGAATAAATGCCTGGTCAATTTTCAAGGTATCAATTGGAAAACGTTTCAGATAACTTAACGATGAATAGCCGGTGCCAAAATCATCCAGCGATAAACTAATACCCAATGACTTGATTCGATCAAGCCGCAACAGGGCAATCTCCGGCTCAAGAATGATTGCGCTTTCGGTTAATTCTATGCCAAGGAATTCAGGATTCATTCCCGTCTCGGATAATACTGAATCAATCATATCGCATAATTTAGGCTCTTTAAGTTGCTTGGCAGATAAGTTCACCGAAATTTTTACTATCTTATATCCTTCTTTTATCCATCGTGCACCCTGCTCACAGGCTTCTCGAATAACCCACTCGCCGATTTCCATAATCAAGCCTGTTTCTTCCGCAATAGGAATAAACACACCGGGAGAAATAAACCCCCTTTCCGGATGCTTCCAGCGAATTAACGCTTCCATGCCGATGAGCTCCCCGGAAATAATGTTCACCTGGGGTTGATAATACAGACACAGTTCTTTATTTTTTAATGCCTTATGTAAATTATTTTCCAGCATCAATTGCTCATGTGAGGCGGCATTCATTGATTCATTAAAAAACTGAAAATTATTCCGCCCCTGATCTTTAGCATGATACATGGCGACATCAGCATTCTTTAACAACATCCCGGCATCGCTACCATCTTCTGGATAAATAGCGACACCAATACTGGTAGATATATGAACTTCCTGATTGCTCAGCTCAAACGGTTTGCCCACGTTTTCTATTAAGCGTTCGGCAACACGGGATACCGATGATATATCTTCAATATCTTCCAGCATGATGGTAAATTCATCTCCCCCCAGACGAGCCACAGAAGTATTGAGCGTCGCCATATTTAGCGCAACAGAATCAGAACGCCGCACACCCTCAATCAAACGCTCTGAGGTAATTTGCAACAACTCATCACCCACACTATGTCCCATGGAATCATTAATTAATTTAAAACGATCCAGATCCAGAAACAAAACCGCCAGCTTTGAATTACTCCGCTCGGCATGAGCGATACCCTGCTCCAGTCGATCTCTAAATAAACGGTTATTAGGCAGGCCGGTTAAATTATCATGATAAGCAAGATAAGCAATTTGTTCTTCAGCGAGACGTCGCTCAGTAATATCACGAACCAGCGCCAGTACATGATTGCTCTTTAACGGCATCATGCGGACTTCATAGTAATAGATTTTCTTATCGTGAACGATGACAAACTCGAAATGAATAGTCCTGGATGAGTTGACGACTTCGCTGATCGCCCCATCAAATTTGTCGGCCACTTCTCGACTTGTAATATCGCGCATTAATTCATTAATAAGCCGATCTGATTTTAGATAATAATTACTGCTACCACCTGACTTGTAACTAATTACTCGGCCTTCATTACTCAAATGAAACAGCTGATCAGGTATCGCCTGAAAAACCGCATGCATTTCCTCATTTGCCTGCACCAGCTCTTCCGCGCTCAAGGTTAAAGAATGCTCCAGGGTACGCTGGTCAACATCATACTTTACATAGGCCTGATCAACCGCTGACAGAAATTCTTTCCATGGTGATTTTTCAATATCTACAGCCGATAAAAAACTGGCAATCTGGCGTTTTAAAACAGGCGAATAATCTGACATATTTTTTGCTGAACCAGCCCTGGCTATTTTTGATTTTAAAATTACTGCGAAACATTTTATATAATAGTTGCTTCTACATAAAAAAACCGGAATTAACCGGTTTTTTTATTTTTATAATGCGAAGCATTTAGCAGACCTGGAGTTTATGCCCGTCAGGATTTGGTATAAATTTCAGCCCCCTGTTTAACAAACTCCAGTGCTTTTTCTTGCATGCCTTTTTTCAGGGCATCGCCTTCTGCCATGCCGTGTTCTTTGGCATATTCCCGCACATCCTGGGTGATTTTCATGGAACAGAAATGCGGTCCACACATGGAACAGAAATGCGCCACCTTGGCTGAATCCTTGGGCAGAGTTTCATCATGGTATTCACGCGCGCGATCCGGATCCAGCCCCAGATTGAACTGATCCTCCCAGCGGAATTCAAAGCGCGCTTTCGACATGGCATTATCGCGCAACTGCGCGCCGGGGTGGCCCTTGGCCAGATCGGCTGCATGAGCCGATATTTTGTAGGTAATAATACCTTCGCGCACGTCATCTTTATTTGGCAGGCCCAGATGCTCCTTCGGCGTCACATAACACAGCATGGCGCAGCCGTACCAGCCAATATTGGCCGCACCAATAGCCGAAGTAATATGATCATAACCCGGTGCAATATCGGTGGTTAATGGACCCAGGGTATAGAACGGTGCTTCAAAGCAGTCGGCCAGTTCCTTATCCATGTTTTCCTTAATCATCTGCATCGGCACATGACCGGGGCCTTCAATCATCACCTGCACATCATGCTGCCAGGCAATTTTGGTCAGCTCGCCCAGCGTTTCCAGCTCGCCGAACTGGGCGGCATCGTTGGCATCTGCCAGTGAGCCGGGACGCAAACCATCACCCAGAGAGAAGGCCACGTCGTAGGCTTTCATGATTTCACAGATGTCTTCGAAATGGGTGTAAAGGAAACTCTCCTGATGATGCGCCAGACACCATTTGGCCATGATTGAACCGCCACGGGAGACAATACCGGTGATGCGATCCGCGGTCAGCGGCACATACTGCAGACGCACACCGGCGTGGATAGTGAAATAATCCACGCCCTGCTCAGCCTGCTCAATCAGGGTATCTCTGAAAATCTCCCAGGTCAGATCTTCGGATTTGCCGTTCACCTTTTCCAGCGCCTGGTAAATCGGCACGGTGCCGATGGGCATGGGTGCATTGCGGAGTATCCATTCGCGGGTTTCATGGATATTTTTACCCGTTGACAAGTCCATCAGGGTATCGCCACCCCAACGGGCCGACCAGGCCATTTTTTCCACTTCTTCTTCGATCGAAGAGGTCACCGCCGAGTTACCGATATTGGTATTCACCTTGACCATAAAGTTGCGGCCGATGATCATCGGTTCCAGTTCGGGATGGTTAATATTGCAGGGGATAATGGCGCGGCCGCGGGCAATCTCATCGCGCACGAATTCCGGCGTCACCTCATCGGGAATACTGGCACCAAAATTTTCACCGGGATGCTGCCTGAGTAATCTGCTATAGGCAGGATCGTTACGCATTTCGTTGAGGCGCATATTTTCACGAATCGCCACGTATTCCATTTCAGGGGTAATGATGCCCTGTCGCGCATAATGCATCTGGGTGACATTTTTACCCGCTTTGGCCCGACGCGGCTGACGAATATGCTCGAAGCGCAAATGCGCCAGCTCCGGATCATTCTGCCGCTCGGTACCGTATTTCGAGGTCGGCCCATCGAGTAATTCTGTGTCACCACGTTCCTCAATCCAGGTTGCACGCACATCGGGCATACCCTTCATTAAATCCACTTCGATTTCAGGATCGGTAAATGGACCGGACGTATCATATACGGTGATTGGGGGGTTTTTTTCAAAACCGATGCTGTCAGCGGTATCCGCCTGTTGAATTTCACGCATCGCCACTTTGATATCGGCACGGGAGCCCTGCACATACACCTTGCGGGAGCCGGTAAACGGACGGGTAACTTCTTCAGACAACCTGGCTGTCTTATTAATAAAATCTTCTGGGATTGCGCTCATTGTTGCTCCTCATGGACTGAGGGAAACGACGGTAGAATCAAAATGATGGAGATACCGAAGCTTCCCTCCGCCAGTATTAACCGGTTCAGGTACTAAGGGTTTTTCTCAGCACTGTCTACACAGGCACCCCTAGCCTCGCTGAGCCTAAGTTTATATCTAATCGCGCCACAAACCTACCCTTGAATCAACGCACAGGTTAGAATCAGACAAAATGCCAGTGAATCTCTGATTCTTACCATACTTAATCAGAGATTCACGAAATACTTAGGGGATCAATAAAATGAGTGCCGTGAATCTTGACCAAGCCCGTTTCAACATGGTGGAACAACAGGTTCGCCCATGGGATGTACTGGACCCCAAAATTCTCCGCACCCTGGAGCAGATTCCACGTGAGGCATTCGTTCCTGCAGCCTATAAGAATCTGGCCTACGCCGACACCGCTATTCCGCTGGGTCACAATGAAGCCATGATGCACCCGATTATGGAAGGCCGCCTGTTACAGGCTCTGGATATCCAGCCCACCGATGAAATTCTGGAAATTGGCACCGGCAGTGGCTACCTGACCGCCTGTCTGGCACATCTGGGATCCAGGGTCGATAGCATCGACATCTACGAAGATCTGAGTCAGCAAGCAGCCGCCTGTTTTGTCGAGCAGGGTATTTTCAATGTAAACCTGTCCACCGGCGATGCCAGCCATGATACCGATTTCAAAAAATCCTACGATGTCATTGCCATCACCGGCGCAATGAATGAAGTACCAGAATCTTATAAAAAAGCGCTCGCCATCGGCGGCCGCATGTTCGTTATTACCGGCAAAGACCCCGCCATGGTTGCGCGGCTTATCACCCGTACCGATGATAATGCCTGGGCTGAGCAAATTTTATTTGAAACTTCTATCAAATCACTGGTCAATATGGAAAACAACGAACAATTTACTTTTTAACTGGAAAACAATAATGACCACATCCATTCGGGTATTGTGCCTGCTAACTTTGTCCGCAGTTTCTCAACCATCTAATGCTATCGACTTTCTACAGGCGCTGGAACTGGCGCAGCAAAGTGATCCTGATATTCTGGCCGCAGAATACGAATACCAGGGCATACTGGAAACACGACCACAAAGTAAATCGGCTCTACTGCCAAGTATTGATTTTTCCATTTATAAAACACATACCAACGCAGAAACAGAAAATAGCTCGGATATTAGTCTCCGACCCAATGGCTCTACCAGCTTTGATACAGATGGCTATAGCCTGTCGCTGAATCAGACACTGTATAACCATGGCATTTATAAGACACTGCAACAAACGGACATTAATATTGCAGCTGCGACAGCGAATATTGAAGCCACGCGCCAGACATTGATTGTTCGTGTCGCCGATGCTTATTTCAATGTACTCGGCGCCCAGGACAACCTCAAATTTGCCCGCGCTGAAAAAAAAGCTATTGGCCAGCAATTAGAACAGACACAGAAACGCTTTGACGTTGGACTGATCGCCATCACCGACGTAAAAGAATCCCAGGCACGCTACGACGTTTCTGTCGCTGATGAAATTGAAGCCAAAAACCTGCTGGAAACGACCCGTGAAACACTGCGCAGCATTATTGGTGAAGCCCCGGAGTCGCTCAATATACTGACTGAAACCATGCCACTGCTGATACCTGAACCCGCCAATATCGATCAGTGGACTGACACGGCCAGAAAAAACAATCTGCAATTACAGGCCGCTAAATTTGCTTTTCAGGCGGCACAGAAACAGATTGATATCGATAAATCGAATCACTACCCCTCACTGGGTTTAGTCGCGCAACATAATTACACCAGCCCCGATGGCGGTTCATCGGTTATTTCTGATACCACTGACACATCAATAATGGTCCAGCTCAGCGTACCTATTTATAGCGGCGGACTCACCAGTGCAAAAACCCGTCAGGCGATCGCCAATAAAGAAAAAGCCCGCGCCTTACAGAACAGGGCGTTGCGCCAGACGGTGCAGCAAAGTCGCGAAAGTTATCTTGGCGTCACCACCTCTATAGCGCAGGTAAAAGCATTCAAACAGGCACTGATTTCTACACAGACAGCCCATGAAGCAACCCAGGCCGGATTTGAAGTAGGCACGCGCACCTCGATCGATGTACTGTCTTCATTACGTGAACAATATCGTGCCGAACGGGATTACGCGCGCACACGTTATACCTATATTTTGAATTCACTTCGATTGAAACAGGCCGCAGGCATTTTATCCATGCAGGATGTCGTGAAAATCAATCAATGGCTCGAGCACTAACAATCTTTCGCCGTGGCATTTATTAAAGCCGTAAAACCCAGCGACTATCTATCGCCACGTCACTGGCCCACCTGGTTAGGCCTGGCACTAATGCGCCTGATGGCAAAACTGCCTCTGCCGTGGATCGTCGTCTGCGGCAAGCTGTTAGGCCAGGTGCTTTATATTGCTTTACCATCCCGTCGCAAAATTGGTGAAATAAATTTACGCATTGCTTTTCCAGATCTTTCCGATAAAAAAATTCGTCAACTCAATAAAATCTGCATTAAAAATATTGGCGTCGCCGCATTTGAACTTGGCCTGTCATGGTGGGAACACGAAAGATTATTAAACCTGTGCGAAATAGAGGGCCTGGAAAACCTGCATCAGGCATTAGAAAAAAACAAAGGCGTGATCATCCTCACCGCTCATTTCACCTGCCTGGAAATTGGCGGCCCTGTTTTGAATCATCACGTGCCTTTTCAGGTGATGTATAAAAAAATAAAAAATAAGCTATTCGATGCCTTCATGCGTTATCACCGATCGCGGTTATATAAAGCCGTCGTCAACAGTAACAAACCCATTACTCTGGTTAAAGGATTAAAAAAAGGCTATGCCGCCTGGTATGCACCAGATCAGGACTTTGGCAGCAAAGAAACAGTGTTCGTGCCTTTCTTCGGGGTAGACGCTACGGCATTAACCGCACCGGCGCGTTTCGCCAAAATTTCCGGCGCACCCGTGGTGCCTTATTTCATTAAGCGCAAAGCAGCCGGACAGGGTTATACGCTGACCATACTGCCTGCTCTGGAAAACTTCCCCACAGATGATAACAAAGCTGATGCTATTAGAATCAATCAAACCATCGAAGCACTCATTATGCAAAATCCAGAACAATATCTCTGGGTACATAAACGTTATAAAAATAGACCCGCCGGCGTTGCTCCGATTTATCCGGACAAAAAACAACAATGATTTATCGCGTCATTACCATACTGCTCTGGCCCGTTTTCTTCCTGTACACTTTAAAAATCAGCCTGCGCTATAAATCATTAACTTATTTCAAACAACGGCTGGGCTTTTCCTTTCCTGATTTCGTCAAAAGTCCGATCTGGATACATTGCGCCTCCGTTGGAGAAGTTAATACATTCCTGCCTTTATTAGAACTATTACAAATAAATTATCCCCAACAGCACTTTCTGATAACCACCAACACGCCCACTGGTGCTTTTATCGTCAACAAAAATAAATTACTCAATACAAAACATTGCTATTTACCCATTGATACATACGGCAGCGTGTCTCGTTTTATAAAAGCCATCAAACCGTCTATCGCTATAGTTATGGAAACAGAACTATGGCCACTGCTATACCAGCAATGCCATAGTAATCATATTCCAATTGCAATTATTAATGGCCGTCTATCGCACAAGACACTCAACACCAGTAACTGGATAAAACAGCAATATAAAGCAAGCTTAAATCTGGTAGATAAA